>CACVAU010000001.1 GCA_902727915.1 uncultured Sulfurovum sp.
GAATGATAAAAGCCGTAAAAAATGCAAAATCAAAACGACCAATCAAGGCAATACTCGGATTACCTACATCTCGCTCATAAATTTGACCTTCAAGGGCAAGCATTCTAACTCGATGTTTCCATGGTTGGCTGTCTCGAAGTCCCATTGCTGCAAAAGCAAAATCAGAAGGAGCATCATAGGTCAAGTGGAACGTGTAGTAAGCCAAGTATCCCCAGTTTTCATACTTGCTCTGTTCAGCTAAACGCTCTTCTTTATCGGCTTCAAGAAGCTGTTCTATGGTAGCATCTTGATGCTCTACTTCCGTCAGTCCAGACCAAAGAGAAACAGTCGATAAGCTAAGAACAATCACTAGCCAAAACCATACTGTTAAGTCACGTGCCGTGAATTTTACTTCACGGATTAATGCATTCATATTGTTCATGCTTTAATTCCTTTACTTCGCCAAATTAATACTCCAAATACAGCTATCAGCCAGATGAGTAACATCTGAATTGAAGCGATAGCATTGGCTATTCTAAGCGATAAATCTTCTGTGCCAAATTCAAATTTGTCAAGTACTTCCCAGTTTGAGCTATTAATACGTGCACGTTCTGAAGACGCTTTATCTTTATTACGATTCATATCATCCTCATAAGATAATGCTTCGGTTTGTACACGGTTAAGCCCTTGAATAAATTTGTAACGCAAGGCTTCAGCTTCTTTTTGAAAACGATGATAATTTGAAAGATCTGTCCCAGCAATTGATCTCGATGCAAAAGCAATTGAAATGCTTGGTGTGAACCAGCCATAACTTGAAATAAGTTTCTCTTGTTTCGCTTCGGAAAGCATTCGCTCCTTGGCGTATCGATTCAATACTTCTGTCAATTTTCGTTCACCCTCCATCGCGACCATTCCACGAAAGTTAATTGGTAAATCTTCAAGACGTTCAACCTTATACTTTGCCAATAAATCTTGACGCATTTTTTGAAAAGCTGGGTCTTTAGTATTATGACCATCCCCTACTTTACGAACATCCTTTAACATCGCTAAGTCTGTTTCAATTTTCCCTGAAACGGCAGAAGTTTTAGTAGCAATATTGACAGCTATAGAAGGCAATACCAAGGAAAAGATAAACCATAAGCCAGTCATAACGGCTAAGACGGTCGACCCTTTTTTCAAGATGATGGACATAAACAGTGTTAAGCCAATCCATATTGCCAAATACATAAAATAGATAATAAATAACGTCAATAATGCCATAAAACTCTCACCTTCTACAAGGGCAAAGGCAGAACTAATAAGAAGAGGTATCAACATTAGAAGCATAAAGGAAAGTAGCGCCAGTGCTTTACCAACAATGAGTGTTCTGCCCGTTATGCCAATGGCTAACATGGGAGTAAGTACCACAGCTTCACGCTCACGCCCAATGGCATTGTAAGCCAGTAAAATAATAAGTAAGGGTGCAAAAATTTGATAAATTAACGCCGGATTTAACCCTGATAAACCACCAAAATCGCTACTTGCTGATGACTCAGGAAACATAACGGTATTTTGACGATGACCTTCAAGAAAAATAGATTGACCCGTTACGGTATCAAGTCCGGGGTCAAACCCTGCCAATGGTGCAGGCGTACGAAATGCATAGTGACCATAATGTACCATTCGGTGAGGATGACGATCAGGTTGAGCAAGGAATGTCTCTTCAGCTTTAGTTTGTTGATGCACTCTGGCGTGATTTTCGGCATCCATATGAGAGGCTGTAAAAAAAGCAGACACCGTAAGCAATACTAAAAAAATAAATATGCTTCCAAGCACAAGACGTGATCGAATCCAGTATAGCCACTCACTCCGTGCAATAAGGTATATGGTTCTCATCTATTTACCTTCAACTATTTTGGGTGGCTACTGTTGCAGAAAATGCTTTATGCACCGTCTCGGTATCAATTTTTCCACTTTGGGCATTAAACTCTTGCATTAATCTACCGTTATAAAGAAGTCCAATTTTATCAGCCACATTACAAGCACCATACACATCATGGGTTACCATCAAAATAGCTTTACCCGTATCAGCAAGGCTTCGCACAAGCTGATGAAATTCATCAATGGCATTAGGATCCAACCCCGAGGTTGGTTCATCTAAAAGTAAGATATCCGTATCACGTAACATCGCCAAGGCAATCGTCACTTTCTGACGCATTCCTTTAGAATAATCAGCTAATTTTAGTTGTCTCGCTTCTGGCTTTAAGGTCACTCTATCAAGAGCCTCATCAATACTCGCACTGGTTTTAGGGAGACCTGCAAGTTGTAAAAAGTAATCAATATTTTCATAAGCATTAAGGTGTTCATATAATGAAGCAGACTCAGGTAAATAAGCAATGGCTTTACGTGCAACACCAATGTCTGAATAGACATCTTTATCATTCACACGTACGCTACCACTATCAGGGCTTATAAAACCTAGAAAACTAAGTAATGTGGTAGATTTTCCTTCCCCATTACCCCCTAAAAGTGCGTATATCTCGCCAGCTTTTAAACTGAACGAGACCCCATCTAAGACTTTTTTACCAGAGCGCGTAAGCTCTAATGCATCTGCTTGTAATTTCATTGTATTAGAACCTATACGTTGCTGATACGTTTGCATTACGTGGTGTACCCGGTTGAACCCACGTCTGAGCATACGAGTTGGTGTAATACTCTTCATCAAATAAGTTGTTTATTTCTGCACTTACTTCAAGCGATTTTGAAAGTTGGTAATTTGCTGCAACCCGAGTCGTTGTGTAACTTGGTAGCCTAAAGCTTGGGTGACCAAACTGTCCACTTCTATCGCCAACATAAAGTAACCCACCAATCACATCAAGCTCTTTACCAGCAAGTTGAGTTTGTTTGGCAAGCTGTACACTTAATTGATGATCAGCAACATTCATCAGGTCTGAACCAGCAGGGATATCAGCATAAGCCACGGCATCATAATAGTCATTTTTTGTCTCAGCATCAATGTACGTATACGAGAATAAAAATCTTAATGAGTCAGTAATGTTACCCTGTAAGTCAAGTTCAACACCCTTACTTTCAGCCTCACCCACAGCAGTAGGATTAAAGTCAGCATCAAATGTTGCAATGTTAGACTGCTTAACGTTAAACAGTGCAAAGTTTCCTTTGATGGCATTATCATTTAAACTAAAGTTAACCCCAATCTCAGCCGACTCTGACTGGTTTGGCTTAAGTGCATTTTCATTGGTTGCACCTGATAATGGACGGAAATTTTCACCATAACTCGCATACACAGACACAGCATCGGTCGCTTTATAAACTGCTCCAAATTGTGGGCTAACTTGTGATTTTGAATATTTAGAGCTAGTATCACTCTTACGGTTTATAAGCTCTTGTTTATAATCATCAAAACGTGCCCCTACTCTAATATCTACTTTATCCGTAAGACTTATTTGGTCTTGCAGATAAATACCTGTCGACTTTTGCGTTTCCACTCTGTTGATTTGTTCTGCTAGATCAAGACCCGATATTGGAGCGTTTCCATAGACTGGATTGTAAATGTTAATTGTTTGATCTGTTGATCTATCACGTGTCGCATATTGATCATTTTCAAACTTATCACTGTCTATACCCATGGTAAGACGGTGTTCTAATCCAGCAGTTTCAAACTCTCCACTGATTTCCCCACGTAAGACTTGATAAGTTGCATCGTAGTCACGGTAACGACTAAAGCGACCGAAGTCACCATTTGCATCAGGTACACCAAACCCATTCTCAGAAGCATAACCCTTCAGTGATGTTTCTCTATGATTAAAACCAACCAAGGCACTCCACTCATCGTTGAAGTCATGTTGGAACTCAAGTTGATGCCCTAAAACATCGGTCTCTATAGGCCCATAACCCGGCTCACCAAGAAAACGACTCTCTGGAATCTGACCTAATTTTCCATCAATAGCAATGACCCCTCGGTCAAATGGAATTTCTTGATGGCTGTACTCAAGTTCATAAGTCAAGGCACTGCTATCACCAATAAGATAAGTCGCTGAAGGGTTAAAACCATACTTGGTAGTTTCAACTGTATCACGATAACTCTCTGCATCTTCATAAAAACCTACCATACGAACAGCAAGGTTCTCCGACAAAGGAGCCGTCCAATCTAAATCCGTACGATAAGTACTAAAGCTACCAGCCTTCACCGTAATTTCAGCTTGCTCATCAAACGTTGGACGTTTCGTCACAAGATTAATTGTTCCCCCAGGTTCACCACGCCCAAACAATGCAGCACGAGGACCTTTCAGTACTTCAACTGACTCCACACCTGAAAGGTCTCTAGGCCCTCCAAATCCACGACCAGCGTTAAATCCGTTTACCAAATAATTACTTGGAAGGTTTTCATCGCCAACAAAACCCCTCACTGAAAAACTGTTCCATAATCCACCAAAGTTGTTCTGACGACCAACCGATGAAGCTAAATCTAATGCTTGATCTAGCGTAACTGCTCCTGAGTCCTTGATGATTTCAGCATCTATTCTCTGTTCAGACTGAGGCGTTTCAAGTGCTGTAAATTCTCCTTGGTAGGCTTGATATGAATCAACAATATCGATGTCCTCTAGTGTAGTTCCTGACTCTGCAAAAACGGTATTGGTCATCAAAACACTACTAAAAACCGTTGTAGCATAAAATCGATTTAATGGTATTGAAAGATTTATCATCTTCTGTTTCCTTTGTATAAATTAGGGCGCAATTCTAAGAAAACTTATATCAAATGCAACTTAATTGCATTTATATTTTATAAAATATTCAATTTTTCGTAGAATCCTACTATAGTAAATAGTTTTATAAATTAATAGATGAATATAATTTGCATTTAAATTTTATAAAGTAAAAACTTCCTAATCACCCTATGTAGGTTCTATAATTTAAATTTTCAAACCTGCTATAATCTCAAAAAACTTTAGGAAAGCACATCATGCAACTCTTCACCATCTTTGGAAACCCTGTATCTCATTCAAAATCACCTCTTATGCACAACCTCACTTTTCAAGCTTTAAATTATGATGGTGTTTACACACGTTATCGACTTGAAGATGGCAATGAACTACGAAACAAATTTTTTGACCTTGATATCAAAGGAGCCAACATCACCGTACCTCATAAAGAGTATGCATTTGAAGCTTGTGATGAGTTGGATGTGTTTGCACAGAAAGTTGGGGCTGTTAATACCATTGTAAAAAAAGAGGGAAAGCTTTATGGCTACAACACGGATGCACCAGGATTTTTAAAAGCCATTGCTGAGTTTGAAAACATTAAAAGAGTACTTTTTCTAGGAGCTGGAGGAACGGCACAATCTACCTCCGTTATATTACGTGATGAAGGCTATGATGTGAGCATCTTAAACCGTAGTACTGGTCGTTTGGAGCGTTATGAGAAAGAAGGGTTTAAAACATTTACCTTTGATACATTTGTTCCCCAAGAATATGACCTAGTGGTTAACATGACCTCTGCTGGACTTGAAGATGAATCACTTCCTTGCCCCATAGAAATTCTTGAACAAGTTGTGCCTAAAGCCAAAGCATGTGTAGACGTAATTTATGGGAAAGAGACACCTTTTTTAAAGTATGCCAAAGCACAGAACAAACCAACGAAAGATGGTTCAGACATGTTACTATATCAGGGAATTATTGCCTTTGAGTACTTTTGTGAAAATGCATTTTCATTTGAAGAGATTAAAGAGCATATGCAAAAAGCATTTACTCTGTAGTAATATTATTATCAGTAGATACTTCCTCTACTTCATCTTCTCCAGTTTTTAAAGAGACAGGTTCAGCTTCTCTCTTTTTATTTGGGTCATACACTTCTACTTCATACCCATCTTCTAACAGTTTTGACATACCACCAACAAGATTAATGACATTGTATTCATGTTTATGTCCTAAAAAATTTGAGACCAACTTCGTACGGCTTGAGCTGTTTGAAATAATCGCAAACTGTTCATCTTTTTCAATCACAGCATCAAGTTCTTTGAGAAAAAATTCACCATTATATTTGTTGTTTTCAGCAAAAAAGGTAATAAGATGTGCTCCTGAAATAACCCCCATCTCTTTCCATTCACTTTGGGTTCTAATATCAATTATTTTAATTTTCTTTTCGTTTATAAACTCAGGTGTCACGTCTAAATTAGTCACTTCAGCCAATAGCCCTGAACAAGCTAACAATATACTAAGTATTGTTTTTTTCATTAATAAATATCCTTGTTAAATTCTAAGCATCAAGAATAACAAATAATTGTGAATAATTTGTATTCTTAAATTAAATTATTAATGCAAAGCTATTAATGTAAAAAGTGTCTAACTGTTGTAAAGTAAAGTGAAATTCCATGCTCATTCGCAGCTTCAATCACCTCTTCATCTCTAATTGATCCACCAGGCTCAATAATGGCTTTCACCCCAGCAGCTGCTGCTGCATCAATAGAGTCACGGAATGGGAAGAATGCTTCTGAAGCCATTGCAGCACCAGATACATCTAAGTCCATCTCTTTTGCTTTTTTCAAGGCACACTGAGCAGCATCAACACGAGAAGTCATCCCCATACCTACAGCTACCATTGCTGAATCTTTTACATACACAACACAGTTTGACTTCGTCAATCCAGCTACTTTCCAAGCAATCTCTAAATCTTTCATCTCTTGCTCAGTTGCTGTTAATTCTGATTTTTTATGTGCGTTATGTACTTCATTGTCACAAATACAGTCTGAGTTTTGGTAAACAAATCCACCATCAACATGTTTGAAGTCATGAGAATCTTCTGACATTACCAGTTTAGTACCACCTTGAGAAAATAGCTTAAGACGTTTTTTCTTCTCAAAAACTTTCAATGCTTCTGGCTCAAAATCAGCAGCCATCACTACTTCTAAGAAGATTTCATTCATTTTTTCAGCCATTGCTTTGGTTACAATACCATTGACAGCCACAACCCCACCAAATGCAGAAACTGGGTCACATTTAAGTGCTTCGGTATAAGATGCTAATAAATCTTCTTTAATAGCAAAACCACATGGGTTACCATGTTTAACAATACAAACTGCATTCTCATCAGCAAATGAAGAAGCAATTTTTAAAGCACCATTTACATCGTTAATGTTGTTGAACGATGCTTCACCTTTAATCTGTTTGAAGTTTTCAGTAAAATGATTGTCAAACTCGTACAATGCACCTTTTTGGTGTGGATTTTCTCCATAACGTGTTTGGAATGATTTTTTACCAGTAATAAATTGGTACTCACCAAAACCATCATTAAAACGACCGTTCATGTAGTTCGCGATCATTGAATCATACGCTGCTGTGTGTTCAAATGCTTTAATCATTAAATTACGTCTAAATTCTAAATTATCTGATTTATTTTCTAACGCTCCTACTACTGAACTGTAGTCATTCGCATTGGTCACAATTAAAACATCATTAAAGTTTTTAGCTGCTGAACGTACCATGGTTGGTCCACCGATATCAATGTTTTCAATAATCTCATCAAAATCTTCCGTACGCTCAATGGTCTCTTTAAATGGGTAAAGGTTCACACAGACTAAGTCGATTCCTTCAACACCCAATTCTTTGGCTTGTGCTACATGAGCATCATCTCCACGTTTGTGTAAAATTCCACCATGAACATAAGGGTTTAATGTTTTAACACGTCCTTCAAAACACTCTGGAAACTTGGTTACCTCATCAATCTCAATAACTTTTACACCAGACTCAGACAATTTTTTATATGTTCCACCTGTTGAGATAATCTCCCAACCCATTTTCTCTAAACCTTGTGCAAACTCTACAATGCCACTTTTATCACTCACGCTCAATAATGCTCTCATGTACTAGACCTCAAAAATATTTTTGAGATTATAACAAAATCTAGTAAATGTTTTGTTTTAAATAAATTAAAAGCTGAATAGTAGTATTATTAATTAAAGTTTATTTATGTTTATTATTAATTATTTTAAGGAGTACTTGTGGACAAGATTAGAAATATTCTCTTAATTATTTTATTTTTTCAATTATTGATTTTTTTATATGTAAAATTAATTCATGAGGAAACACCTTCCCTAGTAATGAATAATAATGTGATTACACTTGAAAGCTTGATTGATGATTCCATTAATGAAATTATTTATGGTGTAAAAAAGCTTCCTCAGTCTTCTGAATACACCCTTTGGGATAAAAAAATGATAGCAAAACTCAATCATGAAATCCAAATCTTCAATGATGAGATGAAAAAAATTGTTGATGAAAGTATGCCCATCCAAAATAACAAAGAAATAGAAAGTATCAAAATAGCCAAAATTATCACAAAAACAAGAACAAAAGAAGCGACACTAAAAGTATCTCTAAGTAAAAAAGTAGAAACATATGCCAAAGAAAAATTAGGACAAAAATATGTTTGGGGTGCAACTGGGCCAAAAAGCTTTGACTGTTCAGGATTTACACGTGAAGTTTTTCTAGGTACCACAGGTATCAAAATTCCCAGAGTTTCTCGTGACCAAGCTAAAGTAGGATTACATGTTGACTATCAAAAACTAAAGCGTGGTGACATGGTCTTTTTTGATACAGAAAAAAAATATACAGGACGCGTAAATCATGTTGGTATTTATCTTAATAATGGAAACTTTATTCATGCAAGTTCAGCCAAGAAAAAAGTAATTATTACAAATTTTAAGAAAAAACCATTTTATAAGAAGCGATTTTTATGGGGAAGAAGAATTGTTAAACACAAGTCATAACGTTTGAACACTCAAGTTCAAACGCTAAAAATTATCGTAAAGCATCTTTATCTTCATATTGATCTTCCATCTCAATTTTTGGAATCAAAATAGCAATTAAAACCAATACTATCCCAAAAATTAAAACTGACAATTGCTCGTTTCCCTCAAATAAATTAGGCAAAATGGTTTTACCAAAACTTTCACCTTGTAAAGGCTCAAAAATATCATCATAAAATACAGTAAATACAAGCCCCCCCAAAAGACCTCCAATGGCTCCTACTAAAACATCTATTCTTCCCTCAGCAATAGACACAGGACCCGTACCTGGACATTTCCCTAAAATAGCCATAGAGACACCAAATAAAATACCCCCAAGAATTAAACCTGGTACAAGAATTGGTTTAATATGTAAACTTGCCATACCAGCTTCTACCATGAAGTAAATACCAATACTTGAAAGCCCAACAGCCATGAAAAGCATTTTAGGTACAATCGTGTCTTTTAACATCGCAAACCCTGCAATTTTTTCAAACTTATCTACTCTTGAATATTGTACAATTCCCCCAAAAACAACCCCAATCAAAAATACCAATGCTACAGAACCATGCCCTTGATGAATGACACTTTCAATCATTTGATAAAATCTACTTAAAAACCCTTCATCATCTGTTCTAAATACTATCTCACTCATTAGGTTCCCTTTGTATTATAAAAATATCGACCTGTGATAATGAGTGTAAGCATTACTACTCCACCAAATACCATCGCTGACATTGCCAATTGACTCATCCCTGACAAAAAATGTCCTGATGTACAGCCACCAGCCAATCTTGCACCAATAATCATTACAAATCCTGCAAGGAAACTCCACGAAAGCCTTGAAAGAATTGAATTGTTTTTATACTGTTTCCAGCCACTTGGCATCAAAGAAAACCTAAATGTTTTAGTAATAAAAACTGAAGTGATAAATCCCCCAAATAATACACCTATTAACATTACTCCCTCCCATGCACCAGAATTATTAATACTTTTTAAATAAGTATAATGTTCAGGATCAAGATTAAAAACAATTCCTGAAATATAAGGAACATAAGTTGATGCACCAATTGGTCTATCAGCACCAAATGTGGAAATTGTCAACAGTAAAAGTAATGACATTAATATACCACCCATCCACCATGACAACCTATTTACTCTTTTTTCTGCCATTGTAACTCCTTTGTTATGTTCTTTAGTATAATACAACATTATAATTTTTATTAATTAAATTACTTAATAGAATATATTAAACCATAATTGTTACCAAGTTAAACAAATTGGAGAAAATTACTCTCATTTAAAATATTAAATAAAAATAATATAGAACACATGCTACCAAATGCTACGTTTTTGCTATGTTAAGAATGAAAAAGTAAGTATAAGTAACACTATTTAAGACTTAAAGAGAGAATTCTTTCAAAAAGTTACTTTTTTAAAGTTAAGAATATTTTAGAAGTAAAAGTACACTTTTAAGTGTACTTTTATGAAAAGGGGACTACTCAATTAATTCACTTAAGATACTGTTCATTTTCTTTTGAGCATCTTCAAGAACTTCAATATCTTTTTTATCTGAAATTGCCAAAGAACTCATCCAGTTATAAACAGAAGGAAAAGCCATGTTAATTTTATTTTCATTTTTTTTCTTACTAAAATACAAAGAACATGGTGCAAAGGCTCCAGCTTCTGGACGTGTTTTAGCAATATTAAAAATAACAGGTAATTTACAAACAGAGTAAACTTCATAAAAATCATAACCCTCATATTTTGCATCTTCAAAATCATCACCAAAATTATTATGTCCTGCAACAACAAAACCATTGGTAGCTAACTCACCTTCAAATTCCATTTTAAGGTCATCCAATTCATCTTCCCACTCTTCGGAATCTACTTCCATAGAATAAGTAGTTACAAGTTCCCCAGAAGCTTTAGTCATACCATAATTTAACTTTTCAGCTTTACCCTTAGGCAAAGCATTTTCAACAGCTTTCACAACCAATGCTCTTAAATCAAGTAAGAGTTGTTCATTTTTTGGAATGTTCATAATTTTTGCCATTGCCTCAGATGATAAGGTAGAAATTGAAATCTTATTTTCACCTTTTTTCGTGTAAATAGAAAGACTCATTGGTGCAAAAAGACCAATATGTTCATATTTTTTAGCCAAAGCTAATACTGTATCTTTTTTATAAAATGTAAAGAGATTATAAACATCAAAAGTGGTATTTTTAAATTGCTTTTTAAATGGGGTGTTCATATCCCTATTCGCTGTCACCACAAAACCAACTTTTTCAAAAGCAGTTTGAATGGTTTGCGTAGTGATTTTTCCATCTTTATTATCGGCTGTAAAGATTTTAATATCTTCATTTGCCATTGCTCCCGTTAATAACAGTGATATTATCAACACATTTTTTATGATTACATTCATTTTTTTCCTTTTAAAGTATTAATACTATTTTATGGTCGCACATAAATATAGCCATCGAGTTGTCGTTCAATAATTTCCACAATCCCAGCCGTTACAATGTCTACATCTTTCATAAGTGCTTTCTTCTCAATGTCATAAGTTTTCATGGTATTTTGACAAGCTATAAACTCTACATTATCATATAACATTAAAGATTTAAGTCTTGTTTGAATCTCTTTATCAAAGAAATTTGATTGCTTAAGTACAGACTTAATGCCCTTAGAATAAACCACAATAACCACTTCACATTTATTCACCCCATAAAACTTTACGACATTTGAAACCGAAGATAAAACATGAGAAATTTCTTCCTCATCAGCACTCGTAATCGGAAAAACAAATTTTCGTGGGTTTACCATAGAAGGTTTGGGTTCAGATAACGTTGTCTCTGCAAAGAGAAAAGTAAACATCAGTAGCAGTAAAGTCAATTGTTTTTTCATACTCTATTCCTTAGTAAGTCCATAAAATCTTTTTTGTTCCAAGCACCAGGCAGTTTTGAAACTATCTCTTCATTCTTATTAATAAACACAAAAGTCGGTGTCATTGTTTGTTTCATTCCTAAAGGTATCTTGTCTTTATCAACATCAACGCTAACAGCAATAAAATGCTTTGAAATAAATGTTTGAACTTCAGCATCAGCCAATACTTCTTTATCCATTTTTATACAGTACTTACAGTTATCAGCTGTTAATTTCAACATAATAGGTTTACTGTTTTGTTGAGAGATACTTAAAGCTTGTTGATAAGTCATTTTATCTGAAGAGACAAAAAGTTCTTCCTTAAACATAAAAGCAAAACCAAAAAAGAAACTAAAGATTAATATAATTTTCATGCTTATTACTTCCTAAATTTAATAAATTTAACAATACTAAAAATGATTTAGCATCATAAAAGTTACTAAATGTTTAAGAACACTTAGCACCTTTTGTTGGACAACCACAATCAAAGTCAAGTACTTTAACATTAGAATCCAATGGAATATCAATACTTTTCTTTTTACGAATATAGTCAGAAACTACTTCATAAACTGCTGGTGTTTCTTTATCAAGGTTTAATCCTGCACTTTGTAAATTACCACCCCATGAAGAGACTCTATAAGTTTTTTTAAAATCAATTGGCTTACCCCCAATCATAAAATCAGAAATTCTTTTTCCAGCTTTTTCATCAATGGTAATGCTGTAAGAAGCTCCTGTTAAACGACTCATATCTCCCCCTTGTTGTAAAAGTGGGTTAGCATTAAATACATTGTCAGCAATGTCTTCCATTAGCTTCGCAATTTTATCACCTTTAAGATCAAAAGTATAGACTTCAGGGTAAGTAATGGCAGTCATTTCATAAACATTGTCTTTAGTAATATCATCACCTGGCAGAACTGTTGTTCCCCATCTGTAACCAGGCGTAAATACTATATCAGACTTTGCCTTGTCTTGAATGGCTTGACCAATTAATGCATCAAAAGTTGAGTAAAAAGTATCTCTTTTGTATAAAATGTTTTTAGTTGTGCCAAGTACTTCATTTAGCTCTTTATCATATGGTTTATACCATTTAGCAATCAGTTCATCACCAGCTTTATCAGCAGGGATTAGATTTGAAGCAACAGGAATAAGTTTAAATTCATAATCTTTTACCTTTCCTTTTTCAGCCACAATGTCCAGTCTTCCAACATACTTACCATGAGAACCTGCAATTAAAATTACGGTGTCATTAATAACAATTGGTTTTGGAGAAGGGTCATGTGTGTGACCACTTAAAATAAAATCTATGCCATTTACTTTTTTAGCCAACTCTTGATCCACAGAGAAACCATCATGACTTAGAACAACAACAGCATCTACTTTCTCTTCTTTTCTAAGTTTGTCTACATATTCTTGAAGTGTTTCATGTCTAAGTGCAAAACTCCAACCTTCTGTAAACTTCTTAGGGTTTGCAGTAGAAGTAAATGGAAATGACTGACCAATAATACCAATCTTAGTTCCACCAATTTCTTTAATAGAATATGGAGGGAAAATAAGCTCTTCAAAGTCATCAGAGAAAGGGTCATTGTCAATAACATTTTGAGAAATGAATTCACCTTTAAACTGCTTAATCAATTCAGCCACACGTTCTTTACCATAAGTAAACTCCCAGTGTCCAACCATAACATCAACACCTAAATAATTTTGGGCATCAACAATGGCTTCACCTTTGGTATGTAGTGCTACAGCTGTACCTTGCCATGTATCACCTGAATCAAGTAAGAGAACATTGTCCTCTCCACGCTCTTTTCTTACATGGTCAACCAATGTTTTCATGTGTGAGACACCACCCATTTTCCCAAACTTCTTTGCCAATAATTCAAAGTCATTATGCGTGTCAAAATATTGTTCTAATGAACCCTCTTTCGTTCCATAATAATCTTGAAAGGCATCACCACAAATAAATCCTGGTGTTCCAACAAGATTTTTAGCAGAAATAAGCGTAGAAGGCTCTCTCCAATAAAGGGGTTTGATGTGTGCATGCATATCACAAATATGAAGGAGTGTAGCTTTCCCTTTTGCTTTAAACGCCATAATATCTGAAAATGATAATTGCTTAATTTTCTCTTTTGCTGTTTCCCCAGCAAATAAGTTTGTACCTGTAGCACTTAAAAGTCCCAAAGCACCTGCAAATTGTAAAAAGTCTCTTCTACTAATATCCATATTTTTTTCCTATTTTTATGTTAAACTTATCGCTTAAGACCTGGAATCTCAACTTTATGTTTGTTGTTCTTTGCTAAATTTGTAATGTATACCTCTAAGGCAACCATCTCTTTTGAACCAAGAGGTAAAGGTGCTTGTCCTGCATCTCGCATACAAGTACGAGAACGCTCTTGAAGTGTTACAACAGAAGAAAGTGTCATACGATATGCCGGCCATGTTCCACCTGTATTGTGAGCACCCATCTCTGGTAAAATCTGTGTTCTAAGTATTGTTCCAGGTAATGAGTGACAAGAGTTACAAGAAAGACCTCTGTAACCTCTCTCTTCTAAATAAAGTTTTTCACCCAAAGCATAAGCAACTTCCATCTCTTTATTTTCTTTTACATCAATGTTGATGGCTATGTCATTTGCTAAGGATTTCACATAAGCTAAGAGATTCACCATTGCTTCAGAACTTAGGGCATCTCTCTTAACACCTTGTGCTACTTGCATTGCCTGTAAAACTTGGTCAAGCCCCACTACATTTTCCATCTTGTTAATGTACCTTGGAAAACCAGCAATATAATCAGGCAGTTTCTTTTCATCAACTTCTAAAAACTTAGCCAAAGCAACTTCATCCCCAAGTTCTTCAAAAAGTTCCATTCCTTCTTCAATATTCATGTCTGCTGGATTATTTTCTTTAAGTTCTTCATACATCGCTTTATCAGCTTTTGACATAGAAAATTGCTCACCTGCAAGTAATAAAGCTGTACTAAGGGAAAGACCCAATAGTACTTTTTTTAATAAAAGGCTATTCATCTTTATGCCCTATACTTTTTTAGGCTTAACTTTTTTACTCTTCGTGTTCTTTTCACCAAGATTATCAGTATAATCTACAGTGATTTTACCTGCTTTTTCAACTTTATATTGAACAGAGAAGAATGGATCAGCTGAAATTGATTCCCATACTTTCATTTTTGTAAATGGCTCACCATCAAATGAAAAAGTAATGTCATTAATATAATGTGCTGGTTTAATTTGTCCAGTTTCTTTGTCTTTAGCCATTCCTGTTTCCATTGGATGCTGTACCATAAAACTTACTTTTACAATGTCACCTTCTGCATACTTTTTTGGTTTAATTTTTACAATTGCTCTTCTTTTTTTTTCTGCCATTTTTTATCCTTTTATATCATCATATTTTTTATCTTCAATGTTCGATGAAATCGAACCTACAACTTCTGAATCTTTAAGCTACAAATTAACCACAACCACCAATTGTTACTTTAACACTTTTTCCAGCTTTCATAAATGTACCATCACTTAAAGCAACAATCGCTACGATGTCTTGACTTTCAGAAAGTTTAACTCTTGAAGCAAATTTTGCTTCTGCATTTTTTGTTGTTAACATAATGTCTGCACAGCGTGAGTTAGCATTTTTTGTATTTAAAATATGAATGGATTTAACATGCTCTTTTTGGGTCATTGGACTCTCAACAGCTACTTTAACAGGAACCACTGCCCCATTTTCTGCAATTTCTGGTACGGTCAGTTTAACTTTATCAGAGTCTTTTAACACTTTATCACCAACAATTGCTTTAACTGCATCTTCATAAGGTAAATCATTAGGACCGTTAACAATCTCTTTGTTAACTTTAGCTTTCGCTTCAACTGTTTTGTTCTCTTCTGCAAATACTATTGTTGGAACAGTCACTACCGTAGATACTGCCATCATACTTTTAATAAAATTTCTTCTTTCCATTTTTTTTCCTTACGATTATTATTTTTATTAGTTTTATTTTTTAATTATTTTTTCTTTTTTAACTTGCATTACATAAGCTGTTAAATCACATACTTCACTCTCATCAAACAATTTAGAAGTAAGATTAATCGTCATGGCTGTGATATTCATATCTACTCTTGGATCTGCAATTTTTTGATAAACAAACTGGGCATCTCTTACTTTTGTGTCTATAAAATTGGCTTTATAATTTGTTAATGGAGGACCCACTGTTCCAGCACCTACAGCACCTTCAATATTATGACAAGCAACACAATTTCCATAAGGCTTGACGACACCATCTTTAGGTACTTTCATTCCTTTAGGTAAATTTTCTTTCTTATCATTTTTAGAATTCAGACCATGAAACATATATTTACCTCTGGCAATACGCTCTAAGTCATCTAAGTTACAAGCTTTTGGCATCGTATATTGAGTAGCACCTGCGATTAAATCATTTTCAACTATTTTACTAGCCTCAGGCATTTCATAAGCTTTTGTCATATCTGTTGCATAAACAGTTGTGACTGTTAATAATACAAATGTTAAAAAAACAAATGGTCTAACACTTTTGTTCATCTAAACTCCTTACGTCTTTTTTCGGATTGTATCATATCGTAGAAGTGTAAAGATAGTGTAAAAATATGCTACTGGATGCTATTTTTTTATAAAAAATAATTAAATATTAAAATAATAGAGGATAGTATTTAATTATTAAATTTATTTTCATGAATTTTTATTAATTTTATTGAAAAGGAAAAGTGTAAATAAAAATTGTACCTTCTGATAACTCAGATTTGACCTCTAATATAATCTTTTCTTCTTCAATAATATCTTTCACAATATTTAAACCAATTCCAAATCCACCTTTTGTTTGATTCTCTCTATAATAACGTGAAAAAATTTGTTCTACTTTTTCAATGCCAATACCAAAATCTTCTACAGAGAAAATAATTTGTTGATTCTCTACATAAACTTTTACCTTTATCTTATTGTCATCGTAGCTGTATTTTATAGCATTTGAAATGGTGTTGTCAACAATACGTTGTAATTTTGTTTTAGAAAATTGATAGCTTAAAGAAGAAGTAATCTTTGTCTCTATATGTATCTGTTTTAAATTGGCAATACCTTTAAAATAGTCGACTCGATTTTGTATAAAATCAGATAAATTGATGTTTTGAACTTTATGTTCAACCCTACCCTGCTTAATTAAATAATCCATGTCATCATAAATTGTTGCCAATGTTTTGGTAGCTGATTTAATACGTTGTAGGTATTTATTATCACCATATTTATTGGCAAACAACTCTGAATTAATATTAATAATGCTCAAAGGAGTATTGATTTCATGCATTGAATCCTTGATAAACGTATCCAACTTATCATTAATCTGTTCAAAAGGACGTGAAAAGTTTTGAAAAAGTCGCAATGAAAAAATAAATAAGGTAATCAAAATTAATAAAATTGCCAACAATGCTAACAGATATATCTCATTTGCCCGATGAACAGTTGAAACCAGTAAATATTTTGCCTCAAAATAATGCCCTTCATTTAATGCATGAATAATATAATAATGATGCTTGTCTCGATAAAATCCACTGGCATATGAAGAAGGTTCAAAATCTAAAGTAGAAAAAATTCTCTTGTAACGTTTATCATATAAAGCTGTATCAAACTCTTTGTAACGAGGGAAAGTATAAACACCAGAATTATCATACTCATTCATTGATAACATCACTCTATGTAACTGCCTCTCTAATGCCAATTCTGTTTTGGCTTTATCGATTTGTAAAAGTAAACTTAGGTAAAAAATAAGAGGCACAATAAGTATGATAGCCAAAATAAGGGTATATTTAATAGCATACTTTTTAGCAAACTTATTAGTATCAAAGGTCAATACTGTACCCCACCCCTCGAACATTTTTTATAAAGTCATTCACTAACTTTTTACGTAAGCTTCCTACTTGTACGCGAATATTAGTAGGTTCAATCCACGCACCCCATACCTCTTCCCAAAACATTTCATAACTTACAATAGAACCTCTGTTTTTAATCAATAATTCCAAAATCTTCGTCTCTGTTTTAGAAAGATTTATCGCCTCATGCTCTAAACTGAGTTGCATTTTTTTCGTGTCATATTTATAATTAAAAGAGAGTTCAATCAGGCTCTCAGATGAAGAAAAGCATTGTGTTTTAATCACTTGCTCTACTCTAAATTGAAGCTCAGCTAATTCAAAAGGTTTACGTATATAGTCACAACAACCAGAAGTATAACCTTCTGTTAAATCTTCTATATTATTTAATGAAGTAATAAAAATAGCAGGAATATTAATCTTTGCTTTTCTTAATTCAGAGAGTAATTCAAAACCATTTAAAGTACCATGAACATTGACATCAAGGAGCAGTAAATCATAAGTATTTTCATAAATATTATCAAAAGCATGTTCTGAATTTACCATATGTTTTACCTCATAACCACTGTCTATTAAAAACTCTTGCATTGAGATACCTAAGATTTTCTCATCTTCTAAAATAAATATTTTTATCTTATCTCTCCACTTTTTTTTGTTTTATGCTCTTTTTCCACAATAATATTAATTAACGCTTCTTTGCTATAATCTTGAAGTCGTGTACGCACAATCTCTTTTAACTGTACTTTATCTTTCTCAAAGAGTTTAGGAAGTAATTCAATCAATTCTCGGTCATGAACATTTTGATAAGCACCAGCAGGATTCTCCCAACGTTTTACAAAGTTATGTACTTCTTCATCTGAAAAACGGGTTAAAAGCGAAATATTTTGACGTGCATTTTGGTATTTTTTTAAAGTATTTGAAGGTAATACAATCAAGTACTGTCCAATCTCTTTCCCCTCACCATTCAACATACTCTTTAAAATAAATAACTTATCTTGATATTTATAATAACTCTTATAAACTAATTCATTCCAAATTACTTTCTCAGCATGAACCAAAAGTTGTAAATTATAATTTTCATTGGCTATCACATAATCTTTAAAACGAGGAAATTTATACATTAATGAATTTTTTTCAATTACATGTTCTTTATCCATCAACGCAAATACTTCAATGCCTCGTTGACGTAATTTTTCAGTAAATTCATCAATAAATTTAATCACTTCCAAATATCCCAAATACGCTTCACCATAAACAATGGGGATGGTTGCTTTAAAAGTTAAACGCCTACCTGTCTCTAATCCAACTTTAGGTTTTTTATTATCTTTTAATTTTACAAGATCCTTTCTAAACCATGAGATAGGTAATCCCATGGAAGTTTTTTTCCAATTTTGTGCAAAAATTTCAAAATCATTATTCAGAACTTGAAGACGAAGGTTCTTTAAGTGCGTATTTTTTGTAAATCGTTCAGCAATACTATCAAGCAGTCTATACCCTTCATCAGAATCTTCTTCAATAAGTGTTTTCTTTAAAGCACCATCCTCTGCCAAAGCCAACGAAAATGTTAATAAATTAGCTTTTTCAAAAGCAAGAAGCTCCTCAAAGTCTTCTACCACAAATTTTCTTACTTCTTGTAAATTATCATTTTTAGTCTTTTCTTTAAAAAAAAGTATTGAGCCTACAAGCAGAAATAAAACAATAAAGCTAATGATAAAATAAATTTTAGAGATAGATTTCATCAGATAATTGTAGTCAAAGAAGCATTAATGAAAGGTTAATTTTTTTGTTTAAAAATGTTTAATTTTTATAATACATAAACCATAAAGCAATAAAAATCAATAACAAAAACAGACTAATTAGCCACCAATAAGTAACATGCTGATATTTCAAAAATTCTATACTGCCCATTACTACCAAGCCTAAATTTAATACCATACCCAAACCCAAAAATATTTTAGCAATATTCATCCATAATGACATTTTTTCACCCTGCCAAAAGTAAAAATTCAATGCCATAAGGACAACAAGCATACCCAGTAAAACAAGAGAAACACTTATCATAAACAATAATTTATATGTCATAATTTAGAATCCATTAACCTTTCCATTTAATCAAGTTTGAGGAAGAAAGTAACAATAAGAATATCCATAAAAACTTCATAATTATATGAATAAATATTAAACATATTCTAAACAAAAAAATATTATTTATATAATTGTTAAAATTAAAGTAGCAGGGTTTATAAATTCATGCTTATATATACTAGATACCATATAAATATTAACAATAGTTTAGAATTCTAAAGCTCTATTTTATTAATTTATTACGAGCCAATACCCTATATTACTTAACCCTTGGCTATTTAATTAAAATATTATTAATTTTTATATATAATTTATATACTAAAACTAAAACAAGGATTTAAAATGTCAAAGATTAAAAGAATACTAAATATACTATTTGAAAAAAAAGAAATAACTACAAGCCCTAAAAATCATAGAAAAAAAGAGCAAGAACTATTCAAAAAGAAACACAGAAAAAATTACTTAAGTGTTAATGAGTTATCACAATATTTCAATATCTCACCCAATGAGCTTAACGGTATATTTCAAAAATTAAATTGGTCTAAACAAGAACAAAAATGGTATTTAATGACGGATTTAGGTAAATATTATGGTGCAAAAGAGTGTTATGATAATAAACATAAAATTAAATATTTAAGATGGAATGAGAAAGTTAAAAGTAGTTCTCAGCTTCTAAAAGCCATAGACGAATTCAAAAAAATTAAATCTAAAAACTTTAAAGAAAAGCTCGAACTATAGAGGAAAAAAAGAAAAAGTATTACTTTTTCTTTAGATTTTATTTCAATTCTTTCTGCTATCTCTCCTGTTTCTACTTTTTTAGCTTCTTTGTTAATGTTTATGCTAAAACTCATTTTTTTTGCGAAAGATTTGTGGTTCATGCTAGTCCTACCTTTTTAATACCAAGTTCATCTGCCATATCTTTTCTAAGTTTAGAAAATGGTTCTTTAGATAAATCGACCTCATCATCTATCAAGTTAAAAATATCTTTCTTTATCTCTTGATAGGGAATCCCTGTCAAATCTTGTAACTCTTTTAATCTACTTTATGGATAGAGTTCTGCATTTTCTAGCATTTCAAAGACTATGTCTTTGTGAGCTTGGTAGCGTTCGTTTAATTTAAAAACCTCTATGTATTTTTGATACTTATTTGAGTAATGTTCTTTTAACTTTATATCTATACTCTCTTTATTTTTAATATTTAAATCTTTACAGCTTTCTGTCATGAAGAGTTTGAATTTTACTTTTTTGTCGAAGTCAAAATTATCTGTATTTGGAGGTATACAGGTTTCATTCTCAAATTTTCCAACTTTTGAATCATATATAATGCTCTTCTGTATTTTCATACCGATTAGAGTATTGAATTTTATCTACAATACTATCTACTAATTCAATAATATCTTGTGAGAATCTCTTAGTTCTATGAAAATCATAAACCAATCTATTTCTTAAGTTATCAAGGTTTTCTAAAATTGCTATTTTTATAGACTTTGGTTGAAAAAATATAAAATTTATATTTTTATCTTTTAATAAAAAAATTTTCTGACTGATACTATAAGTATCTAAATCAATATAATTACCTTCCTTAATTAATTCAAATTCAGGTAAATATCTAAAATTATTTTTAGCAGACTTATAATCATTATACTGATTGTATGGTACTTCACTATCATAGAATAAGCTATCTGTTATTTGCCATATTTCACTATGATCTATTTCTTGTATTTTTTTAGCATTAAATAAAATTTCATTTAAATTAGAAATAAGAATCAAACTTTTTTTAATACCTAAACCAAATAATTCATCATTAGAGTATAAATTTGGATTAATATTCAAAATCATTAAGTATTTGATATTTTCAACTTCTTGATAATATATTGGATTAACTATTAGAAGTTTTTGTAGAAGCTCTAACACACTACTCTTCCCACTCCCATTCTTCCCAACAATAGCCGTAACATTAATATTTTCACCAAAAAAATCAGGAATATAATCAGGGTTATCTTTAATAGTTAATCCTTCACCATCATAATGACATTCAAATCGAGGAGAAAAATTAAACCCTTGATTCTCAATATTTTTATACTTCTCAACCCACAAATAAACCAGTTCCATTAACTTTTCCCCAACACATAATAAGTACTACGCCCACTACCCAAACGACTAATAATCCCTTTCTCAACCATCTTTTTCAACAACTCCCTAGTACGGCTCTCTTTGATTCTTAAAAGTTTTTCTACATCTTTTGAAACCATACGCTTATGCTCTTCTAAATAAGTTATTATCTTCTCTTCTTGAAAACTAAGAGGTGTTAAATTATCCGACACTTTTCCGACGGTATCCGACGGTTTAACAACGGTTTCATTACTATCTGGTCGATAAAACTCCACATCCACAAAATCATTCTGCTCAACAATCTTTGGCTCTTTTAACCCCATATCCAATAATAAGTTGACCACCAGAAGTATTTGAAAAAGAGATAATTGTTTTTACAATGCTTTCATTTTTAGGGAGTTGTTCTTTGAACTCTACGCGTTTATTTTCGCCTTGTTTAATTAGTTCTTTTATGTTCATAATGCTTTCCTTCTTCATTATGGTTCCCAATAAAAGTTATTTATTAGGAACTATACTTCCTATTTATAAGGTATATTACTGAACTATGAGTTATTTTATGCAGAGATAAAATATGGATGTAAAGTCTATACCTTGGGATTACTAGATTTCTTCCCCATCATAATAAAACTCATCCAAGCCTTCTAAAAAAGCATTAAGCAGTTCATCCGAACAAGCTTTAAAGTTTTTCGTTCCCTCTTTTCTAAAAAGCGAACCAATTTGACGTTTGGTGAGCGTTACTTCGGCTAAAGCAAAAAGAATCACCAACTCTGGCTCTTTCAACTCCATGGCAACACGTACTTTTTTCAAAATGAGATTGTTCGTTAACTCAACAACATCATCTTCATTTGCTACTTTGTCACTTGGTCCTCTTTTCAAGAGTACTAAACCATCTAAAAATACCCCTAGTTCTTCAAATGTAGCTTCTTCAAAACCTTTGTCTTGTCTACGCTTCATAATGCTCACTAAACGCTCTTCTGTCATTTCAAAGTCAGCTAGTTTATACGCCTCTATAATTTGTTCGTTCTCTAAAGAGAGTGCTGTTTTTAGTTTAAATAATATATCATTTGTTTGCATTGAGTCTTTTACCCCATTTAAATTTGTCTTTGTACCAAGCATCTAAACTAGAGATGGTTACAGAATATGCTTTGCCTGAACTGGCATGAATAAACTTGCTATCTCCAAGATAGATACCTGAATGATTAACATGCCCTTCTAAAGCAGTATCAAAAAAGACCAAATCACCCTCTTCTAAAAATTCTCTGGAAATTTTATCACCTTCAACTTTTGACTGATTTAGAGAAGTACGTGGAAGGTTAATCCCTACTTTTTTATGCATACTATAAACAAAACCTGAACAGTCAAAACTCTCTGGACCTATTGTTCCAAATACATAAGGTTTTCCTAAATTTTCTTTGGCGAATTGAGAAACGGTTTTTGCTTGTTGAACGATTTGAGAAGAAGGATGAATGGTTTCTTGAAATTCTTTTTTGACTTCCACTGGTACAGAAGTTTTTATGAAATCTTGTTCTATACGCATATTCTCTTCTTTCTTAATATTAGCCATCCAAATAATTATGATAACAATTAACCAAAAAAGAGAACTTTTCATAATGACTAGAAATACTCTTTCATAATCTGAGGAAAAATTTTAATGGTACTTTCAGCTTTATCAATCTTTTCTTGAAAAATTGGTGCAGAATGGGGAAAACTTTCTGCTATCTCTTTATAAATACCAATTTTATCTTGCATATGTTCTTCAAGTGCATCCAATACCAACTGCATACGCTCTTGGCTCACAGCAAACTTCATTAAGAGTTCAAACATACGCTTTCTAGGATGAATGGACATAGAGTCTCCAGCCACATCTGCAATCTCTTTAATGTCCCAACGAGAAAGATAAATACCTGATACTTCAGGTGCTACTAAACGTGCATAAAGTGCTTCCGTATAAGAAGGATAATCTCTTAAATCAGCACCCTCTTCATCAGTAGGACAAGAGCCATCACCACAATAGGCTTCTGCCTTATTGGTCATAGCATCAAATTCAGCTCTCAACTCTTGTAAATCATCAAAATTTTTCATTTTATCTCCTCTATCTTATATCATGGTTGGAATTAAATCCATGTCGATTTTTGCTTTATACCAACGATTACTTAAGAGCATCATTTTCATAGCAAGACGTATACGAATGTCAACAAAATCTGGATTTTCAATGTACTCATCTATGGCATCATCAAGGCAATAACCCATGATTTTACCATCAACCACTTCGACAAAGTCCACAAAATTTTTCGCTTCAGCACAAGCATCTAATGTATCACAGTACTGAACAACATTTTTACAAAACTCATGCTCAAACATCATTTTTTTAACTTTAGACTCAGCTAAATTGGTCATGGTATAATGAAAATGCTCATCTTTAATGTTTAAAGCAATGGCTGTAGCATTTAAGGCATTTGCTTTTAGACATTTATTAAAATAACGTCTACAATTTCCAGTTTGTGCATTAAACCCTAAAATGGTACACAGTTCAGTGTCTGGTTTTATCTCTTCAGGTCTCATTAACTATTCCTCTTTCTTGCCAAAGCATGAAGTTCTCTCGCCTCTTCTTCTTCAAGCTTACAACGAAAACACTCTTTTTCTCCACCTGTATAAGTAAAGTAGTTCCCACACTCGTTACAACGCTGTATGTCAAAAGTAGCTAAGGTTCTCTGTCTTGGTTCAAACAACTCTTTTGTCTCATAACCTGGTTGCAGTTGAATGGCATTGGGTTCACACACATCATGACAAAGATGACATTTAACACAAAGCATCGAATCAAAATTAATTAATGAAAACTTTTGATTTGAACTCAAAGCACCTGTAGGACAAATACGGTAACAAATTTGACAATTTGTACAAGAATCATCTACAAATTTTTGAGAAGAAAAAGAAATTTCCTCTGTAGGAATAATTTCATAAGACGCTTTCTTTTCAACACGTTTTAAAACTGAAAAAAGTAATTTTCGTTTATCAGGTATCACTTTATTTTTAATTTTAGAAATATCAGAAAGATCAATACCAAACTCTTTGAGTTCATCAGCATCCATCGCATCATCAAAAGCTTGTTTACTTTTTATGGCTCCTTTGAGGGTAAACAGTGAACGTCTACTTGTAGCTGTCATTGCCTCCTCTTTTTTAGCAAACTCATTTTGTGATGACTTTGTTAAAATTTCTTTATTAGAGAATGAAGAAAGAATAAAGTTTGCCTCTTCAATATTAGCTTTTAATTGTTCTTGTAAATTATCAGAATCACCACCACAGGCACAAGCATCTACATTCATAATCACTGGTTCATCTGAAGCAATTGCCATAGAAATTAAATGTTCAACACTTAAAACAGTTAAACAACAATACAAATCTTTTTGACAAGTAAGTTCATTACTCTCTTCTTCTAAAAACTTAAAGAAAAACTCAATACTTGAAAAACCAGAAAGTGAAAAAGCTTCCGTAGGACAAGAACCCACACAACCTCCACAAGTTATACATTCTGAAGGGGTGAAAGCTGGAATATTATCAACAATTTTAATTGTATCTACAGGACAAATATCAACACATTTAGTACACTCGGAAAACTTAGAGGTAGCTCTAACACATGAGGCAACATCAAATAGTAAATTCATAAAATCCTACTTTAGGTTTAATTGTTCGTTAATATATTCGTAATCACTTAACATAAACTCTAAGGTCAACTCTGCCCCATCATGATAGAGAGGTGTTCTTGATTCTTTTTTCATGTTTATTAAATATAAAGGTGTCCAATTTAAAAGATGATCTTTTAAAAAACCTCTTTGTACAAGTAAAAACTCTTCAATGGCTACTTTATCATCAGCCTCATAAGCTTTTTTCATTGCATTACAAAGCACGTGCATAAACTCTAATTCAACCCCAATATGATCAGGGCTAACCACCCTCGCCTCTTCAAGACTAACTTGAAAATCTAAAGTATCATAAATCTCTAAAATAGGATTTTCACCCCCAGATTCAATCATCTGGTCATTACGTGTATAAAAGCTTTCATAAGGAACAAGATGAAGTAAAGAAAGATTCGTAAAGTCTACATCTAAATAACATTCTTTTAAAATATTATTAGAAAACTCTTTTCTTTTTCCCCAAGCTTTATAGTTTGGAAATAAGTTTAAGATATCTTCATTTGACTCAATTGACTTAATAAATTCTGCATCTACTTCTGTAATCATTAATCGTGATACCAATGCATAAAGTGAAATACGATTTTCTATCTCTTCTAGTGTTACGGTCATTTTTACCTCTTACTTTTTGAAGATAATTCTAAAAAATTACCCCAAAATAATTATAAGCAAATAATACCACTTTCAAAATAAATGTAGCTAAAAAGAGTTATCAATTGTGAAAAAGCTTTTAGGAGTGTGGATATTTCATGGCTATAAAAGCTTAGAGGAACTCAATACCCAAAATGGTAATATCATCACTCTGTTCACAGCCATTTTTAAATATATTGACACTCTGACCAAGCAGTTCTTTTTGTGCTTGAAACGTTTTATCTCTATTTTTCAATAGCAGTTCCTGAAACCTCTGCTGACCAAAGCGTAAATTATCTTTACCTTCTTGATCAATAACACCATCTGTTGTCAGATAGAGTTTTGTACCTTTTTTAATCTTTACATCATATTCAGAATAGACTTGATCCATCTTAGTTCTTACAAATCCAACACTTACTCTGTCTCCTTTAATTACTTCTAAAATATCATCATTCAAAATATATAAAGGCGTTTTTGACCCTGCATACTTACAAATATTGGTTTTTTGATTATAATACAAAATACCTCCATCAAATCCTGTATTAGACTTTGAACCTTTTTCTTGTTTTAAAATGCTCTTAATCGTTCGGTTAAAACGCTCTAAAACTTTTGCAGGACTTGGTTCTAATCTACCTTTATTAATACTCGAAATAATTTGGGTTTCAATGGCTTTAACTAAAATAGTCAAGAATGCACCAGCAACACCATGCCCTACCCCATCTATCACCATTATTAAAATTTCATTTTCACTTTCAAGTTCAGTAACAAAATAAATATCACCACCCACAGAATCTTTTTGCTCCCAGCAAACAAAATTATCTTTTGTATATGCATTCAATATTTTATCTGAAGGTAAAATGGCTTCTTGAATTAAAAAAGCACACTCTATGGATGCTTGAAGATTTTGATTTACCTTTGCCAATTCTTCTCTTTGTGCCTCAATAATATCGTAATCATTAAAATCTTTATAATTAATATAGGATGTAAAAAAAAGTATAACAGCAAAAAAAACTAAAAAAGTAATGGTAAAATAAATAACCTCTGAAGATAATCTATGATTTAAGGCCGTCTTCAATCCTATCTCAGCTTCTATTTGCGCTTTTAAATTTTTAAACTGATTTTTTAACTTATTATGTTTTTCTATTAATGATTCTGCCACATTTTGATCTTGCTCACTTAATGAAGAACGCTCTATAATAACTAAAGCATAACTCTTAGCAACCTGAAAATAATCTTTAAAAGAAGTTAAATACAATTCTAAATTTTTTAAATTTAAAGCTTTATTATCCTTAATTGTTATTAGATTATTTTCAATTATTTTATCATATCTAATTTCCAATACCATCTCTTCTTCTCCAGCCAAAGTGGCAAAAGTAAGGTTGTCAGAAATCTTTTTTAATAACGCTAAATTATTATTAGATTTTTCTAAAGTAGGAATTAATTGCTCTTTTAAAAAGACCGTATTATTATTAATAAGTTGTACCTGTTTAACAATCACTAAGGTTAAAATAAAACCAAATATTGATGCCAATATCAATGGAACAGAAAGTTTTTGAACCAAAGATAATTTACGATAATAAAATACTATTTTATCTTTCATTGTAGTGTCAGTGTCTTCCAATCTTTAAACTTATTATCTTTTTTATTAACATAGGTTAAATGGCATACTCCATGATTAGCTAGAGATTTTAACTCATGTAATGAAAGTTTCTTAGGTGGAATTTTTTTACCTGTAAAGAGCATTCTCGTCCAATAAGTTTTTATTTTACGTACAGACTTATTCAAATATTCTTTAACAAATTGATTATAAAGTGCCTTGTTTGAAGCATCCACAACTCTTATCTTTTCTTTATTCAAAAACTTTTTTTTCAACAAAAAAAGTTTCTTCACCTCACTCTTTGATATTGATTTTAATTTACACTCTTTTGAACTGATTAAGCTTATTTCAGCATTCAAAAAATTTAAACAGACAATGGCGATAAGGATTACAATTTTCATACTTTCCCCCTAAAATACAAAATTTATGGCTGAACTAAACACATCCAACCTTGTATGGACTCTTTGCTGTTCATCATATTGAAACTTTAATACAGCATTATCACTTAAATCATACCGAACACCAACAGATACTGTCTCTAAATTATTTTCTGAACCAGGTTTACCCATTTGTATAAATACTTGATTCGCAGCCATAATTGCATCTGAAACCTGTGTTGACATACCAGCGATGGACATGTCTGAATAATTTGAAGTACTTTTTGTTTTAGCATAAGTAATATACGGTGTCCACGTATCAAAATTATATCCAGCACCCACATACCAAGAACGTAAATCAATCATAAAGCTTTCTGCATTCGTATCAATATACTCCCCAATTACATAACTATTAAGAAAGTCATACTTAATACCAAGAGTTAAATATTCAACTTTTTGATTTTCAATTTTATACTTATCGATGGTATTTGAAATACGTGGAATATTTAAAGTGTTAAACTGATTTAATACTCCTTGCATTGTTGGATTATTAATGTCAATATTTGCTTTCATATAAGTAGCGTTAAGTAATAAATTATCATACATAAATTTCAAGGATATTCCCAACATACTTTCTGCATGAATATTTGACTCTGAAATATTTCCATGCATATCAATGGCTTTGTATTCACTGTCTGTTTGTCCAGCTAACAATGTTGATAAAAATGAATACTCACCCATATCAGCATGATAAGAAAATTGAAGACCTTGATGTTTATTAACCGAAATCAAGCTATACATATCTGGTAAACGAAGCATCTCATAAGAGTAAGCCACATTCAAGATATCAGAATAAATAAAAATAGGAATACGCATTATGCCCACCCTTATATCAAAAGCATCACTTATTTGATATTTAGCATTTGCCCACTCAACATCTAACATATTACCATTTGCATTATTTGCACTGACAACAGCTTGTAATGTAAAACTTAACTTATCGGTAGCTTCTGCATCCAACTGTAATCCCAAGACACTATAATTATCAAAAGAAACATCCCCTTTGCTTCCCTTATCTGTAAAAAATGAATTTCTAAAGACAATATTCTCATTATCTTGATAAGCTACCCCCAATGTTCCATAACCATTTACTGATAAAAACTCCCAATCCTCAGCGTATAATATGCTTTGAAAAAAACTTAGTACTAAAGCTATTTTTAAAACTTTTCTTGTCAATCTATCCTCCTTTATATAAATAGTTTTTGTTTATATATTAAAATTTCCTTTTGGTAATGCACAAATTTAACCTCTATAGGGGCACAACTTTTACGTGCCATCATGATGTATCCTAATCCAGCTCCTCGTTCATGCTTATCCTCTGCTGATCTACTTTTTTGACGTACTAATTTTCTCAAAGCTTTTTGATCCAAATCTTTAATGGCTTCCAATTTAGATTCAATTATTTCACGTTCATCTTGATGTATAAGATTACAGCTTTCCAATACATAGGTATCATCAACTGTAAAATAATATAAAGAAAAATTACAAAATGTTGTTTCAGACTTATCTTCTAAAAATTTATCTCGATAAGAATAATTCAAAATATTTTGTGCTGTCTCAATAAAAAGTTCAAATACATTCTTCACTTTATCTTTATTCAAACATTGTTCTAAAAGTAATTTTTCAATATTATTAGCATTATCAATCATTAAAAGCTTATTAATCTCTCCTGCAAACTCATAAATAATACGATCATCAATCTTAATGCATATTTTTAAATTTTTATCCATAACTAATAAGTAATGGCTTCTATGTTTAGATTGGGAAATTCTTCTGAATAATCCTCATAATCTTCATAACCATTTTGACTTTCTCTATCATAAAACCAGTTGACTTTAATATTATCAATCGCTGCATCATCCAAAATGTCAAGAATTTCAAATATAATTTGTGTGGTGGCTGAATTAAAATATAAAAACTTAAAATTAACAACCGTCTCTTTACTGTCCATAGGGACTTTAAAATACTCTTTCAACCACTCAGTAATGGGTCGATAAAAAGCGAAAGTATTTTCAGGATATGATTTACCTTCAAACTGAATCAAACCATCCTGTTTACTCATAATTACTTTTGGACTATTATCAGTCTCCTCCAATAAAATATTATCCATGAACATCCTTTTCTAAATCTTTTGATACATCTTGTTGGGGGATTTTAATGGTAAACAATGCACCAGCTCCATAATTTTCAACTTGAATAACACCTTTCATTTTTTCAATTATATTATAGGTTATACTTAAGCCAATCCCTGTACCTTTATCTTTAAACTTCGTCGTAAAGTAAGGCTCAAATACTTTATCAATGGCATAACTAGGTATACCACCAGCATTGTCTTGCACCCTCAGTATAAGTTCACCATTACTCACTTCACTTTTTATTTCAATTACCCTATTATTTATATTTTGACTCAAAAAGGCATCTTTAGCATTAGAAAACAAAACCAATAAAGCTTGATTAAACTTTCCAATATCTCCTTGAATAAAAAGTTCTTTTTCTAATACTTTTTTAATTTTTATATTATTTACTTCTGCTTGAAAATTAAAAATATCTATTGTCTCTTCGATGGATTTATTCAGTTCAAATGTTTTTTTTTCTTGTTCAGAATGTGATGAAAAATTTGTAAAATCAACAATGGTATTATTAAGATATAACGTTTGTTTCTCAATAATATCTAACTCTTTATTCTCTTTTAAATCAAGTTTTAATAACGAAACAATATTCAAAATAATACTTAATGGTTGTTTCCATTGATGGGTAATGTTCTCCATCATTTCACCAATGGCTGCCAAACGTGACGAACTTAATAAATTTTTATATGCCTCTTCTATGGCCTTTTTATTCTCTTTAACTGTATGGTTTAAAAAAGCTTTTTCTTCATCAAAATTTTGGTAAACCTCTGTGACATTAGCAATTAATAACAGTGTTTTTTCATCAAAACTATTTAGGTCAAAATCTTTTCCATAAACTTGTTTAATTTGTCGTTTTAATAAACGATGCATCCTAACCCTAGCCTCTCTCTTCTAAAATTTTATCCACCTTTCCAACCCATCCATCAGGAAAAGGTTTGGCTAAAATCAAATCAGGTCTTAATGCTTTCACTTCCTTACCAATTAACTCTTGTCCTTCGAGCACCGAAGTATCTAACCAAGCAGACATTACCACAATTTTAATATTGGGTTTCATCTTACGTACCTCTTTAATAAGTTCATCACCTCGTAAATCTGGCATTTCATAATCCGTAATAATCATATCAATCTGCTCAAACTCTTTTTGAAAACGATTTAATAATAAAAGAGAACTCTCAAATTCAGAAACAATACAATTATTGATTGATAGTTTTTCAATTGTTTTTTTTGTAATTAATGCTGCAAGAGGATAGTCATCAACAATATATATTCTTTTATCTGACACAAATAACCTTCATAAATATATTCCACTTTAATAGATTATTTATTTTAATATTTAATTTAAAAAATAAAGTTTAATTTTAATTATATTTTAAAGAAAGCTTTAAAATATTTGCTAAGCGTAAGTGTTATTATTAGAAAAAATATGATTTTGAGTAAAAAGAATTAGAGAAGAATAAAAAAAAATAAGCATAAACCTAAAGGCTTATGCTTATTAAAAATACTTACTTCTTTATTTTAACAGAGTAAGCTTTATGAGAAAGAGGCACAGCTGGTCTCTTAATATGTTTTGGTCGTCTAAGCGTGTCCGTCGAATCAAGTGGACGCGTTAACTTGTCTCTCCAAGCTTGATATACTTTCATGTTATTTTCATAATTAACATAAATATCACCAATCTGATCATCTTTATCAGCAGCTTCAATAATGACTTTCTGGTGCCATGCATGGTTACCAGCAATTGGATCTGGATGTGACGGAGCAACAGCATTTTGCCATGACCCACTTAATCCATCCCACCAAATATTGTCAAGATCTTTATTATACTCTTTAAACTGCCAAGAGTCAGTACGTTCAAACATACCTTTATCTAAACCTTGTGTTGGTTTTAATGTACCAATTTTTCCATCCATCGTCAAATCATACAATGGTGCACCCACACCCATAACACCTAATGAATGTTCAAATCCTGGGATTTCAACAGCATTTTTAAGCTTCCATCTACCAGCATGATGAGAGTTTGCTAATACCCCTGGCATCGTACCTTCAGTTGGCACAGCCATGGCAACAAAATAACCAGATTCAAGTCCTGATACCGTATCAACAATGGTCACCTTAATGGCATCACCTTGCTTAATATTCATTCGTTTTGCATCATCGGGGTTAATCCAAACTGGATTATGATTCTGAGAAATTTCCATCAAATGTTTTGAGTTAACAGAACGTGTATGAATGTTATAAGACAATCTAAATACCGTATTTAAAGCAAATTCATTTTTCTTAATGTCCATATGATCATGATGAATATGACTAACAATATGCACCATTTTTTCTCTACCCTCTTTAGTTGTTGGGTAAATAGGTATAGCATATTCAGGCCACTTCCACTCAGCAAACCATTCAGAGAAGAATTCTGCTTTTTTACTTAATGTATGGAAACCTTGCACCACTTCACCATCAACTTCAAGACCAATCGCATGTTTCTCACCATGCCCTCCATCAACCATCAATGCACCATATTCATCTTTAGTGACTTCTTCAGCTTTATATTCATGCCCATGTGCATGGTATACATCACCAACTTTTTTAACGGCTCTCTCTTGAGGTCTATAAATGTTGTCTTCTTCAAGCCATGTTCCCATGTCTCTCATCATTTCATAGTTAGGGTACTTAGCTTTAGGATAATGCTTTTTAGCAATAGATTTAAGATTTGGCAAGTTGTCAAATGCAGCTTGATACCACTCTGGAATTGTTACAGCTCTTGTTGGATCTTCTTTAGAAGCCCAATAGTCTCTAACACCCAATGAACCATCTGGATCTACATATTCAACCATAATATTTGCCCAAAACTCAACTTCTTCCCAAACTTCCCCAAGACCTGCAGCCATGTGTGCTTCAAGTGTTGCTCTTTCTGGACGTTTAGCTTTCCATGTACCAAGTTTCTCTAATGCTACCCTTAATGCTGGTTGTCTAAATGATAACCATCTTTTTGGCTCAGTTGCTTCTGAATGTTGATCATGACGCTCACCAGCAAGACCTGTTGGTAAAATATAATCACAATACCAGTTGGTCTCCGACCAAGTAGGTGAAAGGTTAATACTTAACTCAACTTTATCTTCACGCTTAAGTGCTTCAATCCATCTAAAACCATCAGGGTTAATCCACACTGGGTTATACATTCTTGGAATATAAATACCAATTTTTTCAGGAACATTAAGCCCTTTAGCATTCCATTTATTTCTCCACTCATCATCCATGAGTAAATGAGGTAAAATATGACTCATTTCATATGAACTAAGAGGATACTCTGGTGGCCAAACAATCTCATTCCAAACATCAACTTTTTTAGGCTTCTCACCTGAAACAGTAGATTTATGTCCTTTACCATTAACTGAAATAACATGCCAGTGGTGCAGTCCCATTCCACCTTTATCTCCAGCAAATGCTCCACGTAATGCAAATGGTAAGAATGCTGAACGTGCAACCATCCATCCACCACGGTTAGCAATCGCTCCTGCTCTCCAAATATAAGTTGCTACTTTCGTACCAGCATCAATAAATAAATCAAATAGTTTCTCAACAATTCGAGCTTCTATTCTACACTCTTTAGTAACAAAGTCGATGGTATATTTAGAATACATTCCAGAAATCATCTCAATGAAATCTTCGTAAGTATCCCCTTTTGGTAAAGCATCAATGTAACCTTTTTCAAGCATAAGATTTAATTGCTTTGGATTAGCCATTAGTCTATCCCAGTTCATCCAGTTTTTAACCCATGCATGATTCACAAGGTCTTTACCATTAATATCTGTCTCGTTTAAAATTCTATTGGCTAAATAAAGGTATAGCGCCGTCTCTGTTCCTGGCCAACATGGTACCCAAAGATCAGCCATACCAGCAGAGTTAGACATACGAGGATCCATAACAACAAGTTTAGCCCCTCTTTTTCTAGCTTCGGCAATCCTACCAGCAGCTTGTTGAAAGTAGTGACCTGCATCAGCAGCATGAGATGACTGAAGAAAAATTAAATCAGCATTTGACCAATCTGGTGAATTTCTATCATCATTAAACCACTGAATAGTTCCCTGTCTCGCACCTGCTGAACAAATGTTAGTATGAGAGTTATATCCATCAACACCCAATGAATGAGGTACACGGTGACCAAATCCATTTTCATTTGGACGACCAACTTGATACATGAAAAGCTTTTTAGACATTTCATCACCCTTTTTAAGGGTTTCATTAATCTTCCCACCAATCTCTTTCATGGCATCATCCCATGAAGTTCTTATCCACTTACCTTCACCCCTTTTAGAACCTGGTGCTCTTTTTAATGGGAAAGGAATTCTATCTGGATCATACATTTGAGATTGAGTTCCATAACCCTTAGCACAGTTACGTCCACGTGAACCAGCATGTAAATCATTACCCATGTATTTAATAACACGTAAGTCTTTTGGATCATTAGATTTTTTATAATCCCCAATATTTACCCAAGCCGTTAAACCACAAGAGGCTTCACAATTTGAACAAGATGTTGGAACCAACATATATTCAGTTGCTTTAATTCCCTCTGGATTTTCTTCAGATTTCACACCTTTTCTTTTAATACCACCACGTTTCCAATCATCTCCAGAAAGCTCTCTAAAAGAATCCCATTTTTCATGTGGAGGATAATGTTCTGGTGTACCATTAGACATTGGAACGACATCAAAACCTAACTCTTCAGTCGCAGCACCTTCACTTGAAGCCACAGCACTTGAAAAAACACCTTTAGTAACAACTGCACCAGCTATTACATAACTTGTTCCTTTAAGGAACGTACGTCTGCTCTCAAAGAAAGAAGATTCGTTATTATTCATTTTCTTAACCATCTATATTCTCCTTAACTTAACGGTAACAACTGTGGTATTTCTAACCACGTACTTTTTGCAAAATAAAGACCTATAAATGTCGTTACTGCTGCGAATTTCATCATTGTTCTATCATTACTCATTTTAATAGCAATAAAGAATGGAATAATATAACCTAAAATCATTCCTGCCCAGAATTGGGTAAAGTATTCACCACCAGAGTGTACAAATGCTAGTGTTGCTTCAACCTCTGCTGCTTTATACGAAAAGAAATATTCTCCCATATACATAATAAATGAAAATAAAACTGAAAGTGCTAAAATCAATGCTAAATCTTTTTTAACAGCTTCTGCCCACTTTCCTCCAATCAAAATAAACGTTGCTGACCCAACCATAAAGGCTGCTAATAACATTTGAATTAACTCAGCACCAGGAACCCAAAGTTCTCTTGCTGCTGATTGAGACATAATGATTGCTGTATACATTGTTACTGGAAATGCAAGAAATACTGTAAATGGAAAGATTTTTTCATAAAGTTCATTTTTGGCTCTTACAGCTTTTGCCACTGAACAATTTTTTCTAAATTCTGAAAAATGTGTAAAAATAGACGTAAACATCAAAATTGATACAAGCACTAAGAAAATTGATGCCATCCATGCACCTACAGTAATAGACGAAGTCCAATGAGGATGAGTAAAGATATGAATCATTCTCCATGGTTGATGTAAATCAATTAAGGTGAAAAATAAAAAAGCATTTAATGCGATAAATGAAATAAGAGGCATTAACCATCTTAAATTTGGCATATCTTCATGCTTATGTCTATAAAGTAAAAATGCGCCTACAAGAATAACACCTGTACCAATACTTTTTGCCCACATATTTAAAGTAATCATCCAGCCCCAGATAATTCCTGTATGTGCCACATCCATGGTTACAATGGCTTTTGTTGCTTCTATTGTACTAACAGCATCCATTACTGATCTCCTTTATCTACAGCATTAGCATTTGGCATATCTAAGAAAGATTCATTACCTAAGTCATCATTTGGATGACCAAAAATAGGTTCTAAAAATCTATCTAAAATAGAACGATTTGGGTTACCTGGATGATCCAATGTTGTAATATTATTAAATAGTCCATAACCTTCAATTCTCTCATGTGCCAAAGGATTAAGCGTATTATTTCCACCACCTACATAATAATGTAATGGATTTGTATGCTTTTCAGGTTTTCTTACCTGAACATTTCCTTGATGTTCCATAATATATCTTGAAATTTGTGAAGTTTCATCTTCTACATCTCCAAAAATATTTGCTTCTGTTGGACAAGCAACCACACATGATGGCATTAGTCCACCCTCTATTCTGTGAGCACAGTAGGTACATTTATCAGCCGTATTTGACTCTGGATCCATGTAAATTGCACCATATGGACAAGCCATCATACAACCAGCACAACCAATACATCTTTCTGAATCAATATTAACAATACCATTATCAAGATAATGCAGTGCAGATACAGGACAAATTCTCTCACATGGCGCATTTTCACAATGATTACACCTTAAAGGTGTAAAGGAACGAGAGGTATCAGGAAAAGACCCTATATCAATATATTTTACACGTAAACGCCACGAACTAAGTGGTACTTCATTTTCAACTTTACAGGCGATCTCACAACCTTTACAACCCATGCAAAGATTTAGATCAACTAAAAAACCTAACTTCATGTTTCCTCCTATTTGTTATTAACAATAATCATTACTACTAAAATGTAGTCCAATAATCATTGAAATTAGTGGTAGCATCATAACATTTTTAGAAATCTTTGTCATTAAAAAAAATACTTTTTTCCATATAATCTTTAAGAATAAGACGTTTTCACTCATTTCCAAGAGACTTTACTTTTCCACATTTATTGTTAATTAAAAATATGAATTTCATTCATCAAAAAAAATGATAACCCCTTATTTACCTCAAATTAATCCTAATATATATATTATTCAGAAACAATTAAAGGAGATACTTGCTAACCGAAAACCATGATTTAGAGGACGCTTTAAAAAATTACTTAATCCTATTAGAAACAAAAGAGTATTTCGATGCACATGAAGTATTAGAAGAAGCATGGCATCCATTACGTAAACAAAACCATCCCTTAAAAAATCTAGCCAAAGGTTTAATTAATGGGGCTATCTGTTTTGAACATCTCAAACGAAACCGTCAAGATGCATTACGAAAAGCCACAACAGTTTTAAAATCTTTTGAACGACATAAACACTTATGCATAGAAGGGATTGAAGAATATGAACTCTTTAAAAAAGCTTGTAGAAAAATAGAAGATTTAAAAAAATTACATGCTTTACGATAAGATAGTATTATCTAATAAGACCCTGTTCGATAAAATCGAACCCAGAGATTTATTTAGATTCACCTGCAAAAGGAAGTAAGGCACTTGCCCATGTTAAACCACCTCCAAAAGTATCAAGTAACATTAGCTCACCCTTTTGAAGACGACCCGACTCCCAAATATCATTAATTGCCATGGGAATAGAAGCAGCTGAAGTATTACCATATTTACCAACAGTCAATACTACTTGCTCTTCCTTCATCTTTAAAGCATCTCCAACAGCTTTTATTATTCTATAATTTGCTTGATGAGGCACAAAATGGGGAATATCTTCAGAAGCAATTTCATTTTTAGCTAAAATATCTTTAACATCTTTCGTCAATGTTTTTACAGCCAATTTAAAAGTCTCATTCCCTTTCATTTGAACAAAATTAAGTCCTTCATCAATGACAGTCTGAGAAACAGGATGCACACACCCTGGTGCTGGAGTCACTAAAAAATCTGAATAAGAACCATCAGCCGAAGCATGCACATCAATAAATGCTTCAGATGCATTATTAGTTGCTGAAATTACAGCTGCTCCTGCCCCATCCCCAAACAAAATACAAGTTGATCGATCAGTATAATCTACAATAGAAGAAAATTTTTCAGCACCAATAACCAATACATTTTTTTTCATACCAGATTCAATAAATGCTTTGGCTACTGAGAGGGAATAAACAAAGCCTGAACAAGCTGCTGAAATATCAAATGCTTGGACATTTTTAATACCAAGCTTATCTGAAATTAAACATGAAGTCGCTGGCATGTTAAAATAGTCTGGTGTTACAGTAGCACATACCACTAAATCTATATCAGACACAGTTAGCCCTGCTCTCTCAATAGCAACTTTAGAAGCTTCAGTAGCCATATCACTTGTGTATTCATCTTTAGCTGCAATTCTACGTTCAGAAATTCCTGTACGTTTTAAAATCCATTCATCACTTGTATCTACCATTGTTTCTAAATCAGCATTACTTAATACTTTAGAGGGAACATACGCCCCAATGGATCTAAATGAAGCATATACTGGTTTGGTTCTTGCCATGATTATCCTTAGCAAATAAATTAGAAAATCATTCTACCATAAAAGCCATTGTGAATTCTAGTACTTTAAAGAAAGTTAAGGCAAATGTGAGGATAATAATAACGAATTCCTACAGCTTTAAACCACTGTAGTAGAAGCTTTTTCTTTCAGTACCTTAGCAATGGTTATGTTAATATCTGATTCACTGTATTCAATGGCTTGAAAAATAGCATTTTTAATCGCTTTTGCATTAGATGCTCCATGAGAAATAATAGAACAACCATTGATTCCAAGTAATGGTGCACCACCATATTCATCTTTATCAACTTGCTTTTTCATTTTTCTAAATACTTTCTTTTTCATCATTAATGCACCAATTTTAGCTGGTAATGATTTACGAATATGTTGTTTCATTAAATCAAAAACAGCCGAAACAACACCTTCACTCGTTTTAAGCAAAATATTGCCAGTAAACCCATCACAAACAACCACATCAACTTTTCCATTAAAAATATCTTTCCCTTCAATATTTCCAATAAATCCATTAAGTACTTTTAATAAAGGAAAGGTTGCTTTCGTTAACTCATTGCCTTTATTGTCTTCTGAACCATTTGCCAATAAGCCTACTCTTGGGTTTTCAATTCCTAAAACATGTTTAGCATAAACTTCACCCATAGCCCCAAATTCAAAAAGATTTTGAGGTTTACAATCCGTAACAGCACCTACATCTAAAACAAGTGTTTTAGAATTTGTAGTACTTGGCATTAAGGTAGCTAAGGCAGGTCTAGCTATTCCTTTAATACGTCCTATACGTAAAAGTGACACAGCCATAGTTGCACCTGAATGTCCAGCAGAAACCAGAGCATCTGCTTTTTTATCACGAACCAATTCAGCTGCCATGTAAATTGATGAATCTTTTCGTTTATGTGCATCTGTTGCTGAATCACTCATCGCAATTACATCTGTACTTTCGACAATCTCAACTTTATCAATATAATATTGGGGGAGGTAAGAGAGGATTTCTTCTTTATCACCTACAAGAATAGGGAGAAATTTTTGTTCATCAAGTGCATCGACCACACCTTCAATGATAGGTTCAGGACCAAAGTCCCCACCCATTGCATCAATAGCAATTCTAATCATTCAGAACTGCTTTTTAAGCTTTAGTTGTGTTATATTCACCAGTTGTCATATTCATGTGGTGAGGCATTCTCCATGTACCATCTGCATCTTTTACAGGTCTTGGTAATGTTAATTTATAATGCGTTCTTCTCTTTGCTGCTCTGGTCTTAGAGACACGTCTTTTAGGTACTGCCATAATTAATTCCTTTGTATAGTTTTAAATGTATGCTTTTAAAATTCTTGCTCAAACTCTGATTCATCTCCATCACATTTATCACAGCAATGAAATGAATTCTCTATGGAGGCTATTTCACTTTGAACAATAAATTCAAGGTCAATAATTCCATCAACGAATTCGATTATATCTAAATCATCTTCAGTCTCAATAACTTCATCAGACAAGGTCAAATGAAGAGGTGCTTTCATATCATGGTGATACTCATCACCACATCTATCACAAGAAAGTTCAATTTCTCCTGTAAGGTTTCCCTTCAAAGCCAAACGATGATAACCACTTTTTGCCAAAGAACCTTCCAATCTAACAGCATTAACAGTTAAATCAAAAGGTTTTACACTTTGACCAATTTTATCAAAAACTATTTTCATAGTTTGATAACTTTATACAAGCTCTCTTTGTGCAAAGAAGAAGTTAATTTCATTAACTGCATTCTCAACTGAATCAGAACCATGAACAGCATTCGCATCAATACTTTCTGCAAAGTCAGCTCTAATCGTACCAGCTTCTGCTTCAGCAGGATTGGTAGCACCCATTAGATCCCTGTTTGTTTGCATTGCATTTTCACCTTCAAGTACTGTTACCACAACTGGACCAGAAATCATAAATGCTACAAGATCTTTAAAGAAAGGTCGCTCACTATGAATTCCATAAAATTCTTCAGCATCTTCTTGAGATAATTGAATTTTTTTAGTTGCTGCAATTCTAAGATTCGCTGCTTCAAATCTAGCAAGAATTTGTCCTACTACGTTTTTAGCTACTGCATCTGGTTTAATAATTGATAATGTTTGTTCCACGATTTTGCTCCATTAAGCTTAGCGATTACTTAGAATCACTACTAAAGTATTTTGAGCTGGAATTATATCTGAAATAATTTAAAAAAAAGATTTATTTAAGGAGAGATTTTAAAGGAGTAGTTCATATTTATTGCATTATGACTCAAAAGCCACAACACAATAAGATTAAGACTTAGTCTTCAACTGCGTCTGTACCTGGTTCACCTCTATCTGGGTGAAGTGTTAAACCTTCTTTTGGTTCATCCCATACAATACACTCATCTGTTGGACAAGCCTCAGCACATGCTGGTTGGTCAAAGTGACCTACACACTCAACACATTTATCTTCGTATACGTAATAAATATCTTCATCTAGTGGATTATCATCCTCATCTACAATTGCTTCTGTTGGACATTCGTCAATACATGCTGCACAGTTGATACAAGTATCTAAAATTTTTACTGCCATTTTAATTCCTTAATTTTAAGTTACCAAACTATAACCAAAGTAGATTAAAAAATTCTTTAATCAGCAACGTTTGGTTCTTTTTCTTGCTACAAATTGTAGCAAATAATCATATTAATCAAGATATATAAATTGATAATCATTTGCACAATCAACTAAAAAATATTATCCTTTCATATAACGGATAATATCATCTATTCGGTTTGTTTGTTCCCAAGTAAAGTCAAGATCTTCACGTCCAAAATGTCCATAAGCAGCTGTTTTTTTATAAATTGGTCTCAATAAATCTAACTCTTTTATAATCCCAGCTGGAGATAAATCAAAAAGTTCTCTCACACATGCTTCTATTTTAGACTCATCAATACTAGAGGTTCCATGGGTATCAACCATAATAGAAACAGGTTGAACCACACCAATAGCATACGCCACTTGAACAGTCAATTTTTCTGCTATACCAGCAGCTACTAAATTCTTAGCAACATACCGTGCTGCATAGGCTGCTGAACGATCAACCTTTGTAGGATCTTTCCCAGAAAAGGCACCTCCACCATGAGGACAAGAGCCTCCATAAGTATCCACTATAATTTTACGACCAGTTAATCCAGCATCTCCTTGAGGTCCACCAATTACAAAGCGTCCTGTTGGATTGATATGATAAATAATGTCATCAGAGAACAACGATTCAGGAATGACAGCTTTAATCACTTCAAGCATCACTGCTTCTTTTAAAATCTCTTGCGAAACTTCTTCATCATGCTGTGTTGAAACAACAATTGTATCAATCGAAACGGGTTTATCATCAATATATTTAACACTAACTTGTGCTTTACCATCTGGTCTCAAAAATGGGACTGTTCCGTTTTTACGCACTTCTGCTAGTTTCGCTGTAATCTTATGTGCTAAAGAAATTGGTAGAGGCATTAACTCTGCTGTTTCTTTACAAGCATAGCCAAACATAAGACCTTGATCACCAGCACCAATTTCACCTGAAGCTTGATCTACGCCTTGATTAATATCTGCACTCTGTTCTCCAATACCATTTAACACACCAGCTGAACGATAATCAAATCCGTAAGCAGCATTGGTGTAACCAATTTCACGTACAACCTCACGTGCTATTTCTTGCATGGGTGCATACACTTGGGTTTTTAATTCACCAGCTATCACACAAAACCCATTTGAAAGTAATGTCTCACAAGCAACTCGAGCTTGAGGGTCTCGTTCTATAATATAATCTAAAATTGCATCAGAAACTTGATCTGCCATTTTATCAGGGTGACCTTCTGTCACTGATTCAGAAGTAAAGATATACTCTTTTGCCATTATTAATGTCCTTGTCTTAATCTATAGTTAAATATTATCACAATAAATAATATTTTTTAATTAATTTTAGCAGATATTTGCTCAGGAAGTACTCCTAGAGATGCTTCTACCAGTTTTGTATTACCATGGGTGATAAAATAATCGTCATATTCAAAGCTAACCAAATCGATATCATTAACTTTCTCTTCAGATAAAAGTTCTAAAATCGCTGATCCAACACCTCCCATTTTTGCAGAATCAGAAAAAACGTACCATTTTTTATGTGTTTTAGTCAACGCCAAAAGTGCTTTTTTATCTAAGGGCTTGACAAATCGTAAATCTAAAATACTTGGATTGGCTTCAATAAGGTCTGCGACCTGCTCTGCTCTACCAACACCGTTACCGTAACCAATAAAAAGAATATCCTCACCTTCTTTAATTTGATAAGATTTTCCAAGTTCAAAAGGAGTAGAAAATTGATGTGTTGAAATAAAAGCCCCCCTTGGATACCTAAAAGCACAAGGAGTAGGAAAATCTTTGGCAAATAACATGGCTTCTTTCATACTTGCATTTGAAGAAGGAGCAAAAATTGTCATATTTGGTATGGCACGTAAATAAGAGATGTCAAAAACACCTTGATGTGTTTCTCCATCTTCACCCACAATTCCAGCTCTATCAATGGCAAAAGCCACACCCAAATTCATTAAACAAATATCATGAATCAATTGATCATATCCACGTTGTAAAAAGGTTGAGTATAAGGCACAAAAAGGTTTAAAACCCTCTTTCGCTAAAGGACCCATAGAAGTTACAGCATGTTGTTCAGCAATTGCAACGTCCCAGAAACGTTTAGGATATTTTGCAATGGCAGCTGACATACCTGTACCACTAGGCATGGCAGCTGTTACCCCAACAACTTTTTCATCATTATCAGCTAACTCAACTAAAGTTTCAGCAAAAATAGCTGTTGATGCTTTGGTAGCTGTTTTCTTTTTTGCCACCCCTGTTGCCACATCAAAAACACCCACTCCATGCCAATGTTCTTTATCAGAACCTGCACCTTCAGCAACCTCATAACCCTTACCTTTTGTGGTTTGAGTATGAATAATTACAGGTCGATTCATCTTTTTAGCAATTTTTAAAGTCTCTATTAAAGATTCAATATTATGTCCATCAATTGGTCCAATATACTCTAGTCCCAATTCTTCAAATAAAATCCCAGGTGTAATAAGGTGAAATGACTCCTCAAAACGTTTTGCTAAATATGTTGCCCCATCAGGTAAAACTTCTAACATTTCTTTGGTTTTAGCCTTAAATTTTTGATAAAAAGGTGAAGCCATTTTTTGCGATAAAATACGACTTAATGCCCCAATAGGAGAAGCAATACTCATCTCATTATCATTTAAAATAATAATGGCTGGATATTTTCTATCTCCCAACTCATTCATTGCTTCATATACCATTCCAGCAGACATTGAACCATCACCAATAACAGCTAAAGGAATACGTGTTTCTTCTTCGCCTTTTAAGGCAATGGCTTTAGCAGCACCTGTGGCTAATGAAATTGAAGTAGACGAGTGTCCAGCCATATAATAATCACACTCAGACTCTTTGGGTTTTGTATATCCAGAAAGTCCTCCAAACTGACGTAGGGTGTCAAAACTATCCCATCGATTGGTAACCAATTTATGTGCATAAGCTTGATGAGAAACATCAAAAATAAAAGGGTTCTCTTTAGCATCAAACACAGCATGCATTGCGACAATAAGATCAGTTGCACCTAAGGTTGAACTTAAATGCCCTCCATTTTTACTAACCGTAGAAAGAATTTTTTCGCGTACCTCTTGGGCAACAACTTCTAGCTCTTCTATGGTTTTTGTTTTTAAATCCCCAAACTTACTCATCCTAATACCTTTCTCATAACTTCAAAAAGTCTATCATTTTGTTTTTTAGTTCCAACAGTAATACGCACAGCGTTCATTCCATAAGAAGTCAAATTTCTAATAATAACACCCTCTTTTAACAAAGCATCAGCAATGTTTGTAGAATTCATATCATCACTAAATAAATAAGTAATAAAATTTGTATAACTTTCAATATATGAAAAACCCTGTGCTTTCGCAAATAATTCATAACGATTAATCTCTTCCGTATGTAAACAAATGGATGCCTCAACAAATGCTTCATCTTTACATGCTTCAATGGCTGCTGCTAAAGAAAGGGTTGTAATATTAAACGGAGGACGTACCTTATATAACTCTGAAATAAGTACTTTATTTGCTATTCCATAACCGACACGCATCCCCCCTAAGCCATATGCTTTAGAAAAAGTTCCTAAATAAATAACATTAGAATAAGCCAATAAATCATTTGGTTTTATATGATAAGCTTCATCTTTAGCTGCTGCATATTCCATATAAGCCCCATCAACTACCACCAATGTTTCTTCGTCAATTGCATCAATAATCTTTAAAACATCTTCTTTTGTTGTCGCATCTCCTGTTGGATTGTTAGGCGTACAAAGATACACAATTTTTGGTTTATGCTCATTATACGCTTCAATAAACTCAGAGACTTTATGTTGATACGATGCCGTTCTCACTATTTTTGCACCCATTTGCTTGGCATAAATTTCATACATTGCAAAAGTCACTTGCGACATTAATACCTTGTCATCTGGCATTAATAAAGCACGTGAAATAAAATCTAGCACTTGATCTGACCCAGCACCAATAATAATATTGTCACTTTCTACTGAAAATTTACTAGACAAGGCATCTTTTAATTCAAACATTGAATCATCTGGATATAAAAATGCCTTACTTGCATTAGTAGCAATGACCTCTGCCACACGTTCACTACAGCCTTTAGGGTTTTCATTCGATGCCAACTTAACAACATTTTCAGGTTTTATCCCAAACTCTCTGACCACTAACTCTATTGGTTTACCAGCTTCATAAATTTTTATATCTTTTAATGCATTATTAAATTTCATTTTTTATCCTAAATATCATCATTTTCTTTTACATACGAGCCTAAAATTTTAATCACATCACGGTTACGTTCCATAATCTTAACAATATGAGGATCATCTTGATGCCCATTAAATTCAATAAAGAAAATAGACTCACCTTCAACAATATGCGATTTTATTTTTGTTAAATTTATTTCACAACGCTCAAAATCATTTAAAAACTCTACCAAAGCACCTGGTGTATTTGAAAGCCGTACTAACATGGAAGTTTTATCCTCTTTTGAAGGTAAATTGTCAAAATTACTAATAATAAAAAAACGTGTTTTATTATCAGCACAATCTTCAATATTTTCAAATAAGGTAGGGAGGTTATACATTTTAGCTGCAACGTCTGCACAAATTGCAGCAGCCCCCTCCTCATCCATAGCAATCTTAGCAGCTTTTGCTGTCGAGTCTAAAAAAACATATTCCACTTCATCCAATCCACAAGAGTTCAAAAATATCGAACACTGATCAAAAGCAATATCTCTTGAATAAATTTTTTTAATCTCTGAAATAGAATTACATCGTGTGGCTAAAGTATGATGAATACCAACAAAGACTTCTGCAATAATTTTTAAATCATATGATTTAAGACAATTAATCGTTTCAGACACAATACCATTGGAAGAATTTTCAATAGGAATAACACCAAATTTTGCTGTTCCCTTATTGACCTCTCTAAACACAGAGGAAATTGAATCCATCGCTAAGTAAGCACTCATTGCACCAAATTTCATTTCAGCAGCTTGATGCGTAAAAGTAGCTTCTGGTCCAAGATAAGCAATGGCTTCTGGACGTTCAAGATTTCTTGCAACAGCAAACATCTCTAAAAACAGTGCATCTATGGCACCATCTGTTAACTTACCTTTATTTTGAGACTTTAAACGGTTCAAAATAGATTGTTCACGTTCTGGTCTATAAATAGGCGCACCAGTAGTATTTTTAAGTTCACCCACTTGATGAACATATTCCATACGTTTATTATATAGTTCTAGTAACTGATTATCTATACTATCAATTTCAACACGGAGTTCATCTAGGGTCATCATATATCCTTTAGTTTTGCCAACTCGTATCACAAGACGCTTCAAGTCTTATTTGGTCTTCAAATGTTTCACGTTCACGAATTAAATAATCTTTTCCATCTAATATCGCAACTTCAGCTGAACGTCCACGTGTGTTATAATTACTTGCCATGGTAAACCCATAAGCACCAGCAGAATGTACCACCAAAACATCATTATGTTCCATAATAGGCAGTTCCACATCTTTACCTAAAAAATCTCCACTTTCACAAACAGGGCCTACAATATCAGCCTTAGACTTTTCACCTGTTTTTTGAACAGCTTCAATCTTATGGTAAGCATTGTAAAGACTTGGACGTAATAAGTCATTCATTCCACCATCAATAACCACAAAGCGCTTATCGCCATTCACTTTTTCATAAAGTACTTTGGTTAAAAAGATTCCTGAATTCGCCATCATGTATCGTCCTGGTTCAGAAAGAATGGTAACATCTAACCCTTTAATTTGACTAAGAATTGCAGAGGCATAATCAGCAGGAGCAATCGTGACTTCATCATCATAGACAACCCCTATTCCTCCACCAACATCAAAGAATTTAATCTCAATACCAATAGCATCTAAAGAACGGACTAAATCAGCTACAATACCACAAGCTTCTCTGATAGGTGCTAATTCTGTTAACTGAGAACCAATATGAAAATGAATTCCTACTGGATTTAAATGTACTGATTTTTTAGCATAAATATACATACGCTTAGCAGAGTCTAAACTCACACCAAATTTATTTTCATGTAATCCTGTTGAAATATAAGGGTGTGTCTTAGGATCAACATTTGGATTAACCCTAATAGAAATTCTTGCTTCAATATTTAGCTCTTTAGCTATCATCTCTACACGTTTCATTTCAGCTTCACTCTCAAGATTAATAAGTAAAATTTCTTCTTTTAGTGCTTCTCTAATTTCAGAATCTTTTTTACCCACGCCTGAAAAAATAATTTTGTATTTTTTTACACCAGCCTTTAAGGCCCGTCGAACTTCTCCAATACTCACACAATCAGCCCCTGCACCAAGGTTTGCCAAGTGACGGATAACTGCTAAATTAGAGTTTGATTTTACAGCATATGCTACCAAAGATTTTTTACCACCAAAGGCATCCTTTAACTCATCATATCTATTTGTAATATTATTAAAATCATACACATATAATGGTGTATTATATTTTTCTACTAAAGTTTGAATATCTACGCTCATAAGTAAATCCCATTGTTATAATTGTCGCGATTCTACCTAAAAACATGTTATAGATGGATGATGAAAGCTTTATATTTTCTTTTGTGATTTAAGCAAACCATAAAGTGCATATGTCCATAAAAGAACAACTGGTAAAATAATTGCCAATTCAGGATTCAAGGTTCCACTCTTTCCCATACTCTGAAAAGAAAATAATGTACCCCAAACAAATAAGGTTCCTCCAATGGCTTTGGTTGTTGTCATCGTAATATTCATATACCTAGCATGAAAGGGAAAAGTAAAAACTAAAATCATAAGTAATGCAATAGAAAAAAGAGGCATCACTACTTTTCCATATATCTCAGCACGCATAGAATGTGTTTCTACTTCTTGCTGTGCTAACAAACCTAAAGCCTTAATATTTTCATATAAAGTTAATGACTTTCCATCATAAATAGATTTCAATATTTTAGGTTGATACCCTTCTAAGGTTTTCAATAAAGGTAACTTTTCAATTTTTAAACGTTTTTTACCTTCTTTATCAATGATAATCGTTTTTTTTAATACATTAGAAGCAGCCCATTCATGAATATTATACCATGCTTCTTTCGAGGTAAAAGTTTCAATGACCTCGTTCTCTTCTAACTTAAAAATTGTTAAATCCTCAAGCTTATACTTTTCAGGAATTAAAGCACCTATATAAACAAAACTATCATTATATTTAAAAAATAAATTTTCAGTTTTACTAACATCATAAGCATTAGAAAATAATTGGTTTGCTGAATCTCTAGCTGTGGAAAAAGAACTAAAATAGAGTCCAACAAAAACAAGATAAGTCAACAGACCAACAGCAAAAAAAGGTTTAAATAAAGTTGTTCTGTCCGTACCTAAAGCATACATTGCTGAAAGTGCATTTTGTTTAATAAATGAAATTTTTGTCCAAATAGCCCCAAACACAATCGCCAAAGGAAAAAGTAAAGAAAGTGCCTCTTGCCACTTAAAAAAAGCATATAAAATACGAACATTAAAAGAGGGCAGTAAGGAAGCATTCATAAGAAAGTCTAAACCTGCAAAAAGTCCAGAAAGTCCTAAAAGAATAATTAACATATTTTTTAAATAGTGAAAAGCAACATATTTAAAAAGCATGTTAATTACTCTTTAAATGATTTAAGTGAATATTTTGATTTAATGATTTCCAATGTAGTTATGTTGAATTCTTTGACGGCAGTTACTGTATGCGTTATCCAAGGCGTTAAGACTTTATGCTCTTCTTCAGAAAAATCATGTAAAACATAATCAGCCACTTGTGATTTATAAGCTGGTTTATCAACACCCATTCTTACACGTGTATATTCTTTACCAACCATCGCATCAATAGAGCGTAAACCATTATGACCACCATGACCACCACCTTTTTTAAAACGCAGTGCAGAAAAAGGTAAATCTATATCATCATGAATGACAATAATATCTTCTAAGTCAATTTTATAAAAGTTTTTTACAGCTTGTACTGAATCACCTGATAAGTTCATATAGGTTGTGGGTTTTAAAAATAAAAGATTGGGCGCTTTAAAAAGTTCACCCTGAAAAGCGTTTTTGGAGACTTCATTGGCTCCAAAGTCAGTAACCAAATGGTCAATAACTTTAAAACCTATGTTATGTCGTGTATCTTCGTATTGTTTGCCTGGATTACCAAGTCCTACGATTAACAACATATTTTATAAATTCACTAAGACTTACTTAGATTTAATTACACCAACAACAGCAACGTCTGGTCTGTCCATTAGTCTACATTCAGCTGGTGCTTCCATATCTCTAATAAGTAAAGAATCATCTCTATTTAGTTCAGTTACATCAAGTACAAATTTATTAGGGATGTTTTCAATAGCACCTCTAACTTTTAATCTTTTCTTTTGAAGCATAAGAACCCCTTTATTCTTAAGACCAATTGGTGTTCCTGTAGTTTCTACGGGTACTAGAAAGTTTGTTACTTGACCTGGTACAGCAACTCTTAAATCGACATGCATAACGTCACCATTTACTGGGTGTAGTTGATACTCTTGAATCACTGTGTTAAACTCAGTGTCACCAGCTTTTAAAGTTAAAGTTAATCCATCTTTAGCTCTTACAGCTTTTACAAAATCACCTCTTTTAAACGCAGCTTGTACATTCTCTACACCATTTGCATAGATGTTAGCTGTTAGATAACCATCTCTTCTTAGTTTCTTTGCAGAAGCTGATCCGATACTCTCTCTAGTAATACCTTCTAACATTATAATTCCTTAATTTAAAAATAGGAGCGAATTCTAGCTAACTTTTAATTAAGCTTTCGTAATCTTCTTATAAGTTTCTCTAAAAACTTCAAGCATTGAGCTATCATCACTTTCTTTTCTTTCTAATTCAGTAACTTTATGTTCTAGACTTTTTTCATCAGGTATTAAAATTAAGGCATTCGGCTTCAGCTTTGCACGTAAAGCATTATTTTCAGTTTTTAAAAATGTAATCTCTTTTTGATAAGTCTCTAATTGTGCTTCAATTTGTACAAATTGGTCTTTAGAAATAATAAATTCTGCCTCTTGACTATCTGCTTGATATAACTTTAAACTCTCTTCTAATTCAGCTATATTTTTCTGTTCGAGCCGATGATGTTCCTCTTGAATTCTATTTTGTTCTAAAAGCTTTTCAATATTTTCATCTAAATTACGTGTATGTACGGCATGTTCTCTTTCTTGCTCTACAAGTTTATCTTCAGCCCTTAGCAATACTTTTTCAAAATCTTCTAGCTCTTTTAACCTTTTATGCTCTACTTTTTGAAAGGCTTGATTCTCCATCAAAAGAGAACTATATTTTTCTTTAAGTTTTAAAGTCTCATCTTTCTTAGTATTAGCTGTATTAAGTCTATTTTTTAAAATTGTTAATTCAGATACGCGTTGTGCATGCGCTTTTTCTAAATCATTTAAATCATCCGAAACTTTTTCAAACATTATTTTTTCATGACGAAAGTTTTTCTCTAATTTATCAATCATATTATTACGTTCAACAATAACAGCTGACAAAGAGTCCTCTACTTCTCTTTGTCGTTTTTGATAAACTATTCTTGATAAAAGCCATGCTACAATCAGCCCTAATGCCATTGCAGCTAAAAGCCAAAATGTCATTTTTACAATTAACGCTGTCATCTTCTTCCTTTATTAAGTTAGTTTGATTCTCCAACCCCAGCATACACTTTTCTATCACGTAAAACCAAAGTTGGTTTAGAATCTAAAGTGATAAAAGAATTAAACTCTAATTCATTATAAAACTTTGAGACATTCAAAGAGACACATGAGATAATCAGCATGGTAGCTGAAACAATTCCAAAAATAATAACTGAACCATACTTCATAGTAAACCTTAAAAATTAATAATTGTTTAATTATATTGTAAAAAGTTTTAAACTAACTATAGTTTATGATTATCTTCAACATCTTTTAAATCAAAGACATCCAAAGTACTCTCTGCTCCTCCAACTTCAACCCCTCTCTTAGCAAGAACCTCATCTAGTTTCAATTTCATATCTGAAGGATTTGTAGCATGTTCAAAAACAACCTCTTGAGAAATTTTTTCATCTTGATATAACGTAATCAATGCCTGATCAAAAGATTGTGATCCATAAATTTCTCGCCCATCCTCAATAGTATCAAGTAGTTCACTGTCTCTATTTTGAACAATTAAATCCACTATTCGAGGAGTCTGAATCATGACTTCCAAAGCAGCAGCTCTTTTCCCATCCAGCGTTTTAACCAATCGTTGACAAATAACCCCTGAAAGTACAGAAGCCAACGTAATACGAATTCTATTTTGCTCCTCTTTAGGAAACATTCCAATAATTCGGTTAATCGTCTCTTTAGCATCTAAAGTATGCAGTGTAGAAAATACCAAGTGACCAGTATTAGCAGCATGTAATGCAATCTCAATGGTTTCCAAGTCACGCATTTCACCTACTAAAATAATATCAGGATCTTCACGTAAAGCCCCTTTAAGTGCATTTGCGAATGAGTGTGTATCTTGACCTACACCCCTTTGAGAAACCAATGACTCTTTATCAGGATGCACAAACTCAACAGGATCTTCTACGGTTATAATATGTTTTTTCATTGTGGCATTAATATGATTGAGCATGGCTGCCAATGTTGTAGATTTACCTGAACCTGTAACACCTGTAACCAAAACAAGTCCTCGATGCATTTGAGAAAGCTCTGTAATCGCATTTGGTAAACTCAACTCTTCTATGGTTAAGATTTTAACAGGAATCACCCTCATAACAGCCGAAAGCCCATCAAGCTGATAAAAGAAATTCACACGAAAACGATTATTCTCATCTAAAACATACGTACAATCCAACTCTTTTTCAGTCACTAGTTGAGTATATTGTTCTTTAGTTAAAATAGCTTGAGCGATGCCATCCAATTCTTCATGAGAAATCATTTTATCACCCAACTTTAATAGGTCACCAGAAACACGTAAACGAACAACTGCCCCAGATTTTAGGTGTAAGTCACTCCCACCATTATGCACAAGGTTTTTAAGATAAAACTGTAGTTTTTTTTCCATTATATATACTTTATTAAAAATTTATTAAATTATAGCAGAAGTAATTTAATTAAAATTTTTATAAATGAAACCTTATTTCTTCTCATCCATCTTACCAATAGCACAAGAGACAAAGCTCTTAGCTGTTGTTCCGACTGCTTGAAAAGTATTAAGATCATCCGTAGTTAAAGGGTAACCCAAAGAACGAAGCTTTAACTTTAAAATTTCCATTTTCCCCTCCTCTACATCAAGCGTAATTTTCCGTGGTTCTACTTCAAGGTCAACTTCTACTTCTCCGAAATCTTCAAGTAAAGACTTTTTTAAAGTACTGGCACAACCAGCACACTTTACATTTTTTACTTCAAATGTTTGTTTCATCACCCATCCTTTTCTTCTAAAGTTAAAGTCTATATGTTAAACTCCAACCATGAAAACCATATTATACATTCTAACACTTATCGCCATAATTACTACTTTAGCTTTAGGATTAGAACAATCCGTAGCCTTAGGATACCTAGCCTTCACGATATTACCTTACGTCATTACCTTATATATTCTAAAAATATCAAAACACAAAACAGCCAAAAACACAGCCTACTCCACAGCCATTTTTGTTGTTTCGGTAGGACTTTACTTTTTAATAGACACCACCTACATGGAAAATAACCTAGAACATAAATTTTCTTTTTTATTTATACCCATGTGGCAGTTAACGATGTTACTTGTTTCTGGGTTGGTAGTTTATTTTAGTAATAGGAAAGATTCGTAGGGTGGATTTTATCCACCGTGAATGGAAATTGATAAACTTTTAATGTTTTGCCGAAAGGCTTAAAAAAACTCTACTCTTCCTCATCACCCATACGACCTTTTAAAGAATCATAAACATCATTATTTTCACGTTTTCCTACAGCTAACACCACAATAATAATCTTATCTTCCTTCACTTCATACGCCAACCTAAAACCTGAACGTCTCAACTTTATCTTATATACATTCTCATAACCACTTAACTTATCACTCTGAACAATAGGCTCTTCAAGTCGTTTAACAAGTTTCTTTTTAAATTGCTCTTTAATAGTCGAGTTAAGTTTGTCCCACTCTTTTTTAGATTTTTTAATAAAATGGAGTTTATAACTCATCTAATGAGACCTCTATTAAGTCACTCTCTTTATAATCAAGTCTCTCTTTGACTTGTTGCATCAAATAATACTCATCTAATATATCCATCATGTTTTCATACACCTCACTTGGTACAAGGTATGCACTGGCTTTGTTATGATTTAAAATAGCAATGCTCTCACCATTTGCATTTTCTATCACCGATGAAGGACTTTTTTTAAGTTCTGAGATGCTTGTTGTGTAGTTTGCTAAAATTCGTGTCATAATAAATATCCTTTTTAGTATATTATTTAGTACTATTTTAGCTATTTTTTTTTGATTTGGCAAGGTTGGAATTTTGTAGGGTGGATTTTATCCACCATGAATAAGAGTTAGCAAATTTTCAAAGATTTGCCGAAAGGGTTTTATCTTTTAGAATGGATACCATTTAAAAATAATAAAAAGTAAATATAAAAACATTAAAAATCCAAATGTTTTTCCAAAATCTCGTAAAAAACTATCTCCAGTTTCAGCTTTTTTCTGTCGTAGAAAAGTTCTTAAAAGTGAAAAAAACAAAATAATACCAATACTACTTAAATTATAAGACATATTATTTTGTACAAGGTATAAAAAATCTTCCATACTTAATCCTCTCTTAAATATATTTTGATTGCAGTTCCCAAGTCTACACCTAAGTTATAGACAATATCAAGTATTTCTGCAAGTATGTTACCATTAGCACTTCTTACTACTGAATCTCTTCTATCTGAATCATCAGCGTACATTACTGATGTAGATAAAAAAACTGTTATCAATACAAGCTTAATTATATTATGAACTAATACCATTAAAAACTCCTACTAAAAAAAATCCTACTACTAGGATAAGAATTATTATTCCTATCCCTCCATCAGATGAACCACCTTTTGACATAATTTTCCCCTTTAAAATTAGAATTTAACTTTATATATAAAGTTGAGTAAATTACTTTATCATAATAAAATTCAATAACTTCTTATATAAAGGTGATTTTTGAAATATTTTGATGAAACAAATGTTGAATTTATGCAAAATATTTATAAAAAAATTGGCTTAAATGTAAAAAGAATAAGAAAAGAAAAAAAAATTACACAACTTGAATTGTCTCATGCAATCGGACATAAATCTGTTTCAGTTATTTCCTGTGCAGAAATATGCCATAAGTCATACCATTTTAATATTGAACATCTAAGTAAAATTGCTTATGTTTTAGATGTAGATATTTGTGAATTTTTTAAAGAAAATTAAACTTAATTTTTTCTCAATAAAGCTTTACCTTTCATTCTATTTTTCACCCACCCATAAAAAAAACTATGCTATATTCAAAATATAACTAAACAAATAATTATAGGAGTAACCATGCAAACTATTAAAATAGAAGTTAGTAACAGTATCTATGAACATATCATCTTTTTTTTGCAAAGTTTACCTGAAAACCTCATCAACATTTCACATGAAAATAGTGTAGAAGAGATAACTAACGACTCGATTAAAAATCAAATGGAAGAACTCTTTAGCAACTCAGACATTACAGCATTTAAAGAGATAGATAATCCTGTTTCATGGCAAAAAAGTATGCGTGATGAGTGGAAGTAACAACGTTTTATTAGACAGTAATATTCTTATATACCTTTCCCAAAAGAAACTTTCTATTGATGAAGTATTTGAAGATAACTGTAAATACTTTATCTCTATTATAAGTTATATGGAAATTTTATCTTATAATTTTACCTCGAGAGAAGAAGAGAATTTCATTCATAAACTCTTGTCCTTGTTTGAAATCATTGATATAACAAAAAATATAGCTGACCAAGTCATAAAATTAAAAAAACAGAGAAAGATAAAACTTCCTGATGCCATTATTGTTGCTACAACATTACATAAAAATATGACTTTATACACCAACGATCAACAATTACACTCTGTAGAAAATTTAAAAACTAAATTCTTCTCAGTTACACACTAAAAGGCAAACCCATGTCACAAGAACCAGAAGATTTACCAACTTTAAGTAAAACGAAATTCACCCACCTACACCTACATACCGAATACTCTATGCTCGATGGAGCCAATAAAATAGACGTTCTAGCCAAAAAAATCAAAGAACTTGGCATGGACTCTGTTGCCATGACTGACCATGGAAATATGTTTGGAACCATTACTTTTTATAACACCATGAAAAAGAATGGCATCAAACCCATCATTGGGATGGAAGCCTACATTCATAATGAAGATGAAATAGGTGATAAATCTACCCGTAAACGTTTTCACCTTTGTCTTTATGCTAAAAATGATGTGGGGTATAAGAATCTTATGTACCTAAGTTCACAAGCTTACATGCATGGTTTTTACTACTACCCACGTATTAACTGGTCTATGTTGAAAGAGCATTCGGAAGGGCTTATTTGTTCTTCTGCTTGTCTTCAAGGTGAAGTTAACTGGCACTTAAATCTCTCTGAGCGTAATGTTAAAAATGGGGCTTTAGGTTACGACGAAGCAAAAAAAGTAGCCCTCCGTTACAAAGAAGTTTTTGGTGATGACTACTACATGGAACTGATGCGTCATGGAATTGACCATCAGTTTAACATTGACAAAGACATTATGAAAATTTCTAAAGAGACAGGGGTGAAGATCATTGCGACCAATGACACCCACTACACTTTACAAGAAGATGCTGATGCCCATGAGGCGTTTATGTGTATCGCGATGAACAAACTTTACGATGATCCTAACCGTATGCGTCACTCCGTACATGAGTTTTATGTCAAATCACCTAACCAAATGGCTGAACTGTTTGCCGACATGCCAGAAGCCATTGCCAACACCCAAGAGATAGCTGACAAATGTAACCTAGAGATAAAACTGGGAAACCCTACCCCTCCAAACTTTAAATTTGCCAAACAAACAGCTGAAGAAGAAGGAGTAACCCTTCCTGAAGAAGCAGAGTACTCACTGGAAAATGACATTGTTATTTTTAATCATCTCTGTAGAGAAGGTTTAAAGAAGCGTTTGGAAATTGTCCCTGAAGAGCGACACCAAGAGTACCGTGACCGACTGCAAGTAGAAATGGACATTATCAATAACATGAAATTCCCGGGCTATATGCTTATTGTTTGGGAATTTGTTATTCAAGCGAAAAAAATGGATATTCCTGTAGGACCAGGTCGTGGTTGTTTAACAAAAGATGCCTTAGTCTATACACTCAAAAACAATGCCATTGAAACTAAACATATTGATAAAATCAAAATAAACGATGTGGTCTTAAGTCACAATAATATACCTAAAAAAGTAACAG
>CACVAU010000002.1 GCA_902727915.1 uncultured Sulfurovum sp.
TTGAATTTTCAAAAACCCCTAAAGAGTTAAAAGTAGAGGAGGAGTTTATTCAACTACTTCCTTTATATATTAGGGTCAGACCTTGAAAAACCACTTTACTTCATCCCCTCTCTCACAATCTTAGAAAGCAAAGAACGAGAAACACCCAAATATTTAGCTATCTCTATTTGTGTATATCCATCTTCTAATGCCTCTAAGATTAGAGTATTTCTCTCTTGTTTTGTTTTAAATACCTCAAAATGCACCTCCAAACTTTTTGCATAGGCTTGTCTATTGGCATTCTCTTTTTGTATGATTTTTTGATGTTTTATCTTTTCTAATGTCTCTAGCTCTTCATCATTTAGTTTTACACCTATTATCTCTTGTACATTTTCATAGTCGAGTTCAGCTAAAAGTTTTGAATGCAAACAACAAGCCACAGGAGTTACTCCATTAGCAATAACAGAACCCAAAGTGTAAGGATACTCTGCCACCTCTTTCACCAAACCTGCTTCCACAGGATTTTGTTCGATGTATCGTATGAGTGTATAGTAATATTCATCACTATTGATATAGCGTGAATAGTAACGTCCTTGCCAAAAGTGACCTGAACGTTTCTGTTTTTTGTTCGCATAGATGGCATAGTTTCCGTTTATCTGTTTCATCAATGAGGAGAGATTTTCTCTTTGAGTTTCTACAAGTAGATGAAAGTGATTACTCATGAGACAATAGTCATGCAAAACTACTTTATAGGCTCTACAAGCCTTACAAACTATTTTCAAGAACATTTCATAATCTTCATCATCTATAAAAACAGTAGAACGGTTCACTCCTCGGTTAATGACATGATGATAACCTACTAGGTCTATTCTTGGTTTTCTTGGCATCGGGAAACCTTTTTTGTGTATTATAGCGTGTTTTAGTAGTTTTTCAACGTCTGACCCCTTAGTGTGGACCCCTTAGTTCCTTAGTTCAAATACTCCCATACTCAAAGCTTTTGTTTGAGGGGATTATTGAGGGAATGGCGATTTATTGAGATACTTTCTTTATAAAAAGTGGAGATTCAACGGTAGGGGTATTTTTTCTAATTTATAATGACTATTTTGAACATTAATAAATATAATTTTTATCTAATTCATTTAATTGTTTTAATAAGTTAATAATTCTTGACTCATCAATATCCTTATCATCGCATATTTTAAGATAGTTAGTAATATTAGAATAGTTAAATTGTCCTTTACTATTATTATTTTTTTTAAATTTTAATTTATTCTTAAAGATTATTTCATCATCAATATTATCCTTATTCTTCGAAGTAATAAGAATTCCTAAACGATTATGTGGACTATATACTAATCTAAAGATTAAAGGTGACTTATCATTCAATTGAATAAAAAAATTATCAACTCCAGAAAATACTTTTGTTTCAATAATTCTTGCACCATCAATATTAGTTATCCAATTTGTAATATCATCAGATATATTAGGTCTATTATTTAAGATAATTTTTAAAGCTTCTTGGTAGTCTTCATTATCCCAAATTTTCTTACACAATTCTTCTAACTTTTTATTTTTCACAATTCCATTCCTTTTTAATAAATCTACATAACTTTCTAAAATTATCTCTGTTTTAATTGTTATGTCTTTTGTTTTAATTGTATTTTCAACAACATCATTAATCATTTGATGACTTACTCTTAACCAATTGTCTCTAGACGGTTTTTCTAAATTTATAGTTAAAAATAGAAAATATTTTTTGTAATTTATATCATATTTTTTATTTACGATATCTTCGTATTTTTGTAGTTGTCCTCCATCTTCTCCCTCGATTCGTTCAGTAGCATCAACTTTATTTTCAATAGTTATAACTACTTTATTAGCTTCATCAACAATAAGTAAATCAATATTGTCTTTTTCACGATAAATAGTTATATTTCTTTTATTTTTAGCTAAATATATGTATGATTTTAAAGTATCTAGTATTTGTTCATGTTGCTTATCGTTTTTATTTTCTTCAATTGCTTTTTTTAAAAAGTTATCTAAAAGATGATACTCTAAATTATGCTCACTATCATCAAATAACCAACCAACAATATTTGAGTGTTTTATCTCTTGGTTTCCCATACCTGTAATTTCAAGAATATTAAAATCCATTAAATTATCATTTATATTTGATATTGTTTCTTGTACATCATCATTGAATATAAACTTTTGTATAATTTTTATTTGTTCTTCTGTTTTTTCATTTTCTGTCATTTTTTGCCTTTTTATTTTAACTATCTTCATTTAATGCTACTTCACAAATCCACACCCCTCCCGTTCAATCTCCACTTTTATCATTCTTGAAAACGAAAACAGGGGTCAGACGTTGAAAAACTACTTAACACCATCCCCTCTATCTCAACACATCATCCAAACCAATAATATTAATCCCATAACTACGCTTATGAATTCCCTTATCTTCGGTAACAAATACATCACATCCATTTTTAATAGCACACTGAATTTGTAATAAATCTTCAAAATCTATCTTCTTCTTATCAACACAAGCCTCTTTATAAATAATCAAACTATGCTCTAAAATATCAGAAAAACCATAAAGTTCAAAGTTCTCTCTTAAAGCATTGAAATATACAGGGGTCAGACGTTCAAAATCTACTTTTTTCTACTTATACTTACAAAGCTGATTATACGTACCAGTCCGAAAAAAGTACTGTGTCATAAATCGCCATTTTTGGTATATTTCCTAAATATATCATCTCCACTGCAATTATGCTATCATATACAGGGGTCAGACGTTTAAAATCTACTTTTTTCTACTTATACTTACAAAGCTGATTATACGTACCAGTCCGAAAAAAGTACTGTGTCATAAATCGCCATTTTTGGTATATTTCCTAAATATACTTAAATTAATTCATCTCCACTGCAATTATGCTATCAGTTTCTATGTTTGATAAAAATCTGTTTTCTCTCCTTCTTTAATAAACCTCATCATGTGTACCTATATTTACAGGTATAATTTTATTATCTTCAATATAAAATTCAATGCTAATTCTATATTGCATGTCAATAGAAACAGAGTGTAACTCTTTGAGCTTTCCTTTTAAAGGATGAAGTCTTAACGAAGGGTGAAAAGGGTCGGCTTCCATAAGTAAAATGGTTTTCTTATAACGTTCTATAATACTAGAGTGCTTTTTTATTGTATCTGTCCGTATACTCAATTTCGTAAAGCATCATCTAACTCTTTAAAATGTTCGTTTGCTGATAGAACACGTGAGTTACCATTAGCGATATCTTCTTTAGTCTCTTTTAATGCTCTTTCAAGTTCACATTCTCTTAGGTAATTATAGCGTTCGATATCAACAACAACAAATTTGTTTTGACCTCTTATTGAGATAAACACTTCATCAAGTTTCTCTAACATATTTTCTATAAGTGAAACACCTTTTATTTTTAGTTCATTTGCAGAAATTACCATAATCAATCCTTTATAGTGTGGTTTATAGTCTAATACATCGTGTTCTATAAATATTTTATGTAGCTATTTTGAGTCATTTCATGACAATATAGCATAAAAGCTATGACGACATCGGTTTTGGTTAAGGCTCTGTACTTTTTAATAAAAACTACCCTAAAATAAACGCTATAATTCACCCATGCAAAACCTTCCAATAACCCAAGTCATCCCAGATGTTAAAAAACAACTTCAAACCAACAACCGTTTAGTACTCCAAGCCCCTCCAGGAGCTGGAAAGACCACTGCCCTGCCCTTAGCCCTTTTAGATGAACCTTGGTTAGAAGGTAAAAAGATTATTATGCTTGAACCACGGCGTTTGGCTGTGCGTTCCTCGGCTGCTCGTATGGCTGACCTTTTGGATGAAAAAGTAGGTGAACGTGTTGGGTATCAGATTAAGATGGATTCTAAGCAGAGTAGTAAAACGCAAATCCTCATTGTCACCGAAGGTATACTCACGCGTAAACTCCAACAAGACCCTTCTTTAGAAGAGTATGCTCTGGTTATATTTGATGAGTTTCACGAACGCTCCATCCATGCCGATTTATCACTGGCTCTCTCTTTGGAGTCACAAGCTGTTTTACGCGAAGATTTAAAGCTATTGGTGATGTCGGCTACCTTAAATACTACAGCCATTTCAAAACTGCTAGACAATGCTCCCATTATTACTAGCGAAGGAAAAACTTACCCTGTTGAAAGTATCTATTTAGACAAAACAGCTCCTCAACCCAGCAAAAAAGATCTACCCTCTACCGTACACAGATTGCTCATAAAACTCTTACGCCAAGAAGAGGGAAACATCTTGGTTTTTCTCTCAGGAGTACGTGAGATTAAAAAAGTGGAGAAACTCCTACAAGCCAATAAACTCGAAGATGTCTACATCTCCACGCTTTACGGAACACTGAGTAAAAGCCAACAAGACCGAGCCATCAAAGCACCTCCCAAAGGCACACGTAAAGTTGTACTCTCTACCAACATTGCCCAAACCTCTTTAACCATTGAGGGCATTAAAATAGTTGTTGATTCGGGACTGCATAATGTCTCTGTTTTTAGCCCCTTCTCAGGCATGAACAAGCTTGAAAGCCAATTCATCTCTAAAGACTCAGCCATACAAAGAGCAGGACGTGCTGGTCGTTTATCTGCTGGTAAGGCTTATCATCTTTGGCATGAGTCCAAAATATTATTAGACCATGACGTACCTGAAATTCTCTCTGCTGACTTAACCCAAGTGCTTTTAGAACTCGCCGTTTGGGGTAACGACGACATGTCACAACTCTCATGGATGGACATCCCCTCAAGCACAGCCATTGCCCATGCAAAAAAGCTTTTACAACAGTTAGGAGCGTTGGATGACGAAGGCATTATAACCTCTCACGGTCATGCCATGAGTCGTTACCCCATGCACCCAAGACTCGCCCACATGATGCTACGTGCCAAAGAGATGAACCTCTCTTACGAAGCTTCTCTTTTAGCCGTTCTCATTTCTGAAAAAGACATCTACAAAAACTCTTTCTCTTCAGACTTAAAAGAGCGTGTGGTCGTCCTACATGATGTACGTGTACAAAACGCTGTGAGTGCCAACTACGTCAACATAGCACAGTGTAAAACACTACTCAAAAGTGCCAAGCACATCGAAAAGAACCAAAAAGAAGCCATAAACACTCAGCTACTCGGCATACTCTTAGCCTTTGCCTACCCCGACCGACTTGCCTTACAACGCCCACACAAAAGAGAAAGCTACTTACTCTCCAATGGGAAAGGAGCCTCCCTCCACCATGAAGATGAACTCTTTAACGCACGGCTTTTAGTCGTAGCCGACGTAGCAGGAGACAATACCAATGCACGTATTTACAAAGCCATTGAAGTCATTCAAGCTGACATTGAAGAACACTTACAAGAGCAAATAGCCACAAGCCAACTGGTCGAATGGAACGAAGAACAAGAACGTGTGGATGTCCGTGAAGTTCAACGTTTGGGTGCCATTACCTTACGCGAACGACAAATAAAAAACACCTCAAATGAAGAAGTCATTGAAGTGCTAATAGCAGAATTAGAAGAGATGGGCATGGAAGCACTAAATATCTCACAAGAAGCCCAAACCCTGCGTGAACGTGTGAACTTTGTCAACCATTATGCTCATGAACATGCTTTAGACTTTCCAAACTTCAGCGATGAATACCTTTTAGAAAACATGGATGAGTGGTTGGCTCCCTATTTAGAAGGCATTAGTACCTTAAGGGCTTGTAGAAACTTAGACCTCCACAACATTTTACTGGGTCTTCTAAGTTTTGAACAGACCCAAGCACTGGACAAACTAGCACCCAAAAGATTAACCGTAGCCTCTGGTTCAAACATCGCCATAGACTACGCCAATGCTGAACAACCCATCTTAGCCGTACGACTGCAAGAGATGCTCGGAACCAAAAGCACCCCTCTGCTTCTAAATGGCAAAGTAAAGGTCATGATTCATCTACTCTCTCCAGCAAAACGTCCCCTACAAATCACCCAAGACCTCGAAAACTTTTGGAACAATGCTTATGAAGATGTGAAAAAGGAGATGCGAGGGAAGTACAAAAAACACTATTGGCCCGATGACCCTTTGAAGGCTGAGGCTACTAGTAGGACTAAGAGGTTTATGTAAATAGTTTACTCTATTATCTCAAACTGTTCTCTAGCAATAAATTGAAGAAATCCACTACTATTTTTAATTTTTTCTCTAAACAAGTCTTTTTTGGATGAATTCATTATTTTTGCAAAATTATAAAAACTACCATAATGAGATATAAGAACTTGTATTCTACAGTTATGTATATTCTCATCTGTGTGTTTATAAACTTCACAGTTTCCTAAGCCAAAAACTTTAATTGTTTCTAGTGCTTTATCATGTAAATAACCAATATTCTCTTTAGGTTTTAATTCTAATATTTTTTTACCATTACTTATCTCCCTAAATACCAATATAAAAAGTTCATACACATCATCTAGAATAGGATTAACAATTAATGGTTTTTCATTTATTAATTCACTTTTATTGGTTGCTCTAACCATTGAATTGTAAAGAGGAAATTTGCTCTTCTTGTATGAAGAGTTACATTCAAAACACATCAGTAGATAATTACTATGATCACATTTTAAAAAAGGGTAGAATTCTTTATTTTTAGGTCGATAATGGTCAATAGTAGAAACTAAAAGATTATTACCATGTTTATCATTTCTTCTTATTTGACTATTATCCTCAAATAAATATTCACAAATAGGACATCTGTTTTTAGAAACTTTCATATGAATATTTACAAAAGAACTCCATTTACAAGAAGAGTTATTAAATGTATTCAAAGCTTCTTGATAATCATCATGCTCATATAAAGCTGACATATCAATCATTTAAAAATTCTCCAAAATCTTTTAAAAGCTCATCCATCTCAGTATCATCCATCTTTTCATATCCGTCAAAATCAATCTCTTTATGGTTTCGTATAAATTCTAAAAACTTCAAGTAAGGACGATTATAAATTAAGTTACTAGCCACAGTATTGCCTAGATATTTTTCTAACTCTTCTAATTCTTTTTTCTCTTGAGCTGTTAACTCTTTTTTCATTTTAAGTCTATTAAAGTTGTTAATATGCTCTTGCATTGTTTCACTTACTGTAGATTTAACATTAAAATACTCTAATAAGACAATTGAAATATCAATACTTTCCGTACCTTGCTTTTTCTCTGCAATAATATTTCCATCAAGTTCTTTAAGTATCGTAATCTCATCAGCCTGTCTACCCAATAGTGACATAGGGTTATGTGTAGTCATAATAAACTGTATTTTTGGAAAAGTTTTTGTTAATTGATTTACCAGTTTACTTTGCCATCTAGGGTGTAAATGTTTATCAAATTCATCTATAAGAACTATGCCCTCTATGGTTTCAGGAGTATAACCTACACCTAGGATTTTAATAAGCATATCAGTAATAAGCAATACATTCCCTCTGTAACCCTCACTTAAATCTTCAAGTCTTAAATGTGCAGCTTGATTATCTTTTTGGAAATAGTAATTTTTATCAGTAGCAACGAGTTTAAAGCCTTCTAAAAAGATATTAATCGTGTCAATAAAAGTTTGTTGTATTGTCGGTACTTTTTCATTTTTCTCTAAATCTAAAAACTCTAATAACCGTATCGGGTTTACAAAACCACTTGTATAATCTACAAAAATAGAACTCGTAAAATCTCTATGAATAGTCCCATTCACTATCCCTTGAGCTACTTCTTTTACTTCATTTGTTTTTGAGGTAAAAAAGTTTGAACCATAAGCAAGAACAAAAGGTATAAAATAATTTTTATCAATCTCTCGTTTATCTTTTAAAATTTCTACTTTTTTCTCTTCATCATTATGAAAAATAATAAGTTCAGACTTCTCTTCTCCTTTTGAAATACAAGTATCATATTCAACTTGTTTAACATCGAGTGAGTCTTCCTTTAAAAGTCCTAATGTTATAGCTTGAAGAAGTGTTGTTTTCCCTATAGAATTTTGACCTATAATAATGTTTATTTTTTTTGAAAAATCTATAGAAAAATTTTGATATTGTTTAAAGTTTTGAATTCTTATTTTTTCTATAAAAAGATTTAGATTTGAGATTTTTTTATCTAAAAAAAATGCTTTATTAAGATGATTCATTAAACTATTTAAATTATTAATAGTAGAATTATTTAAATCAATTTTTAAAGATTTTTGATAATATTCAATTCCTTTATGATATTCATTTTTTTGTATATAGGCAACACCTAAATTATTATAAGCATTATTATCTTTAGAATTTAATTCTATCGCCTTTTGGCAACATCCAATTCCTTTATCATACTCTTTTTTCCTAACATAAGAAGCTCCCAAACCCGTATAAAACTGAGAATTATTAGGATTTAGATCTATTGCTTTTTGAGAATATTCAATTGCTTCATCATACTTTCCATTATTAAAATAGTCCCTTGCTATATTATAATACAGCTTGTCTAATTCAAGTGCTTTCCCTTCCTCATTGTTTTGAACAATAACTTCTAACTTTTCTAAAAGTGCAATATCTACCTCAACAACAGCTTCTAAAGTATCAGAAAAACTTTTCTTGTCTTCTTTTTCTTTAAAACGTAACAATATTTGATAAATTTTTTCAGAAAAAACAGCCTCTAATAAGCCTATATGTTTCCATATATAATCATTTAATTTTTGGTCTATTGTTCCCATTTTCATCCAATTTGTTTTATTTTATTCTTTCTATTATAACCAAAAGTACCCTAAATAATAAGTGCTATTTTAAAGCAAAAAATTTAACTTTCTTGTGCTACCTTTAGCAACTCCATCCCCTTAAAAACCCCAAGTCTTAACAACGCTTTATCATTCGTCATAAACACATCACACTCAGCACGTACAGCAGAGTTTAAAACCATTAAATCTTCAAAGTCTTTAAATGATTCAGAAAAGAAATCACTTTTTGCATTGACAAAATCACTATGAGCTAAATAAAAAGGTCTTATCTCAAAAGACAAAGCATCAATAGACTCAATCACCTTAACCTCATCATATTTTCTTTTTTCCGTCAAAATATAATAAAAAGTAGTAATAAAATCTGAAGAGAAAAGAAAGTTTAATGAAACATCATCTTTTTTCTCCATGTACCACGCTACAGAAGCTTCTGAAGTTGGTCGTTTTGTGTCTAGTAAATCTAAACAGATATTAGCATCTAAGAAAGTATTCATTATTTCTCTTCTTTTAAAGCATGTTCTTGTTTCATCTCTTTAAATGTTGTATCACCTATTTGACCATCGAGCATACCAATAAAACTACCAGTTCTTTTATTTGCACTCTTTTCAATGGTCTCTAAAATAGAAGGTTCTTTGACAATGGCTTTAAAATAAGTGTTAAGAACCTCAGTGAAATTTTTTTGTTGTTCAAGTAAAATTACTTGTGCTTTTTCAATCACTTCTTTATCTAAAAGAAAGTTCTTTCGTACTTTTAGGGTAGCCATATCAAACTCCTTATTATATATGTATATTTTATATACATATATTAACCTAAGTAACTTAAAATATTAAAAACCTTCTCCTCTATATAGTCTGAAACCTCTCAAACATATCAGGATACTTATCTGTCAAAGCAAGTAAAGTAGTAGCCTGTTCATTCGGTGTACTTGTTCCCAACTCCCACTTCTCTAAAGTTCGTGTAGATATACGTAAATAATTTGCAAAAACAGCACGGCTCATATTGTATTTGTCTCTTATAGAACGAATCTCTTCTGCTTTTAAAACTTTTCGTTCTTTTGGTTCCAGTGTCGTAGTTTTAAGCGTTATTTTCTTTTCTTCAAAAGCCTTAGCATCTTCAAGACCTTCTCTTAACTCTTCAAATAAGTTTCTATTGTCCATTTTTAATCTCCTCTGCTATGTTTTTAAGTATCTTTTTTTCATTTTGAGTTAAATCAGTCATTTCATTTTTTGCATATACTGTGAGTAAATGTATATGCTCTTTATCTGTTACATACAGATAGATAATACGAATACCACCTCTTTTTCCTTTACCTTTTACTGACCAACGAACTTTTTTAAGTCCACCTGTACCAGAGATAGTATCTCCCAAGTTGGGTTGTTCTAACAGAAAGTTTTGAAAAGCTCTATAACTCTCTTCATCAAAATAATTATCACGCAATTTTTCAAATATTTTTGATTCTATGAATATCATATATTGTACCTAGTTTGGGTATAGTTGTCAAATCCTATACCTTTTAATTTTAAATAATATTAACATAAAAGAATAATTATAGTTAAAAATATTTCAAATTGTCATATTTTTATCTAATAAACCCTACAGCAACCCATCAATCATCATAAATCATCTTCATATATTCATGCTTCATTTGCTCTGGTTTATTTAAGGACTTGAGTGTTAGTTCAAGCATCTGTTGTATTGATTTCTTGATGCTTTTTTTAGATAAACTTGGATCTTCTAAATGGATAACAAAACTGTAAAACTTTCCAGATTTTTTAAATCCTCCTACCAACCAATGTGTGCCATTAATGTGGCTTTCTTGTGCAAATAAAAATTTAACTTTGATATAGTTTCGCATCCATTTAAGCGTTCCATATTGTTTATAGATAGGGGTTTTAAAAAGTGTTTTTAACGTTATTTTTTTCTCTTTTTCAAAAAACTTCTGAAATGCAGGAGAAAGCGCTGTGGGTGAATGTAATGAAAAGTTTTTAATGGGCGATTCAATGTGCGTATTATTGATGTCATGGTAGTCAAAGTCTTTAATGAGCTTTGCATCGAAAAAGTTTGTATTGTTTTGATAAAGTAGTTGTGTAATTTTATGTAAACTCACTTGAAAGTCAAGTGGTGACATTTGTAGTTTTCCTAAACCTAAATCTTCACGAGGCTCATTGTTTTGTAGCGTTCTAAGTGCTAAATTACGATACAGAATTTCAATCTCTTTCATGTAAATGGGGGTGTAGTGACTCTGCTCTCCTTTTGTATCTTTCACCTTATATTTTGTAAAACCATCATACAAAGGTAAAAGTGAACCCCCAGCAAATAAGCGTCTGGCATCGACCCAAGAATTACCTCGACACTGTTTCGTACCTCCTAAACTTGGCATAGTGTCAATGCGTTTATTACAATATTTGGTATAGTATTTGTCTCCCCTATTGGCAAAAAGTATACCTGTAAAAAGTTTAGCGAGGTTCCCTATTTCTGGAGGGTTTTGATAGCTGGAATTCTTTTGAAAAATTCGTAAAAACTCCCCTTTATCATTGACAACCGAAACCCAAGCACTTGAAAGGTTCAAATTCTCCGAAGCACGTTCCATGTAACGGTTAAAGTAAAAATTATCATTCAAATAAAAATTGATATTCACATTGGTAATAATCTTACTTTTGGCGTTAATATTATAGTCCTGAGAAAGCGTATCTAGCTCTTGACCAATAATCTCTTTGGTACTTCCTAAAAGTGCTTTACTACGGCTAGGTAAGGTCGTAAATGCCTCTTGATTTTGTGCTGTAATTTTTCCCACAACTTCCATAAGCGTGTCAGGGAAATACGGTATTTTAGGTTGCGTAAGTTTTGAAATTTGTGACTTCATGTAAAAACTATTGCTAATTAATTCTGAAGCATTCACTATCTTAATGGCCTCTTCTTTAATACGCGCCCACTGTTCTTTTTGTACTTTTAATGAACGGTCAATTCGATACGTTTTTTTATACATAGCAAGTAAAATAATTTGCTCAATTTCTGTTAACTTTAGAACCTCTTTACCAAAAAATATTTCAGAAGCATCTCTAAATCCAAACCCTTTACCTTCGGCAAAAAAGAAACTCTTTTCAGAGAGTAGCCATCGTTTAAAATTTGCTCCCTCATCTTTTTTAAGTTGATGATAAAATGTTTTAGACAGTCCCAATCGTTCTCTATTATCAGATACTTTCGCCAAATGTTTGATGGAAAAAGCCGTCACTAACTGTTGCGTTAACGTAGGATTAGGACGAACAGAAAACTCTTGTTCCCATAGCAGTCGTGAAACCACATCCATGCTCTCTACAAAAGGAGCAAACGCATCCATTCCATTAAAGTATCTTGGGTTTTGCCAAACACCATTCAGAAAAGAAGTTGCATTATTATCAAAGTCTAAGTGAGGGTCATATTGTTCTTTCATAAGCGACCAAAAAAAGTCAGGTGTTTGTTCTAAAAAAAGTGAAGGATGTTCATTAAAACTTTGAGGTTGTGCAATGCTTCCTGCCAATCGTCCCTCTTGATCTCGGATGACAATTCCCACATCATAATAAAAATTAGGCAATAATTTATCTTCAAAGGTCTTACTATCTGGCTTCCCTGAAATTAGAAAAGTATAATAAAAAAAGAGAAAAAGCATCACAAGAAAAGGAATGAAAACAATCTTTTTTAAAAGCATTTTTTTTAAAAAAGAGAGAAACTTAAAAACATCCATTATCATCGCCAAAGCATAAACAAATACCACCTTAGGTAAAAGTATCAAAAGTTCTTTATAGCCTTCAAGCGTGCTTTTTTTAAGTGCATAGTACCACTTTAACTCTGCAACCATTGAGTTAAATTTTAATTTAATATTCCAAACTAAATCTATCATTGTTTACAACTCATCAATCTGGGCTAAAAGGGTATCGTACTTATTTTTATTGACTTTATAGACTTGAAATGTCAATGTATTAAAGTTTTTAAGTCGATTTTGATGCACAGGCAACAGTGCGTCATATTCAACATTACTTCCTGATAAGGTTACCATTTTATCGAGTTGAAAACGGGTTATAATCTCATAAACCCTACTGTTACGTTTTTGGTTGGGGATAATTAAATGATAAAAGAAATGCCCCTCAAAGATAAAAGGTTTTAAGGTGGGTCGTACAACATATTTCTGATATTCAAGAATGTTGTCTTCACTAAAATAACGTGCCCGATAGGGGTCTTTAGACAAGATGGTAAAAAAGAAAATAAAGAAATCCACTAAAAACCCCAGTCCAATTGCTTTTACATCACTTTGCGTAACATCTGTGGGATTTTGAATCTCTTCTAAAGCCACGACTTTGGTATCGCTAAACGGTAAAATTGCCAACAAAACATTAATGGTTCTGCCTATTAATTGCTGTTCATCATTTGAATCAAAAAATGCTACTTTTTCTAAAAACTTTAAAGAATTAAGATTTTCCATAATGGCATTAATCTTTTGGGTAATGGTACTGTCAGGACAACTTATTTGTCGTCCTAACGATTCCATTACCATACGTTTCGCCCCTTTATGTTTCGCCAAAACTTTAGGTAAAAGTAAAATCTCACCTCCTCTAAAAAGTCGGTTAATGGTCTCAATTTTTTTATTGACTTCGGATTCAAGTTTATCGATATTGTCTGTTTTTACATTAAACTTTGTAATCATATATTTCACCGATTCAATCTCAGCACTTATTCTCAACTTGACATCAGAAACACTTTCTAAATGGCTTTTAAACAAACTGCTCTCAAATTTACGTAAAGCACTTCGAGGGCCAGGCTTAGGAATTTTAGTTTCATCACAAGTTCCTCCTACGGTACGCTCTTCAAGCGATTTTTCCATAGAATAATTACTCAACTTTTCTAAAGAGATAAAAATGTCATTAAAACTACTCTCGGCATCCTCTAAACGCTCTTGCACTATTTCGAGTTGTAAAGTAACATTTCTAACAGCAAACTCAGAAGCAGAAAAAATCTTATAATAAAAATTAAAACTAAAAAGTACGGAGATAAAAAGAGAAAGTAAATACGTCACCAACAGCAAAGTTGCCCTTAAAATATGACGAGAAAAAAATTCTCTCAAATAAAGCTGACTAATGGCATAAACCAATGCCAATTGAATCACCCCAACCACAGCAAAAAAGAGAACTTTTGTTAACCAAAATCCATCAGAAACAAGAGAAAGAAAACCATAGTAAGACGTAGCAAAAGAGATTAGAGAAAGAAGCAATACAGCCTGATAAGAGATATGTTGCTTAAAAAAATCCTGAGATTTACCCAGACCATTACGAATAAAGTCACGAATAAACGTCAAAATTTCGATGAATATTCCTAAGAATACATTGATAAGTTCTAAAAAAGGATTGGTGGTTTTATTGCGTTTATAATTCATTTATGACCCATATGTAGTTAAAAAGCTTATATAATAATCTTTCATTATTAATCTAGGGCTATATTATACTAAATGATGTCTAAAAAGATAAAGACGTTACAATTACCATTATTTCGGTATCTTAGAATGTTTTTAAGCATTAAAAATACTTAAAAAACACAGTCTAAACTAATGAGAAAGCAACTCTAAAGTTAAGCCATCTATGAACGCCTCATCTGAACGTTCAGCTAAGCCACTCTCTTCCAACTTTCTCTGAACCACAGTCAACTTATCATCAATATAATCCATCACATCTTCAAGCTTTTCATTGCCCTCTTTTACTGAAGTAATGTAAACTCTGTTTTGTAAAGGAAAGGTGATAAAGTCATGGTCGATTAACTCTTCAACCTCATCGATGACACGCACAGCATGAGAAAGTGCTTTAAAGTCTACCCCTTTAGCTGAAGCCCTTGCACGGTTTCCAAATTGCTCTTCCATCTCTGTAATCTTCTCTGAAAAATACGCAATGGTTACTGTACCTAAAAAGCGTTTTCCTAACACCTCAACATATTTACCTTGTTTGGGTTCACCTGAACCACGTGAGGTATCTCCCATGGCATAGTTAATGTACTTATATGGATGTTCCTCAAAAAGCTTATCTATCTGAGGAAACATGGTTTCAAGTTTGTTTGAACCTTGCTCTTGAACTAAGGCATTAAAGTAGTTTACAAAAGAATGCAATTCGTTAAAACGTTCACCTCGTACATTGTAAACTTTACTCTGCCCTACACAATAGCCCACAAAGGAATGCAAGTTTCGGTTATAGAACTTTTTATAATTCTCCATAATAATGCTGGTAAACTTTTCGTCATTAAAAACTTGAGTATCAGCTCTAAACATCGAAAAGAGTATGTCCATCGCCCCTGTTTCACCTTTTTTTAATAAGGTAAAAAATTTATAAATGGAAAAAAGTTGTAAGTCAATGTCATCTTTTGAGTTCTTCGTATTGTCCTCGTTGGAATTAAAGTTATAGTGTTCGATATCTCTTTTTAGTAAAACATCATTTTTATTGGGTATAAAAATTCCTTTATAGTCCGTATCCGAATTTGGATTGTCCGTACCATAAAGTTTTGAGCCATACATGGTAATGTAAACCACTTGACAGTTCTGTTCTTCTTCAAAATTTTGTATTAATTTTTTTATATTCATAGTGGAAGTATTATAACCAATAATTTACAGCCTAAAGAACATATAAAAGCACAGCAAAAAAATGAAGTACCGAACCTAAAAGAACAAAAAGGTGCCAAATAGTATGGAAATAAACAATGTTATCTTTCACATAAAAAATAATGCCTCCTGTATAAGCGATACCTCCAGCCACAATGAGCCAAAAACCTACAGGGTCAATACCATTTTTAAAAGTTTCAAATATAACAACTACCAGCCATCCCATGACAACATAAGCTAACAAGGAAAATACTTCAAAACGATTAGGATAAAGAAACTTTAAACTAATGCCTATTAACGCAATGCTCCACTCGATAATACAAAGCGTCCACCCTGCTACGCCTCCTACAGAAAGTAATAATACAGGGGTATAAGTCCCTGCAATTAAAAAATAAATAGCACTGTGATCAAATTTTTGTAAAAGCCGTTTGACTTCCGTATGTGTAATGGCATGATAAAGTGTAGAACTTCCATACAATATAATCAAAGTAGCCCCATAAATGGCAACAGAAACAATGTCAATGGTTGTTCCTTTTATGGAAGCAAAAGCAACCAAAACACTCAAAGCGACAATGCTTAAAAAGAAACCAACACCATGGGTAATGCTATGCCAAACTTCTTCTCCAAAAGAAAAATGATTTACTTTATTCACAACCATCCTTTAATTTTTTATCTCTCGCATAAAGACCTTAACCTTCAACTTCGTTCCAACTTGAATCCCAATTTTCATACGTTTTCCTTTTATCTTTTTAGAGGTCTTATAGTCAATAATCCCATCTTTTACTTTGACAGGTCTCCAACCATGTCCTCGAATGTAGACATAAGCATTTTTAGCATTTTTGTTAACTTTCGCTTTTACCCTTGTGAGTACCCCATCTTTAGGAAACATTTTAGGCTCTATTAGTTCATAATCTTGTAACTCATCAAAGTTCAAATAGGTTTTTAACTTAGGCTTCCCAACCAAAGCCGAACGGTCAATGTCATAAATGTTTGTACCTTTGGTTACAGCGCCCATGTTTTGGTTAAAAATTGCCTCAAAACCATACTCTTTAGAAATCCTTTCTAACTTCTCGTTGTACTCACCATAAGGATAGACAAAATACTTTGGTCGAACTCCCAACTCTTTCTCAAAAAGTGCTAAACCTTTGTCAAAATCTGCACGTATGGCTTTTTCACTCATACTTGCCATGTGCTTATGCCCATACGAATGAAACTCAAATGATGCTAAGCTCTTATTCATCTTTCTAAGTTGTGCAAAGGAAGTGTAATCTTTGTACTTTTTAGCCGTGGCTTCAAGGTACAAGAAGATGGTAAAGGGGTAACCAAACTCCTTAAAAATCGGATAACCTTTGGTATAAAAACTTTTAAAATTATCATCAATGGTTAACACAACCCAGTTATCAGGAATATCTTTGCCCTCTTGTAAGGCATTGACCAAAGTTTCTAACTTAACGACTTTATAGCCATTGTTTTTAAAATAGTTAAACTCTTTTCGTAGTTCAGCTAAAGAAGTATTGGTTGAAGGGTGTCGTGCATCCCCAAAACGATGATAAACAAAAATGTGGGCATCGGCTTGAAGAAAAGAGATGCTAGTGGTTAAAAAATAGAAGATTAATAAAATGGAAGGGTGAAACTTTTTGAGGGAAAATCGGGTTTGCATGTGTATCCTTTTTTGGCATTATATCACATGCAATTCTTTAGAAAAAGCTAAATGAAGTGATTACTTAATTACCTTCTCACCAGCTTTTATCCAACCATTTTCTATGCCATCTTTCAGTTCATAAACATTGGTGAAACCCATGCTCAAAAGACCTTCACCTAAAACTTTAGTCCGTGAAGCATGAGCACAATAAATAATAAATGGCTCAGATTTATCTTTAACCAACGTTCCTAAAGTAAAAAAGAAATCGGCTAATAAGGGTTGTCCTTGCTCATTAAAAAATGTTGCTTCATGTGAACCCTCAATAACCCCCACCTCTTTCCACTCGAAAGGCGTACGAATATCAAGAATAGGTGTACCCTCTTTTTGTAATTTCTTAAACTCATCGACACCAATGCTTTTAAACTCTGCAAAAAGGCTCATACTCAACAAAAGTGTTGCTAGTAAAATTTTTTTCATATTAATATCCTTAATTAAATTTAATTTATATGCTTTTGGCTTGAATAATATCTAAATTAATCTGTGTTTTGAGGGCTTCTAAACCATCAAACTTTCTATTTTCACGTATAAATGCTACAAATTCGACCCAAACTTGACCTTTTAACACCCCTATGTCTCTGTCTATGACATGGGTTTCAATGGCAAAAGAGCCATCTGTTGTAACACGAAAACCTATAAAAGAGACTGATTTTAACCATTCATCAGCAACTTTTGTTCGCGTAGCATAAACACCATCTTTTGGTAAATCATAATCATAAACATTCAAGTTTAGCGTGGCTACAAGTTTCTTTTTCCCTAAACCTTGTCCTGACACTACCTGTCCATCAATCCTATACGGACGATTGAGAAGCTGTTCAACCAAAGGCATGTTTCCATTGGCTATTTCTGTTTTAATCATCCGTGAATGTACTGAAATGTCTTGTAACTTTACCTCATCTACAACCTGTACTTTTCCATCAAAAAGCTCTTTAAGCATTTGTACATTACCTTCTTTTTTATAACCAAATCCAAAATCATACCCCACTACTATCTTTTCAAGTTTTGGAAAGTCTGTTTTTAGCATTTCAACAAACTCTTTAGCTCTGAAGATACGAATATATTCAAAATGGTAAAAAAAACAGAACTGTTTAGCATATAATGAACGTTTATACCCTGGGGTTAAATAACCTCCATTACGCTCAATAATCACCACAGCCTCTACTTGCTCTATAAGTGCTTTATGTCCTAAATGAATGCCATCAAAAGAACCAATGGCGATGGACTTTATGTTGTTTTTATACAAATGTTACTTCCTAAAATGATATATGTATTCAATGTTTCCAGATTTCCCAGCCAATTTAGAAAGGGTACTGTAACACAATTCCCAACCTAAGGCTTTGCTCTTGGCTTCAAATCTTTGCTTCGCTTCGTCAATGACATTTTGGTCAACCACCACACCACGACTGTCTCTTTTAACAGCCCTCCCCACTTCAAATTGGGGTTTAAAAAGCAGTATCATATCGCACAGGGCTAAACTATCTATGGCATCAATAATCTGTAAAATAGAAATAAAAGAGACATCACAAGTGACAAGGTCAAAAGGCTGACTTGGTTTAAAATCACGCACATCGGTCTCTTCAAATATGGCTACTTTTTCATTGCCTCGTAAAGAGTGATGCAACTGATTTGACCCAACATCCACACAGCTTACAGAAGCCACGTTATTTTCTAAAAGTATTTGAACAAACCCACCTGTACTCGAACCTATGTCAACAGCACTTTTTTTGGCTAACTCCATAGGGTATTCTTCCAAAAACAACTCTAACTTCTTCGCTGCCCTACTCACATAAAATTTCTCTTGGTCAATGTCAATGTTGGAGTTTTCATCACACTTTAAAGAAGCTTTTGCCACTGCACCATCGACAAAAACTTTACCACGTTTTATCGCATCTAACGCACGATTACGGCTCTCAAAAAAACCGTTTTCTACCAAATATTTGTCCAGTCTCATCATGCTTATCGCACTTCCTTTGTCTTTAGTCCCAAAATCTACCTTTTTATAAAGGAAAAAAATTAATAAGCACTTTTTTAAATGGCGTTATTTTAACATAGTTCTAGTTTAGTTTACGATTTCATTTTTAGGAGAAGAAGGATTCTAAAATACTCTAAGTTTTCAAATGCAACTTTAGATAAAATCCCTCCAATTAATAGCTAGGAAGAAGAACTTATGGGTGAAGAACAAAAAAAGAGATTAGAACAACAACTGTGGAACATAGCCAATACGCTTAGAGGTAAGATGGATGCCGATGAGTTTCGAGATTATATTTTAGGATTTATTTTTTACAAATATCTGTCTGAAAAAATGGAAAGCTTTGCCAATGAGCTTTTGGAAGAAGACGAGGTTTTGTATGCGTCTTTAACAGCGTCCCAAGATGACCAAGAGTATTTGGATGCCATTAAAGAAGATGCCATTGTTCAACTGGGGTACTTTTTGAATCCTTGGGAACTTTTTTCGGCTGTGGCTACACGTGGTAATGGTGAGGGTAACAATTTCATTTTAGAAGATTTGTCACAAATACTTAGACACATAGAACAGTCAACCATGGGGCATGAGAGTGAAGATGACTTTGAACATTTGTTTGAAGATTTAGATTTGACTTCTACCAAACTCGGACGTACCGAAGAGGCTAAAAATACGCTCATTTCAAAAGTACTTTCTCACTTGGACAACATAGACTTTGAGCTTAAAAACCATGACAGAGATGTTTTGGGTGATGCCTATGAATATCTTATTGCACAGTTTGCTTCTGGGGCTGGTAAAAAAGCAGGTGAGTTTTATACGCCCCAAGAGGTTTCTAAAATACTCGCACGGATTGTTACCCATAAAAAGACCAAACTAAAGTCAGTTTATGACCCTACTTGTGGAAGTGGTTCATTACTTTTAAGGGTTGCTAAAGAGGTTGAAGATGTTTCAAATTTTTACGGTCAAGAGTTAAACCGAACCACTTACAACCTTGCACGAATGAACATGATAATGCATGACATTCACTACCGAAAATTTGACATTAAGCAAGAAGACACGCTAGAAAACCCTCAACATTTAGAGCATAGGTTTGAAGCCATTGTTGCCAACCCTCCTTTTTCGGCTCAATGGTCGGCAAACCCTTTGCACATGAGCGACGACAGATTTTCACAATACGGAAAACTCGCCCCAAAAAGCAAAGCCGACTTTGCCTTTGTGCAACACATGATTCACCATTTAAACGACAACGGAACCATGGCGATAGTACTTCCTCATGGGGTCTTGTTTCGTGGTTCATCAGAAGGACACATCCGAAAATACCTCATCGAAGAGCGTAACTACCTCGATGCTGTCATAGGACTACCTGCGAACATCTTTTATGGTACGTCCATTCCTACTTGCATCTTGGTCTTTAAAAAGTGCCGTGAAGAGAGTGACAATGTACTCTTTATAGATGCGTCTAAACATTTTGAAAAAAAGAAAAATCAAAACTGTCTGAGAAACGAAGACATAGACAAGATAGTAAACACTTACAAAAACAGAAAAACCCAAGACAAATACGCCTACGTAGCCAAACTAGAAGAGATAAAAGAAAATGACTACAACCTAAACATACCACGCTATGTTGATACTTTTGAAGAAGAAGCGCTTATAAACCTAGATGAAGTCTCAGCCCAACTACAAAGCCTAGAAAAAGAGATGCTAGAAAACGACAAAGTCATTGCTGGATTTTGTGATGAACTTGGCATAAAGAAGCCGTTTTAATATGAGTGATATTATAAATGTACCTGTATTGAGGTTTGGAGAGTTTAATGGGGAATGGGAAGAAAAGAAATATGGTGACATATACTCTTTTTATACAACAAATTCACTTTCAAGAGATAAATTAAATTATGATGATGGAAGAGTTAAAAATATTCACTATGGTGATATACATACAAAATTTAATACTATGTTTAATATTCAAAATGAATATGTACCTTTTGTAAATAGTGATATTGATTTGTCTAAAATTAAAGAGGAAAGTTATTGTTTAGAAGGAGATTTAGTCATTGCTGATGCTTCTGAAGATTATAATGATATTGGTAAAACAATAGAAATGATTAATCTAAATAATGAAAAAGTAGTAGCAGGATTACATACATTTTTAGCAAGACCTAATAAGCACGATATCATATTAGGTTATATGAGCTATTTATTACAATCTTGGAAAGTGCGAAAACAAGTTATGACTATTGCTCAAGGGTCAAAAGTATTAAGCTTATCTACAAAACGGCTTTCAACTGTAAAACTAAACCTACCCAAAAACCCAGAACAACAAAAAATCGCCACCTTCCTAACTTCTATTGACACAAAAATAGAACAACTCACCAAAAAAGAAAAGTTACTTTCCTCTTATAAAAAAGGTGTGATGCAAAAGATTTTTAATCAAGGGATTCGATTTAAAGATGATGATGGTGGGGAGTTTGGGGATTGGGAGGAGAAAAGATTAAGAGAAATAGCTACTTTTTTAAAAGGTAAAGGTATATCAAAATCTGATATTGTAGAAGATGGGGTTTTAGAATGTATTAGATATGGAGAACTTTATACTGTTTATAACGAGACTATCCATAATGTTCAATCAAAAACAAATTTAAATAAAGATAATTTGATTTTCAGCAAATTTAATGATGTAATTATTCCTGCTTCTGGAGAGACTCAAATTGATATAGCTACGGCTTCGTGTATATTAAAAGATAATGTAGCTTTAAGTGGAGATTTAAATATCATTAGAACAAATATAAATGGTGTATTTTTAGCATATTATTTAAATAATTTTAAAAAAATAGATATTGCTAGATTATCCCAAGGTATTTCAGTTGTTCACTTATATAGTTCCCAATTAAAATTATTAAAATTAAATCTACCACCCCTAAAAGAACAAACAAAAATAGCAAATTTCCTATCATCCATAGATAAAAAAATAGAACTTACCACACAGCAACTACATGAAGTAAAAGCGTTTAAAAAATCACTTTTACAGCAGATGTTTGTCTAAAAGGAAAAACTCAATGAGCCATGAAAGCGAAGCACTCTTAGAAGCAAACCTCATCAAACAACTCATAGCCTTAAAATATGAACCTGTAATTATAAAAGATGACAAAGCCCTAGAAGAAAACTTAAAAATTCAGCTTGAAAAACACAACAAAACCACGTTGAGCCAAACAGAATTTAAAAGGGTTTTAAACCGTTTAAACAAAGGCAATGTATTTGAAAAAGCAGGAATATTAAGAGATGACCCTTTTGCTTTAGAGTGCGACGATGGAAGTAAAAAATACATAGAGTTTTTAGACTCTGAACATTGGTGTCAAAACATTTTTCAAGTTACTTCACAAGTTACGGTGGAAGGTGTGTATAAAAACCGATACGACGTAACCCTACTCATCAATGGTTTGCCATTGGTTCAAATAGAACTTAAAAGAAGAGGACTCGAACTCAAAGAAGCGTTCAATCAAATTAACCGTTACCAACGACACTCTTATGGCTCTAACAATGCACTGTTTAACTATGTGCAACTGTTTGTTATAAGCAATGGAGTCAACACCAAATATTATGCCAACAATAAAAAGCAATCTTTTAAACAAACCTTTTATTGGGCTGATGAAAAAAACAATAACATTACAAATCTTGACGAATTTACCAACACATTTTTAGAACGATGCCAGCTCTCTAAAATGATATGCAAATACATCGTACTGGCACAAGTCCCCAAGATACTCATGGTACTACGACCCTATCAGTACCATGCTGTAGAAGCGATTATAAACCGTGTCTCTAACAGTGCTAAAAATGGCTATATTTGGCACACCACAGGCTCTGGTAAAACCCTAACAGCATTTAAAACATCTCAAATCTTGATGAAGCTTCCCAAAGTGCATAAAGTCGTTTTTGTGGTCGACAGAAAAGACTTGAACTTTCAAACCACCAAAGAATTTAACAGCTTTTCCGATGGTTCGGTTGATGGTACAGACAACACCAAAGCACTGGTAAAACAGTTTACAGACGATACAACCAAACTCATTGTAACCACGATTCAAAAGCTTAACACAGCCATTAGTAAAACTCAATACTTAGAACAAATGAAAGTCTTAAAAGAAGAGCATGTTGTTTTTATATTTGATGAGTGTCACCGAAGCCAATTTGGGGAAACACACCGAAACATCAGTAACTTTTTTAACAACAATCAAATGATAGGATTTACAGGCACACCCATATTTGCTGACAATGCCTCAAAAAACGATATTGGAAAACGCACCACCAAAGACTTGTTTCATGAAAGCCTTCACAAATACGTCATAACTGATGCCATTGCAGATGACAATGTATTGAAATTTTCAGTAGAGTACCTAGGTAAATACAAAGAAAAAGAAGGAAACGCCAATAATATCGACATAGAAGTAGAAGCCATTGACACTAAAGAACTGTTAGAAAGTGACCAACGAATAGAAAAAATCGTCGATTACATCATCGCCAATCATGACCGAAAAACACACAGCAAAGAGTTTACAGCCATGATGTGTGTGGGTTCGGTAGAGATGCTCATAAAATACTATGAACTCTTTAAACGCAAAGAACACAAACTCAAAATAGCCACCATTTTTTCATACTCTAGCAACGAAAACGATAAAGATGCCAACGGCATAGAAACGCTCGATGAAAGCAATGGTGCAACCGTAGATGAAAAAAATATCAACCAACACACCCGTGAAAAGTTAGATGAATACATAAAAGACTACAACGCAATGTTTGGTTCAAGTTTTAGCACCAAAGACAGCCAAAGTTATTACAACTACTACAACGACATCTCCAAACAAGTTAAAAACAGAAACATAGATATTTTACTGGTTGTCAACATGTTTTTAACAGGCTTTGACAGCAAAACGCTCAACACCCTTTACGTGGACAAAAACCTAAAATACCACGGACTCATACAAGCCTTTAGTCGAACCAACCGAATACTCAACGAACAAAAATCACAAGGGAACATTGTCTGTTTTAGAAACTTAAAAAGTGCTACCGATGAAGCCATTACCCTCTTTTCAAATGAAAATGCCAATGAAACGATTTTGATGCAACCTTATGAAGAGTATATCACAAAATTTGATGAAAAGTACGATGCCTTAATCGCCATAGCTCCCACCGTAGACAGCGTGAACGACCTAGAACATGAAGAGGCTAAACTAAGTTTTATAAAGGCATTTAGACAGATTTTGAGAGTAAAAAACATCTTAGAGAGTTTTAGTGATTTTAAATGGTCAGATGTCAAAATGAAACGTCAAGAGTTTGAAAACTATAAATCCAAATACCTTGACCTCTACGAAGCGTTAGGGGCAAATGGTGAAAGCAATACCGAAAAAGTCTCCATACTCGAAGATGTAGACTTTGAGTTAGAACTCATACACAAAGATGAGATTAACCTCTATTATATTTTACAACTCTTAGCCAAGTACAAAAATGCCGATGACGAAGAGAAGAAAAAACAAAAAGAACAGATAGACAACATCATCAACGGAAATGCAACGCTTAGGAGTAAACGCGAACTCATTGAAAAATTCATCAATGAAAACTTGATGCAAATAGAAGATGCCAACAAAATAGAAGAGGTCTTTGAAAACTTTTGGGATGCCCAAAAAGAAAAAGCCTTCCTAGAAATCTGTGAAGAAGAAGAGCTACACAATGATGAACTAAAAAAAGTCATAGACACCTACCTCTACGACGAACGAAAACCCTTAGCAAACGATGTGGCAAAAACTTTAAAAACAAAGCACAAATTGCTACAACGAAAAAAAGTAGTGGCACGGGTGTTGGATAAGATTGTAAAGTTTGTTGAGAAGTTTTATGAGAAATAAAAAAGAAAATATAATTCACCAAAAGGAATCATCATGTGCTTTATTTTAACCATCGTTCTGTTTGTTTTTGCCATTGAAAACCTGCTTATAGAGAATTGGGTTATGGGAGGGATTCAATTTATTATTGCTCTTGGGTTCTTATTTTTTCTTATCTCAAACATGCGACGTACGCACTGTGAACGCAATGGAACTTGTTATACTGGGTGTTCTGTAACCAATTGGATAAGTTCTTTATTTAAAAAAGATCATAACAACACATCTAAAGAATAAATCTAAAAATTTTAGAGCAATGCTGATATAATGCACAAAAATTACGAGACGAGGCAGAACAATGGCACAAAACAAAGAAAACTATACCTTCCCTTGGGGATTCCATTTGGGCGACTTAGTCGCTAAAGACAGTGGACGTATGCCTTTATACACTCCATCTAATGATGGTGGGTTTTGTTTACTTTATGACAAAGTATCTGAAAAACAAGTAGATACCATGTTAGAGAGTCTTTGTTTAGAACTGCTTTCTAGTATGCCTCATGAGAGTTTAAAAGTAAATCTTTTTGATTTTGGTAGAAAAAAGTTTTATAACCTTTCACCCTTACAGTACATGCATCTTTATCAAATTTCATACAATGATGCAATGATTTCAGCACATTTTGAAGAGATAGAAGAGACCATTGTTTCTAGGCACCAAGAGATACTCTGTTGTAACAGACAAACAATAGATGAACATAATCAAAAGTCAAAAATGAAAATGAACTATCATTTGGTTCTACTAAACTTAGATAATTTTCCAAATGATGAAGTTGAACTAAGAAGAATTAATAACTTTCTTGAATCAGCTGTCATTGCTGGTGTTTATGTCATTGCTTTTGGTTATGAAGAGATGAAAGAGAGCGATAATGCAGGAGTTCAAGCTATTTTAAAGCATTTCAAAAACATCAACATACGTGATAACAAGTTTGAAATCACTAAAGAAATTTTTGAATTTACTGAACTCTTAACAGACCATGCGTTTGAAGCACTTGACCTTGACAAAGATGCCCTACTTCAAGAGACACTTACAGGTGCAAACCTTGAAGCACATATGGACTCGGAGAACATAAAACTAGAAACAGACACACGGGTAAAATAACACAAAGGAAAAAAATGAATTTTGACAATGTAAGCGTAGAAGTAAAAGGTAATAGCTACTTTGATGGAGCTGTAACAAGTAGAACAATCAACTTTGCTGATGGATCTAAAAAAACCTTAGGTTTTATGGCAAGTGGTGAGTATACATTTGGTACAGAAGCTGCTGAACTTATGGAAGTAACCTCTGGTGAGCTTGACTACAAACTAGATGGTGAAACTGAGTGGTCAACAGCCAATGCTGGTGAGAGTTTCAATGTACCTGCTAACTCAAAGTTTCAAGTCAATGCTAAAGGCATGGTAGATTACTGCTGTTCTTACCTTTAATCCTATAATCTCTTAAAATACAGAACAACTGTTCCAGTCATTCCCATATTAAATATGGGAAATAAGAAATCTTCTATATTCTCTTAGCCTTACAACAGCTCTTATGCTATAATTCTCAAAATTATCATTAGGACAGGACAGACAATGAACTTTGAATTTACAGCTGAAACAATTTTACTTATTATTGGAGGTATTCTTTTAGGAGGATTATTATCCTATATAAAATCTTATCTCACGCTACGAAAACATAAAAAAGAGCTCAAAGAATACAAAGACCATTTAGACAGACAAATGAAGATTACCAATGCTGGTAACAATAGCCTTGTAGCTGAATTAGACAAAGTAAAACAAGACAATGAAAACCTAAGAATTTCAGTACAAACTTTAAATCAAAAGCCTGGACGTGCTGAACTTAGACTTTTAAATATTTATGACACTGCACTGAGAAAAATGATGTCACAAGCACCTGGCTTTTCAACAGCATGGGAAAATTCTTTACAAGAAGCAGAGCGTGATTACGAAGCCAATGAGACTGGATTAAAAAGCATTGTTTCTAAAGTATTTGGTTCAGGAGGAACAAGTACAACAACTGATGGAACACCCATACAACAAATAGAACACAAATAAAAACCTTTACAAAAATTCTTTTTTGTCTTATAATAACAAAAAAGGATTTTTTATGTTAAAAACACTCTCAACTTTATCTCTGGCTCTCTTATTTACAGCTTGTAGCCCTTCCTCTAATAAACTTCTTCCTAGTAAAAGTACACATACCAATAACAATGTAAGCCCTATTCCAACCGAACTATCAACTCCTAGAATAGTAAAAATGGCTATTCCCTTTAGAGAAAATGGCTACAGTAATTTGCAGACCCAAGTACTAAGCTCCCAAAATCATTTAAATGGTTTCATTTCAACAATTAAACAACAAACATCATGGAACCAAAAAAACAACTTTATTAAAGCATTAACCGTCAACCCTATTGATTTTAAAAAATATAATCTTCTAATTTACCGTATCACTGAAGGTTCTGGGTCTACACAAGTAAAAGTTGGTCAACCCCAAATTAAAAATCAACAAATAGTTATCAAAATTAATCGAAAAAAAGCTGGTATAGGTACAGCTGATATGGCTTATTATGCACTTGCCTATAAAGTTGCCAAAGAGGTTCCAGATGTTACTTTTGCCACGCCAATGAGTAATAAAGTGATTAAAAATCAAGCCATTCAAACACAAAGTATACGCTAGAAGCACCTCTTATCTCTCTTGAAAAAATCATCTAAACAAAGTATAATAGAGTAATTTATTCAAAGGGAAATAAGAAGAATGCAGAAGATACTACCCATTACTTCCATATTTACAGTCATACTATTTACTGCTTGTGTACCAACCATGCCCAATATGCTTAGCACAAACCTAAACGAAAAACATCAACAAGACTTAACCTTTCAAACCAATCACGTCCACTTCATGCATTCCTTAAAGGAACATTCTAACATAGAAGAACGTAATGATTTTTTGGATGAATTTATTTTAAAATCAGACATGCAATGCCAAAACTACTTAAATAACCCTCTTAAAAAACCTGAAGTCGATGAGAACAAAAACTCACTCTATATGAACCTTTTTGATACAGTATCAGGTCTGTTTGGGGTTTCATTGGTAACCAATACGGCTAAAGCTGTTTTTTTAGAAAACAATGTTGAGTCTGTTGATGAAAAAAAAGCTTATGCCAATGCACTCTCTCCAGAAATTCGTAAAGGTGTTGAACTTGGTAGAAGCCGATATGCGAAAAAAATGCTTAAAAAGAAAACACTTGACTTAAAGGCTTATAGTATTCATAATTTACGAGATGACACCTTAAAATATGATAAACAGTGTAATGATACTTATGGTCTAATTGAGATTAATAGGGCTTTAAAAGAGATGCAAACTGCTGTTCATAGTACTACAGCACCAAGTAGCCCCACGCTTAATATTAACCCCAAAATAATTAAAGACAAAGTTGAAGCTGTCAATAAAGAAGTTGAAAATAAAAAAGAAGAAAAAAAGAAATCTGACCTCAATGTCACGCAGGTAGCTCCCCTCGTATTAAAAGTTTAAATACTTAAGCCAAACTACTAATCACTTAATAGTTTGGTGGTAATTTCATCATATTGTAATTTCATTTTTTGATTTTTAAATGGTTCTAACTTAGGCACTTGTATTTCTGTAATCCTCTTAAAAAGCATATTACTGTTTTGAATCAAAGAGTAAAGTTTTCCACTTAAGGACACCGTTTGATAGGTGTTTTCTGCCAACTTTAACTGGGCAATCGTTGTCTGTTGGGCTAAAGCAATTTTAGCTTGACTCTCTAATAAATCTTGTTTATAAGCTTGAGCAACGGACTTATTAAAGCTCTGTATTTCTTGATTGTTTAAATAACCTGACTTTAAATCCTTATCTTTTTCCAACTCATAAGCGCTACTTGTACGCTTTATCATTTCATCTGTTTTTTGAATAATTGAGTCAACTTGTAGTATGTAATTATCTACGCTATTCATGTACTCTTGTTGAATGTGTACCACCAACTGCAAAGAAATCAAATGCATACCATAGTATTTTTTTGACTGTGCCAAATCTTCTTGACTCTCTTGCATCAGCATTCCAATTTGCTTGGTAATTTTCTTAAGTACTTCAAAAATAACCGTCATTTGAATAATATCATTTCCATAAACCCTACTTATCAATTGATTAATATCCGATAACGATAAATTAATCCCATTGTTTTCAAATCTCTGTTGCACCCTTATTTTAATGGTATTAATATTACCCTCTAAGACCTTTATTTTATCATTGGTATCTTTTATTTTTTCTTCATACTCAGTTTGAGTTGTGGAAACCCTGCTCTTTATTGGCGCATGTATTTTCTTTTCAAAAAATTCCGTTCTATCAGCCCTTAGTTCAGAAACTTCATTATTTATATCATCCAATTCATCTTTATATGCCAGTAAATCATCATCAATTAAAATTTTAATAATGTTATTAATCACCTCATCAATATCACCTTTATAATCAATCTGATCTTTTTTAAACCACGCTTCATTGGGTGCATATTGAGATTTATCAAGTAACATTACGCCTTCTTGGTACTCTTCAAAAACATCTTCCCATAAGATTCTAAATTTCTTTGCTTTCTTTTCTTCAGCAGACAACTCAGTAGGCTGTATGTTCTTTTTCACATTATGATACGCATCCGAAAGCGTATTTTGCCACTCTGCATAACTCACGGTTTGAAGCAGTAAAAATGATATAACCAACTCTTTGAACATTCGTACAATCCTTTTTATTTGTTTTTAATTTGAATTTTATTCAGCATCTATCAATACTTACTGCAACGCTTCCCAAACAGCCAAAGCCTGTTGATGCTCTTTAACATCATGACAACGTACTAAACTTGCTCCATTGGATATAGCTTTAAGATGAATGGCTAAGGTTCCAGCCAAACGTTCTTCTATTGGGGTAGGAATGATTTTATCTATCATGGATTTTCGACTAGCACCTACTAATACTGCACAGCCAAACTTTTTAAAATGTCCCATATTTTTTATGAGCATTAAATTATGTTCTAAAGTCTTTCCAAACCCTATGCCAACATCTAAAATAATATCATTTACCTCCAAGCCTAAAGCTTGACATTTCATTATGCGTTCTTCAAAAAACTCTGAAACTTCTACCATAATATCTTCATAAGTAGGATTGTCTTGCATATCTTGTGGTGTTCCCTGCATATGCATAATACAAAGTTTAGCATCATATTCTACAGCCAACTTTATAACCTCATCATTAGAAGCACCTGTAATGTCATTAACAAAGTTAAATCCAGACTTTAAAGCATACGCTATCACAGCAGGGCTATAAGAATCTATGGAAAAAGAAACTTGTTCATATAGTTTTTCAGACTTAATAGCATCACAAATCTCTTTTATACGGTCTAACTCTTCTTCTTCAGAAACTAAAGGAGCATTCGGTCGACTTGAAACAGCACCTATGTCTATGATATTTGCACCATCAGCCATCATCTTTTTAATTTGTTCTACAGCATCCTCTTTTTGAAACCGTGAACCTGCAAAAAAACTGTCATCATTGGCATTGATAACTCCCATGATTTGCTTAGGATACTCTTTAGTTTTTAAAAAATCTTGTAACTCTTTTGCCAAAGCTTTCAATCCAAAAGGTTGTGCCAACTCTTTTTGGGACAATACTTCCATATGTTTACGTGTTCCTACTAAAAGACAGTCATAAGTCTCTTTTTCACAAGTTATAACCCCTGAAGGTGTAGCCAACTCAGCGCCTATACTCAAAGCATCTTGTTTCAAGATATTCGCTGCTGGTGTTTTTAAATCTTTTATAAAAAAATAGAGTAATTCCATTTTCTTTGCCATAATAGAAATACCTCCACCATGTACTTTTAAGTCTTTTAAAAATTGCTTTTTATTTTTTATGCTATTTAGTTGATAAATATTCATGCTTATCTCTTTATCTTTGCTAACAACTTCAAAAGTAAAACATTCAAAACAAAAGTAACAGGTGAACCAAGATCTAAAGCTTTCACACAATCTGAAAAAACTTTTAACGTACTTTCATCTAAATTATATTTTCCTGATTTCATAGCCTCTAATGAAATATTTTCTACTAATACCTTGCATTCGGTACTTGAAATTCGACTATTTTCCTGTACAAACTCATAAACTTTGGTTAAATTCAAATTTTTAACATCTAAGGACAAATGTTCTTCCTTATGATTATCATGTAAAATGTTTATAGGAAGACGTGACTGAATGGTGTCAAGCAATGCTGACTTAGATTCAGTTATAATAATAAAGGCTTTATTTTTAGGAGGTTCTTCTAAAATTTTAAGTAAGCGATTTTGGGAAACATCTGAAAATTTTGGGGCAATCAAAATAATATAATTTAAGTTTTCAGAAGCGATATATGCCTTAGATATAGCCAGTTGTGCATGTTCAACCAAAAACTCTTTGGCTTTACCCTTCTCATCTTGGCTTCTAATGATGCTAAAAAGTTCTGTTGTTCTTTGAGCTTCTAAATCATTTAAAACAGTGTCAGCTTGATACGTAATAATAATACCTGAAGCCAATAACATCAATTAATCCAGACTTATGTCACCAAAGAGTGATGCATCTATGGTTTTGTTAAAAAGTTTAAAAAGCTGAATGAGCTTAATGTCCAAAGAAGAACCTGCATTTTTAAGATAAAAAGCATTAGGAACATCCCCATCAATCACCCATAAAAGATTTTCATCATTTCTAAATGCAAATTTAGAATAACTGCTCTCAGCTGAACCAATATACCAAATAAAATATCCATTGGGATAAGAAATATCTAACATATCTTCTAAAAGATCCAGCTCTTGGGTATTTTTCATTTTATTCAAGTTATGAAACATCGATCTTAGGGTATAAACAGGTAAAAATGGTCGCTCATTATACAAGTTATTAATTTTAGAAGCAACATATTTAGCATACCATGATTGCTTCTCATCAGTCAAAAGTAATATTGTTTGACCTTCAATAATTTTACTCACAGCATTCTGAACAACTGGAACCCAGTCGTAACGACACTCTTCCATCCATGAAAAGGATGAATCTTCTTCCCTGATAGTATCCAGTGTCCAACTTAAAATTGGTGTCATTGAACTATTTATCTAAATTATACGCAGTATGTAAGGTACGTACGGCCAGTTCTGCATATTTCTCAGCTACAATCATTGAAACCTTAATTTCTGACGTTGAAATCATCTCGATATTAATATTTTCTTTTGCTAAAGCACAAAATGCTGTCGCAGCCACACCAGCATGAGATTTCATGCCCACACCTACCACAGAAACTTTACACACAGAATCATCTAAGTCCATGCTACCAATGTCATGATCAAAAGCTTCCATAATGGTACGTGCATTATCAATCTCAGAAGCTGGAACTGTAAATCCTAAATTCGTTGCTCCCTCTTGAGAAGCATTTTGAATAATCATGTCAACATTTACATTTTTTTCTGCTAAGGTGGAAAAAATCTCTGCTGCAATACCTGGTTTATCAGATACCTCCCTAAGGCTTACTCTTGCTTGGTTTCTATCTACGGCTATACCACTTACTAAAACTGCTTCCATCTCTTCTGTCTCCTCACCAATTACTGTTCCCTCTGCATCTGAGAATGAACTTTTTGCTATCATTTTTACATTTAATTTTTTTGCTAACTCAACTGAACGGTTTTGTAAAACCTTGGCACCTAAAGAAGCCAGTTCTAACATCTCATCATAAGAGATAAAATCCATTTTTCTAGCTTTAGGTTCAATGCGTGGATCAGTCGTGTAAATACCATCTACATCTGAATAAATTTCACAAGCATCAGCTTTTAAGGCACCTGCAACGGCAACGGCTGAAAGATCTGAACCCCCTCGTCCAAGTGTTGTGACTGAACCCATTGCATTAATCCCTTGAAAACCAGAAACAATTACTACTTTTCCAGCAGAAACTTCATTTTTCATTGCTGAAGGGTCGATTGATTCAATTCTTGCATAAGTATGTTCATCATCTGTTAAAATCCCAGCTTGACGACCAGTCATGGCTATGGCAGGAATACCTTTCTCTTCTAAAGCAATGGCTAGTAGTGCAGCTGTCACACGTTCACCAGAACTTAATAGCATATCCATCTCACGCTTAGAGGGATTGTTTGAAAAATGTTTCGCAAAATCTGTCAACTTATTGGTTTCACCACTCATGGCTGAAACCACCACAACAATATCATCTCCAGCTTCTTTTGCTTTAGCTACTCTACTCGCCACATTTCCAATACGTTCTAAGTCACCTACACTTGTTCCACCGTACTTATGCACTATTAACATCGACTATATGTCCTTCTTTTACAAAATGGTCTATCACACGTCTATAAACATGTCGTTTAAAATAAGTTGCTTTACGTAGCAACTGTTTATACTCTACATAATTGTAGTCTTCAAATTCTGGTTCATGGTAACTCTCAAGGTTAATCTCTGCATCATCTCGTAATCTAACTAAAAAGTATTTTTGTGTTTGTCCATCAAATGGGTACATTTTACGAGACTTTCCCCCTTTTGGAAAGTCATATGAAATCCAATATGGATATTCTGCTATGATATCAATAGCACAACATCCTATCTCCTCTTCTAACTCACGAATCAAAGCTTCAGCAGGTGTTTCACCTTCATCTATTCCACCTTGGGGAAATTGCCATGTGTTCCGAACATCGGAACGTTTACCTAAAAAAAATTCACATTTCTGTGGATAATTTGAAGAGAGTATCACAGCTGCGACATTTGGGCGATAACGCTTTTCTGTCTGCATTTTTATTACTCTTCTTTCATCATTATTTCAATGAAATTTTATCTAAAATTTTGTTAATGAATGGTAAAAATAAGTCTAAAGAAAGCCAAAGCCTCTCCTAAAAAAATAAGCCCAAATAACCTCAGCTTCTTTAGATAAAATTTCAAAAAATATTCATGGTGGAAAAATGCTTTTATACATCCATATTCCGTATTGCGACTCCAAGTGCCATTACTGCTCATTTAACTCTTATGTCGATAAATTTGATACACGGCAAAGCTATATGCGTTCCCTAGAAGAGCAACTACAATATGAACTCAAACGTTTTAACGTTCAAGCCAATCAAATTGAAACTGTTTTTATAGGAGGAGGAACCCCTTCAACAGTTCATCCTAAACTTTATAAACCTATTTTTGAAAGCATTCAACCTTTCTTAAAAAAAAATATAGAAATAACATCTGAAGCCAACCCCAATTCAGCTACTAAAGCGTGGCTTCAAGGCATGTATGATTTAGGGGTAAACCGAATTTCATTTGGAGTACAAAGCTTCAATGAAGAAAAACTAAAAGCACTTAACCGAGCGCATAACCCACAACAAGCGAAAGAAGCCATAATAAATGCAGCTAAAATTGGTTTTAAAAATCTCTCCCTTGATCTCATCTATAACTACCAAGGAGATACGGAAACCCTACTAAAATATGATATTGATGAAGCTTTTAAACTCCCTATTAATCATATTTCAGCTTATGAACTCACCATTGAAAGTGGTACAAAGTTTGCATCCACCCCAACTGTGAGGCAAACAAATGATGAATTGGCTTTCTTTGTTGCCAAAGAGATTACACGTAAAGGTTTTAAACACTATGAAATTTCAAATTTTGGAACCTATGAGAGTGAACACAATAAAGGCTATTGGCAACTTAAAGATTATATGGGTGTGGGTACAGGAGCCGTTGGGTTCAAAGAAAATGTTCGACTTTACCCTACTTCTGATATTAATTTATATATTAAAGAGCCATTAACTATTCAAGAAGAGCCTTTAAATGAGGAGGAGTTACTAACAGAAAAAATTTTCTTAGGTCTACGTTCTAATACTGGAGTGAAGCAAGAAATATTAAATGAAACCATGAAAAAACGTGCTGATTTTTTAGTTGAAAAAGAAAAACTTATCAAAGAAAAAAACATATATATAAATAACAACTATTTTATCGCTGATGAACTTGTACTGTATATATTAGATTAAATCCAGAATGTCTTAGAACATTAAATAGCACTAATTTGTCTAGCTCTTAATCTTTTATAGGTAAAATACAACAATTAACACACAAGGGATGCCTATATGTTTGGACTAGGTTTTATGGAAATACTATTTATTGCCATTATCGCAATAATTTTTTTAGGGCCAGAGAAATTACCTGGTGCTATGGTAGACATAGCAAAATTTATTAAAAGTGCTAAAAATGCAATCACCGATGCAAAACAATCTTTAAATGAAGAAGTAAATCTTGATGAACTTAAACGAGAGGCTTTAGGCTATAAAGAGCAACTGGAAAAAGCAACTGAAGAATTACAAGGTTTTAAAAATTTAAATCCTATGAATGACTTAAGAGAAAGTGCTGATTTAGGTTCAGTTAAAGAGAATTTTGAAAGAATCACTCATAGAGAGCCTGAGACACAAGCTACCCAAGTTGAAGCAAAACAAGATCAAGAAATCACTTTTAAAAAGAAAACTGTTAGCGATGCCACACTTAGTGAAGTAAAAAAAGAAAACAAAATACTTAAACAAGAAGCTAAGAAAAAAGCTGAAGAAAATCAAGCAGGTGAGCATTAATGTTAGCTGAAATCAAACCTCATTTAGCCGAACTCCGTAAACGATTAAGCCTCTCTGTTGCTTCTATTATCCTCGCTTTTATTATTGCTTTTACTTTTCACAATCCTATTTTAACATGGATTACAGCACCACTTAATGAAGCATTAACTGAAGTAGGTAGAATTGTTAACGCTCAAGAAAAAGCCACATGGCACTTAGAACCTTTAGAAAACAATGAATCAAATATCAGCATAAAAGTGCCAGAAGCAAGTCCTAATTCTGCCCAAGAACTAGCTGCCATAAAACTTGAAAGAGCCTTAAGAGAAGCAGCTGATCTGGCTACTGATGAGCTTTCCTTATTACTCAAAGATGCAACAACAGCAGCTACAGAGTTAAAAGAAACGCTTGTTGGGCTTAATGAAAATATTGACAAATCTACTTTTGATGGACAAGTCACAACCCATCAAGTCGGAGGAGCCTTCTTCGTAGCCTTAAAAGTTTCCTTCTTTGCTGGTCTCTTAGGTGCTTTACCTTTTGTTCTTTACCAACTATGGCTTTTCATTGCACCAGGTCTCTATGCCAATGAAAAGAAAATGGTAACACCTTTTGTCGTAGGGGGGTCATTTATGTTTGCTGTAGGGGTGCTCTTTGCCTATTATGTTGTTACGCCTTTTGGATTCCAATTCCTTATTACCTTTGGTTCATTTCTCTATACCCCTTTAATTAACATTGAAGACTATGTAGGGTTCTTTACCAAAATTATGATGGGTTTTGGTATTGCCTTTGAATTACCTGTAATTGCCTACTTCTTAGCTGTACTGGGTATGGTGACGGACAAAACACTCAAAGACTTCTTTAAATATGCTGTCATTATTATCTTTGCCTTAGCAGCCCTTTTAACCCCACCAGATATATTAACACAATTACTCATGGCGATTCCACTTATTTTACTTTATGGTCTCTCCATTTACATTGTTAAATATGTGAATCCACATGACTACGATGAAGATGATGAAGAAGACCCAAAAGAAGAGAAAGAACTTTTAACTAATAAAAAATAGTAAAGTAAACAATGAACAATGAACTTCTAACTTCCAGTTATGATTATGAGCTTCCTGCTCATCTCATAGCCCAAAACCCTGTACACCCTCGTGATCATGCAAAGCTCTTAGTTTATAACCGAAAAGAAGAGAGCATTACACATACAACATTCAAACATCTTTTAGATTATTTACCTAAAAACTGTGATGTCTTTTTAAATGACACAAAAGTCATCAAGGCCCGTATATTTGGTAAGAAAAAAACAGATAAGTATGGACAAGGAGGAGGAAAAGTAGAACTTCTTTTTAACAAACCTCTCTCTGCTCATGAGTACCTAGTGATGATTCGAGGAAAAGTAAAAATAGGCATGGAACTCTTTTTTGAACATAACTTAGTAGCTACGGTTGTTAAGTTTAATGAAGATGGTTCTCGTATTGTCACTTTCAAATATAAAAATGAAGCAATACGTTTTGAAGAACTGGTTCAAGTCTTAGATGAAATAGGACACATCCCTCTACCCCCTTACATGCAAAGAGAAGACAACAAAGAAGACGAAACAAACTATCAAACCCTCTTTGCTAAAAATGCAGGAGCTGTCGCAGCACCAACAGCGTCTTTACACTTTACACCTGAACTCTTTACAGCACTTGAAGAAAGACATCAAACCCATAAAGTAACCCTACATGTAGGAGCTGGAACTTTTAAACCTGTAGAAGTAGAAAAAATTTTAGAACATCCTATGCACTCTGAATTTTTTGACATACCTCAAAAGAGTGCTAAAGTACTTGAAAGTGAAAGACCCATACTTGCGATAGGAACAACGGTTACTAGAACCGTGGAGTATTTTGCAAGAACCCAAAAAACTTCTGGAGAGTGTGACTTATTTTTAAATCCTAGCAATAAGCCACAAAGGGTCACTCACCTTTTGACAAACTTTCACTTGCCTAAAAGTACCCTTATTATGTTGGTTTCAGCTTTTGTGGGACGGAAAAAAACACTTAAACTTTATGAAGAAGCCATAAAAAAAGAGTATCGATTCTTCTCTTATGGGGATGCAATGTTGATTATTTGATAATTGTCTCAACCCTCCACTCTTGATTATTCGTGCCACGTACTTTCTTATGAAAGCTTTGTAACTTTGTGCCATCGTTTGTTTTTTTATACTTTACATCTAAAACATTCAATGACCATTTACTAATAACAAAGACATAACCTTTCTCTTCAGCACTCTCAAATTTCCACTCTTGATGGTCATTACTGCTTCTTTTCTTTTTATTTAAAACAATCTTAGCCCCATCATTAGTATTAGCATCTTTAATCTCTATTACTTTTCCACTGCTTAAATTTTCAATGAAAAAATACTCTTTTTTCTGATTGGCTTTCGTGAGTATCCATTGTTGTTGGGGATTATTTTCATCTGTTTTTTCAATTATTACTTCATCTTTGTCATTAGAACTAATAACAACATCCCCCAATTGTGATATAAACATAAATGCTTTAGTTTCACTAGGTTCTTCTTTTTCAACTTCTATTTTTTCAATTTTTTTCTCTGTCTTGCTTATTTGTTTTTTACGCTTATAAAGCACAAAAAGGGTCATGATAAAAAGAATAATTCCAGCTACGGTAGGAGAAAAGTTTTCTAATAAATCAGCATATTCAACAGAAAGTTCCTTTTTAACACCATCAAAATCACTGGCAATGTCTTTCGTTACTTCACCAAGTTGTTCAATTTGTTGGTATGCTGAAACATATTTGTTGTCATCACCTTGTAGCTCTTTAATAAGCAGGTTTCTTTTTTTCTCCCAAGCTGATACAGGGTCAAGATTATTCCATGCGATTAACATCTTTTCTTGGGTTTTTGAGATTCGTAGACCATAACGATCACGCATATAAAAATAAGTTCGAGCAATATCCCCATAAACATGGGGACTTGGTTCAGCTTTTTTATCTGAAAAGAAAATTTCCATGTCTACTTTACCATATAAACGTTTTTCTCCCTCAATCATGGCATACTTATAGTTACTTCGGTCTCCATTAATCTCTCCAATGGCTGGTACTAGATTATGCATGTCTGCTTCCATCTGTTTAAACTTGGTATTAGTCTGTCGACAAGTCATACGTCCACCATTTTGCCAACAACGTAATTGATGCCCAAAGTGCCAAGCAGGAACCACATGCTCCCACTCAATACGCTCTGAACGGTTTTTATTTTTTCGGTATGTAAATCCACAACTTTTCTGAATGGGGATTAACTTTTTTTCTTGAATTTCATAATCACAATTTGAATAAAAAGCTTTTTGATAACTGGGATAAACTTTCGTTGCCAAAAGACGTTTTGACTTCCCAAAAGAAAAAATATCTTTTTTTGCTGAGAAAACTTCATGCTCAATGGTCGCCACATCTTCTTCAAAAAGGTCACCATCTTCTTGCATATAATATTCATGTCCATCAACCACCAGTTTTTTTAAAAACTCTCCCTCTTTACTGCTAAAAAAAGCATCCATATCCCCTGAAGAGAAAAATTGTTGAGGTTGGTAATCTTCATAAGTATTTTGTGCAAAAAGCATCATACTCGTCATTAATAATAAGGTTATTTTGTTCATAAGGTATGGCATCTCTATTCCTGTTTTTTTTCAAAAACATTTTATCCAATCTCTTGTAAAAAAGAAGTCATTATCAAAAATACCATAAACACATTGAATCTATTGGCTAGAGTAAGTACTCTCCTTATTATTTTTTTAATGGGCAAAAGTTAACACTTATATTTTAAGCAAGCTGTGACTTTTCATAAACAATACGGTAGTAAACCAAATTATAAAGATCTTGATAGTCACATTTTTGAATGTACTCAGAAACTGTTTGACCATTACTATCTTCTAAGTAAAGATCTGCTCCTTGATTAATAAGATAACGCGTAATATTGATTGACCTTGCGTCAATAGCTTTCATTAGTAAAGTAGAACCATTCGTATCTCGTATGTTAACATCAATATCTGTGAGTGCAAAGATGTGCATAAATATTTCAATGTCATTAGATAAAATAGTATGAAAGAGTGCATGGGTGTTATTACTTACAATTAAGCTAATATTATATTTTAGTAACATTTTAACATTATACTGATGGCGATGTTTAATTGACCAATAAAGTGCATTTCTATCATACTCATCTCTAACAGAAAGGTTAGCTTCTCTTACTAAAAACTCTTCTAACATCAACCTATTTTTTGCCATTTCTAAGACTCGCTGGTCATGATAAGTAGGTAATATTCTTTGTGTCATTCAAAATTCCTTTTTCTTTAGCAATAATATAGACGAATTTTATTACAGATTTATAATAGTTTGATAACAAAGTAATTACATAGGCTTATAAAAATAGTTTAAACGCTTATCCTATTCTTGTTACGCTACTAGACACTCTATCCATAGAAGCATCCTATAAATAAACAGAGCCATAGATTATAGATAAAAATCATGATATTATTCTTATTATAAAAAAGGATACCAAATGATTGAACTATTTTCCAGTGTTAACCAAGTCTCATCTCTACTCTTTTGGGGAATATTACTTATTACCATTGCAATCTATTTTGGGGTAATGGAGAGTAACAAAAAAGAAAAAGCATTTCAAAAAGTTTTCAAAGCCATTAATGTTGTGTTACTTATTTGGGGTATTCTCTTATTAATAGGAGCTGCTAAAGGGCATCAATCATTTTGGTTACCACTCAAAAGCAACACTGCAATGGAGCATACCACCACAGCGTCTCAGCAAACACCTCTTTTTACAGAAATTTATAATATGGGTGATTTAAAAAAGAAACAAACTGAAGCAATCGCTCTACAAAAACCCCTTTTAATCTACTTCTATAGTTCCTACTGTTCTTTATGTAACAAGCTCAATGAAATCACTTATAAAGAGGCTAAAATCATAAAGTCACTTAGTGAAAACTATGTCGCTGTCAAAATCAATGTAGCTGATAAATCTGACAAAAAAATGCTTGAAATGAAAAAGCACTTTAATATTTTAGGCACACCTGCTTTTGTCTTTTTTGATGCTGAAGGTGAAAAGATCGATGACAATGTACTTTATGGCTACCAAGGGGTAGAAGAGTTTTATGACACCTTAGATTTAATGGCTGAATAACTTTAAACAGCTAAATAAGCTTGATGCCTTGTTCAAATAATTCAATCTGCTTAGAAGCAATCAATGCTGTTACTGAACGCTTAAAATTTTTCTTACTCATAGCAAACACTTCCATAATCTCTTCAGCATCACTCTTAGAGTTTAAAGCAACAAAACCTTCTTTCTCTTTTAAAACTTTTAATATTTTTTCTTCAAAAGTATCAGCATTTTGTTTTTTACCAATAGGCTGTAAAGATAGATCGAGTTTGCCATCTTTACGAATCTTTTTAACATAAGCTTCTTTTCTATCTCCTACTTTAAGTGTTTCAAAAATCTCATTTTCAAAAAGCATTCCTTCATGAAGATTTTCAACAATCACTTTATATCCAAGTGGTGTTTGAGAAAGTACTAAAACATTGATTTTTTGATTAATTTCTAAATATTCAGTCTCTTTAGAAAGCCATTTACCAATCTTATGCGTTCCATAAAGTCGTCCTGTCTCTTTGTCTAAACAAACACGTAAAATATACTTAGAACCAATGTGAAAATGACATTTCTGCTGAGAAAGAGGCACAAAAAGATCCTTCGGAAGCCCCCAGTTTACAAAAGCACCAAAACGCTGATAGTCAACAACAGTAAAATATCCAAATTCACCAAGTTTTGCATAAGGAAATTTAGTAGTAGCCACAGGTCTGTCTTCAGAGTCAGTATAAAGAAATACGTCAACTTCAGAGCCAAGAGGCATTTCATCTTCCATCACATAGATGTTTGGAAGTAATACTTCTTCAAAATTTTCTGCTCTTAAATAGAGACCAAAATCTGTGTCACGTTCGACATGTAGGGTGTTAAGTTCACCAATACTAAGAGTTTGATTCAATTAATGGTCTTTAAATGTTTAGCAAACTTTTCAGCATTCACAAAACCTGAAATGGTTTTTTTAGGAAGAACCTTATTTTCTTTATCAAAGAAAAGAATGCTTGGGGTTCCAAATAGCGTATATTTTTTCATTAAAGCTTTTTCCTCGTCAGTACCAGCTGTGACATCAATGGTAATAAAGGTAAACCGTTCTAACTCTTTTTTTACTATAGGATGAGGAAAGGTAAACGCTTCTAACTCATCACAAGCTGCACAAGATTTTTTTCTAAAGTCAACAAGAACTGGCTTCGTTGATGCTTGAACTTTAGCTTCAAGTTTAGCAATAGAATACCCTGCTTCAGCTACCAGTTTATGAGAAGTGTTTTCAGTGGGTACAGTTCCCTGAATAAGCTTAGCAGAAGTAAACTTTTCTAAAGGATCTAAAATAGATTTTGCATTGGTTATGAAACCAATAAATAAAATAGCACCATAAATTAAAGAAGTAAAGGCAAAAAGTTGAAAGAGTTTTTTCATACCAACTTTGGCAGATGAATTATCAAATACACCCATATAAAAAGCAATACCCATGAAAAATAGAGACCATAACAACATGGTAAACTCAGCCGAAAGAACTTTTCCTAACATAAAGATAGCCAATGCCAACATCACAACACCAAATGTTTGTGAAACAATGGTCATCCAGCCACCAGGTCTTGGCATAAATTTACCTGCACCTGCTCCAACTAAAAGTAAAGGAAGCCCCATACCCATACTCATCGCAAAAAGTGCAATTCCTCCCAGAAGTGCATCTCCTGTTTGAGAGATAAAAATAACAGCCCCAGCCAATGGTGGTGCAACACATGGTCCAATGATAAAGGCTGAAAGGAAGCCCATAATTACAGTTCCAATAATTCCATTACCTTGTGCGTTGTCGCTCATAGCATTAATTTTACTTTGCCATTTAGAAGGAAGTTGAATTTCATAATAACCAAAAAGTGAAATTGCCAAAGCAAAGAACATCAACGCAAATGCTGTAAGTACCCATGGATTTTGCATCGCAGCTTGAATATCAGCACCCAATAGACCTGAAATAACGCCTACTAAGGTATAAGTAACAGCCATTGAAAGTACATAAACCAAAGAGATAAAAAAGCCCTTTAATGCACTGGCCTCTTCCTCCTCAGATTGTTGGGAAACAATAATGGATGATAAAATAGGAATCATTGGGAAAATACAAGGTGTTAAGGCAAGAAGTAAGCCCATAATTAAAAATAATAAAACCACAAAGAAGGAACTCTCATTAATCAAAATATCAACAATTGCCATAGGATTTGCTTGATCGAGTGCTTCCATAATTTTACCCCAAGTACCCTCTTCCACATTTGGGTTGCCTTTAAAGGTAAATTTATCAGAAATTGGATTATAACAGATTCCAGCCTCTGAACAACCAGAAAAGTCAATGGCTAAGGTATAGTCTCCAGAAACCTTAGAATATATCTCTTTTAAAGGAATATTTACTAAAATCTCTTTATCATAAACCATATCACCATCAACTTCATGCGCAGGAGGAGCTTTTACAGAAAGTGCTATCTTTTCAGGCGCTACGATAGAATATTTAAGGGTATTAGCTGTAACATGTATCTTGTCTCCTAAGATAATCTTAGTTTCAATAACATCACCATTCTGAACAGCTGTAACTATAAAAGCCTCTTCAGCTGATAGTAATCCATCATTATTTACTTTTGGTCCAAATCCAGCAAAAGCAATAGTGGTAACAAGTAAGAGTAATTTTAAAAACTTCATTCTTCTTTTATCCCTTTTTTAATGTAAAAATAATAATATCAATTAAATTATTATAGTTAATTACATGTGTACAATATGTGTAGTACTATAACAAAATAATATGTATAAAACTCTTTATAATTTAAAAAAAAATGACCTAACAAATATTATTAAGTAATAACTGTTAATTATTATTAGTATTTATTTAAAGTGACGTAATAAAGGTAAATAATGTCAGATACGCAAAAAAAAGAACAAATTTATTGGTACTCCTATTCAGAGGAAAATTTAAAAAAAGCGCAACATGAGAACAAATCTATTTTTTTATTTATTTATAATTCTCACTCTCAATGGTTTCAAAAAATGCAAGAAGAATCTTTTAATGATAGCGTGATAATAGAACTTTTAAATGCGCGTTTTATTCCCATATTGGTCAATAAGGATGAGCATCCAGATATTGAACGTTATTATCATAAAGTTTATACTTTAATGAACCGTGAAACAACAGGTTCACCTTTAAGTCTTTTTTTAACAGCCAAGTTAGAACCTTTCTATGCTGGATCATTCATACCAGCCCAAGATATAGATGACCAATTGAGTTTAGAATCTTTACTGAGAATTATTTCTAAAAAATACATCACAGATTATGATACTTTGGCTCAAAAAGGACAAGAAGTACTTTCACATATTAATGTACAAGACAAAAGTATTCAGGCTACTAAACTCAATAGTACCATAACCCAAACAATTCAACAACATGTAGAGAAGTTACTTGACCCTCAATTTGGAGGCTTCTCTAAAGCACCTAAGTTTCCAAATACGACAACATTACATTTACTTTTTGACCTCTATCAGCTAGAACATAATGAACAAATACTTAATGCCATTACCCTAAGCCTTGATAATATGATAAAAGGTGGTTTTTATGACTTAGAAAATGGAGGATTTTATCAGTACAGTAAAGATAGTGCATGGAAAGAACCTTACACAGTCAAAACAACTTATGATAATGCTCAACTGATAGAGCTGTACTTACGTGCTTATGCTATTAGTAAAAATGAAAAGTATAAAAATGTCGCTTTTCAAAGCATAAATTTTATGTTAGCCCAACGTAAACATACTAAGTTTTTTTCATTAGAAAATGAAATAATTATCACCTCATGGAATGCACTTATGGTAAAAGCCCTATTTTTAGCATCAAGTTTTGATAAAAAATACCAAGTTCATGCCTTAGAAACCCTAGAAGCCATACTCTCTGAACTCTATGTTTCAGGAACACTTTACCATACTAAAGAAATCAATGAAAAAGCACATGTTAAAGCCGTTTTAGAAGACTATAGTAGCCTTGGAGAAACCCTAATTATAGCGTATCAAAATACCTTAGATGAATCTTTTTTAATTATGGCAACACAATTTACAAACTTAATTGTTGAGCAATATTACGAACAAGCTCGATGGGTCTATTCTACAGGTAACTTTAAAGTGAGAGAAAATATTCATGATATAGATATTCCTTCTAGTATCGCTTCTGCCGTATCTTTACTCTTAAGTATCGCTTCTTTAGTCGATAACAACTATAAGAAATTTGTATTTAAAACCCTAGAATTACACTCTTTTACACTGATGCGTCAACCCCTTTCCTCTCCAAAATTAACACAAATGCTCTTACGCTATTTAAAAGATGATATAATTATAAAATCAAACGAAAACTTATTAAAAAAACATATAGATGAAAAAGAAGAATTCTCTTATCCTTACGTTTATTTTAAAATAGTTAAGCAGGAAAATCTAAACATTGATAACTCTCATTCCACTTTGAGAACAGAAAAAACATTTGAAGAAGTTAAACAATACCTAAAAAATTTATAATTGGGAAACGTATGATACGCCATATTCAATATCTTATTTTAATCTTTGTCCTTTTATTTTTAGTCTCTTGTAATGGTAGTAAACAAGCTGTAAAAGAAGAAGTTCAAGAAAATAACATCACAACTTCTCCAATAGAAATAGAAAATCAAAGTCAACCCACAATCAAAAATATGCTCGACAGTTATTTAAATAAATTGGCTACTTTTGATACTGATGCTATTGTAGATATGACTTACCCTAAACTTTTTTATGTTATTGACCCTGAGTTATACCGACAATATATTGCTTCAATGATGAATTCCAGCGACATTATAATGACTTCTTATGAAACCAACGTCACCAAATTTTCTCCTGTACTACGTTTTTCCAATGAAACAGAGTTTGCACAAGTCAACTATACCTCTAAGGTAAACATACAATTTCTCAATAATAATCTTTATGATACTGAGGAAAAAATAAATTTTTTATACGATGCACTCATTCATAAATATGGTCAAGAAAATATAAACATCGATGTAAAGAAAAGAACCTTAGCCATAAAAAAAGCTGAAAAACTTATTATTATCAAAGAAAAAGATACAGAATGGAAATTCTTAGGTGACAATTCAAAGTATCGCCAACTCTATCCAAATTTTTTACCTCGTGAAATTTTAAATAATTTAGACAAGGAAATTACAGTAGAAACACAAAAAAGTCAAAAACTAGAAAGGAGAGATACCAATGAAACAATTTAGTCTAATTGCCATTGTAGTAATTTTTATGACAGGCTGTACACAAGTAATTACAGCACCCATAAAAGTTGTTGGGGCTGTTGCAGGTGCTGCCATAGATGTTGGAGCTGCAGGGGTAAGAGCCGTTGCTGGTTCAGATGATGATGACGAAAAATAATACAAATAGCAGTCATTCATGACTGCTGTTTTTTACTGAGTTAACAAAGACACTTTTTTAAACTCACTCTGCTTTACTACTTTCAATAAATACATAACATGCTCATAAGCAATCTCTTTGTCAGCATTTATAAAAACAACTTGGTCTTTTTCAATGTCACCCGTTTTTAATCTAAAAGCATCAGGAAATGTTTCTAAAGTAAATTTATCACTTTTATAATGTACGGTTAAATCTTTAGTAATACGAACAGTCAAAGCTTTAGCATCTGAAACAGCAGTAGTTTGCGCACCATCTGGAAGATTAATCTTCTCTTCATAATGCATAACAGGAATGGTAATCATAAAAATAGCCATAAGCACTAACATCACATCAATCAGTGGCGTAATATTTAAGTCTGGAGCTTCATCCCATTCATACATAACTACGCCTTTTGAGATAAAATTAAGTCAGACTGACTCTCTAATAGTACTGATAATTCATAGGCTTTTCTTTTCAAAATCAAATGAAAAGTATAAGCAACTGTTGCCACAGCAATCCCAGCAGCTGTTGCTACCAATGCTTCTGAAATAGCAGGTGCCACAATGGCTATGGACGTTCCACTTTGTGTACCAAGTCCAGAAAATGTTTCTAAAATAGCAACGACCGTACCAAAAAGTCCAATAAAAGGTGAAGTAGATGCAATAATAGATAAAGCAGTTAAACCACTTGTAGCTGATTTGATAGCAGAGTTTTTAGCCACAGAGAAAATAGCTTGATTGGGAATAAGTACCTTAGCTAAAAAAGGATGTAATAAAGAGTTTTTTTCAACTGTTTTAGCACGTCCCATATAAAGTTTTTTTAATGAATACTCTTCAGTAGAAATCTTAGATCTTAAAGAGAAATATCTATAAATATAAATCCAAAGTACAATAAATAAATAAACTGAAAGTATTGCCAATACAAAAATAGTAATGGCAGAACTTTTTCCAAGATATGCAAATAGGCTCTCAAATAATCCCATATTTTCCCTTTTATATTAAATATAACGATATTATCATATTTGTCCTCATTTAATTATTAAACCTTCATAACTTACTTTATATAAAACTTGGTGCATCATTGGCAAATAAAATTAAATCTCCAACTTTTGTTTCCGTCACAAGCATCTCTTGCATCTTATCTTTACTTTCTAGTTTTAACAATTTATCCGTAGCTATATGCTCTTTAAAAATTGCATAATTTAAATCACCTGTAATAACAACCAAATCAAAAACTTCATTGGCTTTTTGAGCTACTTCAATATTAAATGCATCATCAACTTCTACCAAACCTGGGGTAATAAGCACTTTTCTACCCTCATAAGTAGAAGCCAAACTAAATCCTTCTAACATACCATCTATGTTTCCATTAAAAGAATCATCAATAATAACTTTTCCACCAGCATCCATACGTTGTAGTCGATGGGCTGTTGGTTCTAAAGTATTTAATTGTTTTTTAATCATTTCTTCATCAACATCTAAGGCTTTGGCGACTTTAATAGAGGCTGCTAAATTCATGGCATTAAATGAACCTAAAATATTTGCATGATATGTTTCATTATCCATTTTAAAATTTAAGCCATCTAATGTTGCGTGTATAGCATGAATCTCTTTTCCAAAAGAATGTATGTGCTTAATCGGTTGTAACATTGCTGAATCATGAACCCAAGCCTCTTTTAAACGGTCTGAAACAAGAATTTCCATCTTTGTATTTCGGATATTCTCTAAGCTTCTAAAATACTCAATATGTGCTGGTCCAATTTTACCAACCACAGCTAAATGAGGATTAACAAACTTTGTAATCTCGCGAATATCACCTTTACCTCTTGCCCCCATCTCAACCACATAAACTTCAGTATCTGATGGTAAGTCATCATTAATATCTTTTAAAACACCCCCAAAGGTATTTACCGAACGAGGTGTTGCATAAACCTTGTATTTTGCAGAAAGTATATGCGCAATATAGTTTTTAATACTTGTCTTTCCATAAGAAGCTGTTATCCCAACAACAATCATGTCAGGCATACTTTCTAGTCTCTCTTCAGCTTTCTTTTGAAAGCCTAAAAAAAGCATTTTTTCCATCATAGCCGAAGTAACATAGGCTAAAAAAAGAGGAATAAACACCACCAATACTTCAAATTTTATAATAAATTTCATCATCACCAAAAAGAGGGTAAAAAATACCAACGCTGCAAAAAAACGTTTCACACGACCTGTAAAAACCAAAGGCTTATCTTGCTCTTTTCGCCAAAAATAAATGGCAACAATATATAAAAGTGCGACAACAATACTAAAATCAGATGCACGACTCACTGTAAAATACAAAAAAACTGGAACCAAAAAATAAACCAAGTGCCACCATGTTTTAGTATGATGAAAAAGTACTCTGGTTAATTTATAAGAGTACCATTGCATATTAGTCATGAAGTAATAGCCTAGAGCCAGTACAAAAAGAATATTAGAGAATATATTGAGCAGTTCCATCTTTGTTTTTTCCTATGTCTGTTTTTTATCTTTATTAATAAAGTATTTTAACATAAGAAAGCGTAGGGAGCGATTGCCATAGCAGTATTTTGATCATATTTCAACCTTAAAGAATTTTCCAATGTGCTATAATCATTAAAAATAGAAAGGTATTATCATGCGTTTATTCCTGAGTATTATTTTTGTTATTAGCAGTTTCACCTCTTGCTCTAAGCCAACAGGAGGACTTAACATTGCTTTTGAGGCACTTGGCAGTGAAGTCAATTCAAAATATGGTAGCGAAGGCTTACATTATCGAAGTTCTATTAACATTACAGGTTTAGGACAAAACCAAGTTATAGGTGAAATACTAACTGTCCCTGGACAAAAAATACCAGATACACATGCCATACCCATTATCACAGATTGTTCTAAAGTTGCCGTATCCCTTTATGACACTAATGCAAGTATTTATGATATTAGGGCAATTCAAAATGCACTTAATGAGCTTATTCAGTTACAATCTATTGCCATAGCCATTGAGACAGAAATAGTATTTATAAGATTGTTAAAGCAACGTATGGAGGACAAACCCAAGAACAAAGAACTACAATTTGAAATTGCAAAAAGATATGGAAAGTCTGATAATATTCTACCTACAAAACTTACTTTTCTTCAAAATGAATTACAAAAAAATCAAAAACTTGTACTGAGCAAACGTTCAACACTTAATACTATCCAACCAGGTATTATCATTGCCCATTGGACCTCATCTAAACAAAAAAACATGGGAGGATTTTTTGGCTCACTCTTCGCTACAAGCATTAATAATCAAGTTCAAAGAGAAGGCTTTGTCATTTTAGCTGGACTTAAAACAGAATCCATATGGTTAGGAGATGATTTTGCTTCTTATGTGACCAAAGAACGGACAGGATCAGATGCGATTATCAATGATAAAGGATACATCGTCACCTATAAACTTTCTGCTAAACATAGAGCCTATAGCGAAACATTTAATTACCAACAACTCATCTCAACACGCCTTTCTTTATCTCCTGAAGATATTCAAAAAATTTTAGGCACACACTATGCAGAACTTTTTACGCACAAACAAGCAGAACTACGTCTAAGCTTTAGCAACATGATTGGTGCAACCAATAAAGGAGTCTTAACAGCAGCAAAAAAACATTTATTTGAATATCGTTTTTATGGGGATAAAGCCTATGCTGATTCCGTGATTTACAATTATAATCGAACCACAGGGTACTCAGAAGTTTACTCAGTACGAAGTAACATTGCTGAACTAAAACAGAATTTCAAACAGCTAAAAGTCCAAACTTCAAGCTGTGAAAACAATAGAATAAAAAATAAGAAACTAAACATAAGAGAGCCAAATAAACTTTTTAAAAAAAATATTTTATTAGATTATCCAGTACAATAATGCTTTTAAGGTTTTAAAGTAAGTGAAAAAGGAACACCATAATATTTTGGTTCAAAATAATTTACTGATATTTGATCACCAACTGATATTTTAGAGTATGCTACTTTATTGACAATAATGACGGTATCTTTATGCGCTAAACTTACATACAGTGTTGGCTCTTCTTCAACGGCAACAGAATTTGTAACTAACGTTTTCCCGACATGTACAAATCTTCGTTCTGTTCCTTCTGGAATTATTTCTTTCTTAAGAACGATAGCCATACCCTCTTGAACGGTTAATGTTCTTAAGTCATAATTACTTCTTAAAATATGCGAAACTAAAAAAATACCACCCACAAGCATAAGAGGAAGGAGCATCGTTTTGAAAATTTTTCCCATAAAACACCTACTTTTATCTTTTATTTAATCAATTCAAATTTGTCTGAATGTATGCCAATTCATTAATATTAGCACGAACAATCACTAAGGCTTGTGTTGCTTCACTAACTGAATTAAAAGGCCCAATAAAAACACGACGAATCAGTTTTTCATCTTGTTGTACTTTTTGAATCATATAAGGGAATCCATTCTTCGTAATACTCGTCAAATAATCAGTTGAAATATTAGAAAAAAATGAACCAGCTTTAATATAAAGTTTATTGGCTACAGGTTCTTGTGCAACAACTGAATTAAGTACTTCAGGAAGAACTTCTTCTTCTATTTCCAGCACCGTTAAATTCTCTTCCACAACAACAGGTTTAGGAAACACAATGTGTTTTAAGTTTTTTAAAGCAGAAACTTTAAAACTATTGCCACTACTGACCAAACGCAACTTTTGGATATCTTTACCTTTTTCGTAATCATCACCTTTTCTAAAATGCCAACGTATGGTTGTTTGTACATCAATATAATCGGCTTTACGTTTTAAAATTTTCATGTAAGTTAGACGATAATCACGCTTAGGCCATTTTTTGTATTCTCTAACTTTTCTAATTCTCAGATCACGTAAAGAGACATTTTTACTCCATAAATACTTTTGCATGGGAAAAGCATAAAAAGATTGTAACTTATCCATATAATTCTCTTCATCTGCCATATAAAAATTATATAAAAAGTTTTGTATGTGTGATTTAGATGCTCTAAGTTTTGTTGACATCTCTTTCAAATAATAAGACTTTACCCAACCCTCTAAATGTGATGCACCACGAGGAACATTAACATAACACCATTCTGATTTATCCAAAAGTTCAGCACACTCCTTTATGCTAATGTTTGTTGCATTAAAAGCTATTCGCCCAACAACCCTAGAGACATTGATAAAAGGTGTATCACGTACATTAAGTGTTCCACCTCTTTTTATATGCGTAACTTGATACTTTGCAGCATGTCCTAATCCCATAAACAGTAACGTTATAATTATTATTTTTTTCATGGCAAAATTATACAAGATATCAGTAAGAACAATATTAAAGCAAAATATTAAACGAAAAACTACAACTCAAACTGTAACAAAATTTTATAAAGAGAATAAGCATCTTCTGTTCCTGCTAACTCACGAATAGAATGCATGGCATAAGTAGGAAGTCCCACATCAAGTGTTTCTATACCTAACCTTGTCGCTGTAATTGGTCCAATGGTCGAACCACAGCCCATGTCTGAACGGGTTACAAACTGCTGATATGACTCACCTGCCTTACTGGCTACATTCATAAACTTTGAAATGGTTGTGGTATTTGAAGCATAACGTTGATTTGAATTTACCTTTATCACCACACCCTTATTAATATATGGACTATGATTTTTGTCATGTTTATCAGCATAATTAGGATGAATAGCATGTGCATTGTCAGCACTTATCATGATGGAAGTTCTTATCATTTTCATGTATTCATCATAATCACTGTACATTCTCTTAAGGGTGTTTTCTAAAAAACTTCCAGCAGCCCCAGCAGTTGACGCTGAACCTACCTCTTCATGGTCACTGGCAATTAATAACATTGGTTTCTCATTGGAAATAGAACAGATACTAAGCAATCCAACATAACACGACAATAAATTATCTAATCGTGCAGAAGCAATAAAATCATCTCTCAACCCTACAAAAGATGCTTTTTGTGTAGCATAAAAACTAAGTTCAGAGGCATAAACCTCTTTCACATCTCTAATCTCATTTTTTTCTAACTGCCATTTTATAAACGCTTCAAAATCAAAATCTTCATTGGTACTAAGAATGGGAGAAATGTCTGTCTGTTTATTAACCGTCCGTTCTTCATTGGCTTGTCTATCCAAATGAATGGCAAGTGATGGAATAATGGCAATGGATTTTTTTACATCTATAAGTGTCTCTTTAATGTTCTCTTTCGCATCTAAATAAGAAACTTTTCCAGCTAAGGATAAATCTCTATCAAACCAAGGATTTAATAGTAAGCCTCCATAAGGCTCTACAGCAAACTTAACAACCCCATGCTCTTTCATAATGGGATTGGGTTTTAATCTCAAATTAGGTGAATCTGTATGTGAACCTATCATGGTATAGGCTTTCTCTTTTGGATAAGTAAATGCAATTATAGAAGAGTCATTTCGTGTTACAAAATATTTTTCACCTTCTTCTAAACACCATGCCTCTGCTTCATTTAATTCTTTAAATCCTGCATTTTCTAACATCATACTCATGTTTTTTGTCACATGAAAAGGGGTTGGTGAGGCATCTAAAAAACCTAATAGTCCTTCATTAAAATCATTTTTATTCATTATTCTCTCTTCTATTTTATTAGTGCTAAACGTGCTTTTAATCCAAGCGTGGTGCTATAGCCTACTTCAGTGAATTTTAACTCACCTTTTGGGTTGTAAATAAGGGTTGTGGGATAAACAGCAATATTAAACTTAGTAGCCAAAGCCCCTTGGGCATCATTAATCACTTTAAAATCTAATTTGTGTTCGTCCATATATTGAGCTAACTCGGCATTAGTACCTGAATTAACAGCAATCGTTATGACATTATGTGCATCAGACAAGGCTTGAATATTATCAGCTTCCAACCTACAGGTTGGACACCAAGTTCCCCAAAAATGAACAACTAAAGTCTCCTCTTTATAATCAAAAAATTCTATGGCCTGATTGTTTATATCACGTAACTCATAGGCATAAATATTTTCCTTTATCTCAGGTTGACGAATAAAGTTAATCACTTGTGAAATAATAAATAGCAATACCAAAGTCGTTACAATTTCTTTGATAATGCGTTTAAGTGTCCACGGTTCTTTAACCTTACTCATAACCAACGTTCCAATATTATTTTAGCAGCAATAGAATCTATTTTCCCATCTCTTTTATGTCTAAAAACACCCTGAGTTAAGGACTTGGCTTCTAGCGACGAACCTTGCTCATCTTGATAGGCTATGGCAATATTTTCCAGTGCTAATAAAGAAACAAAATGTTTGATACGTCGCTCCATCTCTTCTTCAGAGGAACCACCCTTTGGAAGCCCAACAATAAGCTTCTCTATCTCCCATTCTTGTAAAAATGACTTTAAATCTCGTGCAGCTTGATTTCTGTTTTGTCGTAAAATGGCATCTTTAGGAAATACAATCTTTCCATCCAGACAAATTGCCACACCTATTCGTTTTAATCCTACATCTATACTCGCTATTTTCATAGGAAAGCATACACTAATAGTCCACAATTTTTTCTTATAGTCGAGCATAATTATGTCAAAGGATTAAGTATGCAAAAAATCATTCTAGTCTCTACACTACTAGCCTCTTCTCTTCTTGCTGATAAGACGTTAGGAACCAAGATTTCTGTGGCTTCGGCTGAAGAAACCATTCTACAAGAACCTCTAAGGACAAGGGTCAATACAAACCAACAAGCTCAAAATCTACCAAATCAGCAAGAAAATAATACCCAACAATTAACCACACGTGTCACGCCTGAAAACATCAAAAAAAGTTTTAAAGCTGATCATCATCGTTATGACAAACGTTATAGTAATTTTGATTATGACCAACATGGCTACTATAATAATGATGGCTATTACTACGGTTATTATAATACACGTGGCTACTTCTTTAATAACATTTTCTTCTCTTATAACCGTAACTACAGTTATAACGACCGACATTATAGACGTGGTTTTTTTAGATATGGACACCGTCATTATCGGCAATATATACACCATGCTTTTAATAATTGGAATCGTACCCATGCCTATCGTAGCCCTAATGTCATTGTACGTGGTCACTACTATGACCGGGCCTACTATCCAAGACGTGTTCAAAACCATCACTATCGTTCAAATCATACTGCTTCTAATCATAATATCAGACAACCTAGAACGCACCATTATAATAACCATCGCACCCCAGCAAGAATGAATCTTAATAGAAGAAACAGTCAAGCACATCGTGCCAATAATCAGCAACGTAATAACACTCGCATGAATACAAATCGTAATACACACAATTATAGAAGCAATACTTACAGAAATAATACTCAAAATCACATGAGAAGAGGTCAAGCAAGAATGACCACACGAGGTTCTTCTAATAGACACATGGGCAGGTCAAGATAAAAAATAAGTTTATTTAAGTAAAATTCAGCATATTAATTAAGGGATCACAATGAAAAAAAATTCATTTATCTTGGTAGCTTTGCTACTCTTAGGTATGGGGCAAAGCCATGCAAGTTCTGTCAACAATCAAATATTTTCTGTCGATAATAAAGATGGTAAAATAACAGCTAAAACAATAGAAAAAGCTTTTAATGGCGCTGGTGTCACCGTAGATGTTAACAATAACATGAATTCTATTTTTGAAAAAAGATATAAAAAAACACACCATCAAGCTTATAACTTAGCCATCTTTTCTAACAATGAATTGGTCACAAAACTCATGAAAAAGTATCCTAAAATAGGACTTATTACCCCTTTGTCGATGTCAATTTATTCTAATGATAAAACAAATACTATTAACATCTCTACACTCTCCTTAAAAGGAATGGCAAGGGTTACAGATATTCCTGAAGACAACCCTCACTTAATAGCCTATGCTGATATTGTAGATAAAGCCTTAAAAAGTGCGCTACCAAAAGGGAAGTATGTAGTCAAGCATGAAAAACCAATAAAACCCCTATACTTAGTCATTTAAAGCCAATAATACGGTATAATTTCGACCATAAACCCCAAAGAAACAACTAAGTTTCTGGTCGAAATGGATAAAAAAATGC
>CACVAU010000003.1 GCA_902727915.1 uncultured Sulfurovum sp.
TTTCTTCATACACTACGGCTATATTATTTGGTGTTTTAGCTACTTGCTCTTCAAATAGTTCTATTAGCGTCTTGTCTTTTGGATATACTTTTTCTGTTTTATTAAAACTTTCTAATAAATGTTTTTCCTCTAATGGAATCATATCTATATCTTTTAAAAGCTTATTCTCTTGAATCTCTGTCAATATTTTTAAATAATATGAGATAAATCTCTTAATCGTAGTTGCTTTAAAAATCTCTGTATAATATTGAAATGAGCAGTGAAGTGAATCTGATTCATCGAGAATTTCTAAGGTTAAATCAAAATCAGAATGCTTATCTTTAATCTCATGTTTTTGAAAATTAAACGCATCCATAACCCTTTCAGCGCCATCTTCATAAGCAAACATCACATCAAACAACATATTTCTTGCTAAATCTTTTTTGATTTTTAGTTTCTCAACCAAATCCTCTAAAGGATATTCTATATTATCTAAAGTGGATAAGAAGAGTTTTTTAACCTGTTTAAAATAAGCCTCTATGCTTAACGCATTATTAATTTCTTGTCTCATGGCTAAAGTATTAATAAACATTCCAACAGTATTATGAAACGTATCAGCCCGTGTAGTAACAGGTATACCTACGGTAATATCTTCCTGAGAAGTTATTTTATTAAGCAAAATAATAAAACTTGCATATAAAAGCATATTAATGGAAATATTATACTCTTTGGCTACTTGTTTAATCTCTTTCGTTAATGCTTGATCAATCTTAAAGTATACTTTATCTCCCTTATAAGTTCTCGTACTTGGGTACATATTATCGGTAGGGAGTGTCAATAAAGAAGGCACCGTCTTAAACTTGTCCAACCAAAATAACTCTTGTTTTTTTATAAGAGATAAATTCAATCGTTCTTTATAATCAAGTGTAAAATCAAAATAGTTTTTATGAGGTAGAACAATGTCTTCATTCTGATACAATTTTTTAAAGTCACGCATCAAAATATTTGCCGAAGTTCCATCAAAAATTGTATGGTGTGTTTTTAAGATTAAATAGTCATCACTATTATGATGTAAAATTAAAACCTTAAAAAGTAAATCATGTTCTAAGTCAAAAGGTCTTTGTATGTACTCTACAATAATATCCTCAACATCCTCACTACTTATCTTTTGTGTATCAATTAAAAATTCATGGGTGTTAATTTTTTGATATACTTGACCTTCTTCAATATAAAGATTGAGATTTAATGATTGATGTACTTGAAGTAATTCTGAAAATATGCTTTGACATTTATTAATATCTAGTTGTGTTGTTTTCCAAGCAAGAGATAAGTTATACAAGTTAGCTGAGTCTTGAAACTGACTTAAAATAAACAATCGCTTTTGAAATGAAGTAGCTTCCAGTGTATTTTTTTCTATTGTCCTTCTATTTCTTATCTCTGGAACTAAAGTATTAAATGACTGTCTAAATAAATAATCAGACAAATCTTTAATTGTAGGATAATCAAATAGTGCCATAGTCGGAATATCTAATTTCAATATCTTAGAGACTTTTTCTTTAAAAACAATAAGAGTTATTGATGTCAACCCTTGCTCAAATAAAGGTTTATCAATTCTAATATCTCCCTCTAAAAGCGCATTAATTTCTTTGGTTAACACTGACAGAATTTGTTCATGTTCTAATAATGGGTTAAAGATTTCTTCTTGCATATCAAATGTCTCTAATTCTTTTAATACTTCATTAAACTCACCATTATTATACTTGGATAGAAATTTATATCTTTGAAGTTTACCACTTGTCGTTTTATAAATAGTTTTAACAGGTATGACCTGAAAAATTTCCAAACCTACTTTTCTAAGTATTACTTTTTTGATTTCTTGTTCAATTTTGATAAAGTCTTTCATCTCTTTTTTAAAAAGTACAAACACAACCAAGGCTTCATCTTCTTGATTTAAACTTCTAACACCTATAACTACCACCTTATTGAGTTCACATTCCTCTACATTACAACAAATACTTTCTATATCATGTGGATAATAATTAATACCATTCTTGATAATAATATCTTTTGCTCTTCCTGTAAGAATCAGCTCTCCATCTCTCATAAAGCCCAAGTCACCCGTGTCAAGCCAACCATTTTCTTTTATTACACTGTTGGTTACTTCTATATTATTATAATACCCCTCTGTAACACTCACACTTTTTATTTCTATGTGTCCAATAAAATCTTCATCTAACACTTGATTATTATGCGTAATTCTTATCTCCATATTCACCAATGGTGAACCAACACTAACATAAGTCACAGCTTCTAAATCAGTTTCTAGTTCTCGTACTTTTTCACCTATACTAAGATACTTAATATCTAAATGATATCTCTTAAAAAATTCTGATACTTTAGGTACCGTTACCCCAAGGGTTGCTTCTGCCAATCCATAAACAGGATACATAGTTGTTGCTTGAAGCCCATAAGGTGCAAGAGTTTGCATAAATTCATCACAGAGAGAAACCGAAATTGGTTCTGCTCCATTATAAATTAATCGTATACTTGATAAATCCCAATTTTGTTTTTTCTTTAAAAATTTTAATAAGTATCGATAGCCAAAATTTGGAGAACAAAGTACAGTAGATTTATATTTTGTGACACAATCAAGCCATAAAAGTGGTCTTCTAATAAAAGCATTGGTTTCAATCAAAACTTGATTTACACCTAATAAAATAGGATTAATATGCCATCCCATTAATCCCATATCATGAGTAAGAGGAAACCAGCTAAGATAAGAATCCTTTTTACTTATACGGGAAGTTTCTAAAACACCTTTTCCATTTTGAATGATTTTATTAGCACTTATCATTACGCCCTTAGGTTCACCAGTCGAACCTGAAGAAAATTGTATCAGTGCTAAGTCATCTTGATTTGTCTCTATTGAGACTCCAAGTGCTAAGGTCTCAAGTTCAATACTTCTAATATCAATTGTTTTAGATTTAATCTCTGAAAATATATCCATAAGGTTATTTCTTTGAGCAAAGCTTTCTAATTTATCTAAAAAATCACTATCAATAATTAAATAAGCATCATCAAGTAAAGTATAAATATTAAAGAGCTTTTGTCGATGTTCATCATTATTTCCTGTTGTAACAGGCACAGCTACTATGCCTCCTGCAACACAAGCCCAAAAGGTATGAACAAAATTCTTATTATATGAAAGTTGAAAAATTAATTTGGAGTCTTTTTTTAACCCAGCCTTATTAAAATATGTTAAAAATTTTAATGCATTTGTAGCCAAGTCCCTATAAGAAAGAAATTCCTCTTTTGGCGTGATGAAAGTAATCCCTGTTATACCATTACTTTCTCTGTATACTTGAAGTGTATTTGACAATGTTTTCAATGTTTTTATTTCCTATTTTTATAAAAACTGCAAACAGTAAAGAACTATTTGAAACAATTTTATCTTAATGTAATTAGTTAATTATTATAACTAAAACAACTACTCTTTTCTCTCATATTACTTAAAAATTTGTAACTTTTTCATCAGTGTAAACAACTCTATTTAAATCCCTTTAACATTAATTATTTACTGATTTTAAGCATATAAGGAAATTGATAAAATTTTATCAATTTTTTATCAGTTTTTTAAATTAATATTAAATAATAAGTATTTTCAGAACAGAAGCATAACTTTGAAATGTATCACAAATGTATCACAGTAACTTCTTTTTTATCAAATACAGATGCTCAAATTAATACAATTATATAAATACTGTTCTATATTTTAAATTTTGATACATTTGTGATACATTTAAGTGCTATTCTTTTTTAAAACTGATAAAAAACTGATAAAAAACTGATAATATTCCCTATAATATTCAAAGTAAAAATTTATCTAAAGCTAATTGATATTATCTGTTAATAAGCACATAAAAAATATCAATTAACTTTAGATATCCATGTAAATAAAAAACTTCAAATTGATTGTTGTTTTGTTATAATAAATCTAAAAAAATACCAAAGGAAAAAGAATGAAAAAAAAAGCAGAAGATACGGTTGAAGTAAATAATGAAGAAACACCTGTAATAGAGACTGAAGAAGTTACAGAAACAAAAATTAATAATAACAAAAGCTTAGAGGCCTCTGTTATCATTAAAAATCATATGATGGCATCAATGGGTTTTGGGGTTATCCCTATTCCTCTAATTGATTTAGTTGGATTAACAGGAACACAACTTAATATGCTTAGAAAACTTTCTGATTTATATGGACATGAATTTTCTGAAGAGTTCGCAAAAAAAGCAATTGCCTCATTACTTGGAGGAGGTTTAGCTTTACCTGTCGCAATGGGTTTATCTAGCTTAGTAAAAATAATTCCTGTAGTTGGTCAAGCAGCTGGAACAGTCTCTTTAGTTACAACTGGTGCTGCCTCTACTTATGCTATTGGTCATGTATTTGTTAAGCATTTTGAATCAGGTGGAGACTTCTTAAGTTTTTCTTCTAAAAAAGCAAAAGAAGACTTTAATGAAGAATTAAATAAAGGTAAAAAAGAAGCTGTTGACTTGGAGACTACTAAGGCTACAGCTTAGTGTTTACTAACTTACAAGACTTTTTAAAAAGAGAAGGAGACTTCTCTTTTTGGAAAAATATTATTTTTATGGCAATGCTCGCTGGCCTTGCTAATGCTGGACTATTAGCTGTGATAAACACAGCTGCTAAAATAGTTGAAGATGAAGGATTAAACTATAGACTTTTTGCTATTTATGCAGTTATCTTTTTAATTTTTTATATCAGTAAACGTTACTCCTTAATCCATGCTTCTCAAGAAGTAGAAAGAATAATCAAAAATGTTAGAGAAAGAATATCTGAAAAAATTTTAAAGAGTGAACTTCAGGCTATTGAAAAAATAGACACTTCTGCAATTTTCACAAGACTCACAAGAGATACAGCCATTATGTCACAATCTTCTTTTCAAATAACCAATGCAGCTGAAGGGGTTATTATGATTTTCTTTGCCTTAATTTACATTTTAATTTTATCACCCATCTCATTTTTTGTTATTCTTTTTGCCACAATCATTATTCTAAGTATGTTTCTTTCTTTCTCTAAAATAATTAATAAAGAATTAACAGAAATGGATAGAGCTGAAGAAGGTTTTATTCGCTCACTTACCTCAATCCTCAATGGTTTTAAAGAATTAAAAATGAACTCTAAAAAAAGAGAAGACATTAATAGTACACATAAAAACACGTTGACTAACTTAAGTAATGCAAAAATAAAAAACAGTACAGATATGGTGACTTATATGATGTATGGAGAAGTATTTCTCTATATACTTTTAGCTTCGGTTGTCTTTATTGTACCCCACTTAACTACAGAAGAAAGTATTATTATTATTCAAGTAACAGCCACCACACTTTTTATTATTGGACCATTTGAAACAATCGTCAATGTAGCCCCAATGGTTTCTCGAACCAATGTTGCTATTAACAATATTTATGATTTAGAAGCATCCTTAAATGAACAATCAAAAACACTTATTACGGTTGAGGATAACTCCTTAGAGAAAATAGAAGACTTTAAACAAATCCAACTTAAAAACGCATCTTTCTACTATACTGACAAAATAAAAAATAAACTCTTTAAAGTAGGTCCAATTAATTTAAGCATTAATAAGGGAGAAACTATTTTCATTATTGGAGGAAATGGTAGTGGGAAATCAACCATTATTAAAATGCTATTAGGGCTTTACCCTCCTAAAGAAGGCTCTATCTTTGTTGATGAAGATAGAATAGATGAATACACACAACAATCATATAGGAATCTTTTCTCTATTATTTTAACAGATTTTCATCTTTTTGAAAAGTTTTATGGTTTAAAGGGTATCAGCAGACAAGCAGTTAATGCATTATTAAGAGAAATGCAACTAGAAGAAAAAACAAAATTTGTCAATGGTGGCTTTACAAATATTGACTTATCCACAGGACAGAAAAAAAGACTTGCACTTATTTTATCTATTTTAGAAGATAAACAAATTTATGTTTTTGATGAATGGGCAGCAGATCAGGATCCTGAGTTTAGAAAATATTTTTATACAAAAATATTAGATAAATTAAAAAAAGATGGAAAAACAATCATAGCCGTAACCCATGATGATGCATATTTTCATGTTGCTGATAGAATCTTCAAAATGGAATATGGTCAAATGCTACCATATCCTAAAGGAAATTAAAATGAGATGGACTTACCCCTTACTCTTACTACTGTTAATTATACTAATTTTTTTAATTTTATGGAAAAACATTGTTATTACCATTCAGGCAGGAGAAGGTGGTGTACTCTTTAAACGATGGTCAGGAACAGTAGTAGATCGTGTTTATGAAGAAGGACTCTATACAATTTTTCCTTGGGATACACTAACCCCTTATAATCTACGTGTACAACAACAAAAACATTCTTTTGATGTTTTATCAAAGCAAGGACTAACCATTCACTTAAAAATATCTGTTCGTTTTAGACCAGATAGAGAAATGCTTGGTGTGCTACATAAAAATATTGGTCCTAATTATTTAGAGTCTGTTGTTATCCCAGAAATAGAATCTGTAATAAGACGATATTTTGGACAATTTAATGATGATGAACTTTATACCTCTAAAAAAGCTATTTTAGAAAAAATTTTAAATGATTCAACCAAACAACTTTCAGATAAGTTTATCATCTTAGATGACCTTATTATTAGAAAAATGGAGTTCCCTCAGACTATTCAAGAATCTATTCAAAATAAGATAACTCAATATCACAAATATAAAGCCTATGAATATAAAGTGGAAAGAGAAAAATTAGAAGCAAAAAGAAAAGTCATCGAAGCTAAAGGTATTAATGAATATAAAAATATTATTTCTAAAAATATTACACAAGAGTACCTACAATGGGCAGGTATTCAGGCCACACTAAAGCTTTCCGAATCAAACAATGCGAAGGTTGTTGTTATTGGTTCCCCTAAAAATGGTTTACCCCTTATTCTGAATAGTGATACACCCATCAATACTACACCTGATTCTCAGCAAAAAAAGCCTCAATAAGTGAAAATGGAAAAAAAAAATAAACCAATAAAACATTATTTTAAAAATACTTTTATTTTTATAATTCTTACTATTATCATACTTTTTTCAATAGATAAGCTTTTTTTACAGTCTATCAACCTTAAACTATTAAAAGAACAAAGAGTTAACTACTTAAGTACTTTAAAAGATAAAGAACCTATTTATGTTGGTGTTGTTTGGCCTTTTCATCTTAAAGAGGGAGATAACTATTTTAAAGAAGGCATCTTATTTGCTGTTAAATCTTTAAATGCGCAAAAACTCTTAGGTAGAGAGATAAAAGTGATATTCAAAGATGATAAGTGGAAAATAAAACAAGCTAAAAAAATAGCAAATAAATTTGCCAATAATAAAAAAATCGTCGCTGTCATTGCCCATGATGATATTGATTTAGCCGTACCAGCTTCTATTACCTACGAATACAGTGGTATTGTAATGATATCTCCTGCTGTTTCTTCTCCTATTTTTACAAAAATAAATTTTGACTATGTGTTTAGAAATACGCCTTCTGATATCGAAATTGGTCAAAAATTAGCAATGATGGCAGATATAATGAACTTTAAAAAGATTGTGGTTATTAATGCTAGAGATATTTATGCACAATCATTAAGTGAAGTTTTTAGGCAAGAAGTTCTGGAGCGTAACTTAGAAATTATTTATGACAGTAGATTTAATAAAGGAGAAAAAAACTTTTTAAAAATCATAAATACACTTTCTCCTCTGATTAACCATAATATAGATTATGATGCAATCTTTGTCGCAGGAAATGAAACAGATGTACCCATATTAATAAAAAAAGCAAGAGAAAATGGTATTTATGCACCATTTATTACAGGTGATGTCTTAGATTCTCCTGCACTATTAAAAATTGGAGAGGCAGCTAATAATACGATTGTTGCCACAATTTATAATGCTGAACTAATAAGTAGTACCTTACAAAACTTTAAACATGATTTTCACAAAGAATATAAAGTGCTTCCAGATACTTGGGCAGTGCAAGGCTATGATGCAATGATGCTTTTAGCCGAAGCCATCAAAAGAGCTAATACCCTTCACCCTGCTATCATTGCTAATCAATTACAATATATGAGTAATTTCAAAAGTATTACAGGTTCATATTCTTTGACACCTAAGGGAGATACTTTAAATAAAGAAGTTTATTTTAAAGTTATAAAAAATCAAAAGTTTGAATACTTGACCATTGAATAAGGAAATTTATTGACAGCAATCATCCAAAAAATCTTTCTACTATGTTTCTCTAGCTTATTTCTTCTCTCTGCTGAGATTACCCTTTACTCTGCATGTGATAAAGAACCTTATTCTTACTGTGAAAATGGAGAAGTAAAAGGAATAAATGTTGAAATATATAAAGCCATTTTTAATAAAATTCAAGATTACTCCATAACAATAAAAGGCATTAAATGGAAAGAAGGTCTTAAAAAAATGAAAGACCAAAAGATTAAAATGTTCGGTTCTATCTCTGATAATTCTGAAAAATATCCTTTTATTAGTGAATATACAAACCCTTTTTTATATAAAAAACAAACCCTTCTTTGTAATGAAAGCATAAAAGGTTTAAAACAAAAATGGCCTCAGGATTTTTATAATTTAAAAATTGCAACAAGTGAAGATTTTATAGAGAGTAAAAATTTTAAAGAAGCCGTCACCAAAGGCTTAATTACACAAGTAAAAGGAACTCATAATGAAAACTTCCTTAATTTAATTAAAAAAAATATTGATTGTTATATTGATGATGAAATCATAATCAAAAAAAAAATAACCAACCAAATAAAGACTTATCAAGAAAACAATCAATCCATGTCAATATTAAAAAACATTCAAATCATTAAAACCATTAATACTTTTGGGCAAAAAATTGTATTTTCAAATTCAGCCTTTATTTTTCAAGAAGATTTAATCAATCAGATTAATATTGCAATTAAGATTATGCAAACTTCGAAAGAGATAGATAAAATCATCAATAATAGTTTAAACAATTATCTAAATTCAAATCTCAAAAAAACAGTTAATGTTTCTGTTTATAACTGGGGAGAATATGTATCAGATAAAATCGTTTCCAATGGTGTCTTAGCTGAGCTTGTTGAAAAATCCTATAAAAATCAAAACATTAACATCACCTATAACTTTGTAGACTCCAACTATGCTTACCTTCTAACCAAATGGGGTAAGAGTTGTGTTAGCTTACCTTGGGCTAAGACAGAAGAAAAACTTAACTATATGTATTTTTCTGAACCAATTAAACCTAGTAAAACCTACTTATTTTATAATAAAAAAAATTTTAAAGATGGTATTAAATATAACACCCTTGATGATTTAAAATCTTATCGAATTGGAGGGTTAAATAAACATTTTTATAACGAAATATTCAAAAAAAACAACATCGACTATACTTATTTTAAAACTTTAAAAGATGCAATTAAAGCTTTGTTATCCAACAAAATTGATATTATTCCTGAAACAAAAGAAATTTTTATTAGTGATAGTAAAAGGTTTTTTTCTAATGAACTTGAACACTTATCCTTTCATGACAAAAACTTTATTGATAGTAATATGTATCTTCTTTTTTCTAAACGTTGTAAAAATTCAGAACAATTAAGAGATAAATTCAATCAAGGCTTTCAAAATATTAAACAAAATGGCGTACTCAAAAAAATAATCAACAAATATAACCTACAAATAGAAGACTTTATAGAACAGGAAACAGACTCCAATAAAACCACTGTACTGACTCATAAAAACTTTAAAATATGTGAAGAACAATGTAATGCTTTTCTTCAAAAAGAAAAAATAACTTTTTCTTCAGGTACTTCTGTTATCAAACCTGAAAATGAAAAACTCTTTGTAGACTTATCTTCAATACTACTCTCATGTCCAGAAACACGAACAAATATTATTGGACATACTGACACTACAGGTTCAAATGAAATCAATCAAAAATTAAGTTTACAGCGTGCTGAAGCTGTAGTCAACCAACTGATTAAACTTGGTATTAATAAAAACAACATTCATGCTATTGGTAAAGGAGAAAGTACTCCCATTGCTAGTAATGAAACAAAAGAGGGTCAAGAGAAAAATCGTCGTATAGAATGTCAAACTTTTAAATCTTCAAATTTAACAAATCAATAACAAAGGATATCAATGCACATTATTGCAATAATAATTTACCTACTTATCTCTTATTTGGTAGGTCTACTGGGAAAAAATAGAAAATTTGGTTTTTATGGATACTTTTTTATTTCCATATTTATAACCCCTCTTGTAGGACTACTTCTTGTATTAGCTTCAGATTCTAAAGATAAAAAAGAAGATGAGTGTGCATAAAAAAATACTTTTTACCATTCCATTTGCTGGTGGAAACAAATTTTCTTTTAAAGCATACGAAACATTTTTAAAAAATGATTTTGATATCTATCCTTTGGAACTTCCTGGTCGTGGAGATCGATTTTCTGAAAACTTAATGACTGATATTTATAGTGTTCGAGATGATTTATTTAATCAAATGAAAGATTATTTAGATAGAGACTATATTATTTATGGACATAGTCTAGGAGGACTACTTTCTTATCTTGTAACACTTTTAATAGAAGAAAAAAACTTGAAAAAACCTCTTCATTTAATTATTAGTGGAAGAGCTAACCCTTCTATGAAGGCAAAAGTAATTAGACATACTTTAACAAAGGTTAATTTTATTAATAACTTAAAAAACTTAGGAGGTATGCCCTCAGATTTTTTTAAACACCCTGATCTTTTTGATATTTTTGAACCCATCTTAAGAGCTGACTTTAAAATATCTGAATGTTTTTATTTAGAAGAAAATAAAAAAGTTTATACAAAACTATCTATTTTATATGGAGATAATGACTCTTTTAACTTAAAAGAAGCACGTGCTTGGGAAAATTTCACTTACCACAAGCCAATTACACTTCAAAAATTTAAAGGAAATCATTTTTTTATTTATAAGCATGTTGAATCTATTTGTAACCTTATTAAAGCATCCTAATGATTGATATTTTGATTGTTAATATCAATGAAATTTCTCAAGAAGATTATGAAAATCTTTTTGCATCATTACCTCCAAAAATGCAAGTAGAGGTTTCCAGATATACTTTAAAAAAAGATAAACAACGTACCCTTGCTGGTAAACTACTGTTGTTAAACTATTTAACAGAAAATACTATTTTTACTCTTTTTGATATCAGTAAAACATCCTATCAAAAACCTTATATTAAAAACTCTAATTTATCTTTTAATATTTCTCATTCAGGTGATTATGTGGTTTGTGCTTGTTCAAAATTTAACACAATAGGTATTGATATTGAAGATACTTCACAGCAAATTGAATTTAATGATTTTCATGAAGTTCTTTCAGGTGAAGAATTTCAAAAAATTTTAAATGCAACGCATTCCTTAAAAGAATTTTACCGAATTTGGACAGGAAAAGAAGGCGTATTAAAAGCTGAGGGGAAAGGACTTTTAGGTGAAATAAAAGAAGTAGAACTGGCTAAAAATACGGTTTTTTTTAAAAATAAAAAGTATTTTATTTTTTCTTATTCCTTCAATAACTACTTATTATCTATGATTTATCAAAACCCTAAGGAAATCCGAGTTTTTAAGATAATTAAAAAGAAGAAAGTCTTAGTAGAAACATTTAAACAAAAAATTGTTTAAATGTTTTTAACCATATTCCTCTAGCCAAAGACCTTCATTATTAAAAAGATGTTCCAACACCTACAACAACATTTTTTTGATTCTCAGAACCCAAATCTTCAGGGCTAAAGTTATGATAAATCAATGAAAAATCTATTTTATCAAATGATTTACTTAAACCAATTGAGTAATATTCCCCATTTTGATCATAATGACCATAAGCTAAATCAAAATTATAATCTTGCATTACTACAATAGACGTATTTAAAGCAATATCATCAGGTACATCTTCTAATCCTTTTGAATAAGTTGCTCCAAAACTTATTAAACCAAAATTTTTACTAAGAGAAAAATATATTTCATTGCCATTTAAAGATGAGTCAGTTAAATATCCGTATCTAATAAAACCTAAATCATACTCAAGAGTAGCAAGTTCACCACTATACCCAACATAACCATCTACTTCAATATCACCCTTACCCTGCCCTTCACTAAAATCTACATTCGATGTCCAAGTACCTACATAAAATCCATTCATATCTACATCAAAACCACCTTGAATAGCTGCAGTATTATTTGTCTGAGTCATACCCCTCCACACATAATTATTGACGGCTGAAATATTTGCAGAAACTTCTACTTCTCCCATTAGCGATGTTGAAATTGCACTTACAGATAAAATTGTCAGTAATGATAGCTTTCCAAGTTTCATAACTTTATTCCTTTAATTTTTAATTAAATGAATTATAGTCAATTTATTACTTTTATTTAAGAGATTTCGTTCTAAACTTATAATAAACATATATCAATAATCAATTGTTTAACTAGTTAACTTACTCTATAATATTTTTCCTCAAAAAAACACCTGACTCTACATGCTGTGTATGAGGGAATTGATCATAAATAGCAGAATCATCTATACTATGTGTTTTTGTTAATTCAACCAAGTCTCTGGCTAATGTTTCGGGGTTACAAGAAATATATATAATGTTTTCAATACCTTGAATAAGTTTAATGGTATCCATATCCAGTCCAGCACGTGGTGGATCTACTAAAACAGTTGAAAAGTTATAAGCGTCTAAATCTACATCTTTCAGACGTGTAAATTCTCGCTCTTTATTAAGTGCTTGTGTCATCTCTTCTGAAGCTAAACGAATAAACTCAATATTATTTACATCATTTAATTCACAATTTTCTTTAGCAGCATAAATAGAACGTTTAGAAATCTCTGTGGCTAATACTCTGTCAAAATATTTCGAAAGAGGCAAAGTAAAGTTTCCTAAACCACAATAACTCTCTAAAAAGTCACCATTACCTTCTACTTTTTTTGCCTGACTAATAGCCCACTCTATCATCTGTACATTTACAGCTGGGTTTGGTTGTGTAAAACCACTTTCATAATGTTTGTAAAAATAATCTTGACCATCTATAAACAATTTTTCTGTTACAAACTCATCTGAGAGAATAACTTTTTGTTTTCGGCTTCGTCCCATGATTTTTGTATTTAGAAGTTGTTCAAGTGCTTTAGCTTCCTCATTCCAATCGTCTGCTAACTTTCGATGGTAAATCATGGTAATTAAACACTCATCGGTAGTAGTGGCTAAAAACTCAATAGAAAAAAGACGATGTTTTAAAACTTCTGAACTATTCACCTTGTCTAAAAGAGGTTGCATTCTTTTTTCTATAGGAGCAATTACTTTTGGACACTCCGTAATACTCAATGCACCCTTTTTTCTTTCACCATCTTTTGCTAAGTAACTCATGGCATAAGAACACGTATCTTCGTCATGCCAAATTTTAAACTCTGATCTTGCTCGGTAATGTGATGGCTGGGCTGAAAAAACTTCTAAATCTTTCACTTCAAAAGGAGACAATAGCCCTAATACACGCTCTTTTTTTTCAGCTAACTCAGCTTCATAACTTAAGTCATAAATAGTACAAGAACCACAAGTCCCAAAATGTTCACACTTCAATGTTATACCTTCTTAAATAATTGTGGTATTTTAGCTAAAAGTTACGATACATGTATAATATTACTTAAGTTTTTTTCTAGAAGAGCTTCTCTTAACCTATCTTTAAATTGTTCTAAGTCACTAAAACGATTTGAAACAGCTCTTATGACAATGGTTTTAAATTCTCTGTCTATAAACTGCTGTTGATATTCAATATTACCATCTATCGTAATAAGAATATCTACATCTTTTTTATCTAACTCATTTAAAAGGTCTGTATCTTTGTATCCACCTAATCCTATTTGAGGTACTGTCCAAACTTTATGTTCTGGAAAAAATATTGTAATACGTTTAGGTAAACACTCATCAATAATTATCGTCATACAACTAAGCTACTTTACTATTCTCGATAGCAACCTCTGCATTTTGTAATAAATGTCTCACCTGTTCAAAGGAAACAGTTGGAAAGTCTTCTAAAAAGTCCTTAATACTTTCTCCAGCTACAAGATAATCAAAAAGATTTCTAACAGGCACCCGTGTACCTGTAAAAATAAGTACTCCATTTAATATTTCTTTATTAGATTCTATCATTGACATTATTTTTTCCTTTTCTATTTTGATAAAATATTATAGCATATCACGCATAGCTTCTTCAGTCAAGGTTTCCACCCCTAACTTCACAGCCTTATCATACTTAGAACCTGCATCATCTCCATAAATTAGAAAATCTGTCTTTTTAGAAACAGAACCACTTACTTTTGCCCCAAAATTTTCCATCATCTCTTTAACCACACCTCGTCCTACTGACATGGTTCCAGTAAGCACAACGGTTTTATCTTTAAATGGATTTTCCTCAGCTTCTATTTTCTCTTCAACCATTGGTTCAACAAGTTCAAATATCTTTAAAACAAAGTCATGGTTAACACGCATAAACTCCACAAAAGAAGCAGCCATTTCCACTCCAATACCATCAATGGCTTCAAGTTGTTCTTCTGTGACATCCACCACACCCAAACCAAACTCTAAAGCAATGGATTTACCAGCCACAGCCCCAATGTGTTCAATTCCCATTGCTGAGAGTAGTTTGGCTAGAGTTGTTCCCTTTGAGTCATTAATGGCTTCTAAGAGTTTATTAATACGTTTTTCTTTAAAACCTTCCATACCCTCTATGTCTTCAAACTTCAACGTATACAAATCTAAAATGTCTTTAATCTTTCCTTCTTCCACCAACATCTCAACAATACGTGAACCAAGCCCATCAATGTTCATACTTCCTTTTTTCGCAAAGTGAATAATGGAATTAACAACTCTATCAGGACAATCCATATTTTGACATTTTATTAATGTACCTTCATCCAAAACTTCTGAACCACAAGTTGGACACGTTGTAGGACGACTAATATCAACCTCATCACCTGTTCGTCTGTCAGCCAACACTTTCGTAATTTTAGGAATCACATCTCCAGAGCGAATTAAAATAACTGAGTCACCTACTTTAAGACCTTTACGTTCTATCTCATCATAGTTATGTAAAGTCGCACGTGCAATCATAGCTCCTTCTAAATCCACAGGTTCAACTTCTGCAACAGGTGTCAGTACCCCCGTTCTTCCAACTTGAATGGTAATGGCATTGACTTTGGTTACTTTTTCCAATGCTGGAAATTTATAGGCGCACATCCATTTAGGTACTTTCACTGTATAACCTAGCTGTTCTTGTTTAACCGTATCATCTACTTTAACCACCATTCCATCCATCATCATTGGAATTTCATCACGATTTGCTATAAGAAAATGATAAAATTCTTCTATCTCTTCAATGGTCGTACAAGCTTTTGTAAAAGGTGGCTTTAAAAAACCTAAAGCATAAATAAAATCCATCTTTTCAGAAAGATTAGCTTGGGTTAAAATGTTCTCTCCTAATCCCCAAGGGTAAAAAACTAAACGACGTTTTGCTGTAATACTCGAATCTAACTGACGCAGACTTCCTGCTGCTGCATTTCGTGGATTGGCAAAGGTATTTTCTCCTTCTGCTTTTCGCTCTTTGTTAATAATGTCAAAATCATCTTTACGAATAACCACTTCACCACGAATCTCAATTTGACCTTGATAGGCTATACTTAAGGGAACTGAGCGAATGGTACGCACATTGTCCGTTACTTCTTCACCTATGACACCATCTCCTCTTGTAATGGCACGAACCAGTTTCCCCTCTTCATAGAGTAAATTCATACTCGCACCATCAAACTTAGGTTCACAAAAATATGGGGTTAACCCAACATTTTTAACCGTTCTATCTAACCACTCTTGAACTTCTTCAGTATTAAAAACATCTTCCATACTCCACATACGTTTAATGTGCTCAGCTTTAGAAAACTCATCGCGCACCACACCCCCTACTCTTTTAGTTGGAGAGTCTTCGGCTACTTCGGTTGGATTAGCTATTTCATAATCTAATATTTCATGATATAACTTATCATACTCTTCATCCGTTGCTATTGGGTTGTCATCTACATAATAAGCATAAGCCCATTTTTTTAAAATTTCTAATTCTTTTAAATACTGTTTTTCTGTGTAAAAGTTTTGCGTCATTTATATCTCTTATTAATTAATTGCCTATATTTTAACATTAGCTATCTAAGCATAGCGCAGAGTTTTACGCTATTATACAACATGGAAGATTTAAAAATAAAAGTAGAAGACCTACTACATCAAAACAAGTCTGACTTTGAAGTTTCAAAACTCTTAAAAAAAGAGATTAAAACCTATTTTGGAACACTCGAAGAGAGCTTTAGAGAAAACAATGGGAAAAACTTTCTTGTTAAGCATACTAAAAAGATTGATACCATCTTACAAATGTCCTATAGAGTAGCCATGCGTGCCATGTTTGGAACCTATATGCCAATGAAAAGCACCTTGCCCATAACACTTGTAGCACTTGGTTCTTATGGTAGAGAACAACTTTGTGTTTATTCCGATATTGACTTAATGATTGTTTATAAAGAAGTCCCAGGATATAACACTCAGGAGATGATAGAAAAAATTCTTTATATCTTATGGGATGCTGGACTGAAACTCGGTCATAGAGTCCATGAAGTAGATGAACTGTTTGAAGTTTCAAAAACAGACATTACCATTAAAACTTCATTCATAGAATCTCGTTTCATTGAAGGCTCTAAACAACTTTGGAATCAAACCCAAAATGAACTTCATCGTATTCGCAAAGACAATCAAGAGACATTCATTGCAGCAAAAATTGAAGAGATGAAAACACTGCATGAAAAGTACCCAATGACCATGGAACCAAACCTTAAAGAAGGTGTCGGAGGTTTTCGGAATGCTAATTTAGTCTATTGGATTGGAAACATTCTATACAATGCTAACTCCATTGCTGACTTAGAAGGCAATATTATTAGTAAAAATGAGTATGAAGAGTTTAGAGAAGCCCTCTACTTTTTATTTAAAGTTCGTTCAGCCTTACACCTTGCTACAGGTAAAAAAGAAGACAAACTTCGTCTAGAACTCATTCCTGAAGTGGCAAAATATTTAGGATATGATGACAAAAAAAAGCATATGAAATTCTCTCGAAAAGTTATTTCTCATCTTAAGACCATTAAACTCTATAGCACCATTTGGGTTAATGCATTAAGTAGTTATGGTACTACAGAGGTTATGCTTCAACCCCAAGAAACCAATACCTACCATGGACTTTTAAAACAATTGTCTTGTGCTAAGCCTGAAAACTTCCCTGTGCATCCTACTTTTCTTAAGGCTCTAACCTGTTGCTACCGAGAAGATGAGGTTGAAAAAAATATCTATGGCACAATCTACAAAATTTTTGAACAACCCCAAAGTCACCTTGTTTTAAATACGCTGATAGATGCTCGACTTTTAGGCTATACCATTCCCTATATGAAAAAAGCTATTAATCTCCCACAATTTGATGGTTATCATCAATATGCTGTTGGTATTCATACTGTAAAATGTATTGAAGCATTGGAAAATATAAAAGATGACTTGATTCGTAAGCTATATGATAATTTAAGTTTAGAAGAGCAAGTTTTCTTAAAAACGGTTGTTCTCATACATGATGCAGGTAAAGGTCGAAGAAAGGATCATCATGAAGTCGGCACAGTACTCTTCAAAGGATTTTCTGAAAAACTAGGCTACAACCATGAGTTTGTTCAAGTGGGTAAAAACCTCATCTTATACCATACATTAATGAGTATTACAGCCCAAAGAGAAGACCTACACTCTGAACAAGTTATTTTAAAATTTTCTTCCCACTTCCCAACACAAAAAGAGCTAAATTTAATTTACATATTAACCTATGCTGACATGAATGGTGTTGGTAAAGATATTTACAATAACTTTTCAGCAAGTCTTATTTATGAGCTTTACACACAATCCTCTTTAGCCATTAAAAATGTATCTCTGTTAAAGGAAACAGCAAAACGTATTAAGAAAGAAAAACAATTACAACGTAGCATAAGTTTTAATCTTTTACCACGTAGCTTACAAAAGAAGACGCTAAGCATTAATTCAGATATGTTTTTTATCAAAAATACGCCTCAAGAAATTATCAATATTGTCAAAATTGCACAAACGTTAAAAGAGCATTATTATAGTATTAAAAATGAAAAATTTTTAACGCTTGAAATTTATCGCAAAGACAATTTAGATTTGAGTTTTTTACTGCAAAAACTTTCACATCTCAATATTGTGCATATGGATATACATAAGTTATTTTCCAATATCAAATATTTCCGTATAGATTTTGCTGAAACGATTGAAGAAGGTGATTATATTCAACTTAATGAACTCATGATTGAAGCACTAACAGAAATACATAAGCTCAAAATAGCCAAGCCTAAAATTTTAGCAAAAGACATTCTTATTAACTGTGAACACTCTCAGGAACATTCCCTACTAAAGATTAATTGCCTAAATCAAAAAGGCTTATTATCTTATATAATTAATCTGTTTGATAGCCTAGGTGTTGATATAAGTTCAGCCAAAATTCACACAAAACAGAACAGAATTAATGACCTTTTTTTAATCGAGAAGAATGGAAACTTTTGTAATAATACTCATCTAATTATTAAAGAACTTACGGAGAATGAATAAATGTGTGGAATTGTTGGGTACATTGGAAAAAACGAAAAAAAAGAAATTTTATTAGACGGCTTACAAGAATTAGAATACAGAGGATATGATTCTGCTGGTATTGCTGTGATTGAAAATAAACAACTCAATAACTTTAAAGCTGTGGGTAGATTAAAAAACCTAAGAGAAAAAACCAAAGATTATGAAAGTGAAGGCTTTGGGGTTTCTATAGGACATACCCGTTGGGCAACACATGGAAAACCTACTGAATTGAATGCTCATCCTCATAGAGGAGAATATTCGTTTGTTGTTCATAATGGGATTATTGAAAACTATCAAGAATTAAAAAAAGAGCTACAACAAGAAAATGTAAAATTTCTAAGTCAAACAGACACAGAAACCATTGTCCACCTGTTTGAAAAAAATCATAATATAACTAAGAATCCATGGGATGCATTTCAAAGTACGATTACCAAGCTAGAAGGAGCCTATGCTACGTTATTGATTACTGAAGCTGACCCAGAAACAATTTATTTTGCTAAAAATGGTTCTCCTATGCTCATTGGATTTAATGGTTCAGATGTTTATTTTGCCTCATCTGACACCCCAATTATTGGAAAAGCAACAGAAGTTTATTATTTAGAAGATGGTGAATTTGGATTTACAAAAAATGGGGCAATACATCTTTTTAATGCCAATGGAGAAAAAAACTTTACAAAACAAGCCTTAGCCACAGATAAAGCTCTTGCGCAAAAAGATGGTTATCGATTTTTTATGGAAAAAGAGATTTATGAACAAAGCCAAGTTATGAATGATACCATGATGGGACGTGTACTTCATGATAAAATTGAATTTGAAGAGTTAGATAAAAACCTTTTTGAAAACATCTCTAACATAAAGATTTGTGCCTGTGGAACCTCTTATCACTCAGCATTAACAGCTTCCTACCTATTTGAACGTATCACCAAAATTCCATGTCAAGTTGAAATAGCCTCTGAGTTTAGATATAAAGAGCCTCTATTACGTGACGATACCCTTTTTATTACCATCTCACAAAGTGGTGAAACAGCTGATACTTTAGAAGCACTGAAAATGGCAAAAAGAGCTGGTTTAAAAAGTTTAAGCATTTGTAATGTTGATAACTCATCAATTATCAGGGAAAGTGACATGGCTGTATTAACACGTGCAGGTATTGAAAAAGGTGTTGCAAGTACCAAAGCATTTGCAACCCAAACCATGGTACTTTGGATGTTGGCTATTTATGTGGCACAAGAAAAAAACACCATAAGTCCTGAGCTTTTAGAAGAAGAACTAAAGGCAATGAGACAAACACCAAAAGCTCTTTTAGTAGCTGATGAACTCCATCCAAAAATGACCCGTCTTTCAAAACGTTATTTACATGGTCATGGATTTTTCTTTATTGGACGAGACTTATTTTTCCCATTGGCACTTGAAGGAGCTTTAAAACTCAAAGAAATCTCTTATTTACATGCTGAAGGTTACCCATCTGGTGAAATGAAACATGGGCCCATTGCTTTAGCCGATGCAGAACTTTTCACTGTTGCTCTGATGCCAAAAAGTTTACATTACGAAAAAATAAAATCAAATGTTGAAGAGTTATGTGCTAGAGATGCAACCGTGTTAGCAATTTCACCTGAAGCGTTTAACTTAGCTGATGACTTTGTCAAAACAACTTATGATGCACATCCGATGTTAGAATTTTTTGAAATGATGGTCGTAACACAATTACTTGCACTTGAAATTTCAGTAAGGTTAGGAAATGATGTGGATATGCCAAGAAACTTAGCCAAGTCAGTTACCGTAGAGTAATAGCTTAGCTTATTACAAAAATAAAACTTATGGGTACAATATACCCATAAGTTTTTAATAAGTAATCTTTAAACCACCATAATAACCCGTATCAAACAAGTCTGAACTCACCCCTTTATAACTTGTATGAATATTTCTATACCCAGCATATACTTTAACATTATTAATCATTTCAACATCAGCCCCAAAACGGAATTCGCTGTACTCTTCAGAATCTCCAAAACTTAAAGAGCTTGGAGCATATAGTCCTCTAGCCTCTAAAGAAACAGGTGGTATATTAAACATTAATGGGGGAAAAGTATATCTAATTTGAGCCATTAAGGGTAAAGAAGTAAAACTATCATTGCCTACTTCTGCCCAAATAAATTTTGCACCAAAGCTCATCTCTATTCCCTCTACTCCTTCTAACTTATTGGTAGCAACAATACCCAAACCAGCTAGTTTTTCATCATCTGCATTTAATAAATTTACATCAGCTTGATAAACAGTAGTACTTGTCTGAAGTGCTTCTAAATTTCTTGAATCCAATACACCTTCTATCTCTAAATCATGCTCATTAATATTAATGCCAATACCACTCTCTGCCAATAATATTGTTGATGATAATAGTGTCGTTATAACTGTTTTTTTAAACATTTGTCTATCCTAATGTTATATTTTATTTTCACTATTATAGCACAGCTTGATTTTAATTCACAATTGCACTACAAAATTCCACTATTATTACACGAAACAATATTCAACAAAAAGGAAAACTATGAGAAAAATTATACTCTTAACATTGACGAGTATTCTACTTTTTGCCACAAGTGAAGAACTCTATCGAAACTGTGCAAGTTGTCATGGTAAAAATGGAGAACTGGCTGCTCTCAGTCAGTCTAAGGTCATTACAGGACAAGATAAAAATCTAAGTATTAAGCAACTCGTGGCTTATAAAAATGGGGAACTTGATAAATATGGGTTAGGGAATATCATGAAATTGCAGTTAATGTTATTAAATGAAGAAAATATTGAAGATTTAGCCGAATATATTTCAAAAATGCAGCCAAAAGAGTCTGTTAAAGAGTAAAAGCATATCTACCGATATCTACCCAATCATATTAATCCTATATTAAGTTTCATATGATACTTTTCGTTAAATCAGCTAGACAAGGACTAAAAATATGACAGAGCAAGAAGAATTTGCAAACATGACAATGGTTGAGAAAATAAATACCATTGATAAAGTAATTGAAGAGAATATTAGAGGTTTTTTACAAAAAGACAATGGTGATGTAGAGTTACTTAATGTTGTGGAGAGACATGAGTACCTTATGGTTTATGTCGAGTACCAAGGAGCCTGTGTATCTTGTGAATCTTCAGGAAATACACTCGCTTCAATGGAAACTATTTTACAAAGAATGCTTGCACCCAATATCAGAGTTATTAGTCTCTAATTGCAAACAAACGATAGACATTTATCAATGCCTATCGACCCATGTAGGGTTTTAATACCTCAGGAATATCAATGCTTCCATCTTCATTTTGATAATTTTCCATAATTGCCACCAAAGTACGACCAACAGCTAAAGCAGAACCATTTAGTGTATTAACCAATACATTTTTCTTTCCATCTTTATAACGAATTTTTGCTCTTCTGGCTTGAAAATCACGTGTATTAGAGATAGATGAAATCTCTCTATATTTACCCTGTCCCGGAAGCCAAACTTCAAGATCAATTGTTGTCGCAGCAGAAAAACCAAGATCTCCCCCACAAAGTTCAACAACTCTATGAGGAAGTTCCAATTGTGTTAAAATATCTGAGGCATTCTCTACCATCATTTTAAATACTTCTTCACTCTGCTCTGCTGTTGTAATGGCAACCATCTCAACTTTATCAAATTGATGCTGACGAATCATGCCACGTGTATCACGTCCTGCTGAACCTGCTTCTTTTCTAAAACATGGTGTATACCCTGTCAATAAAATTGGCAACTCTTTAGCTGTTAAAATCTCATCATTATAAAGATTTGTCAAAGGAACTTCAGCTGTAGGAATTAAATATAAATCTTCATTATCTATTTTAAATAAATCATCTTCAAACTTTGGTAACTGTCCTGTTCCCTGAAGCATTGCTGCATTATTAATAAAAGGCACACACACCTCTTCAAAACCTTTTTGACGATTGACATCTAAAAAAAAGTTAATTAAAGCACGTTCCATTCTTGCTGCCTCACCACGAAGGACAGCAAAACGACTTTTAGCCAATTTTACACCCCGATCAAACTCTATCCAGCCATTCATTTCTGCCAATGCCCAATGCTCTTTTGCTTCAAAAGAAAAAGATTTTGGCTCTAAAACTTTTTTCAATTCAACATTATCATCTTCATTAGCCCCTTCAGGTACAGAGTTGTCAGGTAAATTTGGCATTGCCAATGCTACATTTTCTAAAGCTTGTTGTGCAATTCTCGCTATATCTTGCAGTCCAACTATCTCTTCTTTTTTAGCATCAACTTTTGCTTTTAATTCACTTACATCTTTTTTTTCACGCATATACTGACCAAAAAGCTTAGACATTTTATTTTGTTCAGCTTTTGCATCCTCTAGTATTGCATTTTTCTCTTTTAATGCTCCAAAAAGTTCTTTTAAATTTTCAAGAGTCTCGGGATCAACACCTTTTTTTATGAACTTAGCACGTGCTTCTTCAAAGTTTTTTTGTAAATATTTTAAATCAATCATGGTAGGTACCTATTTATAGTAGAAATTATTGCTGAAATTATAGTAGAAAATTGAGAAAGAGAGGGTTAAAGAGCAAAAACTTGCTCTTTAACAAAAAAATTAGTAAATGTAATTAACACCAAAGACAAAAGAACCAAAGTTATCTACCGTTTCAATATCAGTAACAGTATATCTGTACCCTAAATCAAAATCAACTTCATCCAGTACCGTTAAAGCCAACCCTAGTTGACCACCATAAGCAAAACCATTATCACTTAAAGAGACATCATCTGTATATCTCAACCAACCAAGATGTCCACCTAAATAAGGTTTAAAAACAACATGATCAGTTTTATATAAGCTTTCCCATACAAAGTGATCAAAATCTAACATTACTTTTTGATAATCTCGACCACCTGACTTCATAAAACGTGCTGCTAAAGTTGTTCTCCAATCATCATTTTGGGCACCAATTCGTATACCTCCTTCAACATCACGTTCACTCCTTTGTGTGCCATTTCCATTTGTCATGGTGTTCGTGTAACCAACTTCAATTCCAAGTAACCTCTCTGATGAAAAGTCATCTGCTAAAGAAGGTGAAATAATAACAAAGAGTATAAATAAACTTATTTTTCTAAACATTTAATTTTCCTTAAAATAAAATATAAAATATATTTGTAAGTATAAACTAAGTTTAGTTAAAAAATGATTACTTTTGTCAATTCTTTATTAAGGTGCTATACTTCCAAATAAATTAAACAAGGCAACATACATGGCAGAAAAATTCACTGTAAAACAAGAAGAAAAACTCTTAAACTTTCTTTTCACAGTTCTTCATAACTGGTCGAAAAAAAAAGTCAAAGAACGACTAAAATCTGCCACCGTGGCTGTTAATGGAGAACATACAACCAAACATGACTTTCCTTTAAATAGTGGGGACATTGTCGAAGTCGGTGTTGCTAAAAAACATAACAAGCCCAATGAACTTAAAACATTAGAAATCATCTACCAAGACAATGAACTCATTGCCATTAATAAACCAGCTGGTCTTCTTTCTGTTGGAAACAAACAAGAGAACAAACAACATGCCTTAGCCATTTTAAGAAAACAACTCACCAAAAACAGAAAGTCTCCAGACCTCATCCCAGTACATCGTCTTGACCGTGAAACCTCAGGTATCTTACTTTTTGCCACCTCAAGAGAACTTAGAGAAGCTACCATGGGTAAATGGAATCAAGCAGAAAAAATCTACCTCGCTATAGTAAAAGGAACACCAGCAGAAGAAAAAGGAAGCATTAAACAAGCTTTACGTTTAGATGACAAAGAGTACAAAGTCCATGTTGGAGACCACCCAAAAGCTAAACCTGCACTAACCCATTATAAACTCAAAGAATCCAAAAACCATAAGTCCTTACTTGAAGTTCAAATTGAAACAGGAAGACAACACCAAATTCGAGTACATATGAACTGGCTAGGTCACTATGTTCTAGGTGATGAACGTTATGGGAAAGGTTATAAAAAAGGAGACCGTATGGGACTCCATGCTACTAAACTTACTATCTTTCATCCCACAAAAAAGAAGAACATTACTTTTGAAGTCGATGCTCCTAAAGATTTTTATTCGCTCTTAGATTAATAAAGTCACCAACTTGTAGTTTTTCTGCTTCTTCTTTAGAAAAAGTCACTTCTATGAGTTGTTGCCCTACGAGTACCGTAGCCACATTGTCTTCTCTCAATGCCAAAAGCTCACCCTCTAAAACATTGTCTTCTTTTAACATTAGTTCTTTAACACTTCCATCTTTTACTATCTTCCCACTTTCAAGTACCAACACACGTGAAGCCAAACGATAAATTTCACTGGCATCATGACTCACCATAATGGTCGTTGTTCCAAACTCTTTATGCAATTGTAGGATCTCATCTTGTAATTTCAAACGCATGGTAGCATCCAAGGCAGAAAGAGGTTCATCAAGCAGTAGAAGTTTTGGTCGATGCATCAATGCTCTACAAAGTGAAACACGCTGTTGTTGTCCACCTGAAAGCGTAGAGGGTAAACGCTTTTTCAAAGAACTTAACTCTGTAACTTCGAGTAAATATTTAGCTAACTTTCTATCATCTTTTACAAAGAGTAAATTCTCTTCAACTGTCATGTTCTCAAATAGGGCATAGTCTTGAAAGACAAACCCAATGTTTCTTTGTTGAGGAGCCAACGCTTTCTTCCCATCTAACCATCGCTCTTGACGAATTTGAATACTCCCTTCAGCTTCTTCTAATCCAGCTAATATTCGTAAAAGTGTAGTTTTCCCCGAACCACTCTGCCCTGAAATAGCAACAAACTCTCCTTGTTTAATAGCACAAACTATATTCAAATCCATTACGCCATCTGCACCATGAAGCTGTTTTCTTATATCTATTCGTAACACTATTTAAACCCACCTATACGTTTTTGAGTATGATTAAACACATAAACAGCCATCAGTACCACAAAACTGATAAGCAACATAATCGCCGAATAAATATGTGCCGTACCATAATCCATCACTTCCACCATCTCATATATGGTAATAGAAGCTACTTTCGTTTCATTTGGTATACTCCCCCCTATCATTAAAATAACCCCAAACTCTCCAACCGTATGAGCAAAGGTAATAATCAGTGCTGTCAACAATGCTGGTTTAATGTTTGGCAATGCCACTTTAAACAATGTCACAAGCTTACTTTTACCTGCTATGTACGAAGCTTCCAACATATTTTTATTCAAACTCTCAAACCCACCTTGCATCGGTTGCACCATAAAAGGCAAAGAGTAAAAGCAAGAAGCTATAACCAAGCCTGTAAAAGTAAAATTTAAATCCACCTCTGCAAAAACTACCAATATGTAAAAACCTAAAACAGAAGGAGGTAAAACAATGGGCATGGCTGTTATGGCTTCTATAAAAGGTTTTACTTTTGATTTTGTTTGAGATAGGTACCATGCTAAGGGTAGGCTTAATAGAAATAGGATGATGGTTGTTATTCCTGCTAATTTGAAGGATAAGATGAAGGGGGTTAGGTCTAGGGTTTTTAGGGTTTCTAGCATGAGTCTCTATTCTTCATTTCGTATAAATCCAACAACTTTTTCATCAGTCTTTTTAGTATCTTCAACCTTCTCATCTTTGCCAATTTTTCTGTGCCATTTTGGCATCGTAAATTATCAAACTCTTCTTGTGTTAGCTGAAACATAAAGTCCTCTTCATTATAAATCGCTCTATATTTCGTTTAACCTGTCTGTCTAAATAGTATGTCATATTGTCATATTTTGGTAGGGTGCTGTTTTTAACGCACCACAAAACCAAGTTTGCATAAAAAGAAAATTTCGCCGAAAGGCTTAAAAGATTTATATAGATTAAGCCTTTCGGCAATGATGTTATTATTTGCGTATGTTTTTTAATGGTGCGTTGGAAAACGTACCCTACCAAAGCTTTCATATTTAATCAAACTTTTCAAATATATCTAATCTATGTTTATTGTTAGAAGCAACAATACAATTATATTTTTCATCATATTTACATTCTATAATCATATTATGTAAACTTTACTTACTTTAATTTTTTCTTCTCTTAAATATATATTTATATCATTCATTAATTTTTTCCACCATAAAAATAAGTAGTTTTTTCTTTATCTAGTCGAACTCCAGTCTTCTCCTGAAGTATCTCTTCCATAGCTTTAGAAATTATTTTTTTCAAATTCAACCTCTACTCCCTATCTCATCCAAAACAAACACATCAAAACTCATTCAACCAAACTCTCATTTTCTAGCTTCTTCTCTTCCTTTTTTCCAAAATACCTAAACCTGTCAAAGAAACTCTATTTTAACCCACGAAATAGAATCCATATTTTTATCATTTTTTATGGAATGTATTCCATTATCTACAGATAAATTTATAATTTACGGAACCCTATACCCAAAAGCCTCAAATACCCTCTTCGCCCTCTTAGACATAACAAAAGCATAAAAAGCAGAAGCACCCAATGATTTTTCACCATGTTTTAGTAACACTATTCCTTGATCAATGGGCGTATAGAGTTTAGCGTCTACTTCTTTCCAATGAACATCTTTTTTGAACTGTGTCATTTTAGGACTATAGAGTGCTGACTTAGCTATGAAACCTATGTCTGTTGCTCTTGTGGCATAGGTAACTGTTTGAGATATCGACTCTCCATAAACAAATTTGGACTTAATAGCCTCATAAACTTTTGCATTTTTTAACGCTTCAACAGTAGCTGTACCATAAGGAGCTGTTTTAGGATTGGCAATGGCTATTTTTTTTACAGTATCACTTGAAAGGAGTTCCATACCTTTTGTAAGGTTTAACTTTTTACTTGTTAAATAAGCTAATGAACCTTGAGCATATACTAAAGGTCGCGTCACGGCATCACCACTTTCATAAAGTTTTTCTGGGTACATCATGTTTGCAGCCATTAAAATGTCATAAGGAGCTTTGTGTTTTATCTGGGCAACCAGTTTACCTGTTCCCCCCAATATGACTTGAACTTTAAGATCAGGATAAAGCTTGTTAAACTCTTTTTTTAAATCTTCAATGGCGTAAGAGACATTGGCAGCAACGGCTACAGTAATGGTTTCAGCCATGGAAAAAGTAGACAACATAAATAGAAGGAGTAGTTTAAATTTCATGTGCAATTATACCAAATCTCTATGCGTAGCTTCCAAAACCATACTTTTTCATAATAATCTCTAAGACAGCTTTTTTGTAAGCACCCTCATGTCGAAAAACTTCATTACCTTCTGCATCAAAAAAAACTTGTACAGGCATAAGTTTTAATTTATATTTATCACGTAAAATCAAGCGTTCTTTTTGACCATCTACCGAATAAATCTGATACTCAGGATGTTCTTTTAAAACTTCGGAAAACACTTTTGACATTGCCAGACATGAATAACAATGACTCATACCAAAAGCTATGATACTTGGTTTCCCATTGCCTATTTTATCTTCAACATCAGCATACAACACTACTTCTAAGGTCTGATTTTCTTTCATAAATATTCCTACTAATAAATTTACTATATTGTAATGCTGTGGATTTTACCTTAACACTTTGAAAAATAACTTTTCTACCTACACTATTTTTACACCAAGAAAACTTATAGTAGAATATACATAATTAGCTAAAAAGGAGCAATTCACCATGAACCGTATTTTACTTATGCTACTCACACTCTCCATCTTCATCTTTACCACAGGATGTTCTGTTACCCCCAAATATAAAATAACCATTGATGCTGTTACAGCACCCAACATTACTATTTCGCCCAGTACGTACACCATCAAGTCTCTAAATGAAAAAAGTAACAATAACAGTTTGCTCTTTCAACATTACACAGCGAAACTTGCAAATATTCTACATCAAAATGGTTACCTTAAAACAACAGAATCTGCGAAACAATTTATCTATTTTGACTATGGACTAGAAAAAGTTAGTGAAGAAACACAAACTTATACTGAACCTGATATCTCATTTCATTTAGGCTGGGGTTATCCTTATGGGGGTTACTATAGTCCTTATTTTAATCCTTATTATGGGACAGGTTTTGGTGGAACTTATAACACCTATAGTAGAACACGTGTTTATTACAATCGCTATGTTACTCTTCTGGCTAAAGATCAGTTGAACAAGGAATTATGGCGTGTAGATGTATCCAGTGTGGGAGAGTCAAAAAATTTAAAAAAGATTATTCCCTTACTACTTGAAGCTGCTTCACCCTATTTAGGAACAAATACTCCTGCACCCATAAACGTGATTATTAAAGATAAACCTAAAAAGAAGTAAGCTAAACTTCTTTTTATTTTCATACGATAGAATTTCATTGTTAATAAAAATTATTATTTAAGGAATTACCATGATCGTAACAAATAAAGCTCCAGACTTCACAGCAACAGCCGTACTAGCAGACGGACAAATCGTTGAGGATTTCAATTTAATGGAAAACCTAGGTGAAAAAGGTGCTGTACTTTTCTTCTATCCACTAGACTTTACATTTGTATGTCCTTCAGAAATTATTGCATTCTCAAAAAGAGCAGCAACTTTTAGAGAAAAAGGAATCAATGTTATTGGTGTATCTGTAGATAGCCAATTCTCTCACTTTGCATGGAGAGAAACAGCAGTTGAAAATGGTGGTATTGGTAGAGTTGATATGCCTCTAGTAGCTGACCTTTCTAAGCAAATTGCTAGAGATTACGATGTGCTTCTTAACGATGCAGTAGCACTTAGAGGTTCTTTCCTTATTGATGCTGATGGTACAGTAAGACATGCAGTAGTTAATGACCTTCCATTAGGAAGAAACATTGATGAAATGTTAAGAATGGTAGACACAATGATCTTCACAAACGAAAATGGTGAAGTATGTCCTGCTGGTTGGATTCAAGGGGACGAAGGTATGAAGGCAGACACAGCTGGTGTTGCAGAATACCTTGGTAAACACGCTGAAGAGCTGTAATCAATAATATATGACATGGGTACTTTTATCCATGTCAATCAAATACATATTTAAGTATTGTTGACTATAATATTTACATAAGTATTTATAAAGAAATAAAATAATATAAGGTAAAATCATGATAAACTACATCAGCTTATTGAAAGAAAATGATTTAAAAGCCACCATCCAACGCACTTCTATTTTACAATCCATCGATAAATCTGGTCACATCAATGTTGATGATATTTATGAAGATGTTAAAAGACAATACCCTACTCTTTCCTTAGCGACAATCTATAAAAACATCATTGTCATGCAAGAGCATAATGTTATTATAGAAGTCCCAATGAATGGTGAAAAATCAAAATATGAATTAAAAAAAGAGGAGCATATGCATCTCATATGTCAAAACTGTGGGCAGATTAAAGATACAGAAATTACTTCTGAAACTAAAGAAGCACTTATTATCGAAAACTTTCAACTTAAATCATCTCAAATCAACCTTTTTGGATTGTGTCAAGAATGCCAACACAAGGCATAATCTCCCAAATTAAAGAGGGTGCCCTTTTTATAGCAGATGCACACTATCCTCACCATGGTGAGGAATTTCTAACACTTCTTCAAGACATAAAAAATGCTAAAATTACTACTTCACAACTCTTTCTAATGGGTGATATTTTTGACTTACTCTTTGGACATAATACCTATATTCAAGATTTTTCAATAAAAGCCATACAACTTTTAAAAAAGTTGTCCCATAACTTAGAAATTATTTACTTGGAAGGGAATCATGACTTTTGTTTAAAAGAAATTTTTCCAAATATTAAAGTCTATCCAAGAGAAGAGCAACCCATTCACTATCAATTAAATCAACAAGAGGTTTACTTAAGTCATGGAGACAAATACGTAACAGGGGTAGGATACAATCTTTACTCTAAAATATTGAGACATAAAATAACCCTAACCCTCCTCAAACCACTTGAAAAAAAAATTATTAATCATAGAATGAAAAAACTAAAAGCTAAAAGAATTTGTGGAAACTTTAAAGGCTACCAAAAACGTTTTGATACTATACGAAGTCATTACCCTAAAAATTCACTCATTATAGAAGGACATTTTCATCAAAGCCTAGTTCATGAAAACTATGTTTCACTACCTTCATTAGCATGTCAAGGTAAAATTGGCGTTGTTAAAAATGGGGAAATTATTTTTCAAAAAATATAAATTTAAATATTAGTAGTTGAAGATTTATTATGAGTTGTATTTAGATTTGAATGTTTGGGTAAAAGAGCTTACGTCAGTAAGTGACTGCACCCATCATTTAAAGATGGATACAAGTCATGATAAAGATTCAACTACTAAGAGAACATTTCTCTGATTGAACCGTTATACCACTCATGAAGAGCTTTACCAACACCTTTAGATCTAAATTTACCATTTCCATCTTTAGGCTTAGGAACGGCACCTTTACCTTTAAGTGTACCAGATGGATCTGCTGAGAATGTATGTGTTACCATAATTGCTTCTTCTGGCATACCATTCACCATTGAGTAACATACATTTGCTGCTTTTTCTGGAAGACCAGCAGTTGCATTAAGTGCTTTACCTTTTACTTGAGAAACAATTTGTCCAGCTGCTCTTTTAGCACCCCAAATAGCTGTTTGACCTGATGGTGGAATTTTATGACCAACGGCATCACCAATAACATAAACATTTTTATCAGATGCTGAACGGAATGTAAAACCTTCCATTGCTGCAAAACCAGATGCATTGGTTTTAATTCCAGCCATTGTTGTAACTGGAGAACATTTATTAATTGGGATAAGATTACATACTTGATAAGATTCAGTATGTGATTTACCTGCACCATCAGTATAAGTAATGGTTTTAGATACTGTATCAACATCTGTAACTGTACTTTCACCTCTATATTCAATAATATCAGCAAATGTTTCATTCCAAGACTCTTTAAATGCTGCTGCTTTCGCAAATTTACCTGGTCTTGTATCAAGAACAATAACTTTACCCTGAATACCTTCTTTTTTCATATAGTTAGCTACCATTGAAGTTCTCTCATATGGTGCAGGAGGACATCTAAATTTACCTTTAGCTGGAGGAACAATAATAACATTACCATCATCCATATTATCAAGTTGTCTTTTAAGTGCAAGGTGCTCTGAACCTGGCATTAAAGCAGCTGGACAAGCATGGGCAACTTGAGAAATTTTCGCTGAATCCCAAGTTGGAAATTGTTTTTCGTAATCATAAGCAATACCTGGAGAAAGTACAAGAATGTCATAAGACAATGCACCTGACGTAGTATTAATGTACTTGGAAGCTCTATTAATCTCTGTAACTTCACCTTGAATAAAAGTATAACCATGTGTTTTTGCTGGTGCATAAAAGTCATGTGTTAATTGTGCAAGTGTCATACTCTCTAACCCACCAAGATACAAGTTAGATACAGGACAAGACATAAAAATATCTTTTTTCTCAACAAGCGTTACATCCAATGATTTATCCAGTTTTCTAAGTTCCTTCGCCATGGTGAGACCACCCCAACCCCCACCAATAATAACAACTGACTTTCCTGATGCTTTTTTAATAAATGATGCTGGAGCAGCTGAACCTGCTGCACAACCTGTTACGGCTGGTACGACAGCCACAGCTGCAGCCACACCTGCTAATTTAAATAAATCTCTTCTTTCCATACTCATAATCTCTTCCTTTTAGTAATTTTAAGATACCCAATGGTAACTACTATTTAAAAAAATATATAAATAATTATACTTTTTTCTTCATACTTTAGATTATTATGTACAAAAAGTAACAATTACTTTTTGTTATGCTTAAAAATCAAAAACATTCAATGTTAAATAAGAATATTATAGAATAATTTAAGGATTTTGTTGTTTCTTACATGGAAATTGTACAATAACTGCTTCTTTTTGATCTAATCTGGCTACCGTTAATGCTCCTCCCCACAAACAGCCTGTATCTAAAGCCAATACATTAGAGTCTTGATAATAGCCCAATGTTGACCAATGTCCAAAAACAACCTTTAAAGTTGTAGAGCGTCTTGTCGGACAAGCAAACCAAGGTTTTAACCCTTTTTTCACAACTTTATACTCGGTAGGTTTCCCTTTTTGTTTAAAATCTAAGCGCCCATCATCTTCACAAAAACGCATGGCTGTAAAAGCACTCAATATATACTTGTCAATATCCATAGAAGAAGCTTTAGAGGAAAATTTATTAGCATTAATTCTAAACATATGTTGTAACCAAGCTTTATAATTACTACCTTGTAATTTTTTTTCTATTCGTAAAGCATGGGTAATTGCCATCCCAAAATCAAATTGTGGAGAAATTCCTGCATGTGCCATACAATAACCCAATTTAAAATCCCAATGAAAAAAAGGTTGATGACGTAACCATTCAATCAATGTATCAGCATTTTTTGCCTCTAAAATAGGCTGAATGGTTTCATTCGATTTTTTCACTCCTACATAGGCAGCAATTAAGGCTATATCATGGTTCCCTAAAACAATTTTTACAGAGTCTTTAATAGAATATAAATAATTTAAAGTCTCTAAAGACTTATCTCCTCTATTCACTAAATCTCCAGCCACCCATAACTCATCAACCTTAGGATTAAAATTAATTTTTTTAAGTAACGCTTGAAATGCGTCAAAACATCCTTGAATATCTCCTATTGCCCAAACTGCCATTAAACCACCAATAACCTTTTATAATTTTCTAACTTTATTTCAAAACTCATTTTTGCATAAGCTGATGAAGGAGAAGGTAAATAGACTGTCTCTATCTCCAAATATCCGAAATTAACTTTAAACAATCTTTCAGACAATCTACCTGTAAATGCTATTTTTTTGATACTTGAATGTTCTTCTAAAAAAGAAGCCAAATCATTAACCTCTATATCTTCTAAAGAGGTATCTAAAGAATTCTCTCTTGTACAACTTTTAACCATGTCCCAAAGGGCTATTTTTGACTCTTTTAATAAGCATATCTTTTGATCTCTATTATTAATGGGTAAAGATGTTAACGCAGAAAGAAGTTTCCAGAACTGATTACGTGGATGAGCATAGTAAAATGACTTTTCAAAAGACTCTAAAGATGGAAAAGAACCCAAAATCAAAATTTCTGAATCTTTAAATGTAATAGGCTTAAATGAAGTTTCTTCTCTACCCATTAAACTGAATAGGTCCTTCGCCACTACCATTTAATAATTGTTTCACATAAGGATTTGTTGTATTTTTAAAATCTTCATTCTCGGCCCATTCAATAATTTCACCTTCAAAAAGAAAGGCCAAATAGTCAGCTGATTTAAAACTCTCTTTCATATCATGCGTAATTAAGACAGAAGTAACCCCAAGCTCTTTTTGAAGTTTTAAAATAAGTTGGGTAATTAAATCAGAAGTAATGGGGTCAAGCCCTGAAGTTGGTTCATCATAAAGAATAATCTTAGGTTCCATAATAATAGCCCGTGCTAATCCAGCACGTTTACGCATACCACCACTCAGTTCATTTGGAAAAAGTTGTGCAACACGCTGGGCATCTAAACCTGTCATATTTAACATTTTCATCACTTTTTCATGGACTTCATCTTTAGAAAGTTTAAAATGTTCTCTAAGAGGAAAAGCCACATTATCAAAAATATTCATACTATCAAACATTGCCCCATCTTGAAAAAGATAGCCAATATCTTTACGTACACTCCTTAATACTTTCTCTGAACAATTTGATATCTCTACACCATTAACCATAATCGTTCCAGAGGTTGGTTTCATAAGCCCAACAATATGTTTAATAATAGTAGACTTTCCTCCCCCTGAAAGACCCAAAATTACCGTTGTTGAGCCTTTTGGAAAAATAAGATTTACATCTTTGAGAACTTCTTTCGTTCCAAATACTTTTTGTAGCCCTTTTATTTCAATAAGTGGGTTCTTTTCATCAAAACCTCGACTCATTTAACGTAACACCTTTTTTAATGTTAAAATAAATAATCCCAAAATAGAAAAAGCAAAAAATTTAAAATTTAACTCTGAACCTTTATGAATATTTTCAAATTTTTCACCCAAAGTTGCTGCTTCCCCTAAAGATTGCATTTCTAAAATTTGAGGAATGTAGTAAGAAGTAAAAAGTAACCCAGTTGCCACAACTAAAAAAGAAAATAGTAATGACCAACGTGTACTTTCAAAAGCTTTATATTTAATCACTTCATAAAGTACTACAAAGACAACAGCTATGTTCACTAAATAGGCTAAACGTTCAAAAACTTGGGTCATAAGTAAGCCCTCTTGAAAACGTGTCAAAAGTTCAGAACCCAATAATACCTCTGAATTAAAAATCGTAGGAGCAACAACAATACCAGCAAACAATCCTGCTCCAAGTGTCATTCCTAAAGTTATAATGAATATTATGGTAAATATTCTGAAATATTTTTTTAGCATTTTTTAACCTCCTATATATTCTCTAAACTCTTTCAAAAGAGCTGAGTTATCTCGAATTATCCAGCGTTTAAATGCTGTGAAAGCTGATTGATTTGATAATTCACCTTTAATAGCTTCTAATAGTTGCTTTTTCTTTTTCATATCTTCTGTTCTCAAATACTTTTGAATAAAATTTGTGAAATCACATACATCATCATATAGTTTATTTCGTTTTTCTCTTGCTTGGAATTTATTTTGAATAGTTGTACCATTATATACTTTTATTAATAGCTCAACACTATTATCTATTTCTATATTGGTTAACAGAGATTCAATTACTATTTTATTCTCTGCGAAATTATCATCTATATAGTACCTAATATTTTCATCAACTTTATCTTCTTCTATGGTGCAATTCAATAAAGGTTCACTGTCTGACTTAATCTGATTACAATGACTACAAGCCCAGAAAAGATTTGACCAGTTATATTTTCTAATTCTATTCTTATCTTTATGAGGTGCAAAATGTTCTATATTAATAGACTCAAGACCTTTAGATTCACAAATATAGCACTTATTATGAAAGTCAACATAGAGTTGCTCTAAAACATCTTTTTCTTTATAGGAACCATTATTTTTAATACACTCTTTTTCTAAAGATTCAGGAGCAGGATATGTTTTTTTAAAATAGACCATCTAACTAAACACCCAATTTTAACTGTTGAATTCTATTGAACTGAAATCCTATCTCTTCATTTTTATATTTTGGTAGATTTTCAAAAAATATTTCTAATTTTAAATACTCTTTTAATTCACTATTCTCTAATGTATTATGTATATCTTTAAGTGTAAGTTCTTTATATCTCTCTAGTTTCTGTTTAACTTCAGATGAATACTTATCTGTATCAAAATAGGTATCAACTAATGATTCATAAGAGTGACCAAACAAGTCCTCTGTTACTAGTTTTTTTTCTAAATCACAAATAATAGTATTATCCATGGAAGATAACACAAAAGGACTATGAGTAGTTGCGATAAATTGAATTTTTGGAAAGAAACTAACTAAAAATGGTAAAACTTTTTTTTGCAATTCAACATGTAAATGTGTTTCTATCTCATCAATTAAAACAACTCCTTGCATATCATAAGCTTTAACTTCATGTGCTTCCATTCGTAAAATAAGCTCAGTTAATATTGCAAGTAATGATGAGTAACCATCCGAAAGCTCATTTAAACCAAAGCTTTTACCATCATACTCAATTTTAAAATTTAACTCTTTTCTATAATATTTTAAAACTAAATCATCTTCTCCAAAGAGTTCTTGTAAGCTTTTTTCAAAATTATCAAGCCAACTTTTTATTCTAGCTACTTCGTCTACTTCACCTTCTTCTTTTGCATCCAACATATCTGTCCTAAGTTTTACCATATATTGAATAAATCGCGTATGCAGACTACTCGTATCAGTCGTATAGTTTGCAGTAAGTCCAATATTTTGAATGGCATTAACTACTGTTGGTTTATTTTCTCTTTTTGCAGCAAAATATGCCAAAATAAATTTTCGATTAACAATATTCTCATAAACTTCATTCTGATTTGAAAAGCTTAAATCAACTTTTGAGAAATCATTTATCTGTTTTTGAGAGTTTTTTATATGATTTTCATATTGAGTAATATTCTTTTTTTCATTGATTATATTTGCATTATAACTTTTAATATTATTCTCTATCTGTGATACTTCTTGATTTGAGTTTAACAAATTAACTAGTTTCTCTTTTTTTTGAAGTTGTATACTTATATTATTTTCATAATTCTTTATATTTTTTTTAAATCTTTCTATAGAGCTTTCATAACCTTTCATATTCTTTTTATTTTCCTCAACTGTTCCAAATCCATTCTTAATAAGTTTATTTAAAAGAGTATTTATTTCTAAAAGTGTACTTGTTTTACCACTACCATTTTTACCTGTGATAATTAAATGCTTCCGTACATCATTATCTAATGGTATTTCAAACTCTTTTATACCTCTTACCTCTTTTAATAAAATATTTTGTATAAAATAATCTTTCATTTCAATCCTCTTTTATTTAAAACGATACAACAAACCCACGGTCAACCCCAGCTAAGTCCTTATAAAATGTATAAGATTTTACCCCAATTTTATTAAAGAACTGTGTCATTGGCTCTTTTTGGTCATAGCCCATTTCACAAGCCAAAAACTTAATCTTTTTTACTTGTACATCTAATACTATTTGTTTTAAAAGTTCATCACCTACTTTACCACCAAACAGTGCTTCTTTTGGTTCATACTCGCCTACATTTTTTTCCAGTTCAAAGTCATCAGCAATATAGGGAGGATTACTCACAACCAATTCAACCGTTTCACTTACATTATCTAATATATTTGATGTCCTAAGCTCTACTCTATCAGCTACTTCATACTTTTCAAAGTTAGACTGAGCCACCTGTATGGGTATATCACAAATATCCGTTCCTATTATATGTAAGTCAAAAAATTTTCTAGCCAACACAAGTGAAATGGCTCCAGAACCTACACCTACTTCAGCAATCTTCCTAATGTTTTCTTTTTCAATAATCTCTGCTACTAAATCAATAAGTATTTCTGTTTCTGGACGAGGGATTAATACACCACTCTCAACACTTAAAACCACATCATAAAAACTGGCTTCACCAACAATATATTCATAAGGTTCATGATTAGCTCTTCTTTTGATTAAATCTTTAAATATCGTTAGATTATCTACTTCTTGATTATCAAAGGCATGTAAGTAAGTTCTATCTTTTTGTAAATGATAGGCTAAAAGAAGTTCTGCTTCAAATCTTGGACGTTCACAACTCTCTATGAGTTGTTCACTTGCCCATGTTAATGTTTCATTTATTTTCATAAGAAAAATTATAGCAAAATGAAAAGATTATTAGAAGAAACTTGAAACACTCATTTTCTAATCATGGTCTAATGTTAAATTCCTATATAGTTTCAAGTATATTCATTTCTTATTCTCTATCAACTCTAGTCTCTCTTTACACTTCAAATTACCAAGCTTCATTCCATGACTATAATATCTCTTAGCAATCACCAAAGGGTTCTCTTCTATTCTTCCATATTCATCTTTATCTCCATTCTTATATACTTTTTCTTCTTCATAAAGCTTTCCTGCCATATAACACGATTCTGCATGTCCATCTGTACAACCATGTCCAAAACTCTTAGCAGCTAATACAATATTATTCTCCTCTAAATAAAGCAACCCCTCTTCATAATCCACTTCAATAACCCCCATCTCTTGTGCATGTCCAAAAGCAACATTAATATCCCAAGAAGTCTCTAAACCAGCATTTACTTGGGCAATCATTATCTTCGCATAAAGAAAATATGCCTCACCTAAAAGTTTTCTTCCTATATTATACTCTTGGGTTGGAGGTAATGAACCAATCACATAACCAAACTCTCCTGCTTGTTTTAAGTCTTGTTCTATATATTTTCCTTCATAATAAACCCTTGATACCATCACATTGGCTTTGGCTTTGAGTCTATAAAATATATGCTCTTGTCCACTATCTCCATAACTTCGCTCTGCTAAATCTTTGAAAATCTTGATCGCTTCAACGCTATTTTGTTTGACATCCTCACCTTTTAACATCTTCTCTGCCATTTCATATTCTGCTACAGGATATCGATACATGTAGGCTCTGTTTAAATAAGCAAAGGCTTTTGCCTTATCTACTTTCACCCCATTACCAGCATAATTTATTTTATACAAGGTATAAAGTGCAGGAGCATAACCCTCTTTTTCCAATGCATGTAATAAACTTATTGCTTTGCCATACACCCCATTGCTTATCTGTTTTCTTGCTTCATTATATTCACTTTTAAATTCTGACTCACATACATAATGCTTGTTTGTCTTCTCATTCACTGTTGTTGCACATCCTGCTAATTGTAAGCCTAGTATTGCTGTTATTAACATATAAAATAAAGACTTAATCATTTGTTTTTTACCTTTCTATAAATAAAATAAGCCACTAAGAATAATAAAAATCCTACAAACGAAATCCAATCTTCTTTACTCATCTCTTCTCTTTGAGGATATAAAAAATCTTCCACCTTTTGCGTCGCATTAGGGTCTTTTGTCCACAAATAACCATCATTATCTATGGCATAATATTTATACAGATTAGCAATATCATTATAAATTAAATAACAACCACTCATCTCATCAAGTATTGTTAACTGATTATAAAGTAAAGGTCTATGTAAATAGTTATTTTCAATATAAGTCAAATTATTATCAGATTCTTCATATCTAGTACCATAAGGAACTTCTAATTTTCTTTCCCAAACCAATCTATTATTTTGGTCAAATTTAAGAAAAAAAACAAAATCACCATAGTTTCTTGTGAATTTTGCAGAATAATATATCGAAAGCTGAAAAGCCATAATAATCTCATTTTCTTGATTTAATATAATATCTCCAAGGCTAAAACTATCATGTTTATCAAAAGAACCATCTCTCCCAATTCTCTCATAAATTTTTCTAAATTTTAACTCTTCATTAAAAGAGATTATCTCTAAGGTACTACCCTCTCCATTTACAAGATTTAACACTAATATAATCTCTTCACCTCTTTTAATAGCCTGAAATTTATAAATATCTTTATCAATATTTTCTTGCATTATTAAAGTGTCATCAATGTCAAAAACTTTAATAAAAAAGCCATCATTTTTATTGAAAATTCCTTCATAATCATAATGCTCTATTACAACTTTTTTATCATCTAGTTGAAGTGTCTTTTTTTTATAAAATAAATCTTTTTCTCTATCTATAATATACTCTTTATCATTCTCCTTAGAAATATTAATCTCTCTATAATCTCTACAATTATAATTCTCTGCAAAAATCAATGTGCTTGTTAATAACAAATATATTACCAATATCTTTTTCATCTATCTAACTTTTGTTTCTCGAATTCTATTTTTAATCATTATGTATCAGTTCTCCATTTTCATCACGCATATAACCATGCCAAAACTCATGTAATTTATCTTGTCCTTTACGCTCCCATGATTTAAAGGTATCAGGGTCAGCTCCTATAAGTATAGTATCTTGATAAAAAACATGATTTTTATCTCTTGAGTAATAAATAGAATAGTTCTTTAAACCTGTCTCATCATCATCATATTCTCCTAAACGTTGAAAAGTTTTCACATCTACCCCTTTTAGAAATCTTCCTCCTCTAAAAATATGATTTTTATCTTTAGCAAAATATTCACCAATAATTTCAAAACTATCTCTATCTGCTACTGAAATAGTTCCATCTTTGAAATAAACATGAGACATATCTTTTGCATAGCTTAAGCCCAAATAAACAAAACTATCTACATCAGCCCCCTCAACCACACCTTTATGTCCTTTAAAAAAATAAGAAAGTCTATTATCTCCATTTTCTGCATAAATAATTTTATTTCCCTGTTTATAGTAACGCCCTCCAATGAGTTCCATCTTACTACATCCTTGAAGAAATCCAAATGTTATCACCAACATAAGCAACGAACATACTTTTGTTAACCAATGCATCTTTTATCCTTAAGGCTTCCAGCTATACTTATAGTATATAAATTATCTACTAAATAATACTTATTCATTCTCTTCTCTCTTTATCATATCTTTCGGATAATACTTATTATCTCTATAACTACTGTCATCTAAGCCTAAGATTTTTGTCAAAGCCACACTCTCAAAGCTCCAATAACCATAATAATAGTTCATGTCAACTTTATGTTGATTATACCAAGGCATCTCTTCTTTACATCGTTCATACCACTTTTTCAGATAATTGTTTTTCATATACTTTTGTTGTTCTTTTTTATCTTTGAGTTCTAACAATGGCTTTATGTGACCATATGGCTCTATAGCCCCAATCACATCTTCTCTATACCCATTATCAATAAAGTTTTTACTATATTCTTCAAACTGCTTTGTTGTTAACAATGTTTTTAACATAGAATCCAATACAATATCATGTTCAGGTACAACACTTCGCATTTTCATAAGAACAAGGGCCTCTTCATTGGATATATCAAGAAGTACCCCTAAACTAATTATCGTAACCAATTCAAAATATTGGCTATCTCTATATGTTCCATACTGTGTACTCCATACCATCGCTTTATATTTTATTGTCTCAGATAAAATTGGTTTCATTACTTCAATATCATCACCTACTGAATAGTGCATATATAAGAGATCAAAGTAATATCTTGATATTGCTTCATTCCATCGTATTTCTTTCTCTTTATTAATGTCTTTTTCTGTATAAAAAAGATCTTTAAATCTACATATAGCCCCTTTATTCCATTCTATATCTTCTCTATATACTATCTCTTCTTTTAACTTATCTCTTCTCATTGTTTTCTCTTTCTATAATTCAAATTTACCATCCTCAATAGCATCTTTATCTAGCTTTTTCGCTTTAGCTCCTGTATTTGGTTTTGTTGGGTCTGGAATTTTCATAAGTACAGAAGTGTAACCTTTTCCTATATTTTCTAAATCTATTTTACTCAATCCAGCTTTTCCAAGTCTATCTTCAATCCAACCTTTATCCATCTGTTTATATTTTAACTCTCTTGAATCATGAAGCTTTTGATACTCCTCATAATCTTTTTTATCAACTTCAGGAATATTGTCTAGTTTTTGATTAGGTCGTCCAAATCGTTCTTTAAACTCTTTATATACTTCATTGTTCTTTCTTCCATCAGGAGTTTCCCCTTTAGGTGGTTTATAAACTGTAGTTAACTCTGAACTTCCAAATTTTGCTTCTGCTACAACATACTCTTTAGGAGGTCCATCTTTTACATAGATACCATCTATCCCTTTATCTGAAGCATTAGACTTCTTATTAATCTTTCTATAACCAAGCTTGATAAAATGGGCATCCATCATATCTTCACCATATTTTCCTTTTATCATGTTCTCTTTAGCTCGTATATTATGGTCTTTGTTTGGGCTACTTGACCTTGTTGGTGTTTCACCTTCTAAAGTAAAATAAGTTGAGTGACTTTCTCCACTAGATAGTTTTTTTGAAAAAAAGAGCTTTTTATTGTTGAGTAGCAAAACCAATATATTTCAGACATCCATAATGTTCACCCTTATTACAAGCTTGTTTGTAAAGTTCAATTCCTTTTCTTTTATTCATTTCAACTCCTTTTCCTAAACGGTAGTTAGAACCCAAAGCTCCACATCCTACATTGTTACCTAAATCACAAGATTTTTGATATAAAGCTGTAGATTTCATCATATCTTTTTTTACACCTTCCCCTCTAATATACATAACCCCTGTATATTGACATGCATATCCATTATCTAACTCACACGCTCTATTAAAATAATAAAAAGACTTTTTAAAATCTTTTTTTCCTATATATTTAGACTTATACATAAATCCAAGTATTTTACAGCCCTCTTGATTGTTAAGTTGACATGCTTTTTTAAAATACTTTTCTGCTTTATTATAATCTTGATACACTTCCAAAGAGAAAAACCCTAAATTATTACAAGCATCACTATTATTTAAATCACAATGCTTATTGAATATATTAAACTCTGAAATGTTTAAATCTTTATATCTTGAATGAACTCCTGTAATATTTACATATAATAAACAAATACTATGATTTAATTCACAACTTTTTTTGAAAAGTTTAATTGCTTGTTGTCTATTTTTTTGGATACCATATCCTCCAAGGTAATTCATCCCCAATCGTCCACATCCTCGCTGGTCTCCAAGCTTACATGCCTTTTCATAATATTTTGTAGCTTGCATTAAATCTTCTATTTTAACTTTAATCATATTTTTCTTCATACTATTTGAATGCTTTTTAGAAGAATAAATAGAACCAATAACGGTACATGACTCTGCATTACCTAACTCACAAGCTTTTTTAAAAAAGTAAAACCTCTTTCTACTATCTTGCTTATTTGCATTGCTACTTCCAGACATATATCCAAGTAGTTGACACGATTTTGCATCTTTAAGCTCACAAGCTCTTAAAAAATACTTTTCTGCTTCATCATAACTTCTATTGATTTCAAGAGCAAGATAAACCCTTTCCCTACACCCCATACTAAGATTGTTAGCACTTAAATTGATAGCCAGTACAATTAATAGTAATATTTTATTCATGATATTGTGTTTGTTCTTATTTTTGTTTTTTTCTAACTCAACACTCGAATACTTTCCATAACATCCACAAGTAATGCTTTTCGTGTACCATTATAATCACATAGTCCATCCATCAAATGCAAAGCGACTAGAAGATGATTACCATCTACCGTATCTATAACTGTAAATAGATAATACTCATAATCCTCACCATTTTTAAATCCTTGATAAATATATGAACTACTTACTTCTTTATCATTACAACTTTCATAACGTTCATCAAAACCAGCAAACATATCATCTACTACATTTTCTATTTCATTGATACTTGGCTTTTTCCCCTCACCCTCATAATTAGAAGCAGAAAATATCATTCGTTCTTCTTCATTGGAGGTGTAAATTTTAAATCTCTCATCTTCTGCTTTTTCCCATTCACCAGCTATACTTATAGTATATAAATTATCTACTAAATAATGTTTATTCATTCTCTTCTCTCTTTATCATATCTTTTGGATAATACTTATTATCTCTATAACTACTATCATCTAAGCCTAAGATTTTTGTAATCGCTGCTGCTTCAAAACTCCAGTAGCCTGTATATATATCTATATTTCTTTTATGTCTATCATGCCAATAAAGTGCTTGTTGACTAAAATACCAATAACGTAAATAGTCCTCTTTCATTAGCTTTTGGGCTTCTTCTTTACTTTTAGCATTTATAACTTTCGCCAATCGTTTATTTTTTCCCCATTTCATAAGCCGTGTATTTACTTTTCTGTCATTTAACTTTGCATTGATAATAAAGTCTAAAATATTATCTCTACTCTTTACACAATCTCTAATAAAAACTAATTTTTGAAAGTTCTCTTCATTAATCTCTAATAAGTATGCTAAACTTATATAGGTTAATATGTCAGAATAATTATAAGTACTAAATGATTTATACTTCCAACTCTCTTCCACCAATTCTATTAGTCTTATCATATACTCTCTTAATTCATTTATCTCATTTCCTACAGAATATAAAGCATTAATTAAATCAAGGTAACTATCTGCTAATCGTCTTAAAGCATCTTTCCTATAACTATCTCTAGAAAAGATTTGTGTTAATAATTCTTTTTCTCTTATTATTAGATAATTCTTTTTTTCATTTATATATTTTATAAATTCCTTCTCTGTTCTTAATGTATCTCTTGTCATTTTAATGGTCACCTTTTAATTTATCTTCTATATTATAAAACTTTTTCTTTGTTCCATCAACTTTTAATTCTGAAAAGCTTGTCCTACTTCTTGAAGAAGCTGGAGGGATATGAACAAGAACACTCGTATAATTTTTATCATTTATGATTTTATCAACTAATTGTTCATCTTTAACAGCCTCTTTAATATTCTTATCAATCCACTCCTTAGTCATCTGTTTAGGCGTAGACTTAGTATTCAACTTAGCCCCACCATACTTAGCTTCAGCAATAACATAATTTGGTGGTGGATTCTCTCTAAAATAAACCCCATCAATACCTTTTTCTATCGTATCATCTAAGGACTCAACTTTACTTTTACTAATACGTTTATAACCCATCTTTTCAAAGTGCATATCCATGACCATTTCACCATAATTCCCTTTAACTTTGTTCTCTTTAGCTCGTATATTATGGTCTTTGTTTGGGCTACTTGAACCGGTTCTCTTTCCATCTTCTAAAGTAAAATAAGTTAACTGACCTTCTCAACGAGATAGTTTTTTTGAAAAAAAAAGCTTTTTATTGTTGAGTAGCAAAACCAATATATTTCAGACATCCATAATGCTCACCCTTAGTACAAGCTTGTTTGTAAAGTTCAATTCCTTTTCTTCTATTTATTTCAACTCCTTCTCCTAAATAATAACTCGAACCTAAAGATCTACATCCTGAACTATATTCCAAATCACAAGACTTTTGATATAGTTGGGCTGACTTAGTCCAATCTTTTTTTATACTTTTACCACTCCAATACATAAGACCAGTATATTGACATGCATATCCATTATCTAACTCACACGCTCTATTAAAATAATAAAAAGACTTTTTAAAATCTTTTTTTCCTGTATAGTTAGATTCATACATAAATCCCAGCATTTTACAACTCTCTTGATTTTGAAGTTGACATGCTTGTCTGAAATACTTTTCAGCTTTACTATAGTCTTGATAAACTTCAAGTGATAGAAACCCTAAATCATTACATGCATTACTAACATTTAGCTCACACCCCTTGCGTAATATTCTCTCTTCCGAAATATATAAATCTCTGTACTTCATATTATGTCCTGTAAGACTTATATACAATGAACAACCATAATAACTAGTCTTTTTGCAAGTATCCTTAAAAATCTTAATAGCTTTCTGTTGGTCATTTTTTATACCATACCCTAAAAGATAAGTAGCCCCAAATCGTCCACATCCTCGCTGGTCTCCAAGCTTACATGCCTTTTCATAATATTTTGTAGCTTGAATTAAGTCTTCTATTTTGACTTTAATCATATTTTTCTTCGTACTATTTGAATGCTTTTTAGAAGAATAAATAGAACCAATAACGGTACATGACTCTGCATTACCTAACTGACAAGCTTTTTTAAAAAAATCAAATCTCTTTTTACTATCTTGCTTATTTGCATTGCTACTTCCATACATATATCCAAGTAATTGACACGATTTTGCATCTTTAAGCTCACAAGCTCTTAAAAAATACTTCTCTGCTTCATCATAACTTCTATTGATTTCAAGAGCAAGATAAGCCCTTTCCCTACACCCCATACTAAGATTGTTAGCACACTCTATTTCATACTTTTTGAAATCACTAGCACTTAAATTGATAGCCAGTACAATTAATAGTAATATTATATTCATGATATTGTGTTTGTTCTTATTTTTGTTTTTTTCTAACTCAACACTCGAATACTTTCCATAACATCCACAAGTAATGCTTTTCGTGTACCATTATAATCACATAATCCATCCATCAAATGCAAAGCCACTAAAAGATGATTACCATCTACGGTATCTATAACTGTAAATAGATAATACTCATAATCTTCACCATTTTTAAATCCCTGATAAATATATGAACTACTTACTTCTTTATCATTACAACTTTCATAACGTTCATCAAAACCAGCAAACATATCATCTACTACATTTTCTATTTCATTGATACTTGGCTTTTTCCCCTCACCCTCATAATTAGAAGCAGAAAATATCATTCGTTCTTCTTCATTGGAGGTGTAAATTTTAAATCTCTCATCTTCTGCTTTTTCCCATTCACCAGCTATACTTATGGTGTACAAATTATCTACTAAATAATACTTATTCATTCTCTTCTCTCTTTATCATATCTTTTGGATAATACTTATTATCTCTATAACTGCTATCATCTAAGTCTAAGATTTTTGTAATCGCTGCTGCTTCAAAACTCCAGTAACCTGTATAGTTATCCAAGTTGACCTTATGTGTGTTATGCCAATATACTGATTGTACACTTGTATACCAATAACGAAGATAGTCATTCTTCATGAACTCTTGGGCTTCTTCTTTACTACTAGCATTAATCACTTTTGCTAAACGTTGATTTCTTCCCCATTTCATCATCCGTCTATTGACTTTTCTATCATTTAATTTTGCATTAATAATAAAATCCAAAATATTATCTCTACTTTTTGCTCTATCTCTTACCTTAGCTAATTTTTCAAAATTATCTCTATCAATATCTAAAAGATAGGCTAAGCTTATGTAGTTTAACATGTCATTATACTTATAAGTGCTATATGATTTATAATTCAATCCACCCTCTAAATACTCTATTAAATTTATCATTGGTTCTTTTAGCATTTCTATCTCATCTCCTCTTGAGTAGCGAGCTTTTATTATTTTCAGATACGCATCAGCTATACCCTCCTTATCTTCTCTAATAGATTTACTTAACCCTTTGAATAAACGTGTTTTCACTTTATCTATATATCTATTTAAATCTTCTTCTATTTTTTTTGAAAACTCTTCTTCACTTCTTAATTTTAATCCATCTCTAACCATAACTAACCCCTTATTCTCTTTTCTCTAATTGTAAAAGTATGTCTTCATTTTTATATTTTTTGGCATCTTTTGTTAACCTAGAAAACTTGACTTTTTCTTTATTTGATGATGGAATCTCTACTAGTATATTTTTAAATATTTATTCATTCTTTTCTCTTATCATATCTTTTGGATAATACTTGTTATCTTTGTAACTGCTATCATCTAATCCTAAGATTTTTGTCAAAGCCACACTCTCAAAGCTCCAATAACCATAATAATAGTTCATATCTCTTTCATGTCTATCATGCCAAGTCATCTCTTTTCTACATCGTCCATACCACTTTTTCAAATAATTGTTTTTCATATATTTTTGTTGTTCTTTTTTATCTTTAAGTTCTAACAATGGCTTTATGTGACCATATGGCTCTATAGCCCCAATCACATCTTCTCTATATCCATTATCAATAAAGTTTTTACTATATTCTTCAAACTGCTTTGTTGTTAATAATGTTTTTAACATAGAATCCAATACAATATCATGTTCAGGTACAACACTTCGCATTTTCATAAGAACAAGAGCTTCTTCATTCGATATATCAAGAAGTACCCCTAAACTTATCATCGTAACCAAATCAAAGTATTCTGGGTCTGCATAGGTTCCATGTAGTGTTCTCCATCCTATTGCTTTATACTTTATTGTCTCAGATAAAATTGGTTTCATTACTTCAATATCATCACCTACTGAATAGTGCATAAATAAAAGGTCAAAATAGTAGTCTCCAATTGCCCCATTCCATTGCCTTTCATTTTTTTCACTAATATCTTTTTCTATATAAAAAAGCTCTTTAAATTCTAAAATAGCCTCCTCATTCCACGCTATATCTTTTCTATATACTTTCTCTTCTTTTAATCTATCTCTGGTCATTTCATTCTCCTTATAATATAAATTCACCACTAGCATTAGCATATTCATCTAACTTTATCGCTTTAGCCCCTGTATTTGGTCTTGTTGGATCTGGTACTTTCATAAGTATAGGAGTATAACCTTTTTTTATATTTTTTAAATCTTCTGAACTAAGCCCAGCATCTTCTAACCTTTTTGTAATCCAACCTTCATTCATCTGTTTATATTTTAACTCTCTTGAATCATGTAGCTTTTGATACTCCTCATAATCTTTTTTATCAACTTCAGGAATATTATCTAGTTTTTGATTAGGTCGTCCAAATCGTTCTTTAAACTCTTTATATACTTCATTGTTCTTTCTTCCATCAGGAGTTTCCCCTTTAGGTGGTTTATAAACTGTAGTTAACTCTGAACTTCCAAATTTCGCTTCTACTACAACATACTCTTTAGGAGGTCCATCTTTTACATAGATACCATCTATCCCTTTATCTGAAGCATTAGACTTCTTATTAATCTTTCGATAACCAAGCTTGATAAAATGGGCATCCATCATATCTTCACCATATTTTCCTTTTATCATGTTCTCTTTAGCTCGTATATTATCGTCTTTGTTTGGGCTACTTGAACCTGTTCTCTTCCCATCTTCCAAAGTAAAATAAGTTGAGTGACCCTCTCCACGGTAAATCCTATTACCTTTCTCATCTCGTGACATCATATCTATAATTCGTCCATTATTTGGACCAAGTACTACACCCTCACTATCTACCGTATAACCCTTTGGTAACTCTTCTGCAGTCACCCCTTTATCCAAACTTCCTTCAAACGTTTTTATCCCTTTTATCTCTTCTAGTTCTTTAGAAAATTCACCATCTAAATTTCCTTTTTTAACTAAAAACTCATTTTCTAAACGCTTTATCTCTTCTTTTTTTGTCTCTTGTCCATTTTGTCTACCTGCTGTCTCTCTACTATTAGAGTTTCCTTCAATCTTATTCACTATTGAACTAGGTGGTCTAAGTTCATCTGTATATTTTGACCCATTGGCATAGGCTGGTTCTAACTTGTTAGGTGGGGGTAAAAGAAGCATAAGATGAATCGCTTCATCTATTTGTTGACTTAGGGCTGTAAATGCTTCGGATATCTTTGCCCCAATAGCACTCTCTAATGCTTTTAGTTTTGAAAAAGCATTGAGTAAATAAGCTTTAAATATATTTACAAACTTCACGACATCATCTGAAATAAGTCCTTTCACTTTAGCCATAACAAGGGCTACTGCCTTTAACACTTCTTGTAGTTTTTGTCCTATGGCATTGACAACGTTAGCTAAAAGCGTACTTGCCTTACTAGCATGAGCTTTCCAGTCTATTTTATTTAAAAAACCACTAATATCCTGTATACCGTTATCTGATAAAAACTTTTGAAGAGCCTGTAGAACATCAGCACCTTTTTTCATAATGATTTTAATCACACCCTTAACCACATCTCCTGCTCCGGGTACAACACCAATAATAATAGCAACCAAAGAAATCCAAGTAACAACATTAGCTCTTTCTTCTTTATCTGATAATTTAATGGCTATGGCAATTAAGTCTCTAGCATCAGCAATTTGTCCCAATATAGGTATAAACCCAATACCAACATCTGCCAAAATTTGGTCAACGGATGGATTAGGATTAAACTCACCTAAAAGCACACCCCAAATCCAATTACCCACACTTGCACACGTAGAGTAAATACCTGAAAGCAATCCCTCAATCTGCTCTTTTGTCCAATGAGCAATGCCTTTTATAACTTGCGTTGTATCATAGCTGAGTGAACCAGACGCAACACTCAAGGCTTTCATGTACGCTAAACTTGGTATCCATATCATGTATCCTGAAATTACTTCTGCTTTACTCCAATCTTGCCCATCGGTACAATAAATCCCTCGTTGTCCTTTTCCTTGGTTTACTTTAATTAAACCTGCCACAAAGAAACGGTGGTCTTGTCCCCATTGGGCTTGACCTCCATAATAAGCATGAGAAATACTCAATGATGTATCACCTGATTCTATAAAATGTAACTTAGCATTAGGTTCAGGAAGTCTTAAATTAACAAATCTATCTTCAGCACTAACATAACCCTCTTCTCCATTATTAGTACGAATAGAGTAATACCCCTCCTCTTTAGAAAATACAAATAAATGGGTATTAAATGGCAAACGAACACCTGTTTTTGAATCACTATCAGCATTTGGTCGGCTTCTTACATTAACACCCTCTTTATTCCATACAATACCCATCTTAGAAATTTTAATACTTGATACTTTAGGTTCTATATTATTTTCTATCGTTGGTAAAATTGACTGATTTATTAACGTAGGTACAGATTGCAATACAGAGGTATCTTTTTCTATTTTTTCAAAAGGAAAACTCGAACTATTCTGCTTCACTTTAGATTGAAGTAAACCATAATCTACCGTAGGACGAATTGGTCCAATAAATTCAGATTCAGGTAAGTGTGGTCCATATACTTTGGATGTTGAAAATTTATTTTCACTCTTTTTATACTTAACCCCACTATCCCCAACAACTTTTCTAACTTGCTTAACATTTTGACTTACTAAGTTACTATTTTTCTTCTGATTTTTAGCCTCTGCAATCACTTCCATCGCATTAGCATAAACCCTCCTAGCACTAGAAGCATCCCCACCCAAAGTACGAACCAACTGCTCTAACTCTTCATGTTCATAAAACTGCTTAATCGTATGAGCATAAATTAAATCAAAATCAAGCGCTTCTTGACGCTCTTGATTCTCATTTAAATATGCTTTTTCTATTTTATTGGCTTGGGCTTCTTCTTGTCCTAACTCTAAGCCTTTATCTTTTTGTGTATGATGATAAATCTCATGCATCGCTACCGACTCTGCTTTTTTATCGGATACTCTTGGATTTTTTCGTAAGGAGAGCTTATCTTTTTGATACATACCCTCTATTTTAGAAGGTAGTTTTTCATTATGTCTTAAAGTTGGGATTTTTTCATAAGGTAAGTTTAATTTAGTAAAAAGCTTTTTGGCTTTATTTTCTAAATTCACATTAATATTTTCAGCAGGAGCATAAGCATACTTTTTTTGTATGCCTTTTGCCATTGATTGTAAATGTAAAGTTCTATTAGTTAACACCTAGTTTCTCCCCCTTTTTATAGCATAACTGATAAGTTTTAATAGGCTTTTCATCTAATGCTCTTAATAATTCTGTAGCCTCATTTACACCTTCATTTGAAGCTTCTGTTAACCACTTTTTAGCTTTCTCTATATCTTTTGGCATACGCTTTTCATCTTGATACCATTTACCTTTTAAATAAAACTCTCCTAATTTATATTTACATTTTGAATTACCTGCCTTTGCCCCTATAACATAATAATCAGATGCATAAAATAATGGATTATCCATAGCATTATTAAATTTTTCTCCATTTTTATATACTTTTTCTTCTTCATAAAGTTTTCCTGCCATATAACAAGACTCTCCATGTCCTTTATAACACCCACCTCCAAAACTATCAGCAGCCCACAAAATATTCTTCTCCTCCAAATAAAGCAACCCCTCTTCATAATCCACTTCAATAACCCCCATTTCTTGTGCATGTCCAAAAGCAACATTAATATCCCAAGAAGTCTCTAAACCAGCATTTACTTGGGCAATCATTATCTTCGCATAAAGAAAATATGCCTCACCCAAAAGCTCTCTTCCTATATTATACTCTTGGGTTGGAGGTAGAGAACCAATAACATAACCAAACTCTCCTGCTTGTTTTAAGTCTTGTTCTACATATTTCCCTTCATAATAAACCCTTGCTACCATCACATTGGCTTTGGCTTTGAGTCTATAAAATATATGGTCTTGTCCACTATCTCCATAATTTCGCTCTGCTAAGTCTTTTAAAATCTTTATCGCTTCCACGCTATTTTGTTTGACATCCTCACCTTTTAACATCTTCTCTGCCATTTCATACTCTGCCACAGGATATTGGTGCATGTAGGCTCTGTTTAAATAAGCAAAGGCTTTTGCCTTATCTACTTTAACCCCATGACCAGCATAATTTATTTCATACAAGGTATAAAATGCTGGAGCATAACCCTCTTTTTCCAATGCATGTAATAAACTTATTGCTTTGCCATACACCCCATTGCTTATCTGTTTTCTTGCTTCATTATATTCACCCTTAAATTCTGATTCGCATACATAATACTTGTTTGTCTTCTCATTAACTGTTGTTGCACATCCTGCTAGTTGTAAACCAACCCATAGCATTAATATAAACCTTACATACTTCAACTTTTATCCTGCCTTTCTGTCAGAGTAACTTATCTCTTGAAATGTTCTTTCAAATCTCACTGTTAAAATTTTATTGCTTTTTTACTTTTTGCCTTTACTTTCAGTTATTCTTCATAGGATTTCTTTTTATAAGTTCAATTTATTACTTATAGGATATATTTTTTCTGTTCCATTAATATCTATATGTTTATAATATAATCTTAAGTTAGCATCTTTACTAATTAAATCTTTATTTATTAATGAAATAGGCAATTTTGAAAAATCCAATATTGAACTTAATTTCTCTCCTTTATTTACATTGACACTTCTTCTAGCTTGATAAGTATTACTTGTTTTTATATATAAAAGAGAAGTATCACTTTTATTGGTTTCATTTACTAAAATAAAAACTCCATCCCATAATACATGTCCAAAATTCTCATCCCAATTAATATCTAAAGGAATACTGGAATTATATTTCAACTTTATACCAATAACTGGTACTCTTTTCTTTTCTATAATCCATAAATTACATTCAATATCTTTAAATGTTTTATTTTTGTTTTCTTTCAATTTATCCTCCGATGCACTTACATAGTTGTTTAAAATCAATAAAAAACTTATAATAATTTTCATTCTTCTTTTATTCTTCATCCTCTAATCCTTTGTTACTTGTAAACTAACCCATATCATTAATAGAAACCTTATCGTGTGATAATCCATTTATCTTTTTCTTTTCTAAATAACATTGGGTAACTTGTACTTGTACTTCCATCTTTATCGTTAAAGGCAATTGCCCCATCAATATAAATCAATTTACCATTCTCTTCAATAAAAAAATACATTTTTGATTCATCCCACTTCAAAAGTTCTCTACTATCATCATTTACATTCTTTTTTAATTTTTCATAAAGTCTGTTTTTATAATAAGGGTTTTTATAATACATAGCAATATCCATTTCGCTATTTCTCTCATCAAACATATCTATAATAGAATCAACATCTTTTTTCATTAATGCGTCATAAATCTTTTTATGCACTGTAAAAAACTCTTTTATATCCTTTGTCTCTCTTAACTTATTGTATTCATCATTACTCAACTCATCATATCTTTTCTCTATGATATTTTCACTATCTAAAAATTTCCATCTAGGAAATGGTGTCTCTAAATTAATATTTTGAGTTAAATTCACTCCAGCAATTTTATCACCTTGATAAAAAGTTAATGGAGATGTTTCTATATCACTGATAACAACATCTCCTTTCTCATCTAAGAGAAAGTCCTTTTTTGAATTATATTTACCCTCAAGACTACTAGTTTTTAATGCTTTTTCTTGTTTATTATTATAAGTAATGGTTGAAATAGTTTTTGGTTCAATAGAAAAATCATCATACTTTTTAACACGTAAACTTACCTTACAAAGTAACTCTTTATGTAACTTATAGTCCGTATCATCCCATGCTATCAATTGAACCTTTAATTCATTATCTCCACTTGTCATCAGATGATTCACAGGAACTTCTAAAATTGTTGGTGAACCACCTAGCTCTTTAAAAACTTTTACTCCATTCAAAGTAACAATAAAATTACTATACTCTGTCTCCATTCTCACACTAAAGCTTGGTTTATCTTCTAATATTGAATGCATCTTCTTTTCTTCTTGTTCTTCTCCACAGACTAAAACACTCCCTAGCACAACCATTAATGCAAATATTTTTTTAATCATTTCTCTTCATCTCATTTTATTGTTTTGATGTAATTTATTTCAGAAATCTTTTCCAGATCTTACTTGGGTTTTTAATCATGATCTAATGTTAAGTTCCTGTATAACCATATTAATAGAAACCCAAATTGCTAGTTAAAGAGAAATAAAGTAAAGTTCCATAAAAAGCTGTGAGAGGCGATAATTATGGAACAAAAGATGATAACAATATACTGCTTAATAGAAGAGTTCATAAAATCAATAGAAT
>CACVAU010000004.1 GCA_902727915.1 uncultured Sulfurovum sp.
GTTAATATTCCAAAAACAGCTGTTATGATGTACGACCTTTTAACAATCGTTTCTTGATTATTTTCCAATCCTAGCTGTTTATTGATGGCGTTGAAGTCATCATTTTTTTTAGATGAAGCTTCTTTAGGTGTATTCTGTTTTGGCTTATCACTTTTACTGCTTTGAGGAGCTAAAACTTCCGTCCCACACTTTGAACAAAACTTCACTTCTCTCTCCAGTTTAACTCCACAATTGGGGCAATAGTTTATTTTCATGATGGCTTCCTATTACCTTTATAGAGTAATACCCCAATGGTGATGAATAAAAGTGTTAGCAGTCCCAACTGTATTATCGCAGGGATACTATCAGCACCATTAGTAACATACTCCAAGGTCATCATGGCTGTTGCAAAAACCAAGATAGCTTGAAGTGATACGAAGATATTTAGAAGCCAATTAAATGGTTTATCTTTGTTTTTACGAATAAAAATAATGGCAAGGACAATCCATGTATAGATAAAGATTCCAATAATCTCATCATTATATGGACTCCACATGGTCAATATGACATTAAGCATAAAGTAGATTCCAATTGTCGCATTTGGCAGTCGTCTTGCTCTATCATCTATCATCGGTTTCTCTATAGGCTCAGAAGGTTGAGTGACATTTTGATAAACTTCTGCTCCACAATGGGGACAAAATTTAATCTCATTAGGTATTTGCTTACCACAACTTGAACAATACTGCATGGTGTTTTTCTCCTTTTTATATATGCGTTCCACAATGTGTACAGAACTTTGCATTGGGCAATAGCTCTGCATTACAATTGAGACACCTTTTAACTTCTTCTTTAGGTTTCAACACAACTTCAGATACTTTGTTCTCTGAAGCAGGAACGCCACAATGTGTACAGAATTTGGCATTAGGTAATAACTCACTACCACAGGCAGAGCATATTTTAATTTTCTTAGGAATATCCACTGCTTTTTGATTTTCTACGTGAACAGGAGTAGAAAATATCGCTTCACTCACTATCTTTTCAACCTGTTCTTGTGAATAAAGTTGGTAAAAATGAAATTTAGAATCTTTAAACTTTATTGAAAATATACTATTCTCACCAAGAAGAAAAGCCATTCCACTTTGGTAAGAACTAGAGATATTTTGATGGGGATAGTGTTCTACAGACAAGCTTAGCAACGCTTTTTTATAAGAGGATATATACTCAAACAGAGGATAGATATCTTTAGTAATGGTCAGGAACTTTTCTGAATGATTCTTTTTTATATATCTCTTACTAGTCAGTGAATCAATTATTCTAGCTACCTCATTGTCGATATCATTTAAAAAGTCATCTAAATCAAGAAGATTTAAACCTATGATTAGCCACAAACTAGCAAATTGCTCTTCAGCTCTAATATAGTCAAGAATATTCTCCTTGGTAATTCCATTATGGTCAAGTTCTCCTATAATTTCCAATACATTCTTGTCTTTTTCCAAAGACAGTATCGCTACCATCACAATATATTCGCAATAGGTAAAAACATAACTCTCTTCCATCTCTCTTTTTCGACGACTAGAAGCGTTTTTAAAGGTAAATACTTTGAAAATACTCGATATAAAACCTGTTTTATTCATGCCTTCGTGGATATAGTTTGTACCCTCTTTACTGTAGTTGTACTCTACCACGCTGTCACTTTTTATGAAAAAGTTGGTCTCTAACTTTTTTTCATCATCTCGAAGTAAAACAGAACAGGCTCTATCTGGCTGACTTAAAACATCATACGCATTGACCAATGAAAAAGGAGGTGGAAAGAGTTTCTTTTTTTTCAGATTTATCATGGTCTCGGTTATAGAACTTTTGGAATCATTAATCTCACAATCCATTAAAAAGTTATTTAAAGGACTAAAAGGAGAAATAGCCGATTCTAAAAGCACAAGCATTTGGTGGGTCTCTTCTTTTAAAAGTGTATATGTTAGCACTGTTACTCCTTTATCCTACAACTATTTTATAAATTTTTTTGACTCTTTTTAGCTTCTCTTCTTCTGAAATATTTTTAGACATAATTTTCTTTTTAAATCTATTAAACTCTTTCAACTGTCTCGTAGCCAGTTCATCCGAATTGTCATAAATATTTTTAAAAAATTCTTCGGTCTCTTTATGCCAAGCATCTTCACCTTTACGCATCATACTTTCAACATTATATTCAGGTGCAATAATACTCACAACACCGTCTATAACACCCACTACAGCATTACGTGTAATCAAATCCACGGCTACCTTATGGGCAACTTCACTTGCCGTTGCCCATTTTGCATCCTCTTTAGTATAACCTCGCTCTTTCGTCACTTTGTTTACCCGATCAACTGCATCGTAAATTTCAAAACCAACACCTGCTGCTCTGAAAAGCTTTTTTGCCTTAGATGATTTGCTTAAGTTTTTAATGCCTTTATCATTTTTCTTTAAAAGATCTGCATACTTTTTAACATCATCCATGTTGTTGATGATGGCTTTACCATTTTTATCAAATATTTTTTTCAAAGAATGAATATCATGCAAATCTACCCGTGCCTTGGTCAGCCTGTTTACAATAAGGTCACTTCCATTTTCAAGTACGGATTTTACTCCTTTTAAACGATCAACATCTGAAATCACTTCGACACTCTTTGAACTTGTAAGGGTGTCTTTCACAGTCTTTGCAACATTACCTGCATTTTTATCTACAATTTCTGATAGTTCTTTTGCACCTTTTTTGACGATATCCACAGTATTGTCAACGCTAGGAATCATAGAAGGAGCATTTACATTTTCAATAGCCTTTTTAACCGTTATTGGTTTATCCTTGTCGGATTTTTTTTCTTGAGGCTTTGTTGGTTCTTTTTTCTTTGTTTCTTTGCTTGTATCTTCTTGGTTTGGTTTTATATTTTCTAATCTCTTTCTTCTTAGCATCATTCCTGCAACCACCGTAACAATAAATGATCCAAGAGCCACCGTCCACAAGCCATCGTCTTCTTCTTCGTTATTACTGCTTCCTCCTCTTTTATCACCATAGTTTGCAGAAGTTTGAGAAGCAACTAAAGGAGGTGCAAAACCTAGTGCTGAACCAGAATCATCTTTGGCAGAAGAATGAAGATAAGCTATGAAATTATTGTATTTCTCATTTAAACTTTTAGCAGGAGAAACACTTGCCTGTTCACCAAAGCGAAATGTATCCTTTTGTTTATTTTGAAATAGATTATATTCACTTACCTGACTACCCATAATCCCTTTTCGCTCTACAAAAACGATTAACCTAGAAATGACGTAGGGTTCTACTTTTCCTGCTCTTCTTTTATCATGAAATTTAATGAGGGGAGAGAGTTTGACTGTTTGATTATCTATAACTTTTCCATTGACAGCAATGCTTTTAGTTAAGGTAGTAATCAATCTTTGTTTTGCATTGCTTATTTCAGAATTTGTTGGTAATCTATCCCAACTATAAGGGTCAGTAAAACCAAATGTATTGATAGATAGAAACAGAGATATAACTATAAATAGTTGCTTCATAATTAACACCTTTATTCTTGAGTAATTTGTATTTCTTGCTTTCACAATAGACAAATCTATTTTTCGTAAAGTATCCTAAGAAATCTCAATCCCAAAATCTCTTTTTAAATTAAAAGTTGTAAGAAAGAAGAGTTAGGAACTGAAATAAATTCTAAATAAAGTTTCAATGTATATAGAATATTGTATCAAAATTATCTAGAAGCTTATCTAAAAACATGATGAATCAAAACGTATAATAGACCCTAAAATAAACTTCAAACACACTATTTTAGTGCTGTTCCTTTCATAAAATAATCACTTCTACTCATCATAAAGTACTAACCTTCAAATCCACTCGACCCCATAGTATAATCTCTCTCAACCTTAGCAATACGAATACGATAATCTTTAAAAATAGAAGCTCTTCCTTCGGTTTGCGCAGCCAGATGGTCAAGGTTGTTTTTCCAATGAATTAATGACTCTTCATCTTCCCAAAAAGAGAGGGAGACCAATTTACCTTCATTGACTAAAGACTCAAACCTTTCAATCGAAATAAAACCCGGCATTTCAACCAACTGCTCTTTTAATTTAGCAGCAATACTCAAATAAGCCTCCTGCTGTCCCTCTTCTATTTCTACTTCAAATATGACTGAATACATTGCATCTCTTTTTTAAACTATTTTACTATCTTTCATATTAAGTGCTAAAGAATGAAAGCTTTTGCTATACTCCAACAATTAAATCCAAGGAACATTGATGGAAGCAGATTTTTGGCACAAACTATGGGAAAGCAACGACACAGGATGGCATTTAGATGACACCAACCCACTTTTAGAAGCATTTTTTAGCGAACTACAACTCAAAGAAAACGCAAGAGTATTCATTCCTTTATGTGGAAAAACACTGGATATTGCATGGCTCTTAAGTCATGGCTATAAAGTTGTGGGAGCAGAACTGAATGAGATTGCTATTAAAGAGCTATTTAAAAGTCTTTCTCTAGAACCCAAGATTGAAAAACTAGGAGAACTCACCCTTTATCAGGCAGAAAACATTGACATTTTTGTGGGAGATATTTTTGAACTCACAGCAGAGAGCTTAGGAAAAGTCGAGGCAATTTATGACCGAGGAGCATTGGTCGCACTTCCCAACGAGATGCGTGTGGCATACAGTGCTTTACTAAAAGCAATTAGCAAAACAGCGCCTCAACTCTTAATCAACTTTGAATATGACCAAACCCTTATGGATGGGCCTCCATTTTCCATTAGCAAAACTGAGATTGAAACACACTATGCTGAAAGCTATGCCATTAAACTGTTAAAAAGTTTTGAACTTACGGGTGGTCCATTTGGAGAAATGGGTGCTAGTGAGAATATTTGGTTATTGAACTAAACGTAGAGAGCTAGTCTCTCCACTTAATCGAACACCCCATACTGGGAATTTGCTCTTTTGGTCCTTGACCTGTTTTAGCAATCTCTCGCATGGCATTCACGAGTTCAAGTGTTCTGCTAGTTGCATCTTCCATTTTAGCATCATCAAGCCGTCCACGATATTGAAGCTCACCACTAGCATTAAACCCAAAGAAATCAGGGGTACAAACAGCCCCATAAGTTTTACCGACAGCTTGATCTTCATCGACAAGGTAAGGGAATGCAAAGTTATTTTCTTTAGCAAACCTTATCATGTTCTCTGGTGAATCTTCTGCATAAGACTTATAATCATTCGACATAACTGCTAAGATATGAATCCCTTCATCCATAAGCATTTCTGTGTCTTCTGCCAAGCGTTCGGCAATACGAATAACATAAGGACAGTGATTACAAATAAACATAATCAACAGCCCTTTTTCACCCAAATGCTCAGACATGGTAAAGCTTTTACCGTGAGCATCTTGCAGGGTAAATTCTGGTGCTTTCCAACCAAAGTCACAAATCGGCGTGTCGAGTAACATCTTAGTTATACCAAGTAATCACATCATCACTGTGAAGTCTACTTTTCCCTCTTGGATCCTCTTCTCGGTAACCAAATGCCACCATAACAGCTGGACCAAATTCATCGCTGTCTAGTTTGAGTTCATCTCTTATAAATGCTTCGGTTGCTTCAATGTCAAAACCTTCCATTGGACAAGAGTCAATGCCCATCGTCGCTGCACCTGTCATCATGTTGGCTAAAGCAATGTAGGTCTGTTTGGTCGCCCAGTCAAAGATGTATTTGTCATCACCAAGAATGTTAAAATCTTTCTTTTGGAACTGTTCGTAAAACTGGTGGTAAAGTGCTACGACATCTTCTGGAAGCTCTTTGTACTTTAACATGTTGTCAATGTAGTCAGCACTGTAGTGTAAATCTTTTACTTTACGTGATAAAATTAAAACCACATGACTCGCTGTTGGTAATTGTCCTTGCCCACCCCATGTTGTCTCTTTTAATTTTTCACGCAGTTCTTTGTTTTGAATCACCACAAATTTCCAAGGTTCAAATCCAAATGAACTTGGACTCATTCTTCCCATCTCTAAAATATCTGCAAAATCCTCTTCAGAAATTTCTTTACTTGCATCAAATGATTTACACGCGTGTCTAAAGTTCATTGCTTCTAAAAATTTATTTTCCATTTTGGTTCCTTAGTTTTTTATGTGAAAATTCTAGCCTTTATTAACTTAAATATCCTTTACAGTAATTTAGGTAAGTAATAGAAATTAATCACTTTTATGTTAAAATATCCTAACGAAGAAGGATTGCAAATGTACACAATCAATGAGAAAAAGTATGACTGTTCTGTCGCTGTGACTTTAGACATATTTAATGACAAGTGGAAGCTCTATATTATTTGGAATCTGTTGGACGGAGGAAAACGCTTTAAAGACTTGCATGAAAGCATTTCTGAGACCACCCAAAAGACCTTAACGGTAAAACTCAAAGAGTTAGAAGCCAAAAATATTGTTCACCGAGAAGTATTTGCCGAAGTCCCACCCAAAGTCGTCTACAGTTTAACCCCTGCTGGAAAACGTCTACAACCTGTTCTTAAAGAGATGTTTCATTGGGGTATCTCTTACGTTGAAGAGCATGGAGAGATAAGTGACGACCATGTTTGCTGTGAAACGGAGATAGCTGGGAAGTTGGGATTGAGGTGAGAGGCTGTAAATGTGTATAGTTAAAAAATCTAATAAAAATACCCCAAAGGCAAAGCCACGCACTGTTCATTGATATGTAATACATTTTCACCCATGTAAAGAACAATTCCAAAAACATTTTTAGAAGAATTTTTCTGATAATCCATAATATACCTAAAATCATCTTTCCCTACTTTTGAGGAAGACTTAACTTCTATGGCAATAATCTCATTATTTCGCTGAAGTATAAAATCTATCTCTTTTTTATCACTCGTGAGATAGTGGTAAATCTGTGTATCATCCATTGTAAAACCAATATGTTTTAAAAGCTCATTGAAAACAAACGTCTCTACTAACGCTCCTTTATAGGAAGATTTCTCAAACTGTTCGATGGTATAAATTCCTAAAAAATAACTCATAATCCCCGTGTCATTCAAAAAAATCTTTGGAGATTTGACAAAACGTTTTCCAATATTTTCAAAAAATGGTCGAACAGTATAAAGCTGAAAGGTTTGCTCTAAAATAACCAAATAATTTTCACAAGTCTCAACACGTACTCCTACCTCTTTCGCAATTTTTGACTTATTTAAAAGGGTTGTACTCCTTGGAGCAATAATATTTACAAATCTGAAAAAACTGTCCATATCTCTAAAGTCACCTAAGTCACGAGCATCTCTTTCAATATAAGTACTCACATAAGATGAAACCCAAAGCTTTTTTTCCAATGGTGTTTCGAGTTCTTGAACATCAGGATAACCACCTCTTAATATATCTGCTACTATTCTATCTGTGGCTATTTTCTCAGTAGAAAAGTCATGAGCAAAAAGCCGATCTACAATATTCTCATCAGCTTTATTGGCTCTTTCTTTAATGCTTAATGGATATAAGTCAATCTCTATAATTCTTCCAGCTAAAGTATCTTTCGTCTCTTTCATATCTAAGATATTTGCACTTCCTGTTATGAGGAAGTCTCCATTATTTCGCTCTTTATCAATATAAATTTTTAAAGACTCTAACAATTCAGGTACTTTTTGTATTTCATCAATGGTAACTGGTTTTTCAAGAGTTTCAATAAACCTATTAGGATCATCCTTTGCATTAAGCCGTGTTGAGACATCATCTAGCACGATATAGTTTTGATTTAATTCTAAGGCAAGGGTTGATTTTCCTACCTGTCTTGCCCCCTTTAAGAGAACAACTGGGGATATTTTGAGAGCTGTTTTTAATATAGTTTCAATGCTTCTTTTCAACATAGGTATACCTTATTAAATCAATATTTGTAATTATACTATTATAATAGTTAATTTTATATTGTTTTAATAGTTTTAATAGTTTAAATAAGTGACGACCATGTTTGCTGTGAAACGGAGATAGCTGGGAAGTTGGGGTTGAGGTAAAAATATGAGCTTATTCATATTATAATCCTTAAAAACCTGCCATATTAAATATTATAATACGAGGTATTCGTATTTTAGTATAAGGCTCCCATTCAATCTTGACAAAAAAATATTAAATCATTATAATATAATTATGAATACAATAGATTTTTCATGGGACAAAAATAAAGCCCAAACGAATTTTAAAAAACATAAAATTTCATTTGAAGAAGCTCAAACAGTTTTTGATGATGAGAATGCTCGTTTGATTTTTGATCCTGACCATAGTGAAGATGAAGACCGATTTATCTTACTTGGCTACAGTTGCACCTCTAAGATTTTAACTGTTGTTCATTGCTATCGTTATGATGAACAAAATGTAAGAATTATAAGTGCTAGAAAATCAACTAAAAATGAAGAAAACCAATACAGGGAGTTTACACTATGAGAGAAGAGTACGATTTTAGCAATTCAATTAAAAATCCTTATGCACAAAAAGAGAAAAAACAAATTTCAATTAATATAGAAACTGACACCATTGCCTACTTTAAAGCCTTAGCAAAAAAAGTGGGAATTCCTTATCAAAATCTGATTAACTCTTATTTGACGGATTGTGTTAATAAGAAGGTTGAACCTAAGTTACAATGGGGTTAAATAAACTAAACTCTAATAAAAACCTCTTATTATCTGTATTATTTTCTTTCTAAAAAGGAAAATTATACGTCATGCTTTCCTTGTTTATGAAAATAAAGCATTTTTCATGACTTAACACTTCTTATTCACATCTTTGTCAAAACTCAATTTTCCGTAGCCTTGTAACCTACTTTTGGCACAAATTAAAGCATCAACAAAATCTATATTTTTATCTTCTACAATATTCAGTGTTTCAATCAGTAAAACCTTGTCTCCAACTACACCACGTAAAGCAATTAACCGTTTAAGATCAGCGATCACTTCTGATTTTGGGAGTTTGTAAAACTTCACCATGACAAACAGAGCTTCCATAACCACAGCTTCAAGTATCTCTACTTCTATTTCTCCTCTTTCTACTTTGGTAAAGATTTCTGTAGCTATGTGTAAATGCTCTTCATGGTCACCAACTAAAAAACGGATAATAATATTGGTATCAATTAGAGAGACCATATTTTTCTCCCATTGCTTCCATCATGGCTATCTCTTTAGCCTTCTCTAGGTCATCACACTTTGTTACTCGGTCTCTGTATTTTCCTGCCATTGAACCAATAACAGAATGCTTTTGAATAGGATAAACAATCGCTACTCTTTGTTTTTTTCGTTTGTCAATAATGGCAAAGACATCTGTTAATTGCGTAAGAAGTGAAATATTTTTTTGGATTTCTCCAATGGATATATTTTGCATTTTGAATCCTTTTATATAAATGTTTTTTTATTATATATAAATGTGGGTGGATTGTCAAATGGCTTGGCTAAGTTAAGTAATAGAGGTTTTAGCACAATAACGAGGTTAGGCTCTTCAGGTATTTATAGGAAGTTGAAGCTCTCGACTATGAACTTCAAATGGATAATTGTAAGTAAAATCCTTTAATTATTTATTTTTTACTCTTTAAAATAAACCTACTCTCTTCTTTATTAAAATCCAACTTCACATATTTTTCATATTTCTCAGGATACTTTTCTAATCCCGTGGTCAATATAAATTGGTAATCTTTAATTTTTTCATTTTCATAATTTTTTGATAAATTTAATGCTGTATCAAATAATTTAATATTTGTTTCAAGATGATTTTCATCTATTCCAGCTTCTTCAGGAGTATCCATTAACAAAAATTTAGGATGTTTTATCTTTGGATATTTTAAAGACATAGAAAGCAATGTAAAAAAATACATCATTCTTATAGGTACACTAGCACTCTTTTCTCTATAAACACCACCATCAATTAAAGGCATATAATCATCATCTATAATTGCTTTCTTTGTGTTTGCTGATGATTTTTTCATTAAAATATTATAAATAATATTAAAATTTGTGATGACTGAATTATGAGTTTCTTTATATTGATACTCTAAATTTTTAAATGTTTTTTGTTTAGAAGTATATTCTAAATTTTTAGTATTAAAACTCTTGTCATATTTATCTTTTTGTTGATATAAGTCTTCTAACTTTTTAAGCTCAAAAATTTCATCTTTTATTTTTGTAATTTTACGATCTATATCATCAGTCATTTGTGAGTTTCCAGAGTATTCTATAGACTCTATTGCATCTTTCAGAAATTTATTTAATTCATTAATTTTTTTCTGAATATTTTGTATTTCTATATTTAACTTTTGAAACTCTTCATCATAAAAATTTAATGCTGAATTAATTGTCTCTAAACTTTTATTTTTATACTTTAGTATCTCTTTATATTCACTCGTATCATATAAAAACTTTTCATAATTATTCTCTTTAATTTTTGAACCACATATACATTTTTT
>CACVAU010000005.1 GCA_902727915.1 uncultured Sulfurovum sp.
ATCGTGTGACTTCCATACCTATACTCCATACTTTCCTCACTTTTCTTTATATTATAGCTCTTTTATAGTGAGATAAATCTGTCCGTCTTCAAGACGGAGGTTTTAACCTTTTAGGAGACTAATAAATAATACAAGATTCCGTGTTCCCTCTGATGAATAGATACGATTGGGGTGTTTGTGTACCCGTGACAGATGCAATGTATCAGATCTTGTTCCTTTGATGCGTATATTTTTATTTCTATACCCTATAAAAATCAGCCCTGATGGTTGTCGTTTAGGATTTTCTATAAGCGTATAGTCACTCTCTTCTAAATACTCGAAAGAGTCATTTTCTTCTTCTAAAATATCTTTTATAGGAATAACATTCTGCTTTTCTAATTTAGAAAAATCAAATTTTACACCATTTAATGCACCAATAATAATAGTTCGTTCTCTATTTTGTGGAACACCAAAGTCTTTTGCATTTAAAACTTGCCAATTAGTCGTATATCCCAACTCTTGAAGAGCTGTTAATACAACTTTTAAAGTATTCCCTTTATCGTGACTTTTAAAATGTTTAACATTCTCTAAAATAACAGCTTTTGGTTTTTTAGCTTTTAAAATACGTTCAATATCAAAAAAGAGTGTTCCCCGTGTATCTTTAAAACCTTTTTTTTCTCCTGCAATAATCTATAAACTTAAAGTTCATTTATATCCTCTCTTAATTACATGATTATAGCAAATTGACATCCTTGGGGTATTTGATTTATAAACAAATGTGGAGAAACATTGTTTAGAAGAAAACTATTGTGTATTAAAGCTCCATCAAAACTTCAGGGTGTCTCTGTGCTACATTCAAAAGAACACGAGCTGGTCCTTCGGGTCTTCGTCTTCCTTGTTCCCAGTTTCTAAGGGTCGCAACACTAATGTTTAAAAGGTTTGCAAACTCATTTTGAGTTAAGTTGAACTTACTACGAATCTCTTTTGCATTAGGTTCTTCAACATCAAAAGCTCTACTTGGAGCTGTTTTTTTAGCGAGTATTTCTTTAGCTTCTTTCGTACTGGCTAACAGGTCATTAAATAGTGCATCATCCATAATCTAATCCTCCATAAAAGTTTTTCTAAGCGTCTCAATTTGCTTAGGTGTTAAATCTGTAGTTTTACTTTTTTCATAAACAAAAATCATAAGTATTAAACTATCTTCTTCGTGATAATAGTAAAGATTACGAATACCTCCACTTTTACCACGACCTTTGACTTTCCATCTAATTTTCCTAAGACCACCAGAGCCTTTAATAATGTCTCCTTTAGTTGGGTTAGCAACCAAGAAGTTTTGAAACTCTTTATATTCATCATCGGTTAAGATTCGTGTAATCTCTTTTGTAAAAATTGATGTCTCTGCGATTTCCATGATTTATTATAGTAGTTTCCAAGGAGTATGTCAATGGCGTACTTTATTATTAATTTATAAGTCTAGTTTGTCCGTGTCCAATAGCAAATTGACATCTAATTTATTAATTATATGATATTATTAACCATGAATTATATTAAACTAATAAGCCTAGCCCTACTCACCACTTTTATGCTCCAAGCAACCGAACCCAAAGAGCCACTTCCTCCTGTTCCTTATGACTTTTTAGCTAAAAAAAATGTCAAAAAATTTATCAATATGATGGTCACAAAAAACAACTTCAAACGTAATTATATGGAAGAGGTTTTGGGTAATGCCATGCTTGACCAAGAGACCTTAGACCGTTACGTTGGAAAGTACAAACCAGGAAGTACCAACGGAACATGGGAACGTTACAAAAAGAATGTTCTAAACGAGGAAAGTATGGCACTGGCTATGAACTTTAAAAGAGACTACTACACTACGTTAAAACGTGCTGAAGATGAATACAACATCGATATGGATTATATTGTGGGCTTTTTAGGCGTAGAGAGTAAATACGGAACTTTTACAGGTGACTTTAGGGTACTAGACTCTTTGGCAACCTTAGGTTTTCATAAAAACCGTATGCACAAATGGTTCAACGCTGAACTTAAAAATCTCTTTTTACTCATGAGAGAAGAGAACCGTGACATCTATAGCCAATACGGCTCATTCGCAGGTGCGATGGGTGCTGTACAACAAATGCCCTCCATCCAAAGACGTTTTGCTGTTGACTACAACGGTGATGGGGTAAAAGACCCATGGGATTTAGAAGACTCCATCGGTATCATTGCAAAGTTCATGCACAAAAAAGGTTGGCAAAAAGGGGCTGTTGTGGCTGCTGCTACCAATTTCGCTGGAACACGTTTTAAAAAACTCAAAACTTCGCATAAAAAGAAATACTCTATTAGCTACCTAAATAAACTAGGTATTAAAGCTACCGAACCTTTTTATGAGTCAAAAGCCTATTTATTAAAAAACCGTAACGATACCCACGATGACATCTGGTTTGGGGGAAAAAATTTTAGAGTATTGACCAAATACAACAACTCAACCTCCTATGGGATGGCAATTCATCTTATTGCAGAGCATGTGAAGGATTATGTTCCTGAAACCCATCATGAACTGATACTATTAAGTGAGCAAAAACAATGAAAACATTCTTAAATGGATTAAGCTTAATCATTCCAACAGCCTTAGTCTTTTATATTTTTCTTTGGATACTCGAAAAAACAGAAATATTTTTTAAAGACTTCTTACTTTATTTTCTACCTCAATCTTACTATGTACCAGGCTTAGGACTTTTAGCTGGATTTACTTTTGTCTATATGATAGGACTTCTTTTACGATTTTGGATTGTTCAAAAATTTAGAAACTTAATCGAAAAACTAATCGATGAAATGCCTATTATTAGTAGTATTTATGGTGGTATCAAAGATTTCTTTACCTTTTTCTCTAACATGAAAGAAAAAGGAGACAAAATTACGGTTTTAGTTGACATTCCTTCGATGGAAGCTAAAGTGTTGGGTTTAATTACCTTAGAAGACTTTAGTAATTTTGACAATTTAAATATGGAAGATAATGTCTTGGTGTACATACAAATGAGTTATCAAATAGGAGGTTACAGTCTTTTTATTCCTAAGAAAAACCTTACACCTGTTGATATGAACATCGAAGACTCCATAAGATTCATTATGACAGCAGGAGTTTCAAGTAATAAAAAAGAGCGTGAAGATGGAAACTAAACGTCAATATGGCTTGGCACTAGGAGGAGGTGCTGTTTTAGGAGCAGCCCACATAGGTGTTTTGAGAGCCATTGAAGAAAATGAGATAGAGTTAACACACATTACAGGTACCAGTGTAGGTGCACTCATAGGCACACTTTTTGCCTTTGGTAAAAGTAGCCAAGAGATAGCTGACATTATGATTGGGATTAACTGGCGTGACATTGCTGACTTTTCCATGAGTAAACTGGGTCTTTTCTCCAATGATAAAATAGGAAAACTCATCCATGAACATTTTGGGGACATCACATTAGAGGAAGCAAACATCCCTTTAGGGGTTGTGGTGACAGACCTTGCCTTAGGGGAAAAAGTACTTTTAGAAAAAGGAAGTGCCAAAGAAGCTGTCATGGCAAGTACCTGCATACCAAGTATATTTAAACCCATTGAAAAAGAAGAAATGTTGTTGGTCGATGGAGGTTTAGTCGAAAATGTTCCTTTGGAATCACTCCGTAAAATTGGTGCTGAAAATGCCATTGTTGTTGATTTAAATGCTTCTAGCCAATATCATAAACCTGAAAACTTTGTGGAAGTACTGATTAACAGTGCCAATTACTTTATAGAGTGTCGTAACAAAATTGAAATCTATGAAAAAGACATCCATATTACACCAGATTTAAGTGCTTTTAACGCCATACAAACCTCTCAAATAGAAGCAATTATAGAGGTGGGTTATGAAGAAGCCAAAAAAATATTGAATAAAAAAGTATGAGGATAAGAATATGCTCTTAAGAGGTTACTTCGCCAATAAAACCTACAAACTAAAAATGTGGTTGGATGACCCTGAAAATAAAATATGGATGACCCCTTTCCTTGCTATTCTTCTTGCTATTGTGCTACTTATTACTATTTGGTATGTTGATACATCTGTAAAAATACCTCATAGTATTTCTATTAATGTTGATACCTTAAATGCCATACTTGATATTATTGCTTCAAGTATGTTAGCCGTTGCTACCTTCTCACTGGGTATTATGGTTTCAGCTTTTGCATCGGTCTCTAGTAACATTACCCCTAGAGCAACTGTTATTGTCATGAGTGATAAAACAACCCAAAAAGCCATTAGCAGTTTTCTAGCCTCATTTTTATATGCTGTGATTGCTAAAATAGCTTTAGGACAAGGCATCTATACCCAAGGTGGTATATATCTTCTTTTTATCCTCACCCTATTGGTACTTGCCTATTTAGTCTTCACACTTATTTCTTGGGTTAAAACCCTCTCAACACTTGGAAGACTAAATAATACCGTTAAAAAAATAGAAACAATTAGCAAAGAAGAAATTATAAAATTTTGGGAAAATCCAAACTTTAATCTTGTAGAAGAACCCTTAACAGAACATCGTTACCATATACTATCCTCTGAAATTGGCTATCTAAGTAACATTCAATTTAAAGAACTCAACAACTACTGTGAAGACCATCATGCAAAATTTGACATTATTGTGAGACCTGGAGACTTTATAGGGTATGGAACCATCTTATGTTATACCAACCGATACATTGAAAATAAAGCTGATATTTTAAACTTTTTTATCATAGAAGCTACTCAAAAACATAATGATAATCCAAACTATGGTTTACTCATTCTTAGTGAGATAGGTCAAAGAGCCCTCTCTCCTGCTGTCAATGATCCAGGTTCTGCCATTTATGTCTTAACCGTTATCGCAAATATCCTAAATGAAAACAAAGATATAAAACCTTCTAATCCAACCATAGAACATAAAAACCTTTCCATTGTTCCTTATGACATGAACAACTTTATTTTACCAATACATGGTCCTCTGTTAAGAGATGCTCAAAATAACATAGAAGTTTTAATTCATCTACAAAGATTACTTGCAACACTTCAAAAGAATCAAAATGAAACATTGGCGAAGTCAGCCAAAGCCTATGCCAAAATATCTTTTGAGCATGGAGAGAAAAGTTTAACCCAAGCAGAAGAGAAAAAACGTTTTACACAAATACATGAAACACTTTTTAAGGCATCAACACATTCATGAAAAAATTCACCACCCAAACCCTTTTAGAAATAACTAAGTGGATAGAAGAAGAACTAAAAAGTAACAAAACCTTAAGCTTTTTAGTTCCACACCCCGACCAAAACAACAACCGAGGTTTCAAAGCATGGATAAACCTTGCTGAACTTCACTTTTGTAAACTACGTATGCCTAAAGAAGTAGATGAAAACTTCATAGAGCTTACTTTTCAAAAACTCAACCAAGAGCGTTCTTTTCATTCTGCACCCATAGAAACAAAAGAAGAAAAATATGGAACTGACTCCATATTTTTTAATATAAATAAAAATGAAGAACCCACTTTTTTACATGCTTATAAAAAAGCCTTAGAATCTGTCAAAATAACAAAACGAAAACAGGTTTTAAACCTTGGTATTAACAAAGGGGACGAGTTTGAACTTATTCAGCAACTCATACCAAGAGAAATTTTTGATGATATCAACTTTATAGGCATCGACCATTCCCAATCGGCTTTAAACTTTGCCAAAAAACGTTTTCCAAAAGACAACGTACAGTTCTTTCAACATGATATCAACACTATTAAAGAACTAAACCTTCCAAAATCTGACCTCATCATCAGCATTGGTACTTTACAAAGTCCTAGCATTAACTACAAACCTTTTCTCATGTCTTTGGTACAAGAATATCTAAGTGAAGATGGTGCATTTATATTAGGTTTTCCCAATTCACGTTGGATAGATGACGAACTTGTCTATGGAGCAAAAGCCCCCAACTACCCTTACTCTGAAATGTCTTTGCTTTATAATGATGTTATTTTTGCGAAGAAGTATCTGCAACAAAAAAAATTTCGAGTAACCATTACGGGGAGAGAGTATGTGTTTTTGACGGCAACTAAAATAGGTATTTAATCTTACTTTATTAAAAAATTCTCTCAACATCCCTCATTTAAGCATATAAACAATAATAATTCTCTCTAAATACTCTTTAAATCAATAATTATGATTAAAAATATCATTATAATTCAACATTATTTAAGTTTTAAGTTAGTAGTATTCTAAAAATAACTATAGGTTATTAAAAACATAACAAAGGATTATGATATGAAAAATACCATAACACTAAAAACAGTAGCAGCATTGACAACTATTATGTTGTCTCAGCCACTTATGGCAATTTATTCTGTAGATTCGACTGATTGTTATACCCCTATAAATGCAGAAAACAATACAATTAATGTTTCTAAATTTGCCCATGTTTGGCAAAAAATCCATAAAGAGAGTACTGATAGTGACTTACAAGTACACTTAAAAAAATACATTGATTCAGCATTGGAACCGACACAAGGTACACTTGATGTGGCTAAGTTTTCTGCTGTATGGCAAAAGATACATACAAATAGTTCTGTAGGTAAAGCACACTTAAGTCAGTATATGGACACACTTTTGGATAATGCTTCAAAAAGTCAAGCGTGTACACCTGCTCCTTTACTTTGTGATGCTTCTATTGATGTAAGCAAATTTTCAACAATTTGGAATGAAGTAAATGTCAACAATAATAAATCAGCACATTTAACTTCTGAATTAAATGGTCTACTAAGTTCTACAACTTGTAGTATCTAAATCTAATACACCTTTTTGGTGTATTACAATCCACAAAAGAGAAGCACAGCGATCTTCTTCCTTTGTCTTGCTTTTTGTCAACTTTTGTGGATTGCCATATATCAATATATTCTACTAAACTATTTTAAAGAAAATCCTAAAATAGTACTGTCATCTAACTGTGCTTGTGTTCCTACAAATTGCTCTAATTCATCTTTAAGATTCTTATATTGCTCTATAAATGTTTTTCTATGATGTAATAATAAAAAGTCTTCCAATCGTTTTTTACCAAACTGTGTTCCACCTTCAGTATCTTGATCTAAAATACCATCTGTCGCTAAATAAAATTTAGTATCTGAACCTATGCCAATCTCATACTCAGTAAACACTTGGGTTATGGCTGTCCGAATAAAACCAATGCCCTTACGATTTCCCTTATAAGTGCTTAGCCTATTATTTTTTATGACATAAAGAGGCATTTTTGCCCCAGCGTAATTTACCATAGACTCTTTTTTATTAAAATATAAAATCCCTCCATCAAAACCAATCATTACTTTTTTGTCACACTGTTCTTCAGTCATACTTTTAATAAGTATATTAAACCTTGCAAGAATAAATGCAGGACTCGGTTTTAACCTATTATGATGAAGTTCCGTAATAATTTGATGTTCAGTTGATTTAATTAACATGGTCATAAATGCACCAGAAACACCATGTCCCACACCATCAAATACCATGACTAATAATTCATCTTTATTCAGTGGAATAACACTGTAAAAATCTCCACCGACCACATCACGTTGTTTTAAATAGATAAAATGGTCTTGAAAATAATCTTCTAGTATCTTCTTTGGGGGAAGCATTGCCTTTTGAATCAGAGCAGCGTATTCAATAGACTCTTTAATCAAATTATGAGATTTAGTAATCTGCTCTTTTTGTTCAATGTTCTTAACAATAAAACTATGATTACGAAAACTTGCCTTAAGTACAAAGAAAAAATAAACTAACATCAATATACTGAATATATAGTCTATTGGCATACTGCTATAATAAAAACTTACCAATGCAGCTAACCCTAAAGTATTGACCAAAAAAATCATAATCGCGTGAAAAAAAATCCCAATGGTAAATGACCCAGCTGAAGCTAACCCAAAAAGTAAAACAAGATAGAGTAAGAAAAAAAATTGGTCTGTATATTCAAGTACTAAAATCGAAACACTACCCCAAAGTAAGGAGTTCAAAAATATTGTTCCTAAATAATAGCTAAAATACTTTTTTATTGCTTTTTTATCAAGTTCGTCAATGGCTTTAAGACCCTTTTTACTAATCCAAATACGTATAAAAAAAACAATAAGTTGTAAACACAACCACGTAAAAATATATAAAAATGGAATAGACATAACATAAACGGCAAAGAAGACAATGGGAACTAAAAAATTAACACCAAAAGTTCCTGATTTAGAGTTAAGCAATAGTCCAATCTGTTCACTGCTATAATTAAAATGACGCAGAGTTTGAACCATAGAAAGCATTTTTATCCTTATTTCAATATAAGTTAAATTTTAACTAAAAAATTAGTAATGCTTCTTAAGAATATTTAATTTATTATCTTGAAAGGTGTGTTGAAAACGACACCTTATCAATGATGACCGTTAAATTTTAAAGTAAATTAGCCAAATCATTTTTTACAGAGATAATGTCAATGTAAGGAGTAATTTCCTCTTCACTAATACCAAAAGCATTAGAAAAAGAGAAAAATAAATTTTGTTCTTCTTCATCTGCATCACCATCAGATAAAAGTAAGTCAATCAAGTTTGCTAAGATTGTCATTTTTTGGTCAGCATTTAAAAGCTCATTCGCTTCTTTTTGAAAAGCTTCCAAATCTTGTTTTTTAGAGTATTTAGAAGCTGCTTCCACTAAACCTTGTGGGTCACCTATACTTGCTAAATTGACATAAAGATAGTTCATTTCAGCATCAGCAATCTCGCCATCTGATGACATCATATAAATCATACTTGTTGCTAAAGCTATTGCTGGTGTTAATTCTACGGTTGATGAAAATTTATCAAAAAATCCCATTTTATTTCCTGTTTATGGTTAATTTATGTTCGTTTGAACACAATAGGATTTTAGCAAAAAAACCTTTAGTAAAGTACCTAAAAATAGGCTTTTACTTTAATATTTTTCATTTAATCATGTTTTTCAACATCCACATCATCCACGGCTGTTAAATTCATGTCAATACCCATCTCTTCCAAATAAGGTGTCGCTACTTGATACGCAAGAATCCCTACTACTATAATCACTAAAAATATTACAAAATTTCTCATAATAATCCTTTTTTTAATTTGACCCTTAGTATATCATAAAATTTAATTTTAATTAATAATATTTCATAGTTTATTTTAAAGTTAGATTTTATATAAATTAATATATACTATATTATATAAGGAGTAAATATATGCATACTTTAGAAGAACTAGAAAAACAACAAATTGGATTACGCCTACCTCAATACATGATTGATGAGATTGATGAGTTTACACAACAGTACTCAGTGAATCGTACGGATATTGTTATGGAGGCACTTCGTTCATATATGTATGAGCAAAAAACAAAAATACTCTATAATCAATTTAATAAGTCTTGTCAAGAAGCAAAAGCCATTATGAACCGTGAGTTACCTGCTACTACGTTAGGAGAGTTAATAGATGAACTTGAAACTGATAGCCACGCCTGAGTTTAAAAAATCAGTTAAAAAGTTAGCCAAAAGATACAAACAAATCTCTAAAGACTTAAAAGTTTTAGAAGAGGAGTTACAACAAGAAGTTATTCCTAGTATTGACCTTGGAAATAACTGTTTTAAAATACGACTTCAAAACTCCTCTATTCCTACAGGTAAAAGTGGTGGATTTAGAGTTATCTATTTTTTTAAACAAGAAGATAACATTTACCTTTTAGATATGTATTCAAAAAGTGATTTGGATAATATTGATGAAAAGAAGTTAATTGAGATTTTGCTTTCTAATGGATTAGAGTAACTTTATTTTGTTTTTCTAACTCCAATGTACACTCCAAAGCTGGAACTTTGGAGCGAGTTAATTATTTAGACTTTTCTTCTAAAAATTTTAAATAATGTGATAATGCTGTTGTTGTACTATATCGATTATCATAATCTTTTTTTCCACTTTTTATAGAATTAATAATACCCAAAACAATTAAGCTGTCAACAATTAAAAATATATCCTTATCTATATTTTCAAGTCTACTAATAAAATTATCTTTTGTACTTGGACTATAAGGTTCTCCCTTGTTTTTTCTTTTTTCTTGAATTAAGTTATCTAAATATACACTAAACTCTTTCTTATTATTCATCTATTTTCCTTCGTATAATAGATAACCAACCAAATGATAAAATAAGGTTGGTCGAACAATAACGACTCATAGTTTTCACAAAAGTTAATAGTAAACAAGTTTCTTTCCTTTTTGGACAATAGTACCAGCA
>CACVAU010000006.1 GCA_902727915.1 uncultured Sulfurovum sp.
GCTTGATCGAAGTGAATGGATGATAATTGCTATTCTTGGTGTTCTTAAGGCTGGTGGGGCTTATTTACCTATTGACCCTCAGTATCCTGAAGATAGAACTACTTATATGTTGGAGGACTCTGGGGCTACGATAATCTTACATGATACAGCAAATAGAGTAAACGCTAATAATTATAAAAGTTTACTCAGTTATGGAATTATAGATGTTCAAACATTTAGTTTATCTACTATGGAACATCTAACAAATTTAAAGATTATCAACCATGTGGATAATTTGGCTTATGTTATTTATACTTCTGGATCGACTGGAAAACCTAAAGGGGTTATGTTAGCCCATAGAGGAGCTGTTAATCGTATAGCGTGGATGCAAAAAAAATATGCTTTGGATACAAGTGATACGATTCTTCAAAAAACACCATTCTCATTTGATGTATCAGTATGGGAGTTACTCTTACCGATGATGTATGGTGTCAAGTTGGTTTTTGCTAAACCCAATGGACATAAAGACAATGAGTATTTACTAAGACTTATAAAAAAAGAATCTATTAGTTTTATACATTTTGTACCTTCTATGTTATCAGTTATGTTACAGCATAGTGCGTTACACACTTGTGATTCATTAAAAAATATTGTTTGTAGTGGGGAAGCTTTATCTTTAGATACAGTTAACACATTTCATAGTAATAATACGAAGAATCTTATTAAGCTACATAATTTATATGGTCCTACAGAAGCTTCTATTGATGTGACATCATTTTATTGTGATAAAGATAGGGACTTAAAGAGTATTCCTATAGGAAAAGCAATAGCCAATACAAAATTATATATTTTAAATCAAAACAAAGAGATATTACCTATAGGGTCAATAGGTGAACTATACATCGCAGGAGATGGATTAGCAAGAGGGTACTTAAACAAACCAGAGCTAACAGAACAAGTATTTATAAATCATCCAAGCTTAGGACGTATTTATAAAACAGGGGATATGGCAAAGTATCAAGAAGATGGAAATATAGAATATCTAGGAAGGGTTGATGACCAAGTAAAGATAAAAGGATTTAGAGTAGAGCTAGGAGAGATAGAAAATGTTATTAGTTCATTTGATGGAATATCAGACTCCTTAGTGAAACTTTATAATGAACAATTGGTTGCCTATGTTATAGGTGAGAAAAAGGGATTGAAAGAATATTTATTGGACAAACTTCCAAATTACATGATTCCTCTTTATTTTCTTGAACTCGAACAGTTTCCTTTAACTTCTAATGGTAAAGTAGATAAAAAAAATCTTCCCAATCCAAAAAAAAATGAGCATCCAAAAGTATATAGAGTAGCCAATACTTCTACAGAAATCGAAGTGGCTAAGATATTTGCAGAGACCCTTCAAGTAGAAAAAATTAGTATTGAGAGTAATTTCTTTGACCTTGGTGGGGATAGTTTAAATGCCATTAATTTGATTTCTCATGCCAATAGAGTTTTTTCTAAAAAAGTTCAACTTTCTCATATCTTTAATTATCCTACAATAGAGCTTTTTGCACAAGCTTTAGACAAAATACAAGTAGAAAAAGAGACAACAAAAAATTATACAATTTTTAATCCTGATAAGCAGCATGCTCTTTTTATTTTTCCAACGATTATTGCTACTATCGATCATGCTTTTTTAGATCAAATGTCTAAGTATTTGATAGATTATAAAATATATGCTTTTGATTTTATTATAGAAGAAAATCGGATTGTAGAATATGCGAAGATGGTAAATACACTTGAAGATGAATTTGTATTCTTTGGTTATTCAAGTGGAGGAAGTTTAGCTTATGAGGTCATTAAAGAAATGGAAAAGTTCAAGTATAAATTACCAAAAAAGTTAATTTCCCTTGATAGTTGGAGAATCAATAAATTAAATTATATACCAGCTGATTTTAGAGTATTGATGATTGATAAAGCCAAAAGACATGGTTTAAGTGCGTCAGAATGTCATAAGATAGTTACCTATATGGATATGATAGATAGTACTATTAATATGGGACAAATTAATGTGGATATAGATTATATTTCTGATGCTTTAAAGTCTAAAGATGAAATAGAAAAGCGTCATGAAGAATGGGCTTCTTTAACAACTCAAAAAGTACGTTCTTTTAGTGGGTTTGGTGAGCATGAAGATATGGTTAAAAAATCTTTTTTAATTAAAAACTGTGAGCTTATTAAAACCAGTTTACTAGATAGTAAATTCAAGGAATAATGGGATGAACATGAAAACTATTATAGATACTTTTGAGTCACAGGTTAAAAAAACTCCTGATGCTACAGCATTAATTTATAAAGATAAAGAGATAAGTTATAAGGAATTAAATAAGAAAGCTAATGGGTTAGCACGATATTTACTGGAAAATTATCGTATAAAAAACGATACTATCATTGCTATTCTTATAGATAAAAGTGAATGGATGATTGTTGCCATATTGGGAGTTCTTAAAGCAGGTGCAGCGTATTTACCTCTTGACAGTCACTACCCCAAAGAACGTATTAAATACATGTTAACAGATGCAGGAACACAATTATTATTAACAGATAAGCCTAATAGTGAACACTCTAAAGTATATGCTAATAGTTTGGGAATAGGGTATTGTGAGATTGAAGCTTTGGCGCATAAAAAAACGAAAAATATAAAAAAAGAGATTAGCTCTAAGGCTCTTGCGTATCTTATTTATACCTCAGGAACAACAGGCAAACCTAAAGGTGTTATGATCGAACATGGTACGTTTATCAATATGATGATGTATCAAATTAAGAGTTTTAACATAACAAAAGAAGACAATGTTATACAGTTTGCTTCTTTTTCTTTTGATGCTTCAGTTTATGAGACATTTTTGGCACTTCTTTCAGGGGCTACTTTTGTGATTGTATCTAAGAATGAACTTTTAAATGATTTTGTAAACCTTAGTAAAAAATATAAGATTACTGTAGCTGTATTAAATCCATCATTTTTGGCAAATGTAGAAGCATTAGAAGGCTTTAAAGTAATTATTACAGCAGGTGAGAAAGCGATTGTTTCAGACGCTTTGAAGTATGCTAAAAAGTGTACTTATATTAATGCTTATGGACCAACAGAAGCATCCATTTGTAGTACTTTTTATAAAGTGAATCCAGATAAAAACTATGAGGTTATACCCATCGGGAAGGATATTACTAATTCTAAAATATACATTTTGGATAAAGCGTTAAATGAGGTTAAAAATGGTTTGGTGGGAGAGATGTATATTGCTGGTAAGGGACTGGCAAGAGGTTATTTAGGTCGAGAAGATTTAACAAATGAAAAATTTATTATGCATCCTAAATTTGGAAGAGTTTATCAAAGTGGTGATGTGGGTAAATTTCTTCAAGATGGTAATTTAGTTTATTTAGGAAGAGTAGATGAGCAAATTAAGATTCATGGGCATAGGATAGAATTAGGAGAAATAGAGAACTCTATATTGGAATATCCTTCTATTAAAGAGTGTGTTGTTTTAGAAAAAAATAAAAAGTTATGGGCTTATTATCGTGAAGATAAAAAGAAAGAAGAACTGATAAATTTGAAAGAGTTTTTGGCTTCAGAACTTCCTGCTTATATGATACCTAGTTATTTTCATAAACTAGAAAAGTTTCCTCTTACTTCCAATGGTAAAGTAGATAAAAAATCTTTAGCCAGTAGCAAGGTTGATTTAGGTGATAAACGATTAATTGTGCCTCCTTTTACTGAAACAGAAAAGAAATTTTTTAAACTTTTTATGGAGATATTGGATCATCAAGAGATAAGTATAGAAGATGATTTTTTTCATCTTGGAGGTAACAGTTTACAGGCTATGTGGCTAATCAATACGATAAACAGAGCATTTAATGTACAGATGACCATTAATGATTTGAATGCACATCAAAATATTAAAGCACTTTCAACTTTTATTACGTCAAAATCTAGGGTATTGGTATCCAATATTATTCCCTTAATAGAAGGAAGGTATTATCCTCTTTCAAGTTCACAAGAACGGATTTGGACTATTCATAAGATGCAACAAAAAGCATTAGCGACTTATAATTTACCTGTTACTGTAGGATTGGATAGGGTTGATGTTTTACGTTTAGAAGCATCTATTTATAAATTAATAGAACGCCATGAAATATTAAGAACAAATTTTATAGAAATAGAGAATAGACCAAAACAAGTTATTTCAAGGTATCCTAAGAGTGATGTTTTTGAAGTAGTTAAGGTAAAGGAGCAGGATACATATATTCAAGAAGAATCAAAAAAAGTTTTTGATTTAACAGAAGGAAGTCTTTTCGTTGCCAAATTAATTAATGACAATATCTTATTTATCAATATGCATCATATTATTAGTGATGGTTGGTCGATGCGAGTAATGATGAATGATTTATCAGCTATTTATGAAGATTTAGTGTTAGAGCCTTTATCTATTGGCTATAAAGAGTATGCTGTTTGGCAAAATAAGCAGTTAGAAGATGAAGTATTTATAGGTAACCATCAAACTTATTGGCACAGCTTATTGGAAGATTATAAAAAATTAAATTTTCCACTTGATTTTCCAAGAACTAATCATCAAACTTTTGATGGAGAAGTAGCATCTATTGTTTTTGATTCTAAAACGATGATGAAATTAAAAGCCTTAAGTAAAAAAAGAACACTGTTTACAACCCTTATAGGAATTACAAATATTTTATTGGCTAAATATACCAATGAAAATGATATTCTTATTGGTATTCCTGTAGCAAACCGTAATGATGAAGCATTACTTAATCAAGTAGGGCTGTATGTTAATACGGTACCTTTACGTGTGAGACTTGATAATGAAGGTTCATTTTCAGATAATTTGGAAATGATTAAAGCACTAATTTTTGATATATTTACACATCAAAGTTATCCCTTTGATAAACTGGTTAATGCGATAGAACAAGATAAAGATTTGAGTCAGAACCCTCTCTTTAATGTAATGGTTGTTTTACAAGACAATAAGAATTTAAAAGGGATGTTTCGTAATTATGAAAATGTGTCCATTAATCAAGCTAAGTTTGATATTACCTTTGAATATATTCAGAAAGAAGATGACCTTGAATTACGAATTGAGTATAACGCTAATCTTTTAGCAAAAAGTACCATAGAAAAAATTGCTCTTAATTTACAAAACTTAATTCTTAATATAGAAGAAGATACGTGTTTAGCAGAAATTGATTTTATTTCAATGAAAGAAAAGAAGCTACTTAAAAAGTTTAATAAAACAAAAAAGCATTATCCTAAAGAAGATACCATTGTTTCATTGTTTGAAAAACAAGTAGTTAAACATCCTAAAATGTTTGTCACATTTTTTGAAAATCAAAGTTTAACCTATAGTGAACTTAATGCTAAATCGAATAAAGTGGCTCATTTTCTTATAGAGGAAGGGTTACTTTTAGATGAGGTAGTTGCCATTAAAATTGAGCGATCTTTAGAGATGGTTATTGCTATTATGGCGATTATGAAAGCTGGAGGAGCTTATCTTCCTATTGATACAGAACATCCAAAAGATAGAATAGATTATATTATAGAGAATGCTAAAGCCAAATTTATTTTGACGGCTAAAGATGTAGAAGAGAAATGTTTAGGACATTACTCTAATGAAAATCCAGAGACTCGACTTAAACCCAAACATTTGGCTTATGTCATTTACACATCAGGCAGTACAGGGCGACCCAAAGGAGTTATGTTAGAACATCGAGGGCTTATTAATCGTATTGATTGGATGCAAAAAGAGTATAACTTAACGACTGAAGATGTCATACTTCAAAAAACTCCTTATAGTTTTGATGTTTCTGTTTGGGAGTTGCTTTTACCTCTTGTTTATGGGGTGAAACAAGTTATTGCTAAACCAGAGGGACATAAAGACAATAAATATCTTGTAGAACTGATTCAACAAGAATCCGTGACATTTTTACATTTTGTGCCTTCTATGTTGAATGCGATGCTTTCTGCCAAAGGATTAGAGAAGTGTGATTCGATAAAAAATATAGTTTGTAGTGGAGAAGCATTGTCAGCAAGAACAGTCAATGATTTTTATACTTCTACTTCAGGTATTACCTTACATAATTTATATGGTCCAACAGAAGCTTCGATTGATGTGAGTTCTTTTATTTGTAGAAAAAATAAAGTATTAAGTAGCGTTCCTATTGGTAAAGCAATTGCAAACATTAAATTGTATGTCTTGGATAAGTATCTAAATCAAGTGCCTATTGGTGCTATTGGTGAATTACATATTAAGGGTGTAGGCTTAGCAAGAGGCTATCTCAATAGTCCTGAACTTACAGAAGATAAGTTTATCGTTCATAAGTTATTGGGGCGAATTTATAAAAGTGGGGATTTGGCTAAATATTCTGAAGATGGAAATATAGAGTATTTGGGTAGGATTGATGAACAAGTGAAGTTGCGAGGCTTCAGGATAGAGTTGGGAGAAATTGAAAATACGCTTTTAGCGTATTCAGAGGTGAAGTCAGCTGTGGTGTTGGTAAAAGATAATCAGCTAATTGCCTATATTATTGTTAAAGAGCATTATAATGAGTTGGCACTAAAACAACATCTTCGTACTAAATTGAGTGCTTACATGATACCCAATCATATTATGGAATTAAAAAGTTTTCCTCTTACTGCGAATGGGAAGCTCAATAAAAAAGCATTACCTCTAGTACAAGTGACACAAGATAAAGCAGACATAGTAGAAGCATCAACTGTGAATGAGAAGATGTTATTAGAAATTTTTGAAGATGTTTTGAATATTAAAAATATTTCGATGAATGATAATTTCTTCTTTATTGGTGGAGATTCTATTAAAGCCATTCAAATAATATCAAAATTGAATGCGTTAGGGTTTGCATTAGAGATTAAAGATATCTTTTACCATCCAAGTATTTTTGAATTGGCACAAATTTTAAATCAAGAAAGCATCGAAATTATTGATCAATCTAAAGTTAGTGGAGACTTTAAATTGATACCCATACAAAAGTTTTTTATAGAAAATTTTAAAAATATTAATCATTTTAATCAATACTTGTTGTTAGAAGCTAAAGGTAATATCGATTTTAATCATTTGGCGAATGCCTTTAAGGTGGTGATAGAACATCATGATATTTTAAGATCAAGGTTTATGCTAAGGGGAGAAGAGTATATACAGGTCATTGAGGAAGAGAGCCAATTTGAACTTGAGCATATTAGCTCAAAAGAGAATATGAGTGAAATAATCAAAGAAGCAAATGCCAGTTTTTATATTCAAGAAGGCAATTTAATAAAGGCAATTTTATTTGGAAATCATACACTTTTTATTACAATTCATCATTTGATTATGGATGGTATTGGGCTAAGAATTTTAATGGAAAGCATTGAGAAAGCTTATCAAGGGCTACCTTTAGCACAAAAAACTATTTCATTTAAAAAATGGTCTGATGAAATTTATTCTTATGCTAATGCTGGTAAAATTAATGAGGATTATTGGAATAAAATAGAACCTTATCGTGTATTTGATACTAAGATAGAAGCTAAAGTGGCGAATAAAGAACAGCTTAAATTTACACTTGATAAATCCTTGATAAACACAAATTATAAACTTTCTTCCATTCTTCTGTTAGCATTTGCCAAAGTGTTGTATGAACGTACAAAAAAAGATAAGTTTTCTATTATTACAGAAGGGCATGGGAGAGAAGATGTCTTAGGGCTAAATGTCTCTAGGACAATTGGTTGGTTTACAACTTTGTTTATCTCAAATATTGAATATATTCCCTCACATGTGACTACACAGTTAGAGCATATAGAAAATGCGATAGAGCTACTACATAATGGTTTTGATTATGGCATTCTTAAACATATATCCAAACAAGAGTTGACCTTTGAACCTGAAATTGCATTTAATTATTTGGGTGAAGTACATTTAGAAAATGATACGATTTTTGATATTAAAGAGTTAGCATTAAGTTCAAGCTATAAGAATGATCGCATAGCACCTATTGAAGTTGAGTCATTAATTTTAGATGAATTAATTGTTTTTATAGCTTTTGATAATTCTCTTGCATCACTTTTTAAGGATTTTGATTTAAGCTTTAAAGAAGAGCTAATGTCTATTATGCAGGAACTTAATAGTAATAAAACTTATAGTTTAAGTTATGCACAAAAAGGCTTATTTATGATAGAGAGTCTTAACGCTGGATTTTCTGTTTATAATGAAACAGCTTCCTTTGGTTTCAATGAAAACTTAGACGTGAATGTCTTAGAGAAATCATTTCAGTTATTGATTGAGAGACATGATATTTTAAGAACATCTTTTGTTTCGATAGATGGTATTCCTAAGCAGACGGTCTTAGATTATGTGCCTTTTGAGATAGAAAGTGAAAACTTAAATAATCAAAATTTAGAAAAGGTTATTGAAGCATTTGATATGAAACCTTTTAATCTTAGTACACCCCCTCTATTAAGAGCCAAATTACTAAAGTTAAAATCTAAAAAATATATTTTGTTGATTACCTTTCATCATATTATTATTGATGGTTGGTCACTTAATGTTGTGCTAAATGATTTAAAAGAGTTTTATAACAGTATGCTTCTTAATCAAGAGAGTGCGCTTAAAGTACTTAAAGTGCAGTACCGTGACTTTGTATCTTTCTCACATACTTTATTGAAACGATCTGATACAGATAAACTGTTTTGGATGGATAAGCTTGAAAACATTAAAGTCATACCTTATATTCCCTATGATTTCACTAATAAGCGAACGCATGAGGGGGGCTTAGTGCGTATGACTTTTGAAGCAAAGTTATCGCAAAAAATCCGAAAACTAGCCAAAGAAAATGCGACCAGTTTATTTTCTGTCTTAGTATCGTTATTGGATATTCTTTTCCATCTTTATTCTGATGAAAAAGAGGTTGTTATGGCGACACCTATTGCCAATTCACGAGATAAAGAGATGTTTCAGAATCAGATAGGTGTTTACCTTAATACCTTAGTCCTTCGATCAGAGATACAATCAGAAAAAAGCTTTCGAGAAACAGTATCTACGGTTAGTACGGATATTATTGAAGCATTTAATCATCAGAATTATCCTTTTGATAAAATTATTGAAGATTTGGAAGTGACAACACCTCTTTTTAACATTATGGTTATTTTACAAAATTTTGAGAAGCAAGTTTTTGATTTTCATAATAGTGAATTTGAGATACTAGATAATGTAAATTATGGAAGTAAGTTTGATTTAAAGTTTGAGTTTGAAGATAACGTTGAAATAGCATTAATGATTGAATATAGTGTGGACTTGTTTGAAGAAAAAACGGTTAAGAATTTGGGAGATAATTTAAAGAAACTTATTGAGTATGTATCAGAAGATATTACTATAGAGTCTCTTGGAGAACAATTACAGCTCAATAAAAAAATAGAGATAAATCAAGAGATAAATGAGGACTTTTAAATGTGTGGTATTGTGGGAGTTGTTAATTTTAAAAAAAGTGTGAGTAAGAAGAAAATCAAATCAATGGCTGATAAGCTCACACATAGAGGACCAGATGAAGAGGGATACTTTCTCCAAGGTAATACAGCTTTAGGTTTTAAGCGACTTTCAATTATAGATTTGAGTAATGGGCAACAACCCATGTATTTTGAAAATTTGGTTTTGGTTTGTAATGGAGAGATATATAATCATAAAGAATTACGAGAAGAACTTAAAGAAAAATATAGCTTTCAGACAAATTGTGATGTAGAAGTATTATTATATATGTATAAGGAGTATGGCGAACATTTTGTTAAAAAACTTAATGGGCAATTTGCCATTGCTATTTATAATAGGGATACAGATGATCTTTTTTTAGCCAGAGACCATGTGGGAATTACCCCTCTTTTTTATACACTTACTAAAAAAAAGTTTATCTTTGCTTCAGAGATTAAGGCTATTTTAGAATATACTAAAGCTGAAATTGATCCCAAAGGGATTGACCAAGTTTTGACTTTTCCTGGATTAACAGCACCTCAAACAATATTTAAAGGTATTTATAGTTTACCAGCAGGACATTATTTAAAATTTAAAGATAAAGAGTATACCTTACATGAATATTGGGATTTAAGTTATCCAATAGAGATAGAAGATAAAGGTAAGGAATATTATTTAGAGAAGTTAGATTATCATCTTAAACGATCCATCCAATTAAGATTAAATGCAGATGTAGATGTTGGATTTTATTTAAGTGGTGGACTGGACTCATCGTTAATTGCTTCTTTAATTCATGAGCTAGAACCTAATAAAGATAGAGATTCTTATTCTATTTCTTTTAGTGATAGTCGTATTGATGAGTCGAAATATCAAGAACTTATGGCTAAGAGAGTAGGTTCTACGCATCATAGTATAAATTTTAGTTGGAGTGAAATAGAACAGAGACTAAAAGAAATGGTTTATCATGCTGAAGCACCTCTTAAAGAGAGTTATAATACCTGTTCTCTTGCGCTTTCAAGTGCTGTGAGAAATAATAATAAAAAGGTAATTCTTACAGGTGAGGGTGCTGATGAGCTTTTTGGAGGTTATGTGGGGTATCGATTGGGTTCTAAACGAGAGCGTGGACTTGATATGACCAGTCTTCTTGAAGATGAAATAACCCAGAGACTTTGGGGGGATTCTGAATTCTTTTATGAAAAGAACTATACAGAATTTAATGAATTTAAAGAATCTTTTTACAGTAATGAGTTATTAGAAGAGTTATATCAATTTAATGCGACTGAAAATAAGTTAATTGATACGCGTAAATTAGAAGGAAGAGATTTTTTTCATAAACGTTCGTATATTGATTTTAAAGTGAGATTAAGTGAACATCTTTTAGCAGATCATGGGGATCGGGTTGCTTATGCAAATAGTATTGAGGCAAGGTATCCATTTTTAGATATTGAATTGATTGAATTTGTAACAACAATACCACCTCACTATATGATTAAAGATAATAAAGAGAAGTATATTTTGAATGAATATGCTAAAGACTATGTCCCCACAGAGATTACTGATAGGGAAAAATTTGCATTTGTAGCGCCAAATGCAAGTCATTTACTTAAGCAAGACATCGCATGGATAAATAAACTTCTTCATTATGAAAAAATCAAAAAAGAAGGGTTTTTTAACCCTGATATGATTGAAAATCTTAAATCTAGGTATTTAAGTGATGACTTTTCTCTAAATCAAACATTTGAAAATGATTTTTTAATGTTTGTTTTGACATTTGAGATTTTATTAGAAAGTTTTAATATAAAAGGCTACAAGAGTGAATAAAAAAATAATACATACCGTATTTGAGAAGCGTGTAATAGAAAATCCAGATAAGATTGCTGTGGTCTATGGGGAAAAAAGTATAAGTTATAAAGTGCTTAACGAAAAAGCAAATACGGTTGCACATAGTTTAGATAAAGATGAATATGTTGCTTTGTTTTTTCCCAATAGTATGGATTATGTTATTGCTATGTTAGGTGTTTTAAAAGCTGGTTCTTTTTTTGTTCCTATTGATGTTTTAGCACCTACGGATAGAATAGCTAAAATTACAAAAAAAGCTCATATAAAAAGGATTATTACCAATCTTCAAAACTTAGAAAAACTTCAAGAGATTGTGCAACTCTTAGTATTAGATGTAGAGATTATGGTGCTAGAAAATTTAGCAAAAAATAGTAGCAATGTCTCTTTACAATCTAAAGAAAATGATACGGCTTACTTAATGTTTACTTCAGGGTCAACAGGTGAACCTAAGGCGATTGTAGGGATGCAAAAATCTCTTAGTCATTTTATTCATTGGGAATGCAAAGAGTTTGCTATTGATGAAACATTTAAAATCGTACAACTAGCAGGAGTCACATTTGATGTAAGTTTAAGAGATATCTTCACAGCACTTATTTCAGGGGCTACACTTCATATTCCTCTTTATAGAGATGATATATCTTATTTGGCTGGATGGATAAGTGAACAAAGCGTAAATCTTATTCATATTGTGCCTTCTCTTTTTAGACTTTTGGTGAAAGAATTTGAATTTCATAAGCATGATTTAAAAGCGTTAAAACATATATTATTAGCAGGTGAAGCATTGTATGGGAATGATGTTTTAGATTTTTATCAAGCTTATCCTCATATAGAGCTTGTGAATCTCTATGGTCCGAGTGAAACAACCCTTGCTAAAATTTTTAATAGGATTAAAATAGAAGATGTAAAAGACCCAAATATGATTATTCCTTTAGGGAAACCTATTTCAAATACAGCCGTTTTAATTTTAAAAAACCAAAAACTTGTTCAGACTAAACAGATTGGAGAGATTTATATTAAAACTCCTTTTCGTTCTAAAGGTTATTTAGGAGACAAGGCATTAAGCAAAAAAGTTTTTATTCAAAACCCTTTAAATGAAGAAGAAGACATACTTTATAAAACAGGTGACATGGGAAGGTATCAAGAAGATGGTACGATTGAATTTATTGGTAGAACGGATAGACAAGTTAAAATTAATGGCATAAGAGTTGAGTTAGAGGAGATAGAACGTACAATTAAAAACTATGAAATGATTCAAGATGCGATGATAGTTTCTGAAGTTTCTTCTAAGAAAGAGCTTGTAATTATTTGTTACTTTATTGCTAAAAAGGGATTGATAGAAGATGAGGTTAGAGATTATTTACTAGAATGTATTCCGAGTTATATGGTTCCTAACTTTTTTGTTGAAATGGAAAAGTTTCCCCTTAATTTTCATGGTAAAATTGATAAAAGAGCATTGCCAAAACCAGAAGATTTAATTTATGTAGATAGAGGCTTTATTGAACCTTTAGGTGATAGTGAAAAGGTACTTGCAAAAATTTTCTCAGAGGTTTTAAATGTCACTAAGATTAGTAGTGATATAAGCTTTACAGATTTAGGTGGAAATTCACTAATGGCAATCTCTGTTACAGCTAAGATTAGTCAGCAATTGAATGTACAGATAAATATTAAAGATTTTTTTGAAAATCAAAATGTTCAGGCTTTAGCTAAGGTAATAGAAGCTGGAGTAAAACAAATTGTATCTATAGAAAAAATTGTACAAAAAGATAACTATCAAATTGCCAATTCTCAAAGACGGCTTTGGGTTTTAGATAAAATTCAAGAAAACTTTACAAGTTATAATATTTCAGGTGCCATTGAGTTTGATGGTATTTTAAATCAAAAAATATTGAAAAAAAGTCTTGTTACATTGATTAATCGTCATGAAATATTAAGAACAAATTTTATAACAATCGAGAATGAACCAAGACAAATCATCAATGAAAAATATGCTAAAAATATTTTCGAAGAAGTTAGTGTAGATTTGGTAGATGAATATTTAGCAAAAGAAGCAAACAGTGTTTTTGATTTACAAAAAGATGCTCTCTTTTATAGTAAACTTATTAATCAAAATATATTATTTATTAATATACATCATATTATTAGTGATGGCTGGTCTATAGGGGTACTTATTGCTGAGTTGGGTAAAATTTATACAGCTCTGTTAAATAATAAAGAACCTTCTTTAGTACCACTAGGCATACAATATAAAGATTATACTTATTGGCAAAATAGCTTATTAGAAGATCCAATTTTTTTAGATCAGCATCAACAGTATTGGTATGAACACCTTCAAAATCCTACGACTTTGAATTTTCCTTTAGATTTTTCTCGAACTGCAAATCAAACATTTAATGGTGATGTGCTTAAGTATGTATTAAATAAAAATTTAACAGATAAGATTAAAAATCTTAGTAAAGATGCCACATTGTTTATGACCCTTTTGACCATAAGCAATATTTTGTTGTCAAAATATTCCAGTCAAGATGATATTATTGTTGGTTCACCTGTTGCCAATAGAGACCATGAGGATTTACGAAATCAAATAGGCTTTTATGTTAACACTTTAGCATTAAGAACGAAACTGAACCAAAGTGCTTCATTTGAAGAAACATTGAGGGATGTAAAAAACATTTGTTTAGAGGCATTTTCACATCAGCAATATCCTTTTGATAAACTTGTTGATGAATTGGAACTTGATAGAGATTTAAGTCAAAATCCACTCTTTAATATTATGATTATCTTACAAAATAATGAGATTGATGAGATTAAATTTGACACACTTAAAAGTACAGCTAAACCAATAAATACTAAAAGTTCAAAGCTTGATATTACTTTTAATTATATGGAGGTAGGTGAGACAATAGAGCTTAGCTTAGAATATAATACAGACCTCTTTAAAGCTTTGACCATAGAAAGATTATTTTTTAATTTAGAAACTTTAATAGAATCAATTGAGCTAAGTAAAACCTTAGATACCTTAATGTTTGTTTCACATGATGAGCAAACATTGCTGAAAAGCTTTAATACAACAGAGAAGAAGTACCCTAAAAAGAAAACAATAATTGAAGTTTTTGAAAAAGTAGTGAAAAATAATAAAAAGAATGTTGCTCTTTATTGTGAAGATAGAATATTAACGTATCAAACTTTAAATAAAAAAGCGAATGTATTGGGTCGATATTTATATGATCAAAAAAAGATTCAAAGGGATACAATTGTTCCTATTATTTGTGAGCGAAGTGAGTGGATGATAATTGCTCTTCTAGGAGTATTGAAATCTGGAGGAGCTTATTTACCTATTGATGCTTCTTATCCTAAAGCACGAATAGAATATATTTTGAAAAATTCACAAGCTAAAATTTTACTTACTGATGCAATCAATAGAGAAAAAATGGACTATTATGGAGAGAGTCTTGGTATTGAAGTTATTGATATTAAAAGTACAATAAAAGCTAAAAATTTCAAAAGTGAAAAACAAAAAAATAAAAATTTAAAACACTTAAGAAATTCTTCTGATTTGGCATATATGATTTATACATCAGGAACAACAGGAATGCCTAAAGGGACAATGATAGAAAACAGTGCTTTTGTTAACATGATACTCTATCAAATAGAAAGTTTTAATATTACAGAGGAAAATAGAGTAATACAGTTTGCTTCTTTTTCTTTCGATGCTTCTGTATATGAGACATTTTTAGCCCTTTTAGCAGGTGCTTCTTATGTGCTTGTTAAAAAAGATGATTTACTTAATAACTTTACAGAGATTAGTCAAAAATATTCTGTTAATACAGCTGTATTAAATCCAACATTTTTAGCAAATATTGAGGAATTAGATAACTTTAAAACAATTATAACAGCAGGAGAGAAAGCAATTGTTCATGATGCTTTAAAGTATGCGAAAAAATGTGACTATATTAATGCTTATGGACCAACAGAAGTCTCTATTTGTAGTTCATTTTACAAGGTAAATCCAGACAAAAATTATCAAAGTATTCCCATAGGAAGACCCATAGCTAATATCCAAAATTTTATTTTAAATGAGGCACTTCAACAGTTACCTATTGGTGCTGTTGGAGAGATTTATTCAGCAGGTGTTGGCTTGGCTAGAGGATATTATAATCAAGCAAAGTTAAGTAGTGAAAAATTTATAGAGCACCCAACTTTGGGAAGAATTTATAAAACAGGTGATATTGCTAAGTATAACCATGAAGGTAATCTTGAATATTTAGGTAGAGAAGATAATCAAGTTAAGATAAGAGGACATAGAGTAGAGTTAAGTGAAATTGATAATATTGTATTAAGTCATGGGCATGTTAAAGAAGCAGTGACGCTTCTCTTTGAAGGAGAATTGGTTATTTATTTGGTTGGTGAAGAGATAGTTTTAGATAAATTTTTAAAAGAAAAACTTCCTGATTTTATGATTCCAAAATATATGGTTTGGTTAAAGGCATTTCCTTTGACAGCAAATGGTAAAGTCGATACCAAGGCATTTAATGCACCGACTGTTGAAGTTGATCATAAAGTAGAACCACAAACGCCTTTAGAAATTGAACTTTGTCAAATATATGAAGATGTTTTAGGCGTGGAAGTTGGTATTGAAGATAGTTTTTTCCTCTTTGGAGGAGATTCAATTAAAGCCATTCAAATCTCATCAAGATTGATGTCTTTGGGTTATAAAATGGATATTAAAGATTTATTTAAATACCCAAAAATTAGAGAGATTATACCATTTATCGTTAAGCATCGTAGAGAAATATCTCAACAAGAAGTGAGAGGTGACATTGCATTAACACCTATTCAAAAATGGTTCTTTGATTTAGAAGTAGAAGATAAAAGTCATTTTAATCAAGATCTACTTTTAGAAGTAGATGGAAAAATAAAAAATAAAAAACTTACAAAGATAATTAAGAAACTTTTTGTTCATCATGATGTTTTACGTACGAGTTATCAAAATAATAAGCTATATAATCATGCCATTGAAGACATAGAAGTCAATTGTGCACATTATAAAATAATAGCTAAAGATGAGATTAAAGAGATTACGAGGTCATTAGCAGAAAGTATTGAGTTAGAGAATGCACCATTAATTAAGTTTGCCATCATAGAAAGTGAGCATAAAAATTATTTTTATATGGTGGCACATCATTTAATTATTGATGCTGTTTCTTGGCGAATTTTAGTAGAAGATTTAACAACCCTTTATCACAAACAAACACTTCCATTTAAAACAAACTCATTTAAAGCTTATGTCAATGCGTTAGAGAATGTATCCCAGAAAGCAGTAAATGATGAGTTTAAGTTTTGGGAAAGTAGAAATTTTGATTTTTTATTACCAACAGATTATGTTATAGAGAAAAGAATAAATAAAAATTTACTCTCCCTGTCTTTTCAATTAGATAAAGCGATAACGCAAGACATTTTACACAATATAAATTTTGCCTACAATACAAATACACAAGATATTTTATTAATGGCTTTAAATTTAGCACTTTTTAAATCTTTTGGGTTGGAAAAATCCATTGTCGCGATGGAGTCTCATGGAAGAGAAGAAGGACTTTTAGATTTAAATTTAAGTAGAACAGTTGGTTGGTTTACAGCTCTTTATCCAGTGCTTATAGAGTATAGAAGTTTAGATTTATCATCTCAAATAAAAATACAAAAAGAACATTTACGCGAAATACCAAATAATGGTATAGGATATGGTATTTCAAAATATCTACAGCATAATAACCTAAACTTTTCTAAAGAAATTTTATTTAATTACCTTGGTCAATATGATGATGAGAATAAGTCTTTATTTACTTTATCTAAGGAGGAGACAACTCCTCTTTGGGGTGATGAGTTTATTTCTGAATTTAAACTTGATATTTCTGTTGTGATTATAAATCAGGAATTACAGTTTAAGGTTCAATATGAGGTGCATGAGTATGAGAAAAAGAGCATAGAAAGTTTTGTAGATAATTACAAGCATTCACTTTTAAAGATTGTAGAACATTGTAAAAGTAAAAGTAAGAGTGAATTAACACCTGATGATATTGATGATAAAACTTTTGATGTAAATTCTCTTAATGATTTTTTGTCTAATTTAGATGTTGGGGAGGCTTCAGATGGTTAAAAATATATATGCGCTTACCCCTCTTCAAGAGGGAATGTTATTTCATTCACTTAATAGAGAAGAGAATACCCCTTATTTTGAACAGATGATTTTTGAAATAGAAGGTCGCTTTAATCAAAAGATTTTTGAACAAAGTTGGAATGTCATTGTCGAAAGACATGATACATTTAGAACAATTTTTGTCCATAAAAATACTCAAGATCCTAAACAAGTTGTACTTAAAGAAGGTAAAGTAGAGTTTTTTTATGACGATCTTTCTTTTGATTCAAAGTCAGAAGATAGGCTTAATGATTTTATTAAAAAAGATAAAGATAGATATTTTAATCTTGCTAAAAAAACGCCTTTAAGAGTTAATGTTTTTAAATTAACTAATAATCTTTATAAAGTTATTTTAGATTTCCATCATATTTTAATGGATGGATGGTCAGGAGGTATTGTTTTTGAGGAACTTTTTTCGATTTACAATGATATTCAACATAATAGAAAGCCTCAATTAAGTGCCGTTAAGCCTTATAATCTTTATATTCAATGGCTTAATGAACAAAACAAAGTAGAAACAAAAGAGTTTTGGAATAAGTATTTATTAGGCTATGAAAAAGAAGCAATTATTCCAAAAACATCTCAGGTATCAGGATACAAACTTGCCAAAAGTATTTTAAGTATAGATCAGGAGATGAGTAAGAAAGTAAATCACTTAGTACAAGAGCATGGATTAACATTAAACACATTTATGCAAACAGTTTGGGGATTGTTATTAGCTCAGATGAATAAGAGAAGAGATGTTGTGTTTGCTGCTACAGTATCTGGTCGAGTTGATGAAATTGATGGTATAGAAAGAATGGTGGGACTTTTTATTAATGCTATACCAATACGAATAAAATTTTCTTCAGACAATACTTTTTTAGAACTTTTAAAAAAAGTAATGGATGAATCTTTAGAGGCTCAAAAACATCATTATTATTCTTTAGCAGAAATTCAAAATGCTACACCTCTTAAAGATGGGCTTATTCAACAACTTATGGTTTTTGAAAATTATCCGAGTTCCAATGTTCATAATAGTGATATTGGATTTGATGTGAAAAATTTAGATGTTTTTAACCAAACGAATTATGATTTTGATATTACCATTATGCCCCATGAGACCATAGATGTTATTTTCAAATATAATACTTTAGTTTATAATGAAGAACTTATTTCCTCTATAAACAATATTTTTATAACAACAATTAAAGAGATAGTTGACTCACCAAATAAGAAAATAGCGATTGAAACAAAGAGTAAAGATGTTTTTATCTCTTCTACTTTTACAGCTGAACCTATTGAACAGAGTTTAGCCCTTTGGAGTAAAAAATTTGGTTTAGAGTTAGATATCTCTTTTAGTGGCTACAATCAGGTTTTACAAAATTTAATTGATCAAGACTCTCTTTTATATAGAGACAAGGGTTTAAATCTTTTATTAATTCGCTTTGAAGATGTTTTAAGATTTTTACATTTGGAAACACTGGAAGAACAAATTAAGGAAGTGGATAAATATCATGATGATATTTGTGCCTTATTGGAGAACAATATTTTTAAAATACCTACTTTTATACTTATTTTTAAGCCTAAAAGTAATGATTTAGATGCGTATTTATTAAGTTTATATGAAAAATTTTATCTAAAAATAAACAATTTAGCAAATGTGTATCCTCTTGACTTAAAAGATTTAAAAGAGCTTTATCAGATAGAAAAAAGTTTTGATAGACAACAAGATAAAGTTGGGCATATTCCTTTTACAGATGATTATTTTTCAGCCTTGGGGACTTATGTGAGTCGTCAGATATATTCATTTTATTATCCTCACTTTAAAGTTATTGCGCTGGATTGTGATAACACAATTTGGGGTGGTGTTGTGGGAGAAGATGGTGCTTTAGGGGTAAAAATTACTGGAGGATTTTTAGCACTTCAAAAGTTTATTTTAAAAAAACAAGAAGAGGGATTCTTAATTGTTTTAAACAGTAAAAACAATGCAAATGATGTTTGGGAAGTATTTGAAAAAAATCCAAAAATGCTTCTAAAGAAAGAGCATATAGTTAATTTTAAAATTAATTGGCAAACTAAGTCACAAAATTTAAAAGAGATGGCAAAAGAATTGAATTTGGGCTTAAGTAGCTTTGTTTTTTTAGATGATAATCCTTTAGAAGTTTCAGAAGTAATTCAAAATGCACCAGAGGTTTTAGCCATTCCTTTACCAAAATCAGTTGAGAGTTTTGAGCTTTTTTTAGAGCATATCTGGGCATTTGATAAACTTAAAGTAACGCAAGAAGATAAGAATAGAACCAAAATGTATATTGCTGAAAATTATAGAACACAAACGAGTAAAAAGCTTTCTATGGATGATTTTTTAGCTTCTTTAGAACTCAAAATCTATATGAATAAAATGTTTAAATCACAACTTTCAAGAACAGCACAGTTGACCAATAGAACCAATCAATTTAATACAAGTACAATACGAAGAACCAACAGTGAGATAGAAAGTCTTTTAAAGGATAAAAATAATCTTTGTTGGACTATTAATGTTGAGGATAAGTTTGGAGATTATGGTCTTATTGGTGTTGTGATTTCTAAAATCGTAGATAAACGTTTAGTTATTGATACATTTTTAATGAGTTGTCGTGTATTAGGAAGAGGTGTAGAACTTAGTATTTTATCAGGGCTTAAAAAGTATGCTCAAAGCAATAATTTAGAGACACTAGAAATACCATTTTACCCAACTGCTAAAAATCAACCAGCACTTGATTTTATTCATAATAATCATTTCAAACCTATTCAAGCTCAAAAAAAATTAGCCGATAGTCAATGCTATCAGCTTGAAATTAATGCTCTTTTGGATGAACCATCTTTTGTAGAGTTCTTGTTTGATAAAGATGAGTCTATTTTTGATAATGACCTAGTTGTTGAGAGGCGTACCGAAGTCGTGGTCGAAGAAGAGCATGGTTATCATGCTCAGAATGATTTTAAGTTTGATTTTTTAGAGAGTGTTAGTGAGACAAATAGAGAAAAGTTATTACACTTGAATTTTTATGAACCCTTAAAGTTTCATAAAGCAATTGATACCCTTAAGTTATTACATAAATTAGAAAATCGAGTACTTACAAGCAAGTTTATTCCAGCAAAAAGTGAATCTGAAATAAAGTTGGAAAGAATATATAAAGAGTTACTTTTACTCAAAAAAGTGGGCTTAAATGACTGCTTTTTTGCACTAGGGGGTCATAGCCTTACAGCCACAAGGTTATTGTCAAGGGTTTATCAATCTTTTAAAGTTGAGCTGAGTATGCAGGATATTTTTTCAAATACAACCATTAAGAAATTATTACTTATTATAGAAAAGAAAGACAAGAAGCTCTTGGATGACATTCCTGTGGCAAAAATAATGGATAATTATCCTTTATCTAATGCTCAAAAACGTGTTTGGCTTGTTGATAAAATGGGTGGAGGAATCGCATATAATATGCCCATTGTATTGAATTTAAAAGGAGCATTAGACATTTTGAAGTTCAATTCAGTATTGAATAAAATTATTCAAAGACATGAAATATTGAGAACTAAGTTTATATTGCTTAATGAGGAACCAAGACAAGAGATTGTTAGTACACTAGAGATTAGTTTAGAACTTATAGAGACAGATATTGAAAGTGCTAAAGAAGAGATAGAAGAAGATATTTATAAAGTATTTAACTTAGAGGAAGTACCTTTATTTAGAGTCAAACTTTATCGTGTTTCAGAAGATAATTATGTTTTTTATTTTAATACTCATCATATTATCAGTGATGGTTGGTCCCTTGGGGTTATTGCTGATGAAATCAATAGCTTTTATCATCATAAAGCTGTGTCAACGCTCAAAATCCAATACAAAGATTATAGTATTTGGCAAAATGAGATGCTAAATTCAACAGCCATGAAAGAGACGAGAAGATACTGGCAACATAAATTGCACAATAATCTTGAACCTTTAGAATTGCCATTAGATTTTTCAAGAAGTAAAACACAAACATTTAATGGTGATACTTTGAAGATTGATTTAAGTAATTTTTTGGGAAAGTTAGAAGTGTTTAATCAAAAAGAGACAACGACACTTTTTATGTTTTTAACAGCTATCATTAAAATGGTTTTGGCAAAATATGCTGATAAAAATGATGTTGTGTTAGGGTTTCCTATCTCAGGACGGGATAAAGTATCCTTGGAAAATCAAATAGGTTTCTATGCTAATACTTTAGTGTTACGTGATGAAATTGACTTTGATAATGATTTTTATACACTTATTAAACAGATAAAAAAAACGCTCTTAGAAGCCTATAAGCATCAAAATTATCCCTTTGAAAAGTTAGTGAATGAATTAAGTATTCCTAGAGACATGGCACGTTCTCCTTTATTTGATTATGTTATTACATTTAACAATGAAGAGCATCATCTCGATTTAGGAGAAATAGAAGTTAGTAATTTTGATTTTGATTTTAAAATGGCTCAATTTGATATGAGTTTCAACTTTGCTACTTTTGATAATCAACTTACGTTAGGTTTAAACTATAACAGTGATTTATTTAAGTCTAGCACGATTGAAAGAATTTTAAAACATACTAAAACACTTATTCAAAATGTCTTAATGAGACCAACTAAACCATTAAAGCATATGACATTGCTAGAAAGTAATATAGAAAAAGTTAGCACAGATCTTTTAATTAGCGATTCTATTATTGATTTATTTGAAGTACAAGTTAAAGAGATGCCTACTAACAATGCAATTAATTTTTATAATAAAAATTTAAATTATAAAGAATTAGATGAGTTATCGAATAGAGTGGCAAATTACTTAAAAGAAGTAGGAGCAATTCAAAGGGGAGAGGTTGTTTCATTTTTATTAGATCGTAGTGAATTAAGTGTTATTTCCTTATTGGCAATACTTAAAGTCGGTGCCACATTTTTACCATTGAGTACTACTTTACCAAAAGAGAGAATCAAGTATATTATTAAAGATTCTAAAAGTAAATTTAACCTTACAAAAGAGAATATTGGCACTGCCATGATGTATGAAAACAGTAAGCGATTAAAGATACCTAGAGACTTGAATTCATTAGCATATATTATCTATACTTCAGGTACAACAGGAAATCCTAAAGGAGTTACTGTAAGTGAAAAGTCACTTTTAAATCTTTGTCATTGGTATATTAAAGATTTTAGTATTAATGCTCAGACTAAAGCACTTTTGATGATACCAACATCTTTTGATGCTTCGATTAAAAATATTTTAGCACCTCTTTTTGTTGGGGGAACAGTAGTGATTTCTAAAGAGCAATTTGATGCATTTGACATTGAAAATATAATAGAGACTCAAAATGTTTCATTAGTGAATTGTGTTCCGAGCGCATTTAAAGCTATTTTAGATGTTGCTAAAGATTATGAATCATTAAAATCAATTCAGCATTTAGCCTTTGGTGGAGAGAGCCTTGATATTGCTTCTTTTAGAGCATTTTATCTTAATTCAAATATCCAACTTTTTAATATTTATGGTCCTACAGAAGCTTGTGATATATCAGCTGTTTATGAAGTTCAAGAAGAAGATCTCTATAGAAAAAACATGCCTATTGGAAAAGCAATTGAAAATGTACAGCTTTATGTCTTAGATAGATTTAATATGGTTACACCAATAGGTGTGAGAGGTGAATTGGTTATTGCTGGGCTAGGTCTTTCAGAAGGCTATATGAATAATTCTGTTTTAACAAATAAAAGTTTTGTAAATCATGATACATTAGGACGTATTTATAAAACGGGGGATGTGGCTAGACAACTAGAAAGTGCTGATATTGAATATATTGGTAGGGATGATGATCAAATTAAAATTAGAGGTAATCGCATTGAATTAAAAGAGATTGAATATAAAATTTTAGAAATTAAAGCGCTAGAGAGTGTGGTTGTTTTGGTGAAGAATAAGACTTTATCAGCATATATTAAACCTTCTAAAAAAGTAAAAATTAAAGTTATAAGAGAACATTTACAAAATACTTTACCTTCCTACATGATACCTGTAGAGTTTATTAAGATTAAAACCGTACCTCTTACCCCAAATGGAAAAATAGATACAAAGTTCCTTTTAAATATTAAAGGAAAGTCTAAAAAAGAATCAAAAAAAAGTTTAACAAAAATAGAGAAGCATTTAGTAAAAATTTTTAATGAAGTATTAAACAAACAAATATCTATACGCGATAACTTTTTTGACATTGGAGGGGATAGTTTGAGTGCTGTTAAAGTAATCTCTAGGGTCAATAATCTATTTGGTAGTACCTTAAAACTTTCAACCCTTTTTGAACATCAAACCATAGAATATTTGGCACAAAATATTGATCAGTCTATTATCGAAAACAAGCATTACAAAATTTTTAATGAAGAACAGGAGAATGCTATTTTTATTTTCCCTTCGTTACTTGATGCTATAGATTATAGTATTGTAGCTAGTAAAATTGCTAAGCATTTAAGTATGTATAAAGTTTATGCTTTAGATTTTATTACAGGTGATAATAGAATTAAGGATTATGTGACTTTAATTGACTCTTTAGAAAAAAATTTTATTGTATTAGGATATTCAAGTGGAGGAAATTTGGCTTTTGAAGTAATAAACCAACTTCAGAAGAAGCCAAAAAAACTGATACTTGTTGATAGTTGGAGAATTAAAAAATTTAATTCTGTTGATAAGAAAATATTTGATAAAGAATTGATGCGTAATATTAAAATTAAAAAATATCTTAAAATGCTCAATAAGACACAAAATACCAAGAAAGATAATATTGAGATTGATTTAATTAAAGCAAAGAAGAATAAGAAAAGCAATGGAAATAAATATCTTGATCAAAAATGGAAATTTTTAACGAAGAAGAGCTTTAAAAAGCATCAAGGTTTTGGAACGCATTTTGATATGTTTAAAGATGATTTTATTACAGAGAATTGTAATTTAATTAAGAAGATTTTAGAGGATGAATAAATGAAAATAGTAATACAGGTGATTATATTTTTAATCATCATTGGTGTGGTTTATGAACAAATATCACGTTTTAATGTAGAAGAGAAGTTTCCACCCATTGGTGATACGGTTAATGTTGTTGGACATAATTTACATTATGTTCAAAAGGGTTTGGGTACAGGTTCTGTTATTTTTGAAGCTGGATCAGATCCATCAGGTACGCTATCTTGGTCTAAAGTACAAGATGAGGTTTCTAAGTATACGCAAACACTTTCTTATGATAGAGCAGGATTAAGTTGGAGTGAAAGAGGAGAGCATCCAAAAACGGCAGAAAATATTGCGATAGAACTTCATACACTTTTGGAAGAGACCAATATGACTAAACCTTATATTTTGGTGGGACATTCTTTTGGATGTTTAACATTAAGAAGTTTTGTAAGGAAATATCCAACCGAGGTGCGTGCTATTGTCTTTGTTGATGCTTCACACCCTAAACAAAATGAAATGTATAAAAAAGAAGCGTTTACGATTCCTAGATGGTTAGTTAGTATGGCTAATAATATGGGGGTAGTACGTTTGTTTTCTAACCAGAATACGTATCCGAACACAGATAAGAATGAAAGTATTAATAGCAATATGCAAGGAATGATGTTTAAAGGAGTTGACACAATAGTCGAAGAGATGAATGTTTTTGATAAAGTAGCTAAGGAGGTTGAGTCAATAAATACCTTTAATGATATACCTTTAACCGTTATTTCATCTATTCAAGATGATGATAAAGTATGGATTGAACTTCAAAAAGATTTATTAAATTTATCCACAAATTCTAGGCATATAATGACCAAAGAAAGTGGTCATTATATCCAACTTGAAGAACCTCGTTTAGTGGTAGAAGAAATTCAAAAACTGATAATAGGGGAGGAGAAAAATAGTAAATAGATTGGAATGATAGGGATGAATACGCATGTGACTATATAAGTCATTAAATATGGAGAGTAATTAAGGAGAAGTGTATGAAAATAAAAATATTGATGATTCTTTTAACATCTGTTATAACATTCAGTTTAACAGGCTGTGGAAAAGATTATGAATGGGATACCAATAATATTAGTCCTTTATCAGGAATGTATGAGGATAGGAATCGTTCTTTAGATTTGAATCGAACAGAACAAGAGAAACAAATAGAAGCATTAACGCAAAGGGTTTTATATTCTAGTTCAAGTACAGTAGGTATTAGTATTAGTGTTTTATATCCTGATAATACAGCCGTTAATAGAGCTTATGGTTGTGCTAAGTTAAGTAGTGTTCCTGAAGCAACTGCTGTTTTGACATATGAAAATGGTGATAAAACTAATTGTGAAACACCATTAACGATAAACAACAGGTTTAAAGTAGGAAGTCTTACTAAAACAACAATAGGAAAAACAGTTTTAGATATTGATGATAATAGTGAGTATGATTTTGATTTAAGTGACCCAATTACGAAACATCTGCCTAGTAATATTTTGGCTTTGGGTGATTTCTCAGGGATTACTGTAGCTGAATTATTACATCATACTTCAGGACTGAATGCCATTGATTTTGAACCAGGAACTGTAGAGGAAATTCTTACTAAAGTTGTGAATAAAGGTCGATTATTTTATAGACCAGGTCAAGTGTATAAGTATAATAATACGGGTTACATTGTTTTAGGTGAAATTATTAAGTTTGTAACGGGTTCATCCCATTGGCAAGGTGAGGTACAGAAAAGGGTAGATGAATCGATTGGCAATAATTCATTTATCTTTCCAGAAAGTGGTAATACTAATTGGCTTTCTACACCTGATACAGCATGGTTTACAGGTAAAGAGAGAACATTACTTGATTCAACTGAAGCATTGGCAATAGGTTATTCACCATATGAAGGTCGTCTTGCTGATGTGGTTAGTTATTATTCTGGTGCAGATAGGGCGCATTCAGCAGGAAGTTTAATTGCTAATGTACCTGATATTAGTAAGTGGATGGATGCTGTAGGTACAAATAAAAATAATTTATTGTCAGAGCAGTATTTTAAAGATAAAGTATTAGATGTAAATAACTATACAAATGTTTATCAGGGACATAAAGAATGGAATTTAGGGTTTGGACTTGGATTTGATCAACCTCAAAATGCATTTTTTCACTTGGGTAATATTGAAGGATATGAATGTCATGCGATTTATTCACGAAATGAAGGTGTTAGCATCTCTGTTTGTGTTAATGGTGCTACGGATTTAGTAAGCTTCCCTTATGAAGTTTTAAGCGCTATATATCCATATAGAAAGTAAAGGAAAGGCTATGACAATGTTAAACAAAATGTTATTAACCATACTAGGTATACTATTCTCTTTTGTCTCACTTCATGGAGCAGAAACAAATAGTTCAGTAAAGGTATCAACACCTGATAATTGGTGGAAAAAGGGTTCCTATGATTATCCTGCTACCAATCAATTATTATGGCATGTAGAAGGAAGTGTGGCTTATTCTAAAAGTGAGGGTAATCTTGATATGAAAGATACAAGCTATGGATTAAAGGCAAAAATTAGAAAGAATCACATTGGAGTCTCTTTTTCTTATGATAAGGTATATAGTAATTCAGTTCTTCATAATGCAGATAATACAGATACCACAATTATTGTAGATCAATATGAAGCAAACACACTTTTGGGTTATGATATAAACAAGAATTTTTTTACACTTGTAGGTTATAATAATGCACGTGATACTACATTTGAAATTTATAATAAAACAACAAAGTATGTGGGGTTAGGATATAGAACAAACCATAAGAAACACTATTTTAATATCTTTGCTGCTTTAGGACGAGAAGATATATCTTTTGGTACTTATCCGAAACTTCCAAGTGGTGAAACAGATGGAAAGTATTATGAAATTAATTATAATACGACTATTTTTGATGATAAAAGTTTTGACTTTCGATATTCATACTTTATGGGAGATGCAGCTTATAGAGATACTTCTAAATTATATGTAAGCTTAAGTATTCCTTTGTATCAAAAATTATCTGTTGTTCTGGGGTATAAAGAAAACTACATAGAGGCACAGGAATTGGTTGATCGTATTCAAAGTGATAAAACAACCTATACTGCAATTAAGTTTCAATTTTAACTTTAAATTAGAGGAATTTTACTTCCTCTAAGTACTACTTAGGCTTTAAAGTCAACTCCTTTTCCAAGAAAAAAATAACATTTATGTTGAATCCTAACGTTCAATTAACGAACTTTTGCTACAATCAGCAATTATATTAATTAGGATAGTTATGTTAAAACACATTTTTTCAGTAAAAATAGCCGTTTTGGTTCTTTTTATTTTTGGGGCTCTTGTTGGAGGTGCTACGTTTATTGAAAACGACTATGGTACTCAGACAGCTAGAGCACTTATTTACAATGCTCAATGGTTTGAGTACTTCTTACTTTATTTTATATTACTCTTACTTTACAATATGATGAAGTACAAGAGTTACAAATCAAAACCTTCTGTTTTTATGTTTCATACGGCATTTTTAGTTATTGCTATTGGTGCGATTATTACCCGTTATGTAGGGTATGAGGGTATTATGCATATTCGTGAAGGGGGAATCTCTTCAAGTATGATTTCTGCTGAGAAAGTTTTAAAAATACATGTTGAAAATGGAGAAGACAGTGTTGACTATGAACAAAGTGTTCTTTATTCATCTATGACTAAAAACTCTTTTTCAAAAAGCTGGGATGTTAAGGACAAAGAAGTTTCTGTAGAGTTAGTACGTTATTTACCTACAGCAACTAAAGAGTTGGTAGCTGATGAAGTAAATGGTAAGAAAATGTTAGAGCTTATGGTAGCAGCTGGAGGACAAGGAAAGCCTGTTTTTGTTTCAGAAGGTGAGTTTCACGATGCTGGGACATTTTTCCTAGCTTATAATAGTAAACTCTCTAATGCTAAAAAACCTGTATTGAGTATTCGTTCTAAGGCTGATGGTACTTTAGAAGTAGAGAGTGACTTTGGGATGAAAACACTTTCTATGAGCACACAACAAGAGGGTAATCTTACAAAAGGGATTAATGCTTTCAGTACAAAAATGCTTTATCAGTTTGCTGAGAACTCTGTGGTACTCAAAGAGCAACATAAAAAATCGACCATGAAGTATGTTAGTAATTCACTTAAAACGAAAAATGGATTACCAGAGCTTGTTACCTATAAAGTAAGTGTTGATGGTGAAGAGAAGATGGTTGATTTATTTGCTTATGCAGGAAATGTTTCTAAGATTAAAACGGTTAATGTTGGTGGTTTAGATGTTTCTCTTTATATGGGTGTTAAAAAAATAGCCATTCCCTTTTCTATTAAACTTATTGACTTTGAGTTAGAACGTTATCCTGGTTCTAATAGTCCATCAGCTTACTCTTCGGATGTTGAATTGATTGACCGATCACAAGGAATCGATGGAATGCCGTATAAAATTTTTATGAACCATGTACTTGACCATAGAAGCTATCGTTTCTTCCAGTCTTCATATGATCAAGATGAAAAAGGAACCATTCTTTCAGTGAATCATGATCCTGGAACTTGGCCTACTTACATAGGTTATATGTTATTAACATTGGGAATGCTTTGGAATTTAATTGATAAAAATGGACGTTTTCAGAAGTTACTTAAAGGTGCGAGAAAACTACAGGGTGCTTCAGTAGCCATTGCTCTTATGTTCTTTATGTCATACTCAACACCAATACAAGCAGCTAAATTACCAACGCTTGATGCAAATACTACGAAAATGATTAATGCTTATCCTAGTGAAGTAAGTGAGCAATTTGGAAAGCTTGTTTTACAAGATACACGTGGACGAATGAAACCTGTAGATACCTTAGCCCATGAAATTATTGCAAAGTTGGCTGGGAAAAGTGGTATTTATGGGGTTGAGCCGAGTTCAATGATGTTAGGAATGACAGTTCATCCTAAGAAATATCAAGAAATTCCGATGATTAAAGTTCAGCATACACGAATTGTTAAAGAATTAGGTATGCCTGAAGGTACTGTATATGCGACATTCCTTGATTTTTTTACACCTGATGGTGACTATAAACTGCGTAAGCAGATGAATGAATCTGTTCGTAAAAAACCTTTAGATAAAAACCTTTATGACAAAGAATTGGTTAAAGTAGATGAGCGTTTAAATGTTGCGTATATGATTTATACAGGGGCATTACTTCAAATTTATCCTGTACCTAATGATGCTAACAATAAATGGATGAATCCTCAAGATGCTATTTCATCCTTGCCTAAAAAAGACTCTGAAATTATACGCATGATGACAGTGTACTTATTTCAAGGAGCAGGAGCTGTTCAAGAGACGGGTGATGTTACTAAGTTTAATGAAGCGATGAAGCTTATTAATATGTATCAAGAGAAGCTTGGTGCAGAGGTGATGTTGTCTGACATGGAAGTGAATGTGGAGATACAATATAATAAGTTAGGATTTTTTGCTAAGTTAGTACCTCTTTATTTATTGATTGGGGTTATTTTACTTATTGGGGCTTTTGTTAATATTGTTAAACCAAATCCTACTTTAAAATGGATTGCTATGGGTGCATGGGGTCTGTTAGTATTAGGCTTTGTAATTCATGTTGTCTCTATGGGAATGCGTTGGTACATTGGAGGTTATGCTCCTTGGTCAAATGCTTATGAGTCCATTGTCTTTATTGCAGCATCAACCGTAGCAGCAGGGCTTATTTTTGCTAGAAAGTCACCATTTGCATTGGGAGCAGCAGCATTACTTGCTGGTGTTACCATGGGTGTGGCACACATGAACTTTATTAACCCAGAGATTACAACTTTAGTACCTGTATTAAAATCATACTGGCTTATGATTCATGTTGCCATTATCATTTCTGGTGATGGGTTCTTAGGATTGGGTTCTATTATCTCTTTAGTAGTATTACTGCTTTATATACTGAAACGTGAGAAAAGTAGTGAGGCTAAAAAAGAAAATATTGATCGTGCGATTAAAGAGTTAAGTAATATTGCCGAGATGAGTCTTATTGTCGGTCTTTTCTTGATGACGATTGGAAACTTCCTTGGGGGAGTTTGGGCGAATGAGTCTTGGGGTCGTTACTGGGGCTGGGATGCCAAAGAGACATGGGCTGCTGTAACCATCTTGGTTTATGCAACCATTTTACATTTACGTTTCATTCCAAAGTTAAACAATCCATTTGCATTTAACGTGGCATCCATGTGGGGTTATTCAACAGTTATTATGACTTACTTTGGTGTAAACTACTATTTATCTGGACTTCATTCATATGCAGCTGGTGCGCCAATGCCATTACCTGATTGGGTTATTCCTGCTATTATAGGTTTATTTGTTTTAACATTGATTTCAGCTAAGTCTTGGAAGAACATTAAACTAGTATTTATTATACTTGCGCCACTTATCCTTTGGTTTGTTGGACTTTTATTGCTATTAAATAAGATTTAGGATGTTAAAGTTTAAAGAGGACAAATATAATGGACTTATTGTAGAGACAGAGAGTATTGATACTTCTGCTTCTATCTTTGAAGTAGGGCTTAAAGAATTACTTGAAGAAGCTACTTGTCAAAAAAAGTCCTTGTTATGGATTGACTTAAATTCTGAACAATTTAATCACATTGCCATAGCGTTACAGATGGGTTTTGCGTTTCATAATTGTGAAGCCACGAGAACCACACTTACTTATCGAGTTAGCAAAGATGCTTATATTCCTGTAGCCCCAACACATACCATTGGTGTTGGTGCTGTGGTTATTAACGATAAAAATGAACTGCTTATGGTACGTGACAGAATTCATACTTCACGTTCTCTTTATAAATTACCAGGGGGCATGTTAGAGCCTTCTCAAAGTTTAGAAGAGGGTGTTGTTAGAGAAGTATGGGAAGAGACAGGCATAAAAGCTAAACTCGTTAAAATGGTTTCTATTTTAAATTCTCATCCTTTTACTTTCAATAAATCCAATATGTACATTGTCTTTCAGTTGGAAGCAGAAAGTTTTGAGATAGATGTTGTAGACACAGGTGAAATAGAGTTTGCATTATGGATGCCTTTGGAAGAGTTTTTTGCGCATGAAGAGATGTCTGAGTTTCAAAAGAACTTAGTAGATTCTACATTAAATAGTAAAGGACTTTCACTTAAAGCGTATGATAATTTAGTTCCTCATAAAAAGCATATAGAAGTGTATCGTTAAGCTTATAATTAAAATTAAGGATGAAATATGTTAAATGAATTTAAGAAGTTTTTAGTGAATGGTAACATGGTTGACATGGCTGTAGGCTTTATTTTTGGTGGTGCTTTCGCGACTGTCGTTAAATCTTTTGTAGCCAATGTTATGATGCCTCCCATTGGTCTTCTCATGGGAAATGTTGATTTTTCTCAACTTTTTATTGCTTTGGATGGTAAAGAGTATGCAACAATGGAGGCATTAGATAAAGCTGCTGCACCTGCCATTAAATATGGAATGTTCATTAATGATATGATTTCATTTCTTATTTTAGGTTTTGTGATGTTTATGTTGATTAAGTCATATAATAAAATGAAAGAACCTGAAGCCGTCACTGTAGCAACAACAAAAAAATGTAATGAATGTGCGATGGAAATTCCGATTGATGCTAAGAAGTGTGGCTATTGTGCCAGTACGGATGTTTAAAAGTTGTTAAAATAGAGAAATTTTTTCTCTATTTTAAAGCATAACCTAACTTTTTTAATTGAACTTTTAGTTCTTCTTTAATTTCTCCTTGAAACTCCAAACGATTCTCTTTAATTGTACCACCTGTTCCAAGTTTTTTCTTTAGTATTTTTAATAATGCCTTTAACTCATTATTACTTAAATAAAAAGGCTGAACGATTGTTACAACTTTACCTCGTCGCTTTTCTTTAGCAAAATGTAATTGATGTTTATCGGCTGTTTTGATGTCTGTTGAGACTTTTTTTGGGGTTTTATCTTTGTTGTCAGATGTCCATTCATCTGACAAGTTTGCTCCCATTTCAAATAGGTTCTCTTTCATTCAGTACTCCGTATCAAATATGAGTCCAAGTATAACAGAGCCAAACATTAGGAACATAAAAATTTTATATAGGGTATCATCATCTGGTAATTTCATTTTTATCCTTTACTGTAAAATCTTTTTGATAGCTTCTGAACATACGGTTAAACCTGTAGCTCCTGTGACAGCCACACATGAACCTTTTTCTTTACATTTATCTTCTTCTGGTGAGAAGACAACTGTAAAGTTTCGGTTGAACTTCGCTTTTTTTAATTCATTTCTTATTTTTCGACCAAGTGCGTCACCATGACTCTTCCAAATGGAAGCAACTTCTATTTTAGAGGTATCATAACGTTTTGCTGAACCAAAAGACATAATCAGTTTTTTATAGCATTTCTTGGCAATTTCAATTTTTACTTTAGTTGTATCAGCAGCATCAAGGACTAGGTCATACGGTTCAAAGTCAAAGTTTTCTACCCAAGCCATGTCCATTTTTTCGTTTATGGTTGTTACTAAAGGATAAAGCTTTTTAAGAGCTTCTACTTTATATTCACCTAATGCTTCTGAACCAATCTGACGGTTTTGATTGGTTTTATCATAAACATCATAATCCACAATAGTAATGTCTGACACGCCCGAACGGTAGAGACAATCTAAAGCATAAGAACCAACGCCACCAACACCAAGTATAAGTATTTTTGCTTTTCTGATTTTGGCAAAATCTTCTGTTCCAAATAGTAGTTCACAACGTTGAAAGCGTAATTCATTTTCATTTAAAGCCATTGTGCTAAACTCTCTATGTCTTTATGTGAAGTCATGTCTAAATGAATGGGTGTAACAGAGACATAGCCATTTTTAACAGCTTGAATATCGGTCATCTGTCCCTCAGTTGTACGCCATTCATGGTTAACAAGTCCTATCCAAAAATATTCTTGACCTCGTGGATTGATGTGTGAATCGGCATCATTAGTGTAGACACGACTTCCTGTTTTAGTAACTTTAAATCCTTTTGATTCAGAAGGTTTGAGAGCTGGTATATTTATATTTAAAAACTTACGTGCTTCTAAAGGGAACGCGCCTTCAAATATCTTTTTTACAAGGGCATAAATACTTTCTTGTGCAAGTTTATAGTCAAAGCCATTTTTTTCTTTCATATCATCTGAAAAATCTTGGGAAATAGCAATGGCTGGAATACCTTGTAGTACAGCCTCCATTGCTCCTGATGCTGTACCAGAATAAGTAATGTCTTCACCCATATTGGCACCGATATTTATACCAGAGATTACAAGGTCAGGTTTATTTGTTTCATCGTATATTTTATGCAGTGCTAGAAAGACACAGTCTGTTGGTGTGCCATCATCTAGTTTATAAAAGTTATGTTCTAGTTCTACAAAGCGTAAAGGTTTGGTGAGTGTTAGGGAGTGTCCACAGGCAGATTTTTCAAGAGTTGGGGCTACCGTAATAATTTCAGCTAAAGGTTGAAGTGCTTCTATAAGTGCTAAAAGTGCAGGGGAGTCAAAACCATCGTCGTTGGTTATTAGGATTTTTTTCATGACGTTATAGTAGTATAACTTTTGTTAATTATTGCTAGGTTTACAAATTGGAAACCTAGCAGTTAGAAGTTAAAGTTCTCCAATAATTTTCACAGCATCAAATGCATTTTTGGTTACAAAGTCTGCTTCTTCTTCTAGTTCATCTGGGTTACCATAACCAGATAAAACACCAATACTTGCAATATCTGCTTCTTGAGCAGCTAGTATGTCAGTAATGGTATCACCAATCATGTAAGTAACTGTTCCATATGAATAGCCAAGGCTATGTAGGGCTTTTACAATAGGTTCTGGGTGAGGTTTATGATTTTCAACATCTTCGCTTCCGATTAATACATCAAAGTATTTCATCAGGTCAAAGTGTTCAAGAAGTTCACGAGAGTATTTACCTGTTTTGGTAGTCACAACACCAAGTCTTGCACATTCATGGGCTATTTCTAGTGTTTTTTTTACTTCTGGTAAAAGGACTGTTTTTTCAGTGTGAATGGTTCGATAATGCTCTTTATAGGCTGTTACATACTCCATTGCTTGTGTTTTATCTACGCCTAGTGTTATAAACATTGTTTCAAGTGGTAAGCCAATAAGTGGTTTGATCTTTTCATCAGCTGGAACTTCGACATTAAATTTAGTATAAGCTTTTGAAAAACTTTCTAAAATGGCTTCTGTTGAATCGATAAGTGTTCCATCTAGGTCAAAAAGAATAATTTTTGATCGAAGTTGATCCTCTTTGAGTTGATAAATTGTATTTGAAGACATGATTTTTATCCCTTGTTAAAATTATTTTATATCATACCCATTAAAGATAAAATCTACTTATGTATTTCATGTTATAGAAAATTTTGAAAGTAAAAGAATGAATTTCTTATCATATTGATAATGTTAAGTTAAATTTACACCAACTATGCACCAACTTAACACCAAGAAAACATTTGTTTTTTACCTATTTTAAATTATACTAAAAGTGCATCTTTAATATTCAGTGCAAAAGATGTACTTGGGGAAGTAGCACAGTAACCATGTTGTTAACATTGCAATTAAAATACTATTTAAATTAGTACTTTTTATCATGTTAACCATGACAAGGAGCTGATTTTTTCATCTCCTGCTTTTATTTTTTAAACCTCATAAGCATTTTCTTATAAAACCATTATAAACTAACATTTTTTACCTACTAAATTTTTTCTTTTTTTTATAGAATCTTTTATTCAAATCTATAAAAGGATAAAAGATGGAAGTCGTTCTTTCTTCAAACCGTTTAGACGGTATTTATATCATTAGTGATGACAGACTAACCCCTCAACAAACTATTATAAAACAAATCACCCAAGCACTTAAAGGTGGAGCAAACATTGTTCAATTACGAAATAAAAAAGGCTCTTTACAAGAGATTAAAGCTTTGAGTATATCAATACAAAAATTATGCCATGAATATAAGGCACTGTTTGTATTAAATGACAAAATTGAATTGGCTATTGAATTAAAGGTAGATGGCTTACATATTGGTAAAAGTGATTATCATCGTTTTGATGAAATTCGTCAGAACTTTAAAGGCATTATTGGTGTTTCATGTTACAACTCTATTGAAATGGCATTAGAATTTGAAGTAAAAGGTGCTGATTATGTTGCCTTTGGTTCCTTTTTTACTTCTCCCACAAAACCAGACTCAAATGTTATAGCGTTAACAATACTGCAAGAAGCCAAAGAAAAATTAAATATACCTATTTGTGCTATTGGTGGAATTAATCTAGCCAATGCAAATCAAGTTATGCGTTATAAACCAGATATGGTTGCTGTGATTAGTGACATATGGTCAAGTAATGATATCAAACAACAAGCTACAAATTACACAAAATTATTTTAAAAGGAAACAACATGAAATTATCAATTGCATTGGAGTGGTTTTTAAATCCTGATCATTTACCCATTATTGCTGGAATCCAAACAGGAAAATACCAAGAAGTTGGATTAGACATTAATCTCATTGAGCCAAAAGAACATTATGATGGATTTGACCTTTTAGAAAAAGGAGAAATTGACCTACATATTAATGAACCTTTACATCTTTTTGAGCATCATTTTGACGGTATTAAATCTTTAGGATGTTACTTTGAAACCCATGGTGGGGTTATGATTCGTCAATCAAGTGTGGAAAAACTACGTAACAATGAACCCATTTGCATCACCACACCAGCCTCAAACCCCATTACCAACACCATTGGATTTGAAATTTTAAAACGTTATGCTGACAAAGAAGGTTTTACTTTAGACAAAGAAAACGTAGACTTTATAGAGACAGATTTTTACCACATTAAAAACATGAAAGAGCAAGACTTTGATGGTGCTTGGTTATGTTTTTACAATTTTGAAGGTATAGAAGCTGAACATGAAGGCTTTAAAAACTTATTTGTAGACCAACGAATCTCTCCTTATCCAAATTTTTCTGCCTTAGAACTCATGACCAGTGAAGAGACCTTAAATAAAAAAAGAGAAGCCATAGATAAATTTATAGCTGTAACCAATGAAATGACACGTTATTGTCAAAAAAACAGTGATTTTGCCAAAACAGTTTTCTACGACTACAGTAAACAAGAGCAGTCAGAGCTAATGGACAAAATTATTGATGACACTTTAGAACGTTTTGAGTATTTAAAAAGTAATCCAACACGTTGGCGAGAACTGGCTGACTTTTTAGATGAACTTGACATTGTTAAGTTAGACAATGTAGCCTATGAGAAAATTTGGTAATTGGCTTATGAAAGATAAGCTCAAAGATATTTTTATCTATGAGTTTAATCGAAAAATCTTTATAGTTTTTCCAAGCTCTTTTTAACAAAAAGTTAAAGCGAAGTACGGTAAAATAGCGTGTTCAGTAAGTTATATAACATTTTATTGTTACGAACCAAAATGGTTGGAAAAAACCATCTAAAACATTGATATTATGGGCTTTAAAACTTTTTACTTATTTTCAAATGCCTATTTTATCTTCATTGAACCTATACAGTTGTTGTATTTAAATTTATAACGGTTAGCACTTTGGCAGCGTATTTCCCTTAAATTGAACCTATACAGTTGTTGTATTTAAATATAAATAAACTATACTATGTCTCTCTGTTCCTAATACCATTGAACCTATACAGTTGTTGTATTTAAATTGAAGATATAGCCACTGGTAATTCAAAAATGGGAAATTGAACCTATACAGTTGTTGTATTTAAATTCGCATTTATGTAGTAAGTTAGTTTATAAACTTTAATTGAACCTATACAGTTGTTGTATTTAAATACCTTAGCATTACATTCTGTCGCAGTTTCAGAACCAATTGAACCTATACAGTTGTTGTATTTAAATAAAAGGGTTTATTCTTATCCTCATTCGGTATTTTTTATTGAACCTATACAGTTGTTGTATTTAAATTAAGAAAAGTGTTGATAATGGATTGACTCCAATAATTGAACCTATACAGTTGTTGTATTTAAATTAGTCTTTTTTTAGGTATTTAAACAATAATGAAAAATATTGAACCTATACAGTTGTTGTATTTAAATACGGTAATTGGTTTTGGTGAGTTGGAATACTCTTATTGAACCTATACAGTTGTTGTATTTAAATGATAAAGCAGGAGTTCCACCAGTATTTTTACCAATTAATTGAACCTATACAGTTGTTGTATTTAAATTAGTCAAACAGTTAGAAAAATATAAAGCAGATAAAAAATTGAACCTATACAGTTGTTGTATTTAAATTACTGTGGAATGTTAACATATGACCCCTCTGCTAGAATTGAACCTATACAGTTGTTGTATTTAAATATCTTTAGCTATTATCTATCAATTTTCTATATTGTCATTGAACCTATACAGTTGTTGTATTTAAATTTGGCACACATATATTCATGTGTCACCTCTTCATAAATTGAACCTATACAGTTGTTGTATTTAAATGAAGATAGAAAGATGTTGAGAGAGCAACCTACGAGCATTGAACCTATACAGTTGTTGTATTTAAATAAAACAAATTTAGATACAAAAGCAATAGATATCATGATTGAACCTATACAGTTGTTGTATTTAAATAATAAAAACCATCTTATGTCAAAAGCTGGACTTCATTGAACCTATACAGTTGTTGTATTTAAATAGTTGTTATGTAGAGACAAAAAGTTATTTTGCTCCAATTGAACCTATACAGTTGTTGTATTTAAATTGGTTTGTCGAAATCGTCATGGATGCATAAACATCCGTATTGAACCTATACAGTTGTTGTATTTAAATAAGTCAAATTGTTCCAGGCTATTGGAGGAAACAATATATTGAACCTATACAGTTGTTGTATTTAAATACTAATGCAAGAGCCAAGAGGCGTGAACGGTAAACTATTGAACCTATACAGTTGTTGTATTTAAATTATAAGGTTTCTTTTTTTGTAGCGATATTATTTTTGATTGAACCTATACAGTTGTTGTATTTAAATGAGGAAAAATAAGAGGAATGAAAATAAGGTCAACTTATTGAACCTATACAGTTGTTGTATTTAAATCCCCACATCAAAAAAGTTTTTAACGCACGAGAAAAAATTGAACCTATACAGTTGTTGTATTTAAATTGATAATAAGGACGAAAAACCTCTAATTTAACGACTCATTGAACCTATACAGTTGTTGTATTTAAATTGTTATGTTTACCTTGAATTATAAGGGCATAATCTGCATTGAACCTATACAGTTGTTGTATTTAAATGCCCTTGGAGTTCCATATATATTAGAGGAAGAGTAAATTGAACCTATACAGTTGTTGTATTTAAATTCAGGATAATCTGTTTGAATCTTGTTAATACGACCCTATTGAACCTATACAGTTGTTGTATTTAAATATAAACACATCAAGAAAACCTTCAATCGTTGATGAATTGAACCTATACAGTTGTTGTATTTAAATTTTTATCGGTTACCCTAATGATAATTTTAGAACTTAAATTGAACCTATACAGTTGTTGTATTTAAATTGAAACGGCACTTCTTGGAAGTGTTGGGGTTGTTTATTGAACCTATACAGTTGTTGTATTTAAATTAAACAGGACGAATAAAATGCTCTAAGCTCCCAAAATTGAACCTATACAGTTGTTGTATTTAAATGCAATAACTTCACTATTAACAAACACATCAATATGGATTGAACCTATACAGTTGTTGTATTTAAATGAAGATGCGTTATTGCTTACCATGTATCATATACCCATTGAACCTATACAGTTGTTGTATTTAAATTAACCATGTAATTTTGCTTGTTTATCAATATGTTATTGAACCTATACAGTTGTTGTATTTAAATTTTCCTAAGTCATCAAATTCTTTAACAGCATCAGATTGAACCTATACAGTTGTTGTATTTAAATAAGCTTAGACCTGTTGCATTGATTTTCTGAAACAACATTGAACCTATACAGTTGTTGTATTTAAATCAGAAGTTAAAAAGCTTGAAACAGAGCTAAGTACATTGAACCTATACAGTTGTTGTATTTAAATTTCCATCCGTTGGTATAGTTTGCTCTACCAACAGCAATTGAACCTATACAGTTGTTGTATTTAAATATATCCAAACGCAGTTGCTTTCTGTTCGACATCTGTATTGAACCTATACAGTTGTTGTATTTAAATCCTTTTTGTTTCAAATAGGCGTCATAAATTTCATTAATTGAACCTATACAGTTGTTGTATTTAAATAATAATTTCCTGCTTTTCTTCCCAGCAGAAGTCCTGATTGAACCTATACAGTTGTTGTATTTAAATTACATCTATAATGTCCCCAAACAAATCAACTTCTAGTATTGAACCTATACAGTTGTTGTATTTAAATTAAAGAACTATCGAGTAACGGTTTAACTACTTGGTCTATTGAACCTATACAGTTGTTGTATTTAAATGGGTCAGGCGTTTCTGGGTCAGGGTCAGATTGAACCTATACAGTTGTTGTATTTAAATGCACCTACAAACGACTTTTTAATTTGTGACTCATCGATTGAACCTATACAGTTGTTGTATTTAAATGAATACTGCTTGTGTACTCTCTGCTCATAATTACCAACATTGAACCTATACAGTTGTTGTATTTAAATTGGCATCTTTTTACATTATGCCAGGGGCAGAGTTATATTGAACCTATACAGTTGTTGTATTTAAATCCAAAATGATGTAACCAATAACACCACCACCTTCAAGAATTGAACCTATACAGTTGTTGTATTTAAATATATTGGTTGTACTTCCTATTAAATGCCTAACTTCATTGAACCTATATAGTTGTTGTATATTACAATTTGACATATTTTATAAGTCCCAAAATAAAACGCGATATAATACATTAGTAAGAGTATAGATTAGGAAAAATATGGATTATAAAGATAAGCTATTAGAAATTTATGATGAAGCAATAAAAGAGATTGATTATCGTGAAAAGTTAACAAAAGAAACATTAGAGAATATCACTATACTGTCAAAAAAATGTTTTAACCAAAAGGGTGTCTATACCGTTTTTGTAACATTAAGTATTTATAAACTCATTCATAAACAACAAGAGATTAGAAACCATCAAACACAAATCCTTAATGGGTTCTCAGCACGTACCATAGATACAAATTATATTACACCAACATTAAAAGCATTAGGTTTACCCTCTATGGCAGAGAGTGGTTGGCTTACGCGTTCCTTAGAACAACCATACCCATATACCCTAGACTATGAAGGAAAAATTAGTAATAAAAAAGTTAAAAAAGCTTTTTTAGAATTAGTACATGCCATTGAAGTTCAAAAAAATAATCCTAGACACATATTGGTTGAACTGTTACGACAAATTCTTATCATTCAACAAGCCAGTAAAGTAATCATGAAACCTCTTCAAAACCCCGAAAAACTCACTATTTCTAAAACCATAGAAATACTAGATAAACAATTTTCTTTTAACTATAAAACTGCTTCAGGTTCTAAGTTACCTGTCTTAGCATTTTATGCTGTTTATCAAATACTTATTGATGAAGTATCAAGGTACAATCGTTGTTATTTAAAAAATCTTGGAAGTCATACAGCAAGTGATAAAACTTCTAAAAGTGCTGGAGACATAGAGTTATTTGAAAATGAAACACTTTTTGAAACCATAGAGATTAAACTTGATAAAGCCATTGATGCTAATATTCTTAGAATTGCTAGAGAAAAAATTGTAAGCTATAATCCAAAACGCTATTATATTCTCTCCTATGCTGAGATTCATGAAAAAGAGAAGACTGTAATCAATGAAATTATTGAAGAAGTAAAAAATACACATGGCTGTCAAATTGTAGTTAATGGTGTTCTCTCAACTTTAAAATATTATATGAGGTTAATATCAGATTTAGAAAATTTTATCACTATCTATTCAAGTTTAATAGAAAAAGACACCGAACTAAAAACCATTCATAAAGAAAAATGGAATGAATTTATATTGGAGTTATCAATATGAGTTATAAGTTTATTGATTTATTTGCTGGTATTGGTGGTTTTCGGCAAGGTTTTGAACAAGTAGGTTTTGAGTGTGTTTTCAGTTCAGAGATGGATAAACATGCTCAAGAGATGTATTATGCTAATTTTGGGGAAAAGCCTTATGGAGACATTACTCAAATAGAAGTTCAAGATATTCCAGAACATGACATTTTATTGGCAGGTTTCCCTTGTCAACCCTTTAGCATTGCAGGTGAAAAAAAAGGATTTAACGATACGAGAGGAACACTTTTTTTTGACATTGCCAGAATTTTAAAAGATAAAAAGCCAAAAGTAGTAGTTCTTGAAAATGTTAAACATTTTAAAAGTCACGATAAAGGGAATACCCTAAAAGTAGTTTTAGAAACATTAGAGGAGTTAGGGTACACAACAAACTGGAAAGTCCTGAACGCAAAAGACTTTGGTGTTCCTCAAAATCGAGAGCGAACCATTATTGTTGGGGCATTAAATGGTGTAGCTTTTGATTTTAATTGTTTAGAGACAAATACGGGTGTTGTTTTAAAAGATATTTTAGAGGTTGGAGAATTTGACTACTTAGATGAAAGTGAATATACCATTATTCCTAATCCCAAAAAACAACTTTCTGGACTCATTTTTAATGGATATCGAAATAAAAATATACGTACTAAAGGAGTTAGGGAAAATACAGAACACCTTTCAAGAGTACACAAACAACCAAATCGTATCTATTCATCAGAAGGCACACATCCTACGCTCTCTTCCCAAGAATCATCAGGAAGATATTTTATCTATCATAATGACAAAGTGCGAAAATTGACACAAAAAGAGTGTTTTAGGCTAATGGGTTTTCCTGATACTTTTAAATTAATTGGTGGTCAGTCGAAATTGTATAATCGTATTGGTAACTCAATTGTTATCCCCATGGTTCAAGCCATTGCGAAAGAAGTCAATACTCAGTTATTAAATGAAGATTTTTTACTTAACTACACTAAGCAACCTAAACAAGGTAGTTTATTTGATTTTTTGGATGTTGGGTAGTAAGACTTAAGACAATCATATCATTTTTTTGTTATGATTAATAATCTAATAATAACAGGAATATGTTATGAATACAAAAAAGTGGATTTGGCAACATCAAGATTTTCCTAATTTTAATTATAACTACAAAGAGATAGAGCCAATGATATTCCACTTGATTGAAAAAAGTGGAGAACTAAAGGGTAAAATCTCTTACCTTTCAGATAATGAACAAGATAACTTTTCTATTGAAACATCATTAAGTGAAATTATTGCAACTTCTGAAATAGAAGGGGTTGAATTAAAACGCGACAGTGTTCGTTCATCATTACAAAAAAAACTCAATATAACTTTTAACAGAGAAGAAGATAAATCTACTAAAAATAGTGACAGTTTAACTGAACTCTATATAGATAGCCGATTTAATCAAGATGATTTATCCATAGACAGACTACATAAATGGCACCATGCCATTTTTGAAGCTTATAGTTCTATTCTCTATCCTGTCAATAAAGGGGTATTTAGAGACCATGATGATATGCAAATTGTATCAGGCTCTATCGGAAAAGAAAAAATACACTATGTTGCTATTCCTCAAAACCAAATTGAATCTTCTATACAAGAACTGATTAAATATATAAATGGTAGTAATGAAAACTTTATTGTAAAGTCTGCTGTTGCCCACCTGTGGTTTGAGTCCATACACCCTTATGATGATGGTAATGGACGTATAGGAAGAGCTATTGTTAACTACATACTAGCAAAAGAAGGAGGGTTAGATAACCGATACTACTCCATCTCTTCTGCTATTAACCAAAGTAGAAAAGAGTACTACAACAAACTAGAAAAGACACAAAAGTTAGTACATAATCCTAAATTGGAATTAACTGAGTGGATACAGTGGCATACAGAAAGTATTGAAAAATCCATAGAAATTTCCATTGAGAATATCCAAAAGGTAGTTGAAAAAACGAAATTTCATGATAAAGTCAGACACATTAAACTCAATGATAAACAGACTAAAGTAATTAACAAGCTTCTTGATTTGGGAGAAGGAAACTTTCAAGGTGGATTGACGAACAAAAAATACAGAGGACTCACTAAAACAGATGCTGTCACAGCTTCACGCCATTTAAAAGATATGTTAAATAAGGGTATTATAAGAGAGATAGAGGGCTACAGTGGTAGAAGTACTCGGTATGAGTTAGATATTTAATTAAATATGAATAAAACCAGTACACTAAAACTTTAGAAGATGAGTATTAATATTTAATTGCTACTTGAATCTTTTTACAATATAATTAAAGCACTTTTACACTTAAAGGATATCAATGAAATATTTGTCAAAAACTTGGGACTGGCTTCTCTTCATCTTTGCATTTTCAACTACCAAACACTGTGACCGAATTAAGGTTGATGAGAACGATGACTTTATGAGAGGGAATTAATCTTCTGTTTTTCAAGCCAAACCCACTATAATTGCACAAAAAATAGGATTTAGCGTGAACATTCAAAAAAATACAATGGTTTCTGTTAGTATGGTTTTAAAAGATGAAAACGGAAATGTAATTGAAAACAATGACGAAGAGATAATCTATCTTCATGGTGGTTATGGTCATATGTTTCAAAAGATTGAAGATGAACTTGAAGGCAAAACCATTGGTGACACTTTTAACATTAAACTAAGCCCAGCAGAAGCTTTTGGTGAGTTCAATGAAGAACTTGTTTCAAAAGAGCTTTTAAGTGAATTACCAGAAGATGTAGAAGTTGGTATGGAACTAGATGGTGAAGTGGAAGGCGTAATTTTTGCTGTACTAGAGATGGATGAAACACATGCCCTTGTTGATGGTAACCACCCTTATGCTGGATACGCTTTAATAGCTGACGGAAAAGTTTTAGAAATAGAACACCTAGACGATGAAACAGTAACTAAAATTTTAGAAGATGAGCACCACCATTAATAATGGTGTCTCGTCTATAACTGCTTATAAACTCTCTTTTCAATAACCCAAGAAAACAAAAACATTCCCAAATATGCCATAGCCAACCCAAACACAACAGCAATGGAACTCTCTGAAAAATACCGTGTCAAATAGAAGAAAACCACAAAAAATGCCAACCCACTCAAACGAATATAGAGTGCTTGGGTAAAAGCTCCTGAAGATTTAATAAAAGCTACCTGATAGGCATTGAGCATAATAAAGATGAAAAAGAAACTCAAATGACTCAAATATAAATAGGCATCTTTATATTCAGCTGGGAAAACCAAGGCAATAAGACTCTCGCCTAAAAAGTAAAATATCACCACAAACGCTGTACTGACTAAAAAGCTAAAACGGTAGAACCAACTTTTTAGTTCAGCGATCTCTTCTTTTTTCTTTTCATAAAACAACTTACTCAACTCTGGCAATAAGAAACGAAAGACAGGAAACACAAAAAGCGTAATCATATAAATTAATATGGGTTTCGTCACCACTTGAAAATCACCCAGTTCCGTTACCGAATAATAGTGACTAAAAAAGAAGACAGCCATGTAAATCAGCATCATCCCAGAGCTAAACTCCAAGGTTGAAATGAGTGACTTTTTAATAAACTGACGCATCTCAGAGTCAATAATAACACGCTTAATAACAGGCTCTTTACTCTTTTGAGACTTTAATATATAGATGTAAATGGAAAGCGTAAACGAAGCCATAATACTCATAATAAAAAGTGCTTGAATCCCTTTCACCTCTGCCACATAAAAAGCAATGAGGAACCAAATAATGGACAAAATAGGCTCTATAAAACTAGAACGCTGCATTACTTTGTAGAGTCGGTACATGGCAAGTTGGTTGCTTAAGTACATGTAGAGACTCATGGAAAAAATGGTGGCTACCAAGTACCAATAGTCAATGTCTACGCCAATTTGATGTTTAATATAAGGAATCACAAATCCCCACGAAGCTAACATCGCAACCAAAAGAAAATAACGAAAGATATTAACAATGCCTCCAGCCTCTTTGATCTTGTTGTAACTCACCACCATTGAAGAACGAAATCCAATGAGTACCAAAAGTGAAAATGAAAAAACATCTATGGCTGTGTAGTAAAGGGCTAAGCTCTCTTTCTCTATAACCATTGCTAAGTAGACCTTTAAACCAAAGCCTAAAAGAACTGAAAAAAGAGCAATATAAATTGCTGTATAAAAGTGTTGTTGTATGGTTTTTGTCATGTGTTAATTCTACTTAAGTATGTTCTTAAATACCATTTTACTCTTTTATAATGGTAATTACCAGTTCCCCAACGATAAAACCAAATTTCTTCATTTTAGAATGGTTAATAATCACCCCATCTTCTTGCAGATGTAACCAATCTTGTACATCAAGGTCAATGGTTCCGTCACCGTAAGGTACACGCATGGTGTAGTCTATCATGACGGTATTACCATTGACCACCATAGGGGCTTCACCGATAATATCATCAGCTGTACCCATAAACTTTTTTGGGTCATCGCTAGGGGTTAAGGTCCAAACACGTGTTTGTTTTTCGCCATCAGAATAAACAAATTTTTCATCCAATGTCCCAACGCCATTGGCATCCCAACTCCCAACCAAATCCCCTTTGAAACTACGAATAATTTTTCCAGAACGATCTTTAACGATTCCATAGGCTGTCATCTTACCGTTAAAATACTCTTGAGGAATAAACGTTGGTTGACTCTCTGCAAAATCATCAATATGCATGGAAGAGCAACCTGTTATCAACAAGGCTGTACACATTGTTGTTAAGCTTTTTAAAATCATGCTATTAATCCTTTATTGAGATGCATGTTTTGGTCACGTGAGAAAACCAACTGAACCAAACCAATGTTTCTAGTAGTGAAAGCAGACTCACAGTAACTAAGATACATTTTCCACATACGAATGAAGTAGTCATCAAACCCTAACGCTTTCACCTCGTCGAGTTGGGCTGTAAAGTTTTTGTCCCAAAGGTTTAAGGTTTTGGCATAATCTTCAGCAAACTCTTCTAAGTGTAGGAGGTTAAGTCGTGTATGTTGCGCTGTTATGGCTAAGACTTTGTTAACACTTGGAAGATGTCCACCAGGGAAGATGTACTTTTGAATGAAGTCCGTACTCTTTGAATAAGCAACATAACGTTGGTCGGGAATGGTAATGACTTGCATGGCTAAAACCCCACTTGGTTTGAGTAGGCTTTCACACTTAGAAAAGAAGGTAGCAAAATACTCTGCACCCACAGCCTCAAACATCTCTACAGAGATGATGGCATCAAAAGTTCCTTCAATATCTCGGTAGTCTTTAAGTAAAATGTCTATCTTATCTTCTAGCTCTTCGACTTTAAAACGTTCTTGACAAAGTCCTTTTTGCTCCACACTAAGGGTTACCGTTGTCACTTCACAGTTGAGTTCTTTGGCTAAGTAAATTGCCATAGCACCCCAACCCGAACCAATCTCTAAAACTTTTGCGCCCTCTTTAATGCCAAGTTTATTGGCTAAATGGGCAATCTTATTTTTTTGAGCTGTGTAGAGGTCATCTTCTTTGTTTTTAAAGATAGCCGAAGAGTACATCATCGTGTCATCAAGCATGAGTTTAAAGAAGTCATTAGACAAGTCATAATGCTCTGCAATGTTCTTTTTCGAACGGGTTTTTGAGTTTTTACGTAACAAATGCTTAATACGATTCACAAAAGGAAAAAGGTTTTGCATTCTGTTTTTACCATAGTCTTCACTCTTAGTTCCCAACTTATGCGAGTTAATCAATGCCAAGGTAATTAAGTCGCTGAGCATCGGTGTATCAAAATCAGCATCCATGTAGCTCTCTGCAAAACCAATGTCACCATAGAGTGCTAAACGTTGAAAAAACTTATGCGTGTGTACCCTTACGTCTACGACAGGTAAACCTTTGTTTCCATAAGTATGGGTTGTTCCACAAGGATAAGTCACCGTTAGTGTTCCTTGTTCAATTTTTTGAAAATAGTTATGTCCTATTTTATTCCAAAAACCTTTCATGTTAATATTTCCTTATTTGATCTTGAGCGCTAACGCTGTTAAATTTTAAGCCTTTTGCATAAAGCTTTAAAGACTGCCAAAGTGTTCGAGTCACGACTCTAAATGTTAAAAACAGATGACGAAAAAAGAGTGCTGAACGGTTTTTTGAAGTATACGCCAAGGCTTTACTCTGTAATGAAGCGATGAGTGTTTTGTGCTCCTCTTCATACAGGGTAATGCTAATGTTTAAATGTTCATGGGTGTAGTTAAGCACAAAGTCGTAACGACCATCACGCTTTAAAAATGGTGATACATACATATCTTTTTCAACCGATCCTTTATACTGAGTACCATTCCTAGTTTCCAAAACCACAGGGTAAACAATGCGTCCTCCATTATAGTTATGTACCTCCACAAGCATCTGTGTAGGTTTTTGATTCGTATTAAAAAGAACCAAAATAGAAATAGGATTAAAGACATAATTAAACATACGAGGAAGGGTTAAAAAACGCATTGAACTTGGTGTGGGAAAATCAAACTTTTTGATGAGTTCTTTCGCATTCTCTTTAAAATCTTTAGAGCTACCAAAATGGTCTTTTGTTTTAAAAGAGAAGAATCTATTTTTTAAACTACTAAGCTGTTCGACATTAATGTCCAATAGAAAAAAAGGGTAAGTAAAGTCATGCTTTTTGGGTATGAATCGTTTGTGGTAAACCGTTCCTTCATAAAATAGATGGCTCATAGCTCACATCCAAACTCTTTGGCTACATCATTCGCGCTCCAAAGACCATCTTCATGAAAACCATAACGCCAATAAGCACCAGCATAATAAGTATGGTTCACACCAGATATTAACCATTTTTTAGATTGCGCTTCAATGGCTTCTGCATTAAACTGTGGATGCTCATAAGCAATACGTTCAATCATATGGTCTATGTTTTCGGTCTCATTTAATGAAACAAAATAATTCTTTTTAGTAGGTAATTTTTGTAAACGGTTAATCCAATAAGAAAGTGTTACAGCACTATTATCTTCATTGTTTTTATAATTCCAAGCAGCATATATCTCTTGCTTGGGGTACAGTGCTTTTTCATCATTGTGTAAAACAGCATCATTTTCTTTGTAAGTAAATTGGGAGAGTGTTTGGTACTCATCGGTTGAAGCATCATTTAACATGCTAAGGGCATCAGGTGCATGCATGGCTAGGACAACTTTATCATACTCTGATGTCTCACCATTTTCATGATGTAACACCACACCTTCTTCATGTCTTGTAATCGAAATGACATCCGAGTTTAAAATAATCTTCCCCGAGACATGCTCTTTAATTTTATTAACATAATTCACCGAGCCATTACTCACTGTGAGCCATTGGTGTTGGGTACTTACCCCTAAAAGTCCGTGGTTTTTAAAAAACTGTAAAAATGTTTTTGCTGGAAAGTTATGCATCTCATCACTAGGAGTTGACCAAATAGCTGCTCCCATGGGTAAGATATACTGCTCTTTAAAGGTCTTTCCATAAGGAGTTAAATACTCCCCTAGACTTTTATCAAGCTCTGAAGTTGCATTATCTACATCATAATTGGCTTTTTTATTAAAACGGATAATGTCATAAATCATTTTGTAGTGATTCAAAGAAAAAAGATTCTTTTTCTGAAAAAAAAGTCCTCCAAGGGTTTGTGCATTGTAAGCCTTATTGGTTTTTTTATCCCAAAAACCAAAGCTCATGTCGGAGTTTTCTATTTTGACATCAAGTTTTTGAAACAGTTTGGTGAGTAAAGGATAGGTCTCATGATTAAAGACTAAAAAACCTGTATCGACACCAAAGGTTTGTCCATTCTCTTCTATTTGTGTGGTTCTAGCATGTCCACCCAAACGATCTTCTTTTTCATAAAGATCGACTTCATGTTTTTGACTCAGCAGATAAGCAGCACCTAGTCCACTAATGCCTGCTCCTAGTACAGCTATTTTCATTTGTATTTTCCTTTTTCATCTTGAAGCGTGTAAATGAGGTCTTTAAGTTCCATAACCGTAGAGAGTTTTGTTTTGATTTCATCGAGTATATTTTGAGGTATGGTGGGTTTTCGCGACATAATCCAAACTTGTTCAAATGTTTCATCAGCCACCACAGCATAGTTGTAAGCATCATCTAAATAATAGACTTGATAATTCTCTGTAAATATCCAAAAGTACGTCATGTCAATAGACGACATGCTTTTCCCATCAAATGAAGAGGCTGTTCCTTCATACTCTATGAGTTCACCTCCTATTTTTGTGTCAAAGCATCGGTTAAAGACTTTATATTTTAAAGGTTCAACGAGTTGATATTCAACAGAAGAAGCCACACATTTCTCCTGATAGTCATTATGCGTTCTTGCGATTTCATACCATAAACCAGAGAACTTTTTGTCATCGACATAAGTTACTGGAGTTAAACCATTGGCATAAACAGTCATCGTAATTAAAAGTGTTAAGAGTAAAGTTTTCATGCTCATAGTTTATAACATGCGATGTTTTGTTGGTAGGGGTTAAATGTTAGTTCATTATAAAATTTATAG
>CACVAU010000007.1 GCA_902727915.1 uncultured Sulfurovum sp.
GTTGTCCATTTTCCCCACTCACAGAATAACCTGCTGCTGTTCTTAAAAAAGTGGCATGAAATGCTGATTGAATTAAATCTTCTGGAAATCCATTACTTGTTTCTCGACATTCCACACTATCCAAAATTCCATCATTATCATCATCAATATCAATAGAATCAGGAATAGTATCCCCATCTGTATCTAACTCAGAAAATCTAAAATCGATATCAGCTACATTAGAAGAAGTGACACTTACACTTAAAATACTATTACCTAAAATATGTAAATCTGATGATAAATCACTATCATTTATATCAATAATTACCAAATAATCAGCATTACTACCTACATTAAAACCATACTCCCCATTAGCATTAGTTTCAGTTGAAGCTACCTTCGTCTCTCCACTATCAAGACTACCATTTCCATTAGTATCAGCATATAAACCTACACTAATATTAGATAAATTCTCTTCCCCATTATCTTGTATACTGTTAGCATTACTATCGACATAAGCCTTTCCTAATATTTCTTGTACTAAAGAGAAGTAACCAGCTACCCCACCATACATATCAGCATCAGCAACCGTTCCAGTTCCACTTGTATCAGTAGGAAATGTAGTAAAATCTACAGTATCCATACCACTCGCAACATTATTGGGCTGAGTATTATCATAAACATCTTGAGAAAAATAAGAAAAACCATAAATAGTTTGACCTAAACTAATACCCAAATCATCTAAGGTTATAAAAGCCATTTCCATGGTTTCAGGAAGACCACTGATGAAAATAGGCTTTTCATCTTGTGTTGCAGAAGAGTTTCCATCATGAAGAAAAGAAGAATCAAAAGACCTTCCAGTCGATCCATAATCAATAGCTCCTCCTTCTTCAACTTTTATAAGAGGAGCATATGAACTTGGATTACCACTTCCATCAATACCAGTAATAACAGCCATAACCGTTGGATTATTACCACTCTTTTCAGTAATAATGAATCCTGTAGCAGCAAGATCACTACTTGATGAAGGAGCAATCAAACCATTAGTAAATACAAAGTCAATTCTCTCAATATTACCTTCTGAGCGTGTTGTACTACCACGTTTATCATTACTGAAAACATCTAACCAACCACGGTTAATAACCCTACCAGACATAACTTCTGCTAAATTACACTCAAGAGATGTTTCTAAATTATAATCACTCGAAACATTATGTTCAACAAATAATGAACATCTCTCTCCAGCAACATGTGGATTATCAACCCTCCTTACAACTATATTGTCTGCAACAGATGCAGGAGAATAAATATTTCCTCCTGCTGTAAATGTATCTAAGACAACTTCATCACCGGAACCCCAATTATAAGTTTGTCCATCTGTACCAACATAAGTACTCATGGTACTTGGCTGTGTATAAGTTGTAATTTGTGTTACTGGCATAGATACAGCAGAAACAAAATTATTTCCTAGTAATAATCCAAAACATAAAATAAAAACTTGTTTTAAAAAGAAAAGATTTTTTGTCATATAAACTCCTAAAATATTATTTTAATAAAATATAGTCTATATCTTAGCAAACGCTTCTTCCAAATATATTATATATATAAAAATATAAACTTAATAGTGTATATTTATAAAAAACAAAATTATATTTAAACATTATCCATATTCTTATATTATCCCTCAACAAAATTAAATATTTATACTAAATAATCTAATTAAAAGTTAATTTAAAAGTAAAAAATACAATGGAATTGGTCAAAAAGTTAAAAAAAATTAAAAAATAGGAAGAAAAAATAAATGAGGCAAGATGATCGACAAAATGCCGACCAAAGAAGTAAAAAATAGTACCGACTATCTTTTTGAGAACTGTGGAGATCTTCTCGCTTTTTTCTTACCTGGTTTTTTACGCTCAACAACACGTGAATCACGCGTCATAAGTCCCATAGGCTTAAGAATAGCTCTAAAAGACTCTTCATAAGCTACAAGTGCTTTTGTAATACCATGTTTAAGAGCATCAGCTTGAGCAGAATAACCACCACCAAGTGTCGTTGCTTTAATATTAACAGCTTCAAGTTGCTTAGTTGCTTCTAAAGGAAGTCTAACTTTCATCTTAAGTGTCTCATGTCCACCTAACCACTCATCTAATGACTTACCATTAATCGTCATCTCACCGTTACCGGGAGTTAACCATACTTTAGCAATTGCTGCTTTTCTTTTACCTGTTGCATAAATAGTTGCCATGATTATGCCTCCTTATTAATTTGTGCAGTATGTGGGTGTTGGGCACCAGCATATACTTTAAGTTTTTTCAACATTGCTCTACCAAGAGTAGTTTTAGGAAGCATACCTCTTACAGCAAGTCTGTAAAGTTTTTCAGTATTGTCTTCTAACATCTCGTCAAGTTTTTTACTTTTAGTAGAACCAAAGTAACCTGAATGCGTAAAGTACTCTTTAGTTGCCAGTTTGTTACCTGTAAATTTCGCTTTTTCAGCATTAATAATTACAACGTAATCACCACAGTCAACATTTGGCGTAAATGAAGGCTTGTGTTTACCTCTTAAAAAAGTTGCTACTTCTGTTAAAATACGACCAAATGTTTTTCCCTCAGCGTCAATAAGAATCCAATCTCTTTGAACTTCATGAGGCTTCATTACAGATGTTAATTTCATGTAATATCCTTAAGTAAAATAAGCTCCATAACTTGCGCCATGGACTTTAGTGGGCGAAGTATATCTATATAAGCTTAAAATTTATTTAAATTAAGTTTATATTAAGTTTAAACAAACTTTTCTTTAGGCTTTAGTATATATTTCCTCTTCTCTAGTAATGAATACTTTAGCCAAAAACCCATAAGCTTCTTCCCAGGCATTTAACACCTCATCTGTTGCAGCTTCAGCCAATACCTCTTTAATGGCAGTAAGTAATGCCTCACCTACCCAAGGATAATGTTCAGGTAATACTTGAGTATTAACATGAATATGTGCAACGTTATCAATCCCTTTTTGTAAACTTCCTAAGTTATCAATATTTGCTGCATAAGCATAAACCATTAAAGCCAATTTCTTATATTGATCAGCTGAGGCATTTTTAAACAACGCTTGTGCTTCTGGATGCATTGTAAAAAGAATTTTATACATGGTTTGGGTAATCTCTTCACCATGCTTTTTTAAAATGGGTGCTGTTGATTTAATAATGGCTTTTGTTTGTTCGTTCATTTTATTTCTCCTATTTATGATGTCTAAATCAATAATTAATACTAGTGTATCTCTCAAATGTATCAGAAATGTCTCAACTGTATAAAGTAAATTTTGATAAAGGCTAACGAAGGAAGAGTAGCGAAGAAAAAGAGTTATTAAATTGATAATTGTCAATAGTCGGAGTAAAGCACTCCAACTTAAAAGCTAAATAGACTTCAGGACTTAAAGTGCCTCTGAATCTTCCTCACCTGTACGAACACGAATCGTGTTTGTAATGGTAGAAACAAATATTTTTCCATCACCAATCTTACCAGTATGTGCAGCTTCTTTAATGGCAGAAATTGCTTTTTCTGCAAATTCATCAGAACTTACAACAATCTCAATCTTAACTTTAGGAATAAACTCAACAACATACTCAGCTCCTCTATAAAGCTCTGTATGACCTTGCTGTCGTCCATAACCTTTTACTTCAGAGATGGTCATCCCTTCAATACCAGCTTCAACCAGTGCATCTTTTACATCTTCAAGTTTAAATGGCTTGATAATTGCTTCAATTTTTTTCATAATAATCCTTTATATACTAGTTAAAAATGAACCTCTTAAAGGTTCATTCCTTTTTCACCATGAACTTTTTCATCAAGACCATCATGCTCTGTCTCTTCATCAACTCTTGCTCCACCTGTTAATGCAGAAGCAATGTAATAAACAACGATTGTACCAATCAATGTCCATAGTCCAACAACAACTACTGATTCAACTTGAACCCAAAACTGTCCCATTCTATCTCCAGACTCTTTAAGAGGTCCATCCCATAGTAACTCTTTATTGTCTAATGCAAGAAAAGCAGTTGCTAATGCACCCCATAAACCAGCTAGGAAGTGAATACCAAAGGCATCTAAAGAATCATCGTAACCAAAAATCTTTTTAAGTTTAACAACACCAAAGAAAGCAACCACTGAACCAACAGTACCAAGAATAAATGCACCCGATACATCAACAAAACCAGCTGCTGGAGTAATGGCAACCAGACCAGCGATAATACCTGAAGCAATCCCAAGAAGTGTTGCTTTTTTATACACAAACCACTCAATTAACATCCATGTTACAGCCCCTGCTGCTGTTGCAATGGTTGTTGTAAGTACAGCAAGACCAGCAATAGCGTTTGCACCAAATGCAGAACCACCATTAAATCCATACCAACCAAACCATAATAACGCTGCACCAACGGCTGTTAAAATGATTGAAAAAGGCTTCATTGCTACCGTATTGTAACCAGCTCTTTTACCAATTAAGATAGCCAAAACAAGACCAGCTAAACCACCATTCATGTGTACAACTGTACCACCAGCAAAGTCTAACGCACCAGCATCAAATAATAAGGCACCATCTCCACCCCATACCATGTGTGTAATAGGAGCATAAACCAAAATTCCCCATAAAGCTACAACCACCATCCATGTTGAAAATTTCATACGACCAATGACTGAACCAGCTGCAATGGCTACCGTAATCGCTGCAAAAGTACCTTGGAATGCAATAAATACGTAAGTTGGGTAAGAACCAGAAAGATCAGTCCAAGAAACACCTGAAAGCATTACATGGTTAAATCCACCAAACACATTTTGTAACATTGCATTTTCATTGGCACCAAAGGCAATTGAATAACCTGCAATAATCCATACCACAAACGCCAATACAAATGCTCCCATAACCATTGTAAATGTATTTAATGCATTTTTAGATCGTGTCATACCTGTGTAGAAAAGGGCAAGACCTGCTGGTGTCATCAATAATACCAATGCTGTTGACATCATCATCCATGCTGTATCCCCTGAGTTAAGTGTATCTTCTGCCAAAGCAAAAATGGGTAAAGCTAAAACTGTTAGCAGTGCTAGAAATTTATTTTTCATAAATTTACTCCTTTGATTTTAATTATTGTAGTATAACTACTAATTAATCATTAACATAGATATAAATTGTATAAAAAATAGACATTTATTATTTAATAAAGTATTGATTTTAACTCAGTAAAAGTCCAGCCAACAATAAGTTTAAAACAAAAGAAACGGTAAATAAAGAACGATAAAATAACACAGGTTGACGTTCCAAAAGTGAGCTGTTCTTATCAAAGTACGGTTTTACTTTTAAAGGGTTTCCTAATTCAAACATCATTTCAGAGTAATTTTTATACCGTAAATCACTCTCTTTTTCTGTGGCCCTAAAAATAATAGAACAAAGCCATGAAGGAATGTTTTTATTATATTTACTTAAGGGAATCACTTTTTTAAAAACAGGCGTTTGAAACGGTTCTATCTCCCCATAAGGAAAAGCTTGTGTTAATGATTCATACAATGTTACTCCTATAGAATAAATCTCACTTGACTCATTAATACTTCCCCCAACAAAACGTTCAGGAGCTAAATAAGATGCTGTTCCAGCAGTTGAATTGATACTATAAAGCTCTATCATCGAACCAAAGTCAATAATCTTGAAAACATTTTTACCATGACGCTCACTGACCATGATGTTCTCTGGTTTAATGTCACCATGAACTAAGTCAAACTTTAAAAGATACTGACTCATTTTTAACAACATTTTTGAAAGGTTTACCGTATCTTCAACCGAAAGCTTACGCTTTTTCAAATACTCTTTTAAGTTTACCCCATCAATCAACTGCATTACATAATAACGATGCGTACGCTTTTTTGGAATAACCGTTTTTGGAAAAAAACCTGCTTTAAGCCGTTTGGCATTCCAAGCTTCCTTTACGAATAAATCAAATATTTTAGGATTATCCATTGCTTCAAGGGGAGCAAATTTCAAAACATAATTTTGCCCCTTATTAGAACAATACCAAGTCCTATCATTTTGTATGAGTGATTTTTCAAGTTTATAACCATCTATTAACATACCCACTTTTAATACTTCAGGAATAATAAGCTTTTGCTGTTTTAAGGTTTCAACATAATCAATACCCAAAATATCAATGGTCACAGCAGTTGTGTCATCAGGTAAGTTATCTTCCATAAGTTTAGAAGCCTGTTTTACCAAATAATGTGCACCATTCCCAATGCCATTTTCAAGTCGATTATCACTCATAATGGTATACAATCCATCCGAACAAAGTAAAATTTTATCATGAGCATTAATAATATTTTCAAAATAATACGGCTCAACCTCTTTAGCAATTCCCATGGCTTGAGTAAGAACCCCCTCATAACCCTCTTCACTCATACTATGATCATGAGAAAGCTTATTTAAAACCTCATCACGCTTTAAATAAACACGACTGTCTCCCACATTCGCACCATGTAAGCGATTTCCCTCTATAATAACAATTGCTAAAGTAGTCACCAATTCAGGACGCTCATAATTTACCATAGATTCTTCATATAAAATGGCATTAATAGATTTGATAAATGTTTTAATAGATTTTTCAATACTCCAAGAGATAGGACGATTTTTAAAATTACTCATAAGATGTGAGGTAACACGCTTTGCAGCTTCAGCACCTTCATCAGCAGAACCCACACCATCACACACAACAGCCACCGTGAGATTATCTATTGTTTTTACATCAAAATAATCATCCCCTGTTAAAGCTTTACCTTTCACAAGAGAAAACCCTGAAGTCTTAATCATTTGTTTTTGCATCTCTTCTAACCTCCTATATAAGATATGCTCCTAGCACTTAACGACAATAGATACTTTGGACAGGCAGACTGACTAGTGTTATTATAAGGAGGGTCAATATAGTCGGATGATCAGTGTAGCAATGACATCTGCCTGTACAAAATATCTAAAAAAATAATTTAAAGAAACAGATATGGTAAAGTACTTTAAGGAGATACCAAAACCGAAAATGTGAAAAAAGTTTATCTGTTTCTTAAAATTATTCTATCAATTTTTAATATAATAATTATATGTTTATATTATAAAATAATTTTCTAATAAAAATAACAGAAAATTGATTAAATTTTAATCAATTTTCCAATAACATAACTTTATTATTCATCCTCCTTTGCAAACTTCTCATAAAGAAAGCTCAAAATTGCTTCTCTACATCGGATATATTCGGCATCATGCTGTAATTCAACCCGTTTTCTAGGACGCTCTAAATTCACTTCAAGAATCTCTCCGATGGTTGCTTCTGGACCATTGGTCATCATAACCACTTTATCACTTAACAACACGGCTTCATCAATGTCATGGGTAATAATAATGACCGTATTTTCAACACTCTGCTGAATACGCATAAGATGCTCTTGTAAGTTGGCTCGGGTTAGTGAATCCAAAGCACCAAAAGGTTCATCCATCAAAAGCACTTCTGGGTTAATGGACAAGGCTCGGGCAATTCCAACCCGTTGTTTCATTCCCCCTGAAATTTCACCGGGCATTTTGTCTTTGGCATGGTCTAAGTTAACCATAGAAACATACTTCTCAACTCTTTCGCGAAGCTCAGCAGAGCTAAGTTTTGGCATTACTTTTTTAACAGCCATCTCAATATTTTCATACACACTTAACCAAGGCAGTAAGGAGTGGTTTTGAAAAACAACAGCCCTCTCTGGTCCTGGGCCTTTGATCTCTTTTTCATTCAGAACAATCGACCCTTCTGTTTGCAAATCAAGACCTGATATCATATTGAGCAGTGTTGATTTACCACAACCACTGTGCCCAATAATCGAAATAATCTCATTCTTTTTAATCTCTAAATTGACATCCGTAACAGCAATATAATCCTCTTTTCCTGAAATAGGAAATCTTTTCTCAACATTTTTAAGACTTAAGAACTGGCTCATTATGATCTCCCTTTTTTTGTATAGTCAAAATAATCAGCGATTTTTCCCATCGCAACATCTAAAATAAACCCAACCAAACCAACGATGATAATACCGATGATAATGTTGTGGTATGCCAAGTTATTGTACTCATCCCAAATCCAGAACCCAATACCAATTCCCCCAGTTAACATCTCAGCAGCAACAATTACCAACCAAGCAATCCCCAGTGAAAGACGCATCCCTGTAAAAATAAACGGTACAGCCACTGGTAAAATAATTTGCACTACTTTTTCCATGGGTGTAAACTGTAATACTTTGGCAACATTCATGTAGTCTTCATTCACTGAACGTACACCCAATGCCGTGTTAATAATAATTGGCCAAATCGACGTAATAAAAATGGTTGAAATCGCTGTTAAGTTAATATCTTGGAAGATAAAAAGCAACAAAGGTAACCACGCCAAAGGAGAAACAGGTTTAAATATCTGAATAAACGGATCAAAAGCATATTGAGCATTTTTACTCATACCAATAAGTAATCCTAAAGGCACACCCACAATCAAGGCTAAGGCAAAACCACCAAAAACTCTTTTAAGTGATTCCATAATCTGCCAAAAGAGTCCCTTGTCATCCACGTTTTCCACATAAAATGGATCCGATAAAACACCAATGACATCATCTCCCTCAGCATCCACTCCCCCAAATGCAGCAACATACGTGTCACTTGGTGTGGGAAAATCCTCAACTAAATGAGAAATTCCTGACCACACCTGAATAATTACCACCAACACTATCAATGGTAAAAGTATTCGCTTTATTAACTCTTTATTCATACTGTTTTTCCTTCTATGTTTTTTGAACAGCGACTCCTTGTTCTTATGAGTACCTAAAAAGGAAGAAATTAGGTACTCATAAAAACAAAAACCATCATCTTTGAACGATGATGATTCTTTCCACTGTAAACTTATTTTTTAGTTACGTATTTAGGGTCAGCACATCCAGCAGGTCCATAAGGACAAACATATTCTGGTTGTTTTGTTTCAACTTTCCAGTCATTTGCTTTGGCTAAAGCTTCTTTAGAAACTTTAGAATTCACAACTTTTGCATCAAAAATATACTCAACAGCTTTGTTAGGATCCCAAACTTTTCCATCAATAAACTTGTTGTACTCATCCACACCATCTTTTTTCCAAGCACTTGGTGGAAGTGTGTACCCAACATCTTTGGCAACTTCAGCAAAAAGGTCTGGTCTATAGACTTTTTCAATGGTCTCTTTCATGTTAACAGGCTTGTCAAGTTGACCCCATCTATACATCTGAGTAATGAACCACATACCGTGAGAGTAGTAAGGGTACGCTGCATAATAGTTTGCAAAGGTGTTAAACATTGGGTTTGAACTGTCTACCCCTTTGTTATAAAGGAAGGTACCTGACATTGATTTTCTAAGAACTGACTTTGGTGCTTTTACGTAGTTCTTTTTTGCTAAGAAACCAATCGCTTCTTCTCTGTTTTCCCAAGATGCATCCAACCACATTTGTGCTTCAATAACAGCTTTCATAACAGCTTTCGTTGTCTCTGGGTATTTCTTTACAAAATCAGCTCTTGCTTGAAGTACTTTTTCAGGGTTGTTGTTCCAAATGTCATAGTTTGTTACAAGAGCAGAACCTTTACCTTTAAGTACAATTCTTGAATTCCAAGGCTCACCCACACAGTAACCTTCAATGTTTCCAGCAATTAAGTTTGATGGCATTGTTGGTGGTGGGAAAGGTTTAATAGTACAGTCACTGTCTGGTAAAATTCCAGATGATGCCATCCAATATCTTAACTCATAGTTGTGTGTTGAAACAGGATGAACCATACCAAAACTAAGAGGCTTATAGTTTTCACCTTCAGCTTTACGTTTAGCATCAATGTACTTCTTTAAACTGTCAGCAGAAACAGGTCGTTGTGTTTTGTCAAGACCATGCTTTTCCATCTCTTTAATAATGTCATTACCATAAGTAATGGCGTTACCATTAAAATCTAATGATAAAAGTGCTTGTAA
>CACVAU010000008.1 GCA_902727915.1 uncultured Sulfurovum sp.
TTTTCTCTTCTTCCTGTTTTTCTTGACAAGCATTTAATTCAGAAGGTTGAATTCACGATTGCCAATCTTGGGGCTATTCATCCCTCTCTAAAGGTCGCTTAGGGAACTTTTTTGGCTAAGGTATTGTTACCCTTGACGCTAAAATAATGTTTTTTAACTTACTATTGTAGTATCTTGATAAAGTGTTTCTTTTGATGGAGTCAATCAAAATTAAAAGCCCAATAAATCCACCTATGGTAATGTATAAAGCCGTCTCGCTTTTAAAGAATGAAGCAACCAAAGGATAAAGCCCAAATACTGAAACTATCCCACTTATTACAAAACCACCAAGTACTTTTAATGTGTATTTTGTGGTCACTAGGATATCTGCTAATATCTCTTTTTGAGTTAAAGGTTTAGTTCTCATCTTCAACCCCTTTACACTCTGCATGTTCTTCTAACTCTTGTGTAACTGCTTCTAAAGAAACTACTAATTGTTCTTGTACAAATTTAGGATTATTTTCTTTTGTGGTCTTGGTCAAATGATGATAGTTTGCTAATGCTACTTCACATGAAAAAGGTTCGACTATGTAAGTACCTTGTTTGGCATGTGCAACCATTGGTATAAGAGTAGCCATAAGTAAAGCTATACCAAGAACAAAACCTATGAGGGAAAAGAAGAGGTGTAATATGCCATTTGCTTTTATTGGCTGTACTGCTTTGGTGGTTGCTATGTTGTTGAGGTCATAGCCTTGTTTTTTGGCTGTTGCTTTTTTGTTTGTTTTCTGTGTTTTTTTAGTTATCATGTCACGTTCCTTATTATTAGATGGAGAACACTATTCACGTGGTTAGTCGCCAAACCCACCACGTGAAACCTCTTTCAAGTTTTCTAAATTGGTAACCTATACCGAATATAGTCCGACGTTTTAAAACGCTTCAAACTCTCTAAACTATTAAATTGTTTTTTGCTTTCATTGTTGTTCATGGTTCGACTATCAATAAAAGAACTTATCTGATACATTAAGTAATCATCGTTATAACCTTTGTTATTTATGAGATGTACCATGTTGTTAATATCTAGCATATCATTTAAGAATTTATTGCTATTAACATAGGCTTTAAAACTCATTCTGTTCTCTTTTTTGCTAAGGTCAAAACAAACAGTTACCTCGACTCTTTTCCAGTCTTTGAGACTTTTTAAAAGCGTTTGGCTATGGTAATCTTTTTGTTTTTTGTATTTATCATAAAAAAGTATTCTACCAATACGTTCTAAGCCCTCAACCTTGTTAATATATAGGCTAGAAGCTCCGTTTGGTGGTGCTATGACTCCATGGTTAGAGTGTGGCTTTAAAACCTTTTTAAAGCTCTCTTTTCGCTTATGATTAATGGGCTTAGAGTCCGTAACATCGGTTGCTATGTCTAACTTTGACATGTAAAATGTCTTACGGTCTAAAAACTTTTTAATCATCTTCATACTCTCACTATGTAGCCGTTTTGTGGGTTGGTGTAACCCAGCAAAAGTTAAAAGGCAATGCGTACCTTTTAACTTTTTGTGTGTTCGGTCATAACTAACGCTTTTAGAAGTCAAACGACTTACAATAAGATAAGATGCTAAACTATGACCCTTAGAGTGTTTAAATACCTCAACTATGGCATTTAAACCATCTTTCTTAGCATCTCGTTTAATGCGTTTAACTGTGTCTGTTACTGGCAAACCTTTAAGCTTTTTAACTGGGCTTAGTCCCAATGCTTGAAGAAGTCCTAAACGCTGTTTTTTAAGGGGTTTTGGATTGTTAACAGTTGTATACTTAGCCATTAACTCTATGGTGTCTATACCTTGACCATTGTAAATGATAGTATCACGACCAAAACCCACCAAAGAGGGGTTAGCATTAAGTATTGATGTAGTCAAGTTTTTCCCTCTCTGTTAGTTTTATTTGTGTAAAAATTTTAATGTGTGACCGTACAGGTTTAAAAGCTAATTTATCTTAAATCGACTCATACTAAAGCCTTTTTACTGGGAAATAAAAGAGGTTCTAGTTCTGTATAAAATGTTCTTAACTCTTTTAAAATTCCTTGGTTTAAGTCCATATATCCACAAATTTCAGAGGGTGACGGTATACAACCACCCTCATTGACTTCATTTAAATAAGCGAAGTGTGTAGAGGTCAAATACTCTATTTTGTCCGTAATGTCTTTTAGTCTGTCTTGTGCTTCATTTGCTTTCATGCTCTCCCCATTTTCCATTAGTTAAGCCTTTCTTTTAATGTGATGAGTCCATAAAATAAACTCTCTGTTAAGCCGTCTCAACACTTGTTTAACCGTGGTTGAGGTGTTGGCGTGGTCGTGTGCTATTTGCTCTTTTAGGCTCTCTAACGTATAGGTTTTAGGTATATGAATAGAGACCATAACGTCACTCTTCATAGCTTCTTTTAGTCCTATGTCATAAAGCGTTCTTAGGGCGTTTAGGTGCATGGTCTAGTAGACCTTTTCAGTACTGGTTAAAAACCGTGCTACATCAGTAATGGGGAATATAACGGTCTGCCTTGAAACTCCACTTCCAACCTTTTTAAATGGTGGAATACCTTTACCGTTTTTGATTCCCCTCCGAATTGAGCCAATACTGATACTAATAGCTTGTGACAATTCTTTAAGTGTTAAAGCCCTTTTGTTGGGAAACTGTTGTTTTAGCTCTTTTAGTTCTTCTTGGTATGCGTCCATGTTTCTTATTCCTTTAGTTTGGGTTTGTGTTATAATTGATACAGTATAAAAAATAGTGCTAAATAGGCACTTTAGTTAATACAGTATTGAATTATAATTAATACAGTATTGAAAAAAGCTTAAGGAATTTTTCTGTTATGGATAAAAATATGCATGAAATACTTTTGGAGATTAGAAAAAATAGTAAATTGTCACGTAAAAAATTAAGTGATTTATCAGGGTTTAAAGAACCAACAATAGTGAGTTATGAAAAAGGTTTGAGGAAAATATCAGATAAATATATTCAGTTTATAAGCCTATATTTCAACGTTTCAGAAGACTATATAAGAGGTTATAAAAGTGAAAATGAAGAATATACACCATTAAAAAGAACTATTCTTATGTATCAAGATATTTATAGTTACACAGATAAAGAAATGGGTAGCTTGATGGACTTTATGAGTGATGGAAAATTTTATAAAGAATTTTTAGAAATTGATGTAGCAGACATTAAAAAACGGAATATTTCACTAATAATTGAGTCTATAGAGTCTTTAAATATTAAGCCGTCTTGTGTTGGTTTGACTCTTCCAACTATAGAACCTATTGAAAGAAAAATGGAACGTTTAGGGGCTAATTTAAGTGATGATGCAATAAAGGAATATGTTAAACAGAATAAAGAACATTTTGAAGAAAGAAAAGAAATGTTAGATAAACGCGTGTTTATTATGGAGGAAAAAGGAATTAATTTAAATAATGAGTATTATGCTGAAAATATTAAACAAAGAAATTTAGCTAAAAAGAATTATACACCAGTAAAAGAAGTTAAAGAATTACCTAAAAAATATCAAGATATTGTTGACCTTTTACCCTATGCATCTGATAAGTTCTTAGAAGATATACATAACAAGTTAAAAACCATGAAAGAGATACAAAGTCTATAAACCTAAAACTGCGATGTTTAAAATAACCACTTCATGCGACGTTTAAAACGGACGATTTTAACTTATTATGCGAACTTTAAAACCCGTGTAAAACCCCACCATAACGCCTATGGTGTGGGTATTGGTAGCCACTTCTTAAAACCCTTTATTCTATTTTACTTTTTTACCTTAGCTTAGTAGTAGTTTTTTAACACTCTTTATTCTGAATTAAAAAGAATGAAAAATTACAATAAAAAGAAGATGGTAGTTAGATGAGTAAGAGACTGTGGGTAATGTTAAATCTTAAGTGTGACTGTACAGGATAAAAAGTAAAAGTGTTAAGAAGATGTTAATTAGATGTTGAGAGGGGTATAAAAACTTTTTGAATCAAAATAAGCTATAAAGTTCCCTTTAAATGGGCTTTAAAGCTTATTTAAAAATTGTTATGGATTATTATTTTTTTCCCAAATATCCCATAAACCCCAATTTATCCCAACTTTCAACCCAATAAAGGCTATTTAAGTCGTTGTAAATAGCCTTAAAATGCCTATAGAATAGTATTTCATGCTAAGTTATACCTTATCCTTAAAACCCTCCCAAATAAGCCAACGTATTAAAAATTTTATGAACTCTTTCCCTTAGTAACTTCTTAGGAATACTACTATGATTATCTTATGATAACTAATATAGAGATATTTGAACAATTTTACCAAGATGTTAAAAACGCTAAGTCTATGGCTGATATAGTCAAAGAGTATGGAGGAAGCCCTGTTTATGTCCCTAGCTATAAATCATATTGTAGAAATGATGACATACTAAATGACTTTAGGAAAGGTATGAGTATTAAGGAATTGGCTAAAAAGTATGATTTATCAGATAGGAATATTTACTCCATTACAAAAGAAGAAAGATTGGGAGGGTAAAAGAAATGATAGTATTAAAAAAAGGTGATTATCTATTTTAAAGCCCATTTAATAGGGGTTTAAATACTTATGTTTAATACGTCTTTAACAGTTCTTATTAATTCGGTCATAAGAATCATGGTCAAGTAAGGTGTTAAACTTTACAACATCACCTAAATCAGTTACAAGTATTCTATAGGCTGTACTGGGTACAGTAATAGACCATCTATTTTTATCTTTTTTGCATGTAATAAAGTGATAACGTAATGAACTATGTTCACGGTTTTCTATGAAAAGATTTTCAGTCTCTTCTATTTGTTCAAGTGTAAGAAGTCGCTTTTTAGTAAGCTTTTTAACATCTCTTAAGAAGCGTGGTAGTTTTTCTATGGTCATACTATAGGTGTGCTTGTTTGGAGAGTAAAAGCCCTTGTAGTGCCATGTTCCAGTCTTCTACTTTATCAGTCATATATCTTATTGGAAAACTTGACCATGTTTGAAGCTCTTGTTTGTTTAAAACTTCATTGGTAAATTCGCTAAGGTCTTCAAGATTAATAAGAACATTGTCTATTGTTTCAATAGTATTTAATTTGTTAACCAGTAGATAGGTATCAAAGTTGTTAAAATTACTTTTTAAAACCTTTTTTAAAGTATGAAGACCTCTAAGAAGCTCTATATAAGTACTGATACTTTTAACTAAAGAGTACTTTTCTGTATTGGTTGGTTCAAAGTAATTAAAGTTTGAACTAAAATAATTTTGCTCAATTGTTATCATGGGAAATACTCCTTTGTAAATTAGATAAATTAATGCATTTAGTTACAAATAGTACACTTTAGTTACTAAAAAATAGGTTATAGAAGTTAGTTAGAAAAGTTTGTTAATATCATCTTGACCACTATTCGGAGCTAGTTTAGCATAACGCATTGTCATATTAATATCTTTATGGTTCATAAGCTTCATTATCTTATAAATGGACACATCATTAATGGCAAGTAATGAAGCGAATGTGTGCCGTAAAGTATGAATAACCACACGATTTATAGTATCTTTTTGGCTTAGTTCTTTATTGAAAAGGTTATCAAATATAGGCTTTAAACGTCTCTGTATACGTTTGTCATCTGTTAACTTTCCGTGGTCATAACTGATTACATAATCATTGTTATTGAGGTCTTTAATAGTCTCTTCCAGTAATTCACGTGTATCATTTTTTATAAAACCATTATAGGTATCATTGCTTTTATGGTCTTTTATTTTGATAGTACCTTTTTTGAGGTCTATGTCTTTTTTTTGAATGGTCAAAACTCCGTTAAGCCTTGCACCAGTAGAAAGAGCTAACAAAGTAAAAAGATGTAGGGTTTTATCTTCTTTAGTATTTGATAAAAGTGTGCTTATCTCTTCTTTTGTTAGGTATCGTTCACGCTCCCCATCTACCTTTAACTTTTTAAAGCCGTAAAGAGGGTTAGAGCCTTTAATTATGTCATTCTTTAGGTTGTAGTTTATAACTCTACTTAGAAGCTCTATTATGCCGTTAATGGTTTGGTTAGCATACTTCTTGTTGATAAGGGAAGTTTGTAGTTTTTTAGCATGGTCTTTAGATAATTGGGAACTGGGTACAGTTCCCAAAGTTTTAGAAATATGACCAAAGTATTTAGCTTCAGCACTTTTAGTGCTTTTGTTATCACGTTGTGAAAGTAAATCTTTAAAGTAATTGTTTGCTAAATCATCTAAAGTAATTTGAGTTTGTTTGCTTTTTAGTATAGGTATATTGGGGTCATCTCCAAATCTAAGCGTTGAAAGTATTTCACTACGCTTTTGATGTGCATATGCTTCGTTAAATCCCTCTTTAGTATTACCTATGGTGAGCTTTTTAGGGTCGTTAGTTGTAGGGTCTTTGTATGTTATAAAGTATGTTCTGCTTTTATCTTGAAGTAAACGATAATAAACACCAGTAAATTTTTTAGACTTAAATTGTTTTGTTTTCATGGTTGCCAAACCCCTTTTGTAAAAAAGTGTAACCTAAGTGTAGCCATACAAGACCACTTTTAATATATTTTGGTCACTATTGTTTATTGTACACTAAAGTTAATATAAGCACAATAGTATCATAAAATAATGCTTTTGGCAACTTTTGTTAACTATTTATCATTAGGCTTAAGAAAAGGTGTAAATATTGTGAATAGACTCCCCTCGTCTCCACCAAACTTCAATCTAATTTCCTACATAATAATCTTTTAAAAAACTCTAAATAGAATACTTTTATTCAGTATAAAAATTATCTATTTTTTCTAATAAAACACCAATGCAATCTCTTAGCCTAATAAAGTCAGCTTCATTACTATAAGTCCTCTTATTTACTTCAAGCATAATAGACAAAATGTCTTCATTTCCATACAGTTTTAATGGAATGATGGTGCCTTGGAATGGTTCATTAATACCTACGCTATAACCTTCTTTTTCAAAATGCTCTTGACACATTTGGGTTAATTCATTGGGAGTGTGGGTTTCATCTGTTCCTAGACAGATATCAACTGTTTTTTCATTGTAACCTTGTTCTTTTGCTTGTTCATCAGAAAAAGAATGACAATCAATGATTATCGTTTTATTAAAATAAGTTTTTTCTTTAAGGGTTACTTTTAAAAGTTCATCATGATGTTCTTTGTACGTTTCTAAAGCTCTATCTGGGAACTTTCTAGTATTTTTTGAAACATCATAAAGTATCCCTAATCCTAATTCTTCCATAGGCTCATTTTCTTCTAGCTTTTCCACATCGCAAAATACTCTACTATAAGGATATATTACAGCTTCTGTTAATTTATAGCCATTAAACAACTCATGTGTTCTATGGTCGGTATATTTTTCAATAGCATCTAATACATCTTTGTCTTTCATCATCTCTGTTTCATATTCAGGTATGAGAGTGCTGGAGTGGGGTATGTGTAAAATCATTTATTTCTCTTTTAAATACATTGCTTTATAATCTAATTCTTTAGTGATAAGTTTTTTACAATACTCTATTGTGTTGTCTGTCTTTTCTCGTTCTCCATTTGGTTTGAGTGGTAAAAATCCAAGACTTTCTCGTTTTTTATCCATTTTTTCAATGTACTCTTTACTCATTGGATTTTCGCCTCTTTGTCTTCTTTTTGCATCAACTATTTCATCATACATAAAATCATACTCTTCTTGAAATAGTTCACAATGAAGTTTCCTCCATAAAGAATCAAATCTATTTTGTAATTCTAAAAGTAAATCATAATTCTTTTTATCGTCTTCATTCATATCTTTTGTTGCTTCACGGTATATTCTTGCTTTTTCTTTACTGGCTCTGGTCATTTTTTATCTCCTTTAATTTTGCTCTATTTTACTAAAACTTTATCAATCTTTTTCATAAGTTCATTTGTTTTTACAAGTGCATTAATGATTTTATTATAATGCTTTAAATCTGCTCTTGAAAGGGTTCTGCCTTTTCTGTCTTTTAACCATTTTTGAGCTGGTTGATAGCCACCTATATAAAACTCCCATGCAACAAGTGGGATATTGATTATGGATACCTCATCATTGAGTTTTAGTGTCACTTTATTGTCTTTTATTTTAAAATCTTTTTTATTGAGACCATTTGTAATTTCTAACTCTGCTTCACCTTCTATATCTATAATTCTATTACTTAAATTGTTGTCTTCTAGTAAATGAATGGCTCTTAATTTTCCACCTAACGCAACAAGCTCCCAAAATGTTTTACTATCAGGAAATGGAACTCTTGGAAAGTCTATTTTTAGGAATTCTTTATAGGTTTCTCTATAGTTAGGAGAGTGTAAAACGGCATAAATATAATCTAATATATCTATAGGTGCAAAAGTAGTTTTATTTTCTTCTTTTTCATTAGTAAATTTTAGATTTAATTTTTGTTCTATTTCTTGTATTATTTCTAGGTTTAGGTTTGGAGTTCTGGTGTATTCTTCTAGTATATTTTTTTCATCAGGGTAGATATATAGAGGGAAGAATTTACAGTTGTCATAAGGAGATATCCCATCTTTATCAATAGCATAATTGGAAATAAAAACATTATTAACATTACCTCTTCTTGAATTTCTAACTAACAATAAAGAAATATTTTCTTTTAACATATTATTCATAAGTGGACTTCTAGGATATGCTATGAATCCTTTACTCTTAGATGTAAAATTTGTATACCTCATATCAAATGGATGATAAAGTATTTTTATTTCTTTACTATCATTATTAGTTATATCTTCTCTTGCCCATACTATAGACCAATCTCTACTATCTTTAGGTAAATTATAATCTTTCCTTATTTTTTCTATATCAGTAATTAATAGATTTTTTGTTTTTATTTTTAATTCTTCTAAAGTGAATGAGTAAATAAACTTATCTCTTTTTGTTTGAATTCCTGTGTTATTTTTTATAAATAAGTCACTAGATTTAAACCCTTTTTCATATTCCTTAATAGAAGTAAAATTTTTATATACAAAAAAATAATAGGGTTCTGTATAGTCAAGTTTAACCCAATTAATAGATTTAAGACTATTTTCATTTAAAAAATTATATTTTACTTTTCTCCTTCCATACAAATCACAATGATATACATCAGCTAATTTTGTATTATTTGACTTTTTCTTTACAAATATATTGATACTAACACCTTGCATAATATCAAATACATTTTCATCTTTAGAACCATCAAAACAAACTTCTTTTTTCTTTGAGTTCCCATGTAAATCTAAAATATAAATGCTATCGAAACATTCTAAGAGTGACTTTCTCATTTGTCTATGAGTGATACCATCTATAAAAGAGTTGTTTGAGATATAGGCTAAAATACCCTCTCCATTTTTCTCTATATAATGCTGTCCATATCTGATAAACTTTATATAATCATCATCAAGATTTATTTTTCTTTCATTCAAATCTTTCTTGTAGTCGGAGATTAGATTTTGTATCCAGTCACTTTTATTAGAGCTACTTACAGCATAAGGAGGATTTCCCATAACCACCATTACAGGAGTTTCTTTTTTAATTCTGTCTGCTTCTCTTGACTCATTAGCTAAATAGGTACTAAAAAGACTTCCTGTATGTTCATGATGTTCTTCAAGTGAATTGGTTAGAAAAACATTAAACCTCTTTTGATTAATAGGTTTATATCCTGTTTCCATAAGTAATAAATCTAGTTTTAAGTGAGCCATTGCGTAAGATGCCATGAGTAACTCAAAACCATTTAGTCTAGGAATTAAATGTTCTTCTACATAAGAACTCCATGAACCACCCCAAAAATCTTTTTTGATATGTTTAATGGTTTCAGCCAAAAATGTTCCTGTTCCTGTGGCTGGGTCAAGTATTTGTACTTTATGTGTCTCTTTTTCTATGGTTTGATTTTTAGCCTTTTTACCTGCTTTAGTAAAAATTGTATTTGGTGAATCTATTTTTATTTTTATTTTTGTTTCATCACTTAAGCCATCTTCTAAACCAAATTCATCTTTTAGTACTTCATCACAAGCTCGAACTATAAAGTTTACTACGGATTCAGGGGTATACCATACTCCTCTACTTTTTCGTAAAGCAGGATTGTATTCAGCTAGGAATGTTTCATAAAAATGGATAATTGGGTCATCCATTCCTGTTTTTTGATTAAACCCTTCTAATAGTTTTGCAATATCTGTAGCTAAGAATATTTCAGCCAAAGAGTCAATAATCCAAATAAGTCTATCATCACATTCACTACCACTTATGTAGTTAAAGAGTCCTTTTAAAAATGGATTGGATTTAGGTATTAAAAATACAGCTTCTTGTCTTGAAAAATTTTCAAGAGTTGTATCATGAAGTCTACTAGCAAACAGACCATAAGCAATGGTTTGAGCGTAAATATCAGCAAAACTACTTGGTGTTATATCATGAATCAAATTTGCTTTAAAAACTTCTAACTGATTTCGTAAAGAGTTATTTGCTTCATTATCTTCATCACTCAATATTGCTTTTTCGATAACATCTTGAAGCAATCGTGCTTTACCTGCCATGAGTTTTGCTAATTTACTTGGACTTGTAATGGTTTGTGATACAAAAGTAGTAAAATCTTTAATGCTTTCTATAAAAGTACTAAAATTCTCTTCATAGGGTATGAGGTTATTGTTTTCAATTTTGGCTATAGGTATCTTTTGGATAAGCTGTCCATTTTTATAAAACCAAAAGTCCAAATAGTCCGTAATAATTAGATTGTCAAGTGCATTTTTATATCTATCAAATTGCTCTTTATACTCTTTACTATTAAGTGGTTTATTTATGTCTTTTGCTTCTATATACCCAAGTGGTATATCCTTTTTAGTAATACTATAATCAGGAGCCCCTACATCCCTAATTCTAGCAGGTTCATTGGTTACAATAATTTCATCATTATTGATAATTTTATTTAGAAGGTCTTGTAAATCCCCTCTATAACTATGTTCTCTTGCATTTCCTGTTTGATATAGCCTATCTACATTGTGTAGATAGTTTAAAATAATTTTCATTGTTTCCCCTATTTTTTTAGGATTGATTATACCTAATTTTAAAGTGTTTGAGTTCATTTAATCATGTTGGGTCAACTTGCTTTAGGGAGTTGTTTCTTTACTTCTATGAGGTTTTTAGGATGTCTATTTTATCTTCATTTTAATCCGATATATAGGGGATTGAAATGAGCTAACTTTTATTTATTCCACAATTAATATTAAAAAAAATGTTATTCTAAACTAGAAACTTCGCATTTTTGTGTTGTTTTATAAAAGGATAAATTATGAAGACTATATTAATAGGTACAAGCTTGGCATTAACACTGATATTTTCAACAGGTTGTGCACCCAAAGGGTATGACCCATCAGCAGTTGGGCAAAATATGACAGTAGAACCAGGTGTTGTACAGTCTGTTAAACAAGTGGTTATGGAGAACAATGGTGTTGGTAATACTCTTGGAGGTGTTGTTGGATCAGTTGCTGGGTCTGCTGCTGGAGCACATGTTGGTGGGGGAACAGGTCGAATTGTGGCAACGGTATTGGGGGCTGCTCTTGGTGGAGTTGCTGGTGGTAAAATTGGTGATGAAATGGATACGGATTATGGTCAAGAAGTGATTGTGAAGCTTAATAATGGGAAGACAGTAGCAACAGTACTTAGAATTAATGGTGCGACACAAGCATTACAAAGTGGACAGGCTGTAAATGTATTTTTCTCAGGCAGTAGAATTTCAAATATTTCAGCACAATAAACTTTAAATAATTTGATTATTTAATTTTTAAGCCCTATTTTTTATAAAAATTTAAAACATAATTAAATAAATTTTAGTTATTATAAACAAATTTTAACAAAAAGGGCAGTTATGGCAATTGTTAATTATGTTGAACAGATATTAAGTAGTCCTGTTTGTGTGTTTGATGGCATTATTCAAAAGTTAATTGGTCAAAGCTTTCATCATTCAAACATTGAACTTAGCCGTTATACTATAAAGTTGGATGCAACTTTAATAGAATCTATAAAATCTATTTTAAAAGATTTAAAACAAGAAGAAGGGATGGTTTCTCGTTTTTTGTATGCTAAGTTTGGTTTTGAGGTACGTAAAAATAAACGAAGAGAACAGTTACTTTATTTGGGTTCAGAATTAAAAACACAACATAGAAAGATTAAAGCAAGGTTGTATAGTTTAAATAGACAAAAAGAGAGAGTGGCACATTGTAGTGTTGAGTTAAGACGGTTACATAAAGGCTTTAAAGCGAAGGCAATGTCGTTTGAAAATAAAAAAGTGAAAAATAAAAATAAATTTTATCTTGATGAACTAGAACATAATTTAAGTGAATTAGAAAAGGTTGAAGTGGCATTATCAATGAGATATGATGATCTTTTTGAAATTGAAAAAATTTATGATCAATTATTTCAAAGAATTCCTCGCTGTGAGCGTTTGGAAGAGGAAAGCTATCTTCTTTTAGCACAACCAATAAAAGTATGAGTTATAACTCACTCCTAATTACTCTTTAGTTATAATTCCAAGAATTTTGTCTTAATATAAGCTACAAACTTCATAATTAATTTTATCGAGGATTTAAATGTTACTCTTTACCCCTGGGCCAACTCCTGTACCTGAATCTGTCAGACAAGCGATGGCTACTCCTACACTACATCATAGAACACCTGAGTTTGAAGCGATTTTTAAAGAAGCTCGTGAACGTCTTTTAAAACTGTTTGGCATGGATGAAGCTGTAATGTTGGCGAGTTCCGGAACAGGTGCTATGCAAGCCTGTGTGTTAAATCTTTGTAAGACAAAAGCTTTAACCATTAACGCTGGTAAATTTGGTGAACGTTTCGGAAAAATAGTAACAGCGATGGGTAAAGAACTTGTAGAGTTAAAATATGAGTGGAATACCCCAGCATCTTTGGACGATGTTAAAAAAGCATTGGCAGAAAATGCTGATATTGATGCCTTGTTCATTCAAGTGAGTGAGAGTGCAGGGGGTCTTAGACATCCTGTTGAAGAGATAGCTGCTTATGTTAAGTCAGTAAATGCTGATATTATGGTGGTTGCCGATGGTATTACAGCTGTGGGTGTTGAGAAGATAGATATTTCTAACATCGATGCATTGGTAGCAGGTAGTCAAAAAGCTTTAATGCTGCCTCCTGGATTAGCGATGATTGGTCTAAGTAATGCCGCTGTAGAGAAGATTGGTTCAGGTGTGGATTATTACTTTAATTTGGCATCTGAGATTAAAAAGCAACGCGCGAACACAACAGCTTATACAGCTCCTACCACATTGATTATTGGATTAAATGCAATATTTGATGAAATAGACAAAGAAGGTTTAGATGCACTGTATGCAACAACAATCGCTAGAGCAAATGCTACACAAGCTGCTTTAGAGTCTATTGGGCTGAATATTTATCCTACTACTCCAGCAAAATCAATGTCTACGGTTATGGATGAGGATGCAGAAGCAATTAGAAAGTTGTTAAAGACTAAGTACGCAGTAAACATGGCAGGTGGTCAAGACCATTTAAAAGGAAAGATTTTCCGTATCAATCAGATGGGGCTTATTCCTCTGAATGAGTCTGTATGGGTTGTAAATGCAATTGAAATGGCGTTGGCTGATTTGGGCCGTCGTCCTTTTGATGGAACAGCAAGTAAGACTTTTAACGAAGTTTATTTTAAAAAGTCATAATTCGTTAAGGGATAAATAGAAAGGTATGAGTGATTTTATATATTTTTGTATAAAATGACTCGAATGTCTTTTTTATTTAGTAAAGTATTTTTTTTAGTTTTTGAGACCTCTTCCACTCCATCTAAGATTTTAAATCCGAGTTTTTGATATAAAGATATGGACATAGAACCCTCTTTTTTTGTTCTCATACAAACTATTTTATATCCTATATCTTTGGCAAAAGATAATCTTTTTTGGATTAATTTATTTCCTATACCCATATTTCTATATTCAGGTAAAACACCCAATTCAGCATTATATAAAACTTTATCTAAATCAAAATATTGATTGGCAAGTATTTTAAATTTTTCATCATGATGTATTGAAAGTTTAATTCCTAAAGCAAAACCTATAATTTGATTATTTTCTATTGCTAAGAGTGAAATAGTTGCGTTGAGTAAAGTGAGTTGATAAACTTCTTCAACTTCTTCATCGGTAAATATTTCAAAATAGGGGGATTGAGCAAAAATATTTTGATATATTTTTATGTAATCATTTTTATATAATTCATAATTATCTTTATTGACAAATACAATTTTCATGCTCAATCTCCTTCAAATACTTTCATGCATGTTCATGTTAGACAAAACAAAAACCTTCAGCAATCATATTAACTTCTCCTTTGATATACGCATTTAAAAAATGATTTTCATCTCTTTCGACTATGGCTAAAATATATTTACCAGATGGTTGATAAATTTTAAATTCTTGGTAAGTATTAGTCTGTTGTTTAGCCAATGCTAGTGCCAATGCGATTGTACCTGACCCACAGCTTGTTTCATAATAATATGAATCTGTATTTTTTACCCAGACCACAGGTTCCATGCTGATAGAAGCATCTTTTTTTAATGTTTTCCACATGACTCCTACAGCTTCTTGTTCTTGCAATGCTAAGTCATCTCTTAACTTAATAAAGTCATTTTTATAGTCTTCTTGATTAAAAGGGATTTTACCATTATCAACAATAATATGAGATATACCTTCTAAAGAGACCAGCGTAACATCATCTTTTTGACAAACAGAGTTTAGCTCATGATAGATAGGCATTTGTACTTTGGCTGAAATTGGATTTTGCTTATGGTCACATTCAACTTCAACCTTTAAAGGTTCTTCCACCCCTGATACGCTCAGATAAAACCTTGCAATATTATTGTTAATGAGAATATTGGGAAGTTTTTTTTCCACTAAGATAAAAGCTAAGGCTCTAGTGGCGTTACCACAAAATTCTCCACCCATCATTTGAAGGTGTGCTATGGCTTTGGGATTGGGAGATGATTCTACATAGCCGACTTGTTCTGCACCTAGATGATAGGTAGAGTCCATTAGTTGATTGGCTATTTTTGCATGTTCACTTCTTGGGACATCTGACCAAATTAAAATGGTTATATTCCCACTTGGACTTACTTTGGTAAATTCTAATTTCATGGTTAATTCTCCTTAACAATTACCTCTTCGTGTGGGACTTGTTGATATAAGGCAAAAGGTTTATTATAATACTTTGCCCATTCTCTGTCCCCATAAGAGAAATGCCACCATTCACCAAGATAAGGGGCAAAGTCTTCATTTTCCATTAATGTTTTAAGAAACATTCTATTGTTGTGATGTTGCTGGTCTATTTCAGGAGAGTAGGTGTAGGATTTTTTACTATTGGTATAGTCAAGTATTTTTGCACCCATATCCAGATACTCTTTTGTGTTGAGATCATAAATTGCAATATCAACTGCTCCACCTGTAGGGTGTCCTGCGACATCAGGACAAGCAACTCCCATATGTACAAGTTCATGGAGTTCATCTTTATTTTCTATCCATGGATAATCATCTTCAATAATTCTTAAATATTTAAAAAAATATTTTTTTTGAATTTCATCGGTTCGATATCCATAGACAATAATAAGCGCCAGATGTGCGTAATTATTTTGTAAATGATTTGCAATGTTTATAAGTTTTTGACCAACACTTTGACGAACTATCATTTCTCCATTAAAGTGGTTAAGCATATCAAGTTTTTCATATCTAATTTTAATATGTCTATGAGTTAACTTTGATAAGGAGATGAAATTTTCATTGGACTCTTTAATTGATATATCTTTTAAATCACGACATTTGATAAACTCCTGTTCCAGCTTTTCATAAACTTTTTCTAAATGCATAGGTTTAACTCTTGATAACGCTTACGATATCATCAATATTTTTTATATTTTGTTGTTCCCCATTAATCATGTTTTTTAGCGTAATAATCCCATTTTCTATTTCATTTTCACCTAAGATAATGACAAATTCATGACCTTTATTATTGGCATATTTCATCTGCTTTTTAAACTTCATTGTTTCAGGATAAACTTCTACATTTATCTTTTTTTGTCGTAATTCTTGGGCTATTTGATGAATGTTGGAGATATATTGTGTGTCAATATTGAGTATTAAAACATCAGCCGTGGTGTTTTTACCTTTGATAAGTTCAAGTTTTTCTAAAGCAGCTATTAATCGGTCAATACCAATGGAAGCACCGACTCCTGACATATTATCATCTTTGGAAAAACTTTTGGTCAAGTTATCATATCGTCCACCTGAACAGACTGAACCCATTGAGGGTAAATCATTTAAGATTGTTTCATACACCGTACCTGTATAGTAGGCTAGACCTCTTGCTATAGAGAAATCAACTTGATAATTCTCTTTTTTAATATCTAATGATGCAAGTATATCAAAGATGGCTTCTAGCTCTTCAATACCTTCTTTCATCTGTTCATTATAAGTTTTGTAATCAGCAACCAACGCAAAAAAGTTTTCATCTTGCTGTTTTATAGAGATAAATTTGATAATTTCATCTATGGCATTATTATCAATACCAGCAGATTCTAACAGTTCTTCTTTAACTTTATCTTCACCAATTTTATCTATTTTATCAACAATGCGTAAAATATCTTCAATTTTATTTTCTACTTTAAAATATTTGGCTAAACCATTTAATATTTTTCTATTGTTGATTTTGATTGTAAAGTTTTCGATTCCAAGTGAGACCAAAGCATTATTAATAACTTGAATAATCTCCATATCTGAAAGAATAGAGTTTGTACCAATAAAATCAAAGTCACATTGTGTAAACTCTCTGTATCTTCCTGCTTGGGCTCTTTCTCCTCTAAAAACATTACCTATGGCATACCGTTTAAATGGACTGGCTAACATATGTTTATGTTGTACTACAAATCTTGCTAATGGTACTGTTTGGTCAAATCGAAGAGCAACATCACGTCCCCCATGATCACGAAATTTGTAAAGTTCTTTTTGAATTTCTTCACTGCCTTTACCCACTAAGACTTCTGCATATTCCAAATGAGGTGTTTCAATAGGTACAAAGCCAAATGATTTAAATACCTCTTTGATACTATTTAACATAGACTCTTTTACGGAGGCATTATCAGGTAAAATATCTCTAAATCCACTTAGTGTTCTTGCTTCTCTCATTTTTTTTCCTTTAGTTTATTATAGTAAGTAAGCAGTTGCTTTTTAGCTTGTTTAATGGTTTCATGAGCTTCTTCCACTTTGTAGTGATCACTTGCTGACCAATATCTAGTGGCGAGTCTATAAGGTCTTAATCCTTCTTCTATTTCTAAATCAGAGACCAATAGGGTTGTGATATCATTGGGTTTATTAATCCAGTTGTCCCCAAGATTTTTTTCTAAAGCATAAAACCACTTGGCAAGTTCACTTAATCTTTCATCTTCATAATAGCCTACAGGGTTTAAGGTAGAAATAACAGAACTCAAATCATTTTCTTTTTGCATGTAGGTATAATAATTGGCAACATAAAGGGTTTCTGATATAAAAAGTGGTTTCCCAAATAAATACAATTCTTTTTTTCTTAAGGTGCTTCCTGATTGAACAATTTCTAGCCCTAATGCATTTTCAGTGGAGTCTACAACAGCATCTTCTACATCATGTACTGAAATAACATTGAGTTTAGGATAAGCACTTCGTACCATGTCAGCATAACGTCCTTTGACATAGACAATGTTTCGATGTTTTTCTAAATGTTCTAAATACTCTTTTGGGTGATCAAAATTTTCTGATGGGTTGGTTTTACCAATAAGAAAGAATCCAACAATATCTTGTACATAACAGTCAAGCGTAGCATTCCATATTTTGAGCATTGCTGAACCTGCAACCCTAATTTTTTTACTGGTTGGTAAATTGTAATTGTAAAGACCCCATTTGGTAACAACAGAAGGGTTTATCAGCTTTTCTTGGGTGGTGGTTAAAAGTTCATCAAAACCTGCTAATGCGATATCAGCTTCACCAAGTGAAACCAAAGTAGAACAGTTGTGAGGTTCTGCTCCTTCAACACGCATTTTTATCTGATTCTCTTTTAATGTGAAATTTGTACCTAAAAATCCAACACGGTAAGGACGCTCTTCACGTTTTCTATCAACAAAAATTCCTAATGGATAGGATTTATCTTGATAATTGTTTAAGAAATCTACAACTTTAGAAATTTGTGGGCTTTTAGATTTCTTACCTTTTTTTATAATCGCAATTGTTTCATCTATATTGTTATTTTCCAGTACATTATCTTTTATTTTATGCATAAAATTTTCAAATGTTCTACCACTTTGTGGGATAGTTAAACTTATCATTTTTTTAGTATTACGTTAGATTATTGCTAGAAAAGTACGTTTTTTTTAACATTTATCATTCCCTTCCATTTATTAGTTGAAATAATATCATAAAAGTTTTATACTTATTCTTTGCTCTCCTTATTTTCACCCACCACTAAACACTCTTAAGATATAATTGCACGATTTTTATCTTCGGATAATTGAAATAATGAAGGAAGTGCATAGTAATGAGTTCTAAAGCAGATTTAATTGTAGGATTACAATGGGGTGATGAAGGTAAAGGTAAAATAGTAGATCACATGGCACAGACACATGATTATGTGTGTCGTTTTGCTGGTGGGCATAATGCTGGACATACCATTGTAATTGGTGATAAAAAATATGCATTACACCTTATTCCATCTGGTGTGTTAAATCCAAATGCTAAAAACATTGTGGGGAATGGTGTTGTTTTATCACCTGTAGATTTCATTAAAGAGATGGTACAGTTTGATAATTTAGAAGGTAGACTTTTTATTTCAGATAAAGCACATATGTTATTGCCTTATCATGCACTCATAGACCAAGCTAAAGAGCGTTTAAAAGGTGACAAAGCCATTGGTACAACAGGTAAAGGAATTGGTCCTGCATATGGCGATAAAATTGCACGTGTTGGACATAGAATGGGTGAGTTACTTGATACGGAAAAGCTTTCTTCTAAAATTATTGAACTTTTTGAACAAAACAAAGCTATTTTTGAAGTAATGGAAATAGCTACTCCTGTCAAAAGTGAGCTTAAAATTGAACTCGATGAATATGCAAAAGTGTTAGCTCCTCATATTGTTGATACCACACAGATGATGTGGAACATTTTAGATGAAGGTAAAAAAGTACTTTTAGAAGGTGCTCAAGGAACGATGTTAGACATTGACCATGGAACGTACCCTTATGTAACTTCTTCAACAACGGTTTCTGCTGGTGCTTGTGCTGGTCTTGGAATTAACCCTAAAGACTTAGGAAAAGTAACAGGAATTGCTAAAGCATATTGTACCCGTGTTGGTAATGGTCCTTTTCCATCAGAAGATTTTGGTGATGAAGGTGATTTACTACGTAAAAATGGTCATGAGTTTGGGACAACAACAGGTCGTCCACGACGATGTGGTTGGTTTGATGCTGTGGCAATGAGACATGCTGTAAGGGTAAACGGTGTTGACCAAGTTTCACTTATGAAGTTGGATGTTCTTGATGGTTTTAAAGAGGTTAAAGTATGTGTTGCGTATGAAATAGATGGTCAAGAAATTAACTATGTACCTTACGATTTAGAAGAGGCAACACCTGTTTATAAATCATTCCCTGGCTGGGATAAAACAGAGGGTTGTCAAGTATTTGATGAGCTTCCAGACACAGCAAAATCTTACATAGAAGCACTTGAAGAAATGGTTGGTACGAAGATGGGAATTATCTCTACCAGTCCAGATAGAGAAGATACAATAATTCGTTAAGGAGTTAAGATGAGACTAAAAGCAAAACAGACAGGTTATGTGGCATCTAAGATAGGGATAGACTTAGTAAATGCTGACTTTGCAACCATGCCAAAAGGGAAAGATGCTGTGGTTCAAGCATGTAAGGCAATTATAGATGCTAACCTTGAACAAGAGAAAAAGCTTGATGCTAAAGTCGAAGAGATGCTTGACGAAAATTATGATGAGATTGAGATTCAGCAAGTAAAAGAGCGTGAGCTTTTCTTTATGATTAAGAAACGTTTGGCTCCTGAATTTGGTGTTATTATGAATTATGATGATCGTTATAATGAAGTGTCTCATCTTATTTTAGATGAATTATATGAGAATTATTTATTAGAATATGAAGTCAATGATAACCAGATTCGTAATGTTATATTCAAGGCATTTAAAGCATTTGCTGATGCGTACGATAAAATGGATGACACGGTTTACGAAAAGATTCAGAAAATGGAAAAAGAGTATGTTCCTGGCTCTGTTGAATATGAATTGGTTTATGAACGTCTTTATGAAGAAGAGTTGAAAAAAAGGGGAATGCTATAATGGCTAAAGTAACACTCTATTTTGAAAATGGGACAATACTTGAAGCAAAAAGTTTTGGAGCAGAGGGAACATCGGTAGGGGAAGTTGTTTTTAACACGTCTATGACAGGTTACCAAGAGATTGTGACCGATCCATCATATGCTGGACAGTTTGTAACTTTTACTACACCAGAGATTGGTAATGTTGGATGTAATGCAGAAGACATGGAGAGTAAAGGGGCGTATTGTAAAGGGATTATTGTACGTTCTTACCAAGACAGACCTTCTAACTTTAGATGTGAAGAAACGCTTGATGCACTTTTAAAAAAGAATGGTATTTTAGGTATTACGGATGTAGATACACGTTTCATAACTAAGATGTTAAGAAGCGAAGGTTCAATGGAAATGATTGCTTCTACTGAAGTACATGAGGTAGCTGAACTCAAAAAACTGTTAGATACTGCTCCTAGAATTGAAGAAGTAAACTACATTGAGCAAGTAAGCACCAAAGAGGCGTATGTTCATGACCAAGGGCGTTACTCTGAAACGAAGTTTGAGTATGAAACGCCAAATACTTCTAAAAAGATTATTGCCTTAGACTTTGGGATTAAACGAAATATTTTAAATGAGTTAACCCATGCTGGTATGGAAGTAGAAGTGGTTCCAAATAGCATTGAAGCTTCGGTAATTATTGAAAAGTACCAAGCTAAAGAGATAGATGGTGTGTTCTTATCCAATGGACCAGGTGATCCTCTTATTTTAAAAGATGAGCAAGAAAAAATTAAAGCGTTGATTGAACAAAAGATTCCACTTTTTGGAATTTGTTTGGGTCATCAATTACTTTCGATTGCTCATGGTTATGATACCTACAAACTTAAATTTGGTCACCACGGTGGAAACCACCCTGTAATGAACCAAGAAGGTAATACGGTAGAAGTTACAGCACAAAACCATAACTATAATGTACCAGATAACATTGTGGAAGTAGCTTCGGTTACGCACATGAATTTGTTTGACAATACGATTGAGGGTTTAAAGTACAATGACTCTCCAAGTATGTCCGTACAACACCACCCAGAAGCAAGTCCTGGACCTCATGAATCAGCTTATATCTTTACTGAGTTTAAGGGAATGTTGTAGTCTTTTATGGGCTATAATAATTGATAAAATCTTTGTAAGTTTTTATCAAGCGAGACGGTTTTCTAGTAGAGTTTATAGATTAGGTGTAAGAAATAATATTTTAAATTGTTCTTCATTTATTTCCCCTGCAATGTATGAATTTTGAAGCTTTTCCATATAGTCAAAAAATTTCTTTTTAAATAAACCATTATCTTCAACCCTATCATTATATATCTCTTGCATAACAATCATATTAGGGAAATGCTCTAAAACCTCTTGTTGTATTGGAGAGGCAGACCAGACATCTATTTTAATTTCTTCAGCAACATTTTTGAGGTCTAGTATCTGATTATCAACAATATCCATATAGTAGTAAGCTGTGTAATCAGCTTCTGGACTTTTAGCATATTTTTGATTTGACGTATCATAAGCCATATCTAAAAAGAGTGCTATAACTACTAATTCTAAAATAAATATAAAATTTGACATTTAATTATTCTTTTTAAATTAATTTTAATATATTCTAACTACTCTTTCTTTAAAAAGAGGTTGAATGTTGTGATAATTTTTGAAACTATTGGTCGATAATAGTCTCTATAATAGTTGAAGCTTTCTTTTTTGCTAGATTAACATCAGCATCTAAAACCAAACTTACAGCCATACGACGACCAACATGTGCTTCAGGTTTTCCAAATATTCTTACAAATGATTTATCGGTAAAAGCAGTAGGAGGAACTGTTAAAATAGGGTTTACACTTTCATTTTTAGCTTTATAGGCTGCACAAGCACCACTACCATAACTTGTATACTCCAGAGGTAACCCAAGAACAGCACGAACATGCAGTGCAAATTGGCTTTGACTTTGGGTAATAAGGGTAACCATACCAGTATCATGTGGGCGTGGGCTGAGTTCAGAGAAATAAACTTCTTCCCCTTTAACAAAAAATTCAACACCAAAAATTCCACGACCTCCCAAACCATCCGTTACTGTTTTGGCAATCTCTTTTGCTTTTTTCAGAGCCTTGACCTGCATTGGCATAGGTTGCCATGATAAAATAAAATCACCATCCTTTTGTACATGTCCTACAGGGTCACAAAAGTGTGTTCCTGTCTCGTTTCGTACGGTTAATAGGGTAATTTCATAATCAAAAGCTATGAACTCTTCTACAATGAGTTCAGAAGCATCTCCTCTGGCTTCTTTGGCAATTTCCCAAGCGTTTTCAATGTCATTAGCATTTTTAGCAATACTTTGTCCATGCCCTGAAGAACTCATAACAGGTTTTATGACACAAGGAAATCCTATCTTCTCTCCAGCCTCTTTAAGTTCATCCAACGTTTTAACAAAAGTGAAGTTGGATGTTTGGAGCGCTAATTCTTCAGAAGCAAAAAGGCGAATGTTTTTACGGTTCATGGTTTTGTTGACAGCTTCGGCATTGGGAATGACATGAAAACCTCTTTTTTCTGCTTCAAACAGTGCTGTAATGGAGATGGCTTCTACTTCAGGTAATATATAGGTTGGTTGCTCTTTTTCAATAATTTCAAGTACAGCACTTTCATCTAGCATATTGATGGAATAAGCACGGTTGGCAACCAAGTGGGCAGGAGCATTTTCATATTTATCAACAGCAATGACCTCAATACCAAGTCTTTGTGCCTCAATAGCAACTTCTTTTCCAAGCTCTCCAGAGCCTAAAAGCATGATTTTAATAGCATTGTTTTGTAGTGGGGTAGGGAATATCATTAGTATGTACCTTATCTTAAATATGGTCATGATTTTAGCAAGTTAACGTTTTTTTATCCTTGAAACTTACTTTTTTATTGATGTAAGATAAGGGATACTTCGTTGTATCCATATGCTTTTTAATAATCTTCAAGAACGGTAAGAGAGGAAGTGTTACCTCTTCCTATTTTGAGCGTAGTTCTTTGGATGTTTGTTTAAAAGGTTTTAGAAGTAGTAGCAATTTTGGGAGAAGAAGTAAATCTGCCATGAGTGCTGTAAACATTACTACCATGGTAAGAAGACCAAAATAGATTGTAGGAATGAGGTTTGATAGGGTTAAAATGGAGAAACCAAGTATGATGGTGACGGAAGTGTATTGCATGGCATTTCCAATAGAGTTGTTACTTTGTTCAATAGCTTTGTTGTAATCTCCTGTTTTTTTAAATTCTTCTTTAAATCGGTGAATATAATGAATGGTGTCATCAACCCCAATACCAACAGCAATGGCTGCAATGGTAATGGTCATAATGTCTAAAGGAATATTAAACCAACCCATAAAACCAAAGATAACACCAATAGGAACAATGTTAACAGCAATTGCGATTAGGGCAAGTTTTATGGATCTAAAAAGTAGGAGAAACATAAAGGTGATAATGAGAAGTACAAAGCCTAATGTGGCAATTTGTGAGTCAAAGAGGGACTGTAACATGTTGTTATAGAGTATCATAAGGTTTGAGAGTTTGAAATTGGCGACTTTTGGATTCACAATTTCGCTAAGGTCTTGCTCAATTTTTTCTAAGAGTTGATTCCGTCGAAGGTCATCATTAGAATCAATAATTCTACTCGCAAAACGTACTTGATTATTTTCAATACTAATATAAGGAGAGAGAATAAGCTTTTTGTATTGTTCAGGGAGATGGGTATAGAGTAGCCCTAGGCTTAGACCATCTAATTCTTTATTGTCATTGAGCTGTTTTCCAATTTTTAAAATACTTGCTAAGGATTGGACATCACCAATTTCCTGAAGATTTTCAAGATAATTATGAATTTTTAGAATATTGTCCATTTTCTCTTTGGTGAACCAATACTGTTCACTGTTAGCTTCTTCATTAAACTCATTCTCAAACTCATCAAACTCATCAAGTTCATTTTGATTGTTATTGAGGGTCTTAATTTCTTTAAAGGTTACAATCACATCAAGAGGAGTGGTTCCTCCTAAATCTTCATCAATAATCTTCATGCCTTGATAAATTTCTGTATTGTGTTTAAAGTAATTAATAAAAGAGTTTTCTACAATGAGCATGGAGGCACCCGTTAGACTAAATACTAAGCTCATGGCTGTCACGATAAAGATAGACTTTTTATCTTTATGGACGATACTTGAACAGGCTTTTGGAAAGGAAAAGCTTTTTTGCTTAGTTTGTTTTGGGGTTTTTGGCTTAAGTTTTGGTAGTTGTAGTAAAACAGTGGGAAATACAATAAAAGCGATGAGTAAAGAGAGGGCAATGCCTGTACTCATCATCCATCCTAAGTTGATGATGGGTTTAATATTTGAAATCATTAAAGAAGAAAATCCTGCAATGGTTGTAACAATAGCAAAGAAAGTAGGGCTTCCTTTAGCAAGAATGGTCGCTAAGATGATTCGGTGATTTGAGGCTTTAGGATATTTAGAGAGAAGTTCATTGTAGTGAACAATGAGGTGAAGGACTATGGAAATGGTAATAATCAGTTGTAAGGCAATAAAATTAGAGGAGATAACCGTAATTTCCCAAGCAAAAAAACCTAAAGCAGCACTAACGGCAATCACGGAGAGTGTGGAGATGAAAATGGGTAAAATAACCCAACGAATACGTCTAAAGACTGTCCATAAAACAATTATTAAGATTAGCACCAGTGTTGAACCATAAATGAGTAAGTCACTTTTAACAAAGCTTACAAGGTCATTGGCAATCATGTTCACCCCTCCTAAGAAAAGGGTGCTTTCTATTTGGTATTGAGCCATAATCTTACGAATATCTTTAATGTTCTTTTGTTCTATCATTCGACGTTCATCTCGATGAGCTTTAAAGGCAAGGTTGATAGCTTTTAGTTCTTCGTGTTCGCTAGGAGTCTTTGCTGTTGTTAAAGCATTTCTTTTTTCTACTAAGGCACTATAGGTATGGTCTTTGTGCAAGTTAACAATAATGGCTGAAGTTTTGAAATCTTCACTAATGATATTACCTTTATAGAGAGGGTTCATCAAAAATTCATTCTGAGCCAAAGATGTCGTTATTTCACTATTGGCAAGTGTTCTAATGTCATCAACCAACTCTTTAATGGCTTTTGGAGGAGAGAGTAAAAGGGGTACGGTTAAAATGGAGTCGACGGACTTGACCAAAGAAAGTTCTTCTAAGGCTGTACTTAAGGCTTTAATTTCTTCTTTACTTTTTTGTGAAAACATACTGTTTTGAGGACTATAAGTAATAATCAGAAAGTTCTCACCTTGAAAACGTTTGTTCATCTTTCGTGCAAATTGTAAATCTGTATCATTTTCTAAGAGAAGGGTTTCAGAAGAGGCATCAATTTCAAGTTTACTAGCATAGTAACCAAAGGAAAGTATGATGATGAGAAAGAAGCTTAGTACCCTCATGGGGTACTTTAAGATGAAGTTTTGATAAAGTTTTTTGAACATGAATCCCCTATTGGTATATGAAAGAATTTAAAGTGAATTTAAAAGTTCATTGAATGACTTGGTGGCTAAAAATTCTGAAAACTGTTTTCTGTAAGTTTGAATAATACTAACGCCTGTAATGTCTATGTCATAAATAAGCCAATCATTAGAGGCTTTTACTTTGTAAAATTTATAAATAATTTCATAGTTTTCTTCAGCAGCAACAATTTCTGTATAGAGTTGAATTCTGGTTGCTTTGAGTTTTTTGAGTTCTTTTACAAGTACTTTTTCATTTGTGTAGAGTTCAAGCTTTTCAAAATAGGAGTTTTTTAATTTTGTTTTAAACTTTTGGCTAAAATTTTCACGTTCTTCTACTGTTAGTTGTTTCCACTTTTTTCCCAAAGAAATTTTTGACATTGTTGTATAATCAAAAATACTGTCTGTTGTTGGTGAAATTTGTCCTTTTTTTTCTGTACTTGAAAGGTTTTTATTTTGTAAAATAGTGGTGATATAATTAATTTTATTTTCCATTTCACTTTTAATATTTGCTTCTTGTATGGCAAAGAGAGGGCTGAGTAAAAGTAGGCTTAGCATAATGATTTTTTTGCTGAATGTAATGTTGTTTGACATGGTAGTTTCCTTTATTTTTCTATTGCTTTAGCACGTTTTTGTTCATAGCTGTCTCTAAAAAAAGTATAAACATCAATGGCATCTTTTTTCAAGTTTTCATACTCTCCTGAGTGTAAAGAGTTTTTGTTTATATATTCTAAAGAAGTAAAACCCAATGCTTTTTCTGTGTTGTCTGGTATTTGATAGTTGAATGAGCTATTGGTTGTTGCTGAGAAGCTTGTGTCAATAGAGAGTCCTATGGCATCACGTAAGTTTGAGGGTCCTAAAAAAGGCAAGACAACATGAAAACCTGTTCCCACACCATAATAACCCAAGGTTTGTCCAAAATCTTCTTCTTGAGGCTTAACACCTCCTGCTTTGGCAACATCAAAGAGACCAAAAATACCAATACTTGAATTAATCATAAAGCGTCCAAGTTCTTTCATGCTTGAATCAAATTTAAATTGTAAAAGATTGTTAGCAAATCGCATTGGAAATTGTAAGTTATGAAAAGCATTGGAAACACCAACCCTAGCAGGTTTAGGAATAATGGTAGCATAGCCCTTAGAAATAGGATTAAAGATGTTGAGGTAGAATGTATCATTCACGGAAGTCATCCAACGATTATAGCCCTCTAAGGGATCAAATACGGCTTGATCAGCTTCTTTAAACTCATCTTCAAATTCATCCTCAATATTATCTTGATAAACTGTTTTATTGGTTTGGAGAAGGGGTTTGCTTGTATTTTTAGAGGAACACCCTGAGATAAAGAGTGAAATAGAAAGTGATATTATGCTAACTTGTATTATTTTTAATAACATTGTTTGACCCTTTTTATATATTTTATCAAGCTTTTGTTTAGAGATGCTTATGAATTATAAAATGATGATTTTAATTTAACTATTTCAAGAATTTGAAACAATAATATTTATCGCTCTAAGCATAACCTTGCTGTTCTTCTGGATAGTTATAAATATCATACTTAAGATCAAGACTTTTATTCTTTAGATTGCTACTGATTTCATTGGCTAAAATGGGAGGTTAAAAGTTTAAAAATATTTTAAATTATTTAAATATATTTTTATTTAAATATATATGTTTAAATATAGCTTCTAAAAGTGAGTAATTTTACCACATTTATTTTTTTTGTATTATTGATTTTTTTATTTTTGGACTTAAAAAAACGATTCTAAGCTGACTATTTTATGGTATTTATAAACATTATTTTTAATTATTATATTAATTTAAAAAATTATATTTCAGTAAATTATAATTTATTTTCATGTAGTCTTGGGATAGGAAAAATATTGTAAGGAGAACAAATTACGATGGAAGCAAAAAATTTAAAAAATTTAATTGTGAAACATTTTGATTTTTTACAAGGAGATTATGGGTTTAAATATAACGCTTCTTCCCATCGTTATGTGAAGCGTGAATTGGAAGTTGAGGTTCAGCATACAAGTGGAGAATTGAATGTGCTGTTAACGTCTAAAAAGAGTACCAAGTCTTTACCAGATGTGATAAGTGAACTCCTTGAGAAAGAGTTTACTTATCCTGAGCATTTTTCATCGTGGGTTTTAAGCATGGGAGATGTTGACAGCCGTTTAGCATATGATGCTAAGTTGATGAAAGAGTATGCAGAAGATATTTTATAAGTTTACAGTAATTTGTTTTTGATTATTATAACTGAGTACTTCAGCTATTTGTTTGGTTTTATGTCCTCTGATAATACGTCTACCTAAGATAAAGCTATTTTTATAATAGTTACTTTTAAACAATGAGCTAATAATTACCCTCTTTCCACCCGAACTGGCGTGGATAAAATTTCCATTTGATAAATAAATTCCCACATGTGTTATGCGTGTGGGGTTTCTTTTATTCGTAGCAAAAAATACCATATCTCCCCGTTTTAAACTTTTTAAAGGAATGTATTTACCCACTTTGGCTTGGGCTCTGGAGTTTCTAGGAATTTGAATACCTGCTTGACAAAATACTTCTTGGGTAAAACCAGAACAATCAAATTTATTAGGTCCTGTTGCACCCCAAACATAAGGGGTTCCAAGTAAATTTTTTGCTGTGGATTCAACATCATCTTTTATGGCTTTACGGATATGTCCTTGTCCTAAAGTAAAAAATTGATTTTGTAACAAATTTGTATCATGTTCTTCTAGTTTTATTTCTGTTGATTCACTAAGGGTAGAAAAAAATTTGTATTCTTCTGGGCTTAGTTGAGGTGGACTATTGTAAAACTTAAAATTAAAATTTGATGTGAAGTGATGAAAGCTTTCATGTAGGTTCCATTTTTTGATGCTAACAATTTGTATTAGCACCATAATTTGTATGGCTATGATAAACAGTAAGGTGTTTTTGAATAAGATCATTTTTTGTTTTCCCAATTTTTAATTAATTAAAATTAAAATTCATTGTGGAATACTAGTTAAAAATAACTAAAAATGTTGTAAAATTTTAAATATTATTTTATTTTTAAGAAAATATTATGTTTTGAACAATTAAGAAATTTTAAAAATTAGTAAAAAAGTGCTTTTTAGGGAGGTAGTGTAAAAGAGTACACCAAGTAGAAAATCTACTTGGCGAAATAAAAAGTTAAACTGATTAGAGTCTAGCTTCGTACTTTCTAAGCATGTAAAGCTTTTTAAGAATTTTCTTACGCGTAGCAATCTTTTCTTTTTTCTTCGCTTCAGTTGGCGTTTCATAGTGTTGTCTAGCTCTTGCTTCAGTAACGATTAGGTTTCTGTCACATTGTCTTTTAAATTTTCTGTAAGAGTCATCAAATGAATCTCTTGTTGATAGTTTAATTCCTGGCATGTCAAGCACCCCCTTTCTTATCAGATTTTTCATTTAAATTGAAAGTGATAAATTTGCGCGAATTATATCGCAATGAATATTATGGTTAGGTGATTTGTGGTAGAATGGATTTTATAAAATTAACTGCCTAAAAAATTTGGAACCTGTAGGGTTGGCTTTAGCCGACGCTTATGAATGTTTCGATTTTTTGCGTCGGCTGAAGCCAACCCTACAAGGAACAAACCCATGAAACTACGAAACCTCCATATAGAAGATTATAAGATGTTTAAAGATTTTGATATTTCTTTTGTTGATGAAAATGATGAGGCTTTACCTATTGTTGTTTTGGCTGGGGTTAATGGGAGTGGGAAGACTACGCTTTTGGAATATATTTATAATTTTTTAGACCATGTTGAAGGAAATAGTGAATTAGAGTTTAATCAAAGAAGTGATATAGAGCTAGATGGTTACTTAAAATTAGACTTAGGAAAAAAAAGAACAAAATATTTAATGGAAGAGGATATTCGTAAGGCTAAAGAAGCTAGTAACCCTACTCAAATGGTTCAAGTTGTTACGAATGTATATTATGATACAAAAAATGATATATTCTATCTTCCATCTGGAATAGATGACACAAAAAAAGTAGCAGATGAATTTGTAAAAACATTTTATTTTTATTTGAAAGAGAAAGATTATAGACCAAGTGAAATTACAGAGTATTTTAATCAATATATGAAAGATATTTTTAATGATTTAGATATAGGGTTTAAATATAGTCATTTAGATAAAGAAGATAAGGTTTGGTTTACGAGTGATGATGGTGATGGATATTACTATACCGATAAAGATAATGAAGAGAAAGTACTTTTTAGTATTGATGAACTTTCAACAGGACAAAAAACGCTTTTATCTAAGATTTTATATATTTATTTTAAAGACTATAAAGATAAAGTGATTTTAATAGATGAGCCTGAACTCTCTTTACATCCTAAATGGCAACGTCAGATTTTAAGTGTTTATGAAAAGTTGGCTGAGAAAAATAACTGTCAAATTATCATTGCAACACATTCACCTCATATTATAGCAAGTGCTAATAATAAATCTATTCGTTTCCTCGGAAAAGATGAAGAAGGAAATATTAGAGCTATTAATAATATTCCAGCATATGGTCGAGACATTGAATGGGTGTTACAGCAAATGGGTGTGGAAGATAGAAGATTACCAAAAATAACAAAGCGTTTTGAAGAGATACAAGTGTTAATTAATAGTCAAAAGTTTGATAAAGCAGATGAGGCGTTGGATAAGCTGGAGTATGTCATTGGAGAGAATGACAAAGATATTTTAGCACTTAGAAATAATTTGGCTTTTGAACGGATGGATTTTGAAGAAGATAATTAAAGGAAAAGAGCCTAAAAGTTTAACTGCTTATCGAAGTACAATTTCTCAACAAAATTTGAAAGATTCAAATATCTATGAAGACTTTAAAGAAACAACAAAAGAGCAATGTAGAGAAGAGAAAGCTTATAACTTAAGAAAACAGTTACTTCAAGAACAAGGCTATGTTTGTTGCTATTGTATGGGACGAATCTCTTGTGATAACAGTAAAATTGAACATTTTAAACCTCAAACAAAAAATAGAGAATTCCAAATAGATTATCAAAATCTTTTTATTGCTTGTGAGGGTGGAGAAGGTCTTAAAGAAAAAGTACAATGTTGTGATACTAAAAAAGGTGAAAAAGATTTAGAACATATAGATTTGTTATCTTCAATCGAACAGAATATCTTTTATATCAAAGGTGCTAAAAATATTACTATTAAATCGAGTGATACAAATATAGATAATGAGATTAACGATGTTTTAAATTTGAATGTTATGGTACTTGAACAAAATAGAAAAGAAGTTTATGATAGCGTGATGAAAAATTTAAAATCAAGAGGTTTTACAATTGCTAATATCAAGAAGACATTAAACTATTATAAATCGAAACATAATGAGAAGTTTGAACCTTATTGTGAGATGATAATCTATTTTTTAACTAAAAAGCTTAAATCAAAAGGTGTTTTATAAATGCAACCCCTCTATAAATTCTGCTACCCCCTAGACCAACGATGCTACGAAGAATATAATTTAAGTGAAGACATACTAATGGAACATGCGTCAATGGGTATGGCAAATTATATAAAAGCCAATTTCAAAGAGAAAAGTTCTGTGCTTATAGTGTGTGGTGTGGGTAATAATGGTGCCGATGGTTTGGTGTTAGCACGACATCTACAAAACAGTTATAGCGTTAAAGTTTACTTACCTTTTGGGGTACGTTCTGAAATGGCTGAATTACAGTTGGAACGTGTTCAAACTTTAGAGATGGAGTTTGTAGATGAGGTTGAAGAAGCCGATGTTATTGTGGATGCTATTTTTGGGGCAGGGCTTTCACGTGAGCTTGATGAAAAAACTAGAAAGCTAATTATTAAACTTGAAAAACTTAGTGGATTTAAAATTGCTTGTGATGTACCAACAGGTATAGATGGAGATGGCAATCCTTTACCCATGGCACTTTTTTGTGATGTTACTATTACAATGGGTGCTTTAAAAGAGTGCTTGTATACAGATATGGCAAAAGAGCATGTAGGAAAAGTGATTTGTGTCGATTTGGGGCTTTCTCATAGAAAATACACAGAAGGGTTTCAAACAGATATTTTTCTTTTAGAAGAGCAAGACATAATGCTTCCTAGTCGAAACAGGGTCAATACCCATAAAGGAACATTTGGACACTTAGGAGTAATATTAGGAGCGAAAGAGGGTGCTGGCATTATGTCTGCAATGGCAGCTTTACGTTTTGGAGCAGGGCTTGTTTCTATTGTTGGCGAAGTTAAAACTGTATTGCCTTTAGAGGTTATGGAGAGTGTAGCCTTAGCTCAAAATACCACAGCCATTGCTTTTGGTATGGGTTTTGATGAATTTGATGATGAAATAGTCGAAGATGTTTTAGAAAGTGATCTACCTTTAATTTTGGATGCAGGAGTGTTTTCTAATGAAGTTATTTTAGAGTTTTTAGAGCAAAAAGAGAGAGAAATTGTTTTAACGCCTCACCCTAAAGAGTTTGTTTCTTTGTGGAATATAAGCATAGACAGTCCATTAAATATTGCCATACTTCAAGCCAATCGTTTTGAAAAAGTATGGGAATTTTGTACGCTTTTTCCTCATGTGACATTGTTGTTAAAAGGGGCAAATATAATTATTGCACAAGAGCAAAAACTATTTGTTAACCCTTATGGTAGTGCGAAACTCTCTAAGGGTGGTTCTGGTGATGTTTTGGCTGGGCTTATTGCTGCTTTACTGACACAAGGTTATGATGGGCTTGAAGCTACCATTCAAGCATCTTTAGCTTTTACAACTGCTGCAAAAGCTTATGGTGGGAGTTCTTATGCTATGCTTCCAACAGACTTAATAGAGGAGATTAGTAAGCTTGAAAAAGATAGCCGTATTATTTAGTGGAACAGGGTCAAATTTACAATATATTTTAGAAAATTTACACAACAAAGAAGTAGAAGTTGTTGTTGCTTTAAGCAATAAAATTGATGCTGGTGGCATTGCTTTTGCTAAAGAACATAATGTAGCACTTGAGATTATTGAGTCGGCTTCTTTTGATACACGAGAGGCTTTTGATGCTGAACTTGTACATGCTTTACACTATTATAAACCTGACCTTACGGTGTTAGCTGGTTTTATGCGAATTCTTACGCCTACTTTTACTGAACAAGTAAAAGCCATTAATTTACATCCATCTTTACTTCCCTTACATAAAGGCTTAATGGCAATTGAGCGTTCTTATGATGATGAAAATGAAACGGGAGGTGTTACCGTTCATTGGGTTACTTCTGAACTGGATGGTGGAGAGGTTATTTTACAAAAAGAAGTAGAAAAAGAGAGTAAATCATTTGAAGAGTATGAATCAGAGGTTAAGGGCATTGAAAAAATAGCACTGGCTGAAGGTGTTATGGTGGCATTAAACAGTTTAAATTAATTTTACAAAAAGGAAATAGGATGAAAAATATAGTGGGAATTGTGGCAGTTGTAGCGTTAATAAGTGGTTGTGTTCCAGCACCCAAACCAAAAATTACATTGGGAACAGGTATTGGATTACCCGAAAGTGTTAATTCTGCTTATGGTCTCCAACCTAATCGGTATCAGATGGCAATAAAAAATTATTTTTCAAGTAAGTTAACACGTGGAGAACAAGGAAAGTACAAATTTGGAACACCTAAACGTGCTTATAAGCAAAAAGGTTTTGCTTATGGTGGTGAATTGTCTTGGAAAGGTTGGTTGGTAGAAACATCGGTAGCAACACCGACAAGAACAGGACGTTATTTAACGCCAAAGCCTTATATGGTTCTTTTTAAAGGAGAACAGATTGTTGAGCATATTTTAGGGAATTCACATAAATTGTTAACCAAAGTAGATAAGTAAAATGGCAAATTTTAACACACACTTTACCGTAGCAGCTACAGCTTCTGCTGTGGTTTCAGCTACTTTGCTGTCTATGGAAGTTGTTAGCCCTGAAGAGGCTGTCATTGCGTTTGGTTTAGGAACATTAGGTGGACTTTTACCTGATGTTGATTCAGCCCATTCTACTTCTATTAAAGTAGGGTTTAATGTCCTCTCTTTACTGATGACCATTATGCTTATTTTTGTCAAGTCTTCAAGCTATTCTTTAATAGAAATGACTGTAGTTTCTGTACTTGTTTTTATGGGAATTCGCTATGCTTTTTTAGAATTTTTTCGTAAAATATCCAAACATAGAGGGATGTTTCATACGGTACCTGTTGCATTGATTTGGGGGATTGTTGTTGCTTCTTTGTGTCAATGGTTTTTTGATTTAAATTCACTTGTGTCATGGGTTTATGGGTTTATGATTACTTGGGGGTATTTAGTACATCTTATTTTGGATGAAACCTACAGTGTTGACTTAGGGAATAGACGCATGAAAAGATCCTCTGGAACAGCGTTTAAATTTGGCATGTTTAAAAATAGAAATCAAAAAATACAAACAGCTATTGTGTATGCTTCGATACCTCTTTTATTAGTATTTGTTGCACCTGATACAGCATTAGTACAAACAGCCCTTTTTTCCCATGAAGCTTGGTTAAATTTCACAGAAGTAATACTTCCTCATGATGGGCGTTGGTTTTTTCATTAAATATTCTAACGTTTTCATGTTAGAATGTTGAAAAAGGTTAAATTATGAAGTTAGAATCAAAGTGTAGTAGTATTAAATTGAGTGAGCAGGGTACAAATCTTAATTATGTGGGTAAAGAGAAATCGCAATGGCGAGATGCATCAAAAAAAATCGTTTATGATAAAAATAGTATCGCACTGTTTAATGGCTTAACTGAAGTACAAGATCAATTAATTGTATCAGCGTTACGTTCTCTTGGAGAAGATTTTGTGGCACTGCCAATACCTGACTTTGATTCTTTTCAAAAGGGTAAAGCATTTGGAAATAGAGGACAATGTAATCCCACCTATTTTACGGTGGGAAACCTTGTTAAATATCTTCAGGAGCTTCAACAAGAGACAAAGCTCTCTTCTTCAGAAATTGTTCAAAAGTATTTTTTAGTTACAGCTGGTGGTTGTGGTCCTTGTCGTTTTGGTATGTACATTACAGAATACAAAAAAGCGTTAAGAGATGCAGGGTTTGAAGGTTTTCGTGTGACCAGTTTTGAGCATAATAAAGGAATTTTTCAAGACACGAGTAAAGAGTTAGTAAATTACAGTCCAAAGTTTTTTGTTGCACTTGTGAAAGCTGTTAGTATTGGCGATATTATCAATATAATGGGCTATAAAATTAGACCTTATGAATGTGAAAAAGGTGCAACTGATAAGGCAATGAACGAATGTCGAAGCATGGTTTCAGAAGCTTTTGAAAAAAGAAAAAATTTGACTTTGGCACTTTTAAAGTGTCGTAAAATTATGCAAAATATAGAGCAAGATAGAAGAGAAAAAAAAGTAAAAGTGATGGTTATGGGTGAGTTTTGGGCAGCCATGACCGAAGGTGATGGAAATTATAATTTGCATAGATTTTTGGAGTCAGAAGGAGCAGAGTGTCTTCCTCAACCAATGATAAACCGATTATTACTTAGTATTTGGGAGGCAAATCATGAGCTGGAAAAGAGTATTTCAGTAGAGAATTATGATGCTAAAAGTGTGGACTTTACGCAAATGAAAACAAAAATTATGATTCAGTTAGCAAAAAGTAGCCTTCTACTTCATTTTAAAATCTACAGTTGGGCGATTGGTTTAAAAGATTATGATATTCCAAATATGGAAAAACTTTCTAATCTTGCTAAAGCCTATTATCCTCTTGATTCCAGTGGAGGAGAAGGCTTTTTAGAGGTAGCACATTTGATAGAGAGTGTAAAAGAGAATTTAGCTGATTTGGTTATTAGTGTTAAACCATTTGGTTGTATGCCTTCTTCTTCAGTTTCTGATGGCATTCAATCGTTAATAACCAATCGATTTCCTTCATCAAACTTTTTAGCCATTGAAACTTCAGGAGAGGGAGGTGCTAATTTTTACTCCCGAGTACAAATGGCTTTATTTAAAGCGAAAGAGAATGTGTCGTAGTTATGAGTTCCCTTCGATATTGTTCTAAAGTATAAGCAAAAGTTTTGACACGAATTTTAATGGAACCACTGGGTTTGTTGGCATCAATGTCATGTAGGGTCAAATGAGGAGTACGACTACTTCCTAAAATTTTATCAATAATGGCATAGGTTGGTGCATCATGCCCACATTTAAAGTTTGATAAATCTAATACAGCCACATTGGGATGTCTGGCTGCAAATTTAGCTGCCCATACTTTTTGAGAAGAGTTTGTTGAAAAGTTTTCTGCCCATACATCATTGATATCAAGTGGGTCTTCCTCTTCAAAATACTCTTTTAAGTAGGCTTTATCTTTGGGAATGGCATTCATTGAGAGGGTTTTAAATCCTAATGATTGAAACTCATCGAGTACTTCATGGTTGATACCACTGTCACTATGGTAAGGTCGTCCAAGTAGTAGAAGTACAATCTCAGAGTTTTCCTGAGCCTCATTAAGTATTGTTTTCCCTTTTTGCATCACTTCATTTTCAAAGTTTTTTAAAGCTTTAAAGCCTTGTTCTACTGCCCAGTTACTTTCATCTTTGGTTATTTTGAGTTTTGTTTGCCAAGTTGTAAAAAGTTGTTCTTTTAATAAGGCTTTATTAGAGAGGTTCATAGAGTTATCAACATAGATGATGGATTTTTTTTGGAACAAATCTTGTTCTTTAGTAAAGGCACTGTAAACAACTTTTGGGGTACCACTAATAACAGGACAAGACTCCTCACCCATAGTATTGTGAAGGAAGTTTGGAATATTAATAATGCTAGGAAATCAAATGTAATTTAAGGGTTTTTGTTGATACTTTTTGGCATATAAAAATGAGTAGACATGGGCCTGGGCTACTTTAGCAGGATAGCAGGCATCGACGGAACCATATTTTGAACCTTCTAAGTACATGTCTTCATTAGAGTAGCCAGAGAAAATAATATTTTTTGGCAAAATATCCAATGCTTCCAAATAGCTTCGTATGAATGGGGCAATAATATAAAGATTAAGTACTTGTGGAATGGCTATAATAATTTCTTTTCTGTAGGCTTTCTCTTCTGTACTACTGCTTATAAAGTCTCGTAGGGTATTTCGTCTAAATGTTGGACCCCAACCACCCAGCGTGACTTTCACTTTTTGTTCTTGAATTTTTTGAACAGGTTTTTCTATTGGATAAGTTGATTTAAAGAGTCTTATGGACTCCTCTTTAACCATATTTGGTATTTGTTTTTCTAGCTGTTTTCTTTCCTGTTTGAGTTGCTTTAAGGCTTCAGGTGACTCTACTGTACCACTGGCACAAGAGAATCCAGCAATGTATCGTACGGTTTTTGATGTTGGTGTTTTGGTATCAATAAAGGTACGAGAGCAGTTAATTGAACAGAAACGACAACGTGTACTTTCATCGGTTCGTGAAGTATAAGTAAGTTTCAAAGAAGCGTCTAAACCAACAAAAGAGCTGTAGCCTTTATGTTGAACTTCATCTCTGGCTTCGATGGCTGCACCAAAAGCTCCTGCTTCACCACAATAAGGATGAACAGATACTTGTGCATTGGGTGCATGGGCTTTAATATAGTCTACTTGTGCTTTGAGTGCTGCTTGGTTATATTGGGTACCACCTTGTAAAACAAATTGGTCGCCAAAAGTGGAAAGATTGGGTGCTTGTACCACGTATTGCCAGATATTTTTGGGTAATACTTTGGCAATACCTGCAAAAAGTTCTTCTTTGCTATAGCCCTCTTTTTGAAAATTGACACGATCACTGTCAAGAAATACTGCACAACCATAATTAAATTTAGGGGCTTTGGTAGCAGCAAAAGCAATTTCTGCAAAATCTTCTACTTTAACATCAAACTGTTTTGCCATACTTTGTAAAAGGGTACCATTTCCTGCTGAGCATTGATTGGAAAGCCTGAAGTTTTTCATCATACCATTTTCAATAAAAAGTACTTTAATATCTTGTCCCCCAATGTCACAAATCACAGAAACCTTGTTGCCAAAGACTTTCATGGCACTTTTCATGTGGGCAATGGTTTCAATGATGTTGGCATCGGCTTGTAATGCACCATCTAAGACATTAGCAGCATAGCCTGTAACACCTAAGCCTTGAACATCATAGAAGTTGTGGGGGTCAGATGCTTTAATTTTTTCTAGCAGTTCAAGGGTATCTTCTATGGGGTTACCTTTAGAGAGTTGATATACCTTTAGGAGAAGTTCCCCTGACTGGTCAACCAATACAGCCTTGGAACTGGTGGAACCACCATCAATACCAAGATAACACGTTGTTTTTTGTGATAACTTTGGGGCGATAAACTTAGGGATGGCATAGTTTTGTTTAAAAGTTTTTAGCTCTTCTTGATTTTCTATTAAAGGGGTGTCATTTCTGGCACTGGCACTTACGCCACCTGAATTGACCAATGTTTTTAACTGTAAGGTTCCCTTAAAGTCTTTGTTTTTATTAACCTCACCCTCTCCAAAAATAATGGCACCAAGTGCAGCATAATAGAGAGCATATTTAGGTACAAAAATAAGAGATTCTAAGTTCTCTTTGTCATAAGCTATTTCTCGTTCATCCCAAAGTTCAGCGATTCTTTTTCGCCAACATGCTTGTAAAAAAGGTAAATACATATTTGGACCACCCAAAAGCAAAACTTTTGGTAATAGGGTATTTCCTTTAGTGAGTACCGTTAGATTTTGCATAACAATGGCATCGGCTAGAGAGTTCATAATCTCTTTGGCTGGTACGGAAGTTTTAATAAGATTGACAATATCTGTTTCAGCAAAAACACCACATTTTGCAGCAACATGATGCAGTTTTGAGTCATCAAAGGTTAGCTTTTGAAGTTCATGGTTTTCCAGTCCCACTTTCATGGTACATTTTTCAATGGTCGCACCTGTTCCTGATGCACATTTGTCATTCATGGAGGTTAAGACAGATTTTGTACCATCATCTTTGGTTTTAAAGTGAATAATTTTTGCATCTTGACCACCCAATTCAACAACAGCATTGATTTCTGGATGCAGATGTTCAACTGAAAGTACAACAGCATTCACTTCTTGTACAAAACGTGCATTCAGGGTGGGTGCAATACGTGTAGCACCAGAACCTGTGATATAGGCACGTTTAATGCCATTAAAAAGTTTGGGCTTTTCTGCTTCCAGTGTGCTTAAGAGTTCCAAAAGTGTTGCTGCTTGTTTTGTGTTATGAGGAGTATATGCTTGGGTCACAATTTGAAAGTTAGCATCACAAACAACGTATTTTACAGTGGTTGATCCAATATCAATACCAAGACTATAATGAGACATTAGGCACCTACTTTATTAGAACGTAGGGAAAGTATAAGCCATATAACACCAATGATAACAAAAGGAATACTAAGCATTTGACCTGTGGTCAATGGTAGGTCTGTCACATACGTTGCCTGTCTTGTTTTGGCATATTCAATAAAAAATCGTGTACCAAATAGGGTTATGAGAAAAAGAGGAGGTAGTATTTTTGTTGAGGTACTGGCTTTGGCTTTGAGGTAAATGCTTAAGAGCAAAATAAAAATTAGAAGATAAGCCAATGCTTCATAGAGTTGTACAGGGTGTCGAGGAACAGTGTCTACTCTTTGAAAAACAATTGCCCATGGTAAATTACTTGGTAGCCCTAAAATCTCTGAGTTCATAAAGTTTCCAACACGAATGGCTGCTGCTGTGAATATCCCAACGATGGTAAATCTTGCTATGAGCCAAGTGTAAGACTCTTTGTAGTATTTGGTTAAGAACCACAGGGCTATTAGTACCCCAACCATACCACCATGGCTAGCTAATCCTCCTTTTCTAATATCCAGTATCTCTAAAGGATTTGCCAAATAATAGTTTGGTTCATAAAAAAGACAGTGAACCAATCGAGCACCCACAGCAGCACCAATAAAGGTATAGAGGAGAAGATAGTTTAAGATATCAGCATTTTTCTTTTCCCGTTTATACATCCATGTTAGTATAAATAAACCAATGACAAATGATGTGGCAAAGAGTATACCATACCAATGTATTTTGAATGAACCGATTTCTAACATAACAGGATTGACATTCCATATTAAATGTTGCATGTTTTTTGACCTTTTTAAGCATTATATCATAGGGGATTATTATTTAATATTTATAAATAAGATTTATTTTTTAAAGTTTTTAAGAATTTTAAAATATTTTTATATGTATACGACTTATATGCTGTATAATAGTGTCAAAGATTAAATACGGGGGTATAATCAGGTGAGCTTATTAGATGAATTGCTTACTTTTGTTAATAAAAAAGAAACTTTAAAAAAAGAACATCCTCTCTCTTATCTGCTTTGGGAGCCTTCTTTACATTGTAACCTTGAATGTATTCATTGTAGCAACAGTTGTACACTTACAAAAGGTTTAGCATCAACAGAACTTTCTACTGAAGAAATTAAACATGAACTTCTTGATACATTTATAGATAGTCTTATTTTATTGGGTATAAGACGTGTACGCTATAGACAATAGGACTATCTCTTTAGTGGGAACAAAAGAAGGAAAAGTTATGCTAGAGGTTAGTGTGTTGTATGAAGATTCGGAAGCTAAAGAGGTGACTGCTGTGACAAATCTGTTTATTGAAGTGACTGCTTAATTGCTCTAAAGAGAAAATCAAATATAATCACGCATTCAAAAATTAAAAGGTACACAATGACAATATATGGCATAAAAACATGTTCAACAGTAGGTAAAGCCAGAAAATTTATGAAAGACAATGGCATAGCGTTTGACTTTGTGGATTATAAAGTAGAATCAGTCGATGAAGCAAAGATTCGTGAGTGGTTAAAACAGATTGATATGAAAGTTCTTTTTAATACACGTGGAACCAAATATAGAGATTTAAAGCTCAAAGAGTTGAACCTTGATGATGAAGGTAAAATCAAATGGATGGCGAAAGAGAATTATTTGATTAAGCGTCCTGTGATTGAGTATGCTGAGGGTAAAGTACATGTCGCGTATGATGAAGAGGTTTATAAAGAGACTTTTTTATAGCTTAGTATGTACTTTATAGTACACTTCCAATAGATTAGGGGAAAGGAAGCGAATGAAATTACTACACACTTCAGATTGGCATTTGGGTCAAAGTTTTATGGGAAAGAGTCGAGAAGAGGAGCATAAAGCTTTTCTGGCTTGGCTTTTGGAGACTATTGAAGACAATCGTATCGAACTCTTGATTATTGCAGGAGATATTTTTGACACAGCTACACCACCCAATTATGCCTTGGAAATTTATTATAATTTTTTAAAACAACTCTCGCATATCGAGACGCTTCATAGTACTATTATTGTCGCTGGTAATCATGATTCGGTTGCCACGCTGAAAGCACCCAAACAACTTCTTAAGGTACTGAATGTTCATGTGCTGACCAATGGTGGTGATGAAGAAGATGTGCTTATTCCTATTGTGCAAAATAGTGAGCTTCGAGCCATTGTTTGTGCTGTGCCATTTTTAAGAGATGCTGTCATACGTAAGGCTGTGAGTGGTGAGACCATCAGTGAAAAAGAACAAATGGTAAATAAGGGCATTCGAGCTTATTATGAAAATGTGTATCACAAAGCCTTAAAACTAAAAGCTGATAAAAGTGTACCTGTTATTGCTACAGGACACTTGACTACGGTAGGAAGTCGTAGTTCTGAGTCGGAACGCGACATTTACATTGGGGGGACGCTTGACATTGCTGGAGATTATTTGGGGAAGCTTTTTGATTATGTGGCATTGGGACATTTACATATGAATCAAATGGTAGGGGTTAATCATGTGCGTTACTCAGGTTCTCCCATACCTCTTAGTTTTTCAGAAGCCAATCATACGCACAAGGTTAATGTGGTCAAGGTAGAGGCAAATGAAGTTGTTGTTGAAGCAGTAGATATTCCTTTATACCGAGAACTAGTGCTTTTAAGGGGCAATGAAAAACAGATAAGTCAAGCATTACAAGCCATAGAAAATAGGCATTGTTGGATAGAAGTGCATTTAGATGATGACAACCCTATGTATGCGAATGAAAGCATCCGAACACTTGCGAGTGAATTGGGCTTGATGCTTTTGGCTGTGAAGATAGAAAAACGTGAAAAAGAGCTTCAAGCCAAAGAGATGAATGCCATAAGTTTGGATGACTTATCGGTTGAAGAGGTCTTTAAACAACGTTTAGCCAATGAAGAGCTTGATGATGTGACATTGGAACAAGATGTTTTAAACTGTTTTAATAACGTTTATCAAAGGGTGCAAAATAGATGAAGATACTTAAACTAAAGTCACTTAATATTAATTCTCTTAAAGGGGCATTTGAAATAGACTTTGAAGCGTTGTTAAAAAATGAGTCTCTCTTTGCCATAACAGGTCCAACAGGCTCAGGAAAAAGTACGTTATTAGACATTATTTCTTGTGCTTTATATGGACGAACAGCAAGGTTAAGTAACCCCAATGATTTAATGTCTCGAAACACATGGGAGTCACTTTGTGAGGTAGAGTTTGAGGTTAAAGGTATTATATATCGTAGTTCATGGAGTCAAAAGAGAGCTAGAAAAAAGGCTGATGGTAATTTTCAAACAGCCAAAATGGAGATAGCCGATGTAGCGACAGCCAAAGTGTTAGCATCAAAACTGAGAGAAGTCCCCAAATACATCGAAGCACTTTCAGGTTTGGACTTTGAACGTTTTAAACAGTCGATGATGTTGGCTCAGGGAAGTTTTGATGCTTTTCTAAAAGCCAAGGAGAATGATAGGTCTTCACTTTTGGAGAAGATTACTGGTACGCAGATTTATAAGCAGATATCGGAAGAGGTTTTTAAGACTTATGCCACACAGAAAAAAGCCATAGAAAATGATGAAGTGGCGTTAGGGGTGATAGAGCTTTTAGACAAAGAAGCGTTAGAAGCAAAAATAAAGGCATTAGAAAACACTCACATGCAAAAGAAAGCGTTAGGTTCTGAAGTGTTAGCGTTAAAACAAGTGGCTTTGTGGTTAGAAAATTTAGAAAAATTTGAAAAAGATGCTCTTAAATATCAAGAAGCGTTTGAGAAAATAGTTCAGGCTAAAGAAGAAAAAAGAGAAGATTTTAAAAGCTTGAATTTTGCTCAAAAAGCTTTGATAGTACAACCCTCATACCAAGAGAAAACTTCGCTTGAAGAGGTGATGAATTCTGATGAAAAGAATCTTGAAAGTTTTCAAAATGAACTAGAAACTACTCAACGAATACTGGGTAATAAAACAAAAGAGCAAAAAGAGTTAAAAGAGAAGTTTGATAAGGAAAAAGTCTCTTATGCTCAAAAGTCAAAAAAAGTTCAAGAGCTAAGAGTTTTACAGACACAATTAGAGAATAAAAAAGAGTCTTTTACTGGATTAAATCTAAAGGCATTAAAAGAAAAGGAAGTACTAGCAAAGATTTTTAATATAGATCTTGATGTTTTTATGGAAGATGAAACACAGATTAATAAAAAGCTTAAAGTACACAAAGAAGAAATAGTAGAGATTTATAAGAAGCTTGAAAAAGTAAAAGAGGCTTATGTTAAAGTTGATGAAAAGAGTGTAAAACTTAATGAAAATGAAGTACATTTAAGAGAGCAATTAAAAGGGATAGAATCTTTAGCTACAGCTGTTTTAGAACATGAAAAAGTTTTACAAAACATCGCAAAAGAAGAGGAACTTTCAATAGCTTTACAGCAAAAAATAGAGAATTTAAGGGCTGTTAATAGTGAGAAAGTGAAACTGATAGAACAGTATGCCCAAACGCTTCAAACGTTAAAAGAAAAAAGAGAGTTAGAACAGCTCATAAAAAATTATGAAAAAGATAGACCTAAACTTAAAGAGGGTGAACCCTGTTATCTTTGTGGTTCACTTGAACACCCTTTTGTTGAACATTCTCAAATAGTTGATATAGATGAGACGGCTCAAAAGATAAATGAGCAAGAGCATTTACAAAAAGAAGAGAATGACGCATTAACTACGAATAAAATAAGTTTAGCCACACTTAATTCAAAGATAGAAACATCAACTTTAGAGAGTAAGAAGCTTGAAAATGAAAAGCTTTCTTTGGAAGCATTTTTTAGTAATTCTAATTTTACCATAGAAGAGAATTCAAAAAATATACTTGCTACTCAAAAAGAAGAAAAAAAAAAAGAGCTTCACTCTATGGTGGCGTTACGAGAAGAGAAAGATGGGCTAAATGTAGAAAAAGAGAAACTTCAAAAAATCTATAATGACAAATTACAGTTAGAGCTACAAGTAAAAACGACCATAGAATCGTTAGAAATTTTAAAAGAAGAAGCGAATGAGATAAAAACACAAATCGTGTTACTAGAAGAAAAAAGTAAAGCCATTTTAGACATAACAGACATCGATGCCTTTGAAAAGAGCATTACAGAAAACTTTAATACGCTACAAAATAGCTACCAAACGTTAGAAAATGAACTTGTGAAATTAAAGTCCGTAGAGGAGACTTTTGTAAAACAGATAGCTACTTTAATAGAAAAACAAAGAGAAGATAATCTAAAACTCGAAGCCCTAAAAGAGGAGTTTCAAAAAATGCTTACTCAAAATGGTTTTACTTCACTAGAAGCGTTTAAAGAAGCTTTTTTAGACCATGAAGAGCGAGAAGCATTAGCAAAATCTTGTAAAGCATTAGACGATAGATATAGGCAAATAGAAACCCTAAAAGAGACAACAGCCAAACAACTAAAGGCACACAAGGCATTAAATGTGTCTGCTAGAGAACTCGAAGGTGTTAATGCAGAATTAAAAGCACTACAAGAGCGTATGGATGAACTTCAAAAGTCCATAGGAAGTGTGGAAAAAGAACTGGAGATTAACCGTACCAATGTCAAAAAACATGAAAGTAAAATCAACGTCTTAGAGCAGAAAAAAGAGGCATTTAAAGTGTGGGTTAAACTCAATGAGATGATAGGTTCAGCAAATGGTGACAAGTTTGCCAAGTTTGCCCAAGGCATCACCCTAGATCAGCTCATTTACCTTGCCAATCAACACTTAAAAATACTAAGTTCACGGTATGAACTCCAACGAAGTTTGGATTCTACTAAACTGTTAGAGATAGAGGTAATAGATGGCTTCCAAGGCGATGTACGACGACCTGTGAGTACTTTGTCAGGAGGGGAAAGTTTTATAGTGAGTCTTGCCTTGGCTCTTGGACTCTCAGCTCTTGCAAGTCAAAAGATATCCATTGATTCTCTCTTTTTAGATGAAGGCTTTGGAACCTTAGACAGCGACAGTTTAGAGATGGCTTTGACGGCTCTAAATGCCTTACAGAGTTCGGGTAAGATGGTTGGGGTAATTTCCCATGTGGAGGCTTTGAAAGAGAGGATTGGTTTGCAGATTAGGGTTGTTCCTAGGGGGGATGGGACGAGTTTTTTGGAGATGGATTGAATTTTGATGTGCTAACCTAAATTCATATAACTAGCTAAAAGAGTTGAGAGGTGTGTGCTAAGAAGTCATTTATAGTTTATTCTTGTTCTACTAAACCTTCAATTTGTTCTATCCATTGCCTAAACCTTGGAGCTTTATTTATAACTTTATTAAGTCCTATCTCTTCGATAATGCTATATCCATGAAAAACTTTATCGAAGCATTCATTATAATTATCAAAAAGCTTAATCATTCTTTTTGGGAACTAAGGGTCAGGTGATAGTGATAGGTAAAAAACAAAGGAATAAGATGTTGAAAATCTATTTTAAGCCAATCTATTCACAAAGAATTTTAGAAACCAAAGAACGAGAAACTTTCAAATAGTTACTAATCTCTATCTGAGTGTATCCATTATTTAACACTTTAAATATTATAGTATTTCCTTCTTTTTTTATCTTATATCCACCAACTTAACTCCATCTAAATATCTAAAATCTTTTAAGTTTAAAGTCATTAAAGGGATGTCATAAATCATCACGGTAGATGCCATAATTGCGTCCATCATTTTCATATTATGTGATAAATTGTACTCTTTAACCAATTGAGTAGTCAACTTAATAATTTCATCATTTGTCTTTAATATTTTAAAAGTAGAAATCTCATTGACAATAAATCTTAAATTATTTTTGCTTTTGCACCTTGGTAAAGTTCCATAACCACGATATCATTAATAAACAGTTCATTTGGTGAATATTGAGAAATAATAGATTTATTCCCCTTAAGATATTCAATCAAAATATTCGTATCAAGAAATATCATCTATATGAATCTTCTCTAAGTTTTTTTGCAAATGTAACTGAATCTTGAAGATCTTCAAATGGATTTGTCATTTCTATATCCTTATCATTTTTATCTAATGTATAAAAACTCTCCATTGGGTTTAATTTTTGATATGAAAACTTTTTAGGCGTACTCGCATTTAGCGTGAAATTGTGTTTCAAAAATCTTTTGCATTTTAGGGTTACTAATTTGTAGTTGCATCATTGTATAAACCTTTCTCGTTTATTTTGATTATATCATTTTTTAATTTATAGCAAATATTCAACCCTAAACTCTATACTCAAACCCCAAAAAACACCCGACCCAAAAAACAACCCACATACTTAAAATGTTACTTCGTAAAAAGAGGATACTTAAAAACTCTCTTAAGAAAAGGGGAGGTTTTGTTATAATCTTTTAAAAAAGGAGTGGTTGTTTTGGAAGAAAAAGAGGTACATTTGGTTAAACGAGTTTCTAAAGAGTTGGGTTTAACTTATAAAGAATTGGGTGAAGAAATTGGTTATAGTGAGAGTATGTTAAGACAATCCGTTTCAAAAAATACAATTAGTTCTCAACTACAAAAGGTTCTTGAATTATATATAAAAACAATAAAATTAGAAAAAGAATTAAATAAGACAGAAGAAGTAAAAGATGTTCTTAGGTCATTTTTGGAAAAATAAGATGTTTTTAGAACTTTTAACTAAATATAAAGACAATTTAAACTAGAATGCCATATATCAAAAAAATATAAGGCAAAAAAATGGAACTCGAACCAATAGAAAATCCCATTGTTATCCATCCTCATTTATTGCAACGGTTTCTGAAGCATGGAAAAGACTATGCCAACCTTTTAGCCTTGTATAGTTTTTACCTTTATCACGCTCAACTCCAAAAAACAAATCAGCCCCTTGCTACTGATGAATTTACAAGAAAAGGGATGAATTGGGCGATTGACAGGGTTAAAAAAACCAAAAAACTTTTAAAAGAGATGAAACTGATTGAAGTAGTACAAAAGAAAAAATACTATTATGTGCATCTCTTTTTTATCTACACCAAGAAGAAGATTGGCGAGATTCTTGGGACGAACACCAACTCACAAAATTCAGCTGTGAAAACTAAGCCAAAAGAGCAAAAACCTAAAACAAAAGCAACATCCATTTTATTGAATCAATGGCTTGACTATTGTAAGAAAAAAAAGATTAATTACGCTAAAAACAATCTAACACATTGGGAAAAAAAGCTTGAAAACAGATTGAGCATTGAGCAACAAGAAGCCGTTTATACAGCCATGAGTAGAGGTTGGAAAGATTTTTATGTAGTCCCTATAAAAGAGTCAAAATATCATAAGTTTTTAGGTAAAAGCTTGATGATAGAGAAAGATTGTGATACGTTAATGGATATTAGATTTAGTAAGAAGCAATTTATCTATCAGTTCAAAAATATTAAAATAACCACCACTGAACCACCCCCGAAGCTTTTTAAAAAGTATGGGTATGAGAAAGAAGAGGTTAAAAAAGCTCCTATTGTTTCAAAGGTTCAAGATAGGCTTTTGGGGTTGATTCAGAGGTTTTGAGTATAATAAAACAGAAAGGAATAAGATGCAAAAGCTACCCATAGGAATGAGTGATTTTAAAGAGCTGATTGAAACCGATAGATACTATGTTGATAAAACAGATTTTATTAGAGAAATTATTGATAGCAGTGCCAAGGTTATTTTACTTCCACGCCCACGCCGATTTGGAAAAACGCTTAATCTTAGTATGTTGAACTATTTTTTTGATAAAAGGGAGAAGAACAAAGAGCTATTTCAAGGCTTAAATATTGCTCAAAATAGCGAAGCGATGGAACACTGTAATAAATATCCTATTATTTATATTACATTTAAAGATGTGAAAGAGCAAAGCATTGAGGCAAGTCGTGAAAAAATTTATGCTCTGATTCGAGAAACATTTGGAAAACATGAAAAAAGTATAGAAAAAGTGATTGATACTTTTCCCAAAGAAGATAGAGACAACTATGCCAATATTATCAACCGAAAAGCGTCACATACACTTTATGAAAACAGTTTTAAATTTCTTTCTAAACTCTTAACCAAAGCCCACAAGCAAAAATGCATCATCCTCATAGATGAGTATGACACACCCATTCAAACAGCATTTCTAAAAGGCTATTATGAAGAGATGGTGGGGTTTTTTAAAACCTTTATGGGAGCTGTTCTAAAAGACAACGATGTCAATCTTTATAAGGCAGTTTTAACAGGGATTTTACGTATTTCTAAAGAGTCTATTTTTAGTGATTTGAACAACATAGAGGTCTATACTTTACTCGATAATGAGTTTGGAGACAAATTTGGTTTTAGTACCAATGAGGTACAAAATATGTTAAAAATCTATGAATTAGATAACACTTTTGACGAGATAAATCAGTGGTACAATGGCTATAAAATAGGGGATTTCACCATTTATAATCCTTGGTCACTACTCAACTATGTTAATCGCCGTCGTTTTGATGTTTATTGGGCAAACACCTCGTCTAACGATATTATACGTGTTTTGGTAGAAAACTCCGATGGCTTTAGAGACGATTTAAAATACCTGCTCAAAGGTGAAACAGTAGAAAAAGTAATTAATCCCAACATCACTTTTAAAGACAGAGATTTTAATTTTAATGAAGAGATGTTGTACTCTTTTTTATTTTTTTCGGGTTATCTAAAATACACTTCTAAAACATGGAAACAAGGGGAGCATATTTGTACCTTAGCCATTGTCAATGTGGAGTGTCAATATATCTTTAGAAAAATCATTGCCAATTGGATTAGTGAAAAGTTTTCAAATCCAAGACTCAGAGTTTTGCTAAAATCGTTAACCGATGGCGATTTAAAACTTTTTGAAAAAATATTTAGTGAGTTTGTACGCGATACCCTCTCTTTTTATGATACAGGTAAAAATGTAGAGAGTGTCTATCATGCTTTTTTCTTGGGATTGTTAGTTAATTTGAGCGATTATGAGATTATATCTAACAAAGAAGCAGGTTACGGACGGGTAGATATTATCGTCTTACACAAAGAAGACAAAGAAAAATTAGCCTTGGTCATAGAGCTTAAAACCATAGACGAGTTTGAAGAAGAGACCAAAGAAAAAGCGTTAATAAGTGCTGTAAAGCAGATAGAAGAAAAAGCTTATGTTTCAGAGGTTCATAAAAAAGGCTACAAGAATATTCTAGCTTTTGGGGTGGTCTTTGATGGTAAGAGGGTTTGGGTGAAGGAGGGGTGAGGGTTGTTTGAGTAGCTTGTGCCCTTTTTCAACACTTTGTTGGACTTTTTTAAATATTATCCTCTTCATCATACAACCGACACAACTCATCAACCTTCTGCTTCAACAACTCTTTAGGAATAAGCTTAGTCTCATAATCAGCAATAAC
>CACVAU010000009.1 GCA_902727915.1 uncultured Sulfurovum sp.
ACAAAAACCAATACCCCACTATTGCTCATATGTGGGAAAAACGATTCTCAGACATCTTTAATTACACTATTTATTTGGCAAAAGAAATGTACCCTAAAGCAGAAGGCAAACAAAAAGAAGAGGTACTCGAAAAAATCGCTGAACTCTCTTCTCTACCTTATGTTATTCAACGATCTAAGGGAAAAGCACTTGCAGACTGATACCGATTATATTTATTCCATGGAAACCGTTGAATCCATCATCGCTGACACCGACGGATCTTGGAAAACGCTCTTTAAAGAGATGATTATCTCCATGATCGCCACCAACAAAAACGACTTACTCTGGTATGCCAATTTTCTAAGTCGCTGTGAGTATGAATTTCATTTCAATGAATCCTTCGTCTCAGCCGTTTACTTTAATGGGAAAAACTTTGTGATTGTTGTCAACCCCTTAATATTGGGTCTCATTCATAAAGACCAAATAATTTCCATACTCAAACACAGTGCTGGACATATGATTAACCATCACTTTATCCGAAGCTCTAAAGATGAAACGGCTGACAAAGAAATTATTGAAACAGCCAAAGACATTGTCATTAATGGTAGTCGGGATGTTCCCTACATTAAAGACCTCCCTAGCACAGGAGCGTATAAAGACTCATCACTTAAAGCACTTTTTTACCAAGTCTTAACCGAAAAGTATAAGATTGAAAGCTATGAAACGGGTAGAGAGTTTGAATACTATGTCGAACTCATGGTAGCCAGTGAAACAGAAGAGGAAGATGCCGACGAAGAGAATGCTTCTTGTTCAAGTAGTTTAGGCAATGACGCTTCCGATGAAGAAGAGACGCAAGTGGAGCCAGAGGCTTCAGACGATAGCGAGGAAAACAATGAATCTCCTCAAAACGCTGACGAAAACCATAGCGAAGATGAAACAACTATGGACTCCGAATCCAGCGATGAGAATGCCCAAGAGAGTAATGAGACCGACGGAACAAACAGCGAACCCGATTCCCTACCTATCCGAACCCTAGAAGCCTTAAACAATGGTGAGTGCAACATCGACAGTCATGAGTTTGGCGAACAACTTCAAGAAACCGTAGGACTTGATGACAGTCTAGTAGAGTCCTTCATGAACAGCACCTTACAAGAGATGATAGAGGACTCAACAAGTTTTGCAAGAGGTTTTACCCCAAGCGAAGCCATGGAAGCCCTCAACAGAATTGAAAAACGAAGGTCACACAAGGCGTGGCAAAAGATCTTTAACAAAAAGATGCGAAACTCCTTGACCAATTCCTTACGCTACAGAGAACCCAACAAGTCACGACAGCACCCTATTTATCACGATGATTTAGATTTGTATGGTTACAGTCCGGGGAAAAAACCCAAGCTTGGTGTGGTGCTTGATGTTTCAGGTTCAGTTGACGACAAACTACTAACAGCACTCATGTCTGAAGTCCAAGCCATCCAACGAAAGTACGCCATTAAAAATGTTACTTTAGTCCAAGTAGATGCTGAAATAAAAACCGTCGATAAATTTGGCGTTCATGACAAGTTCATCGTAAGACAAGGCAATGGTGGAACGGTAATGGAGCCAGGCTTTAAGGCTCTCTTACAACAGTCAAGTCGTAACATTCCCAACATCATCATTTGTGCTACTGACGGAGAGATAGAAGAGAGGTTTGAACAGATTAAACTGCCAAGTAAAGTGCAAGTCATTTGGCTGGTGGCTCAAGAGGGTAAGTTAGTCTTCGATACCACGCAATACCCAAAACAACAGATGCATGTTATTGCGTTTTCGGGGTAGAAGGGTGATGCTACACCCTATTCTATTTCTAAAAGCATCTTCTCTATTAAGTTTTTGTTAATTCTATACCCATGAAGCAAGGCATCTTTTAAAAATGTTTTGGCTTCTTCTTTAGAAATAAACCCTTTTTTAATGTTCAAATAGACAATTCCCAAAAGTCCAATAATCTCTAAGCCTTGTCGCATGGCTATTTTTCGACCTTTTTTTTCATCGATGATTAGTTTACTTTCCAATTCCAAGGCTAAAGCAATGGCTTCACTCTCTCCTAAGTCCAAAAGTGACTTCATGGTCTCTAGTATTTCAGAAGGTTTTGGTGCTTGTACCGATATAAACGAAGGTAACTCTACCGACTTTTTAACCGATATCTCATCATAAACCGAAGTTGGAATAATGATTTTAGGAAAAAGGTTAGAAAGCAGTTCCAAACGATTCAAATCAAAAAGAATAATCAGTGTTGTGCTGTCACTAACAATCATAAAAAACCATCCATAAATTTCATGTCATCTTCAAATTCATAATCAATGACATCCACACCCATAAGTGTGAGTAGTTTCATGGCTTCTTCATGACTTTTATCTAAGGCTTTAGCAAACTGTCCCAAACTAATATAAGATTTTTTATAAGCGTCTACCATTAACGCCGTTTTCAATCCATCAGTCACAATGGCATCATCAAAAGAAAATGCCATCCCTATGGGTTTACTGCGTTTTGTTATCATCGTATATTCATCTGCTTCTAATGAACGTGTTAATATGGCTGGGTTGACCTGTAATTCTTTTATTCCTATGGTTTGCATGATATTCCTTTTTTAAAGTACTTACTTTTGGTAGTATATCATTATTATTTGAAGTAGAGAAATTATCCCTTAAAAAAGATAATAGCCTTAATCAACGACCGAAAAATTATTTCAAGATTGAGTTTTCGGTGTAGAGAGTGTTTGGGTATAATACATTTTAATATAATAAAGGAAACAACATAAATATTATTAGACCTCGCCTAACAGATTATCATGGTATTCACAAAAATCAAGCTGATTTAGATTTTGCAATACAATTTTTTGATGAAGATATACCTTTATATGTTGACCCTTTTTTGCTATGGAAATCTCCATCCCAACAAGATAATGCCTTACATACAACAATTACAAATTCTTTTAATTATTTAAATTATTTAATAAAAAAGGATAAAGAAGATGAGGCTTTATCTTTATTGATTGATTTATCAGAATGTGATGAAGTTGGATTAGGTGTATCTAAAACAAGAAAAGGTACAAAAATAAGTAAAAAACAGGCTCAGAACATTTTGAACCTATTTAAAGATATTCCAGAATATAGTCAGTTTGGATTTACACATTTTGAGATTATTCAATTATATATAACAGGTATTTCAAAAGATAGAATTAGTGATATCACATGTAACTATTTAAAATCTTTTTTAATTGATTATACTGTTGAGCAATGTGAATTAAATAATATACCCATAGAAGGAGTTATACTGAATTCTATATATGATTACAAAACTAATAAGCTAGTAATGAATCAGAAAGTATATCTACCTGTGAATCCCAAAACAAAAGAACCATTAATTTTTACACCTAAAAGATGGTTACGATTTAATACTTGGATTAACTATGAGGACTATTTCAAAAAGTATTGTCCTAGAGATGAAATTTTTAATCCAAATGAACCTGAAGAAAGAGTCAAAGTTTTAAATTTTAATAGAGAAAACTATGGAGTTGTTGAAGGGTATATTGAATATAAAACTAAAACTTTAGAGAATTGTAAAAACGACCCTTTATTTAGTCAAATACCAGTTTTATCAGCAAGAAGAAAATTGAATCAAATATTAAAATTAAATACAGGAAAAGAAAATGGAGCCGATTTAAAATATGAAGAGTTATCTGCTTCTTTATTGGCTTCATTATTTTATCCTCATCTTGATTTTGCTCAAACCCAAAGTAGAACAGAATCAGGACGGCATATTAGAGACCTTATATTTTACAACAATAGAGATATAGATTTTTTAGATGAAATTTTTTCAGAATATAATAACAGGCAATTGGTTATTGAAATGAAAAATGTAAAAGAAATCAGTCGTGACCATATAAACCAATTAAATAGATATATGCAAGATAATATTGGAAACTTTGGAGTATTTTTAACACGAAACCCTTTATCTAAAGCAATGTATGAAAATACTATAAACCTATGGTCTTCACAAAGAAAGTGTATCATTGCAATTACAGATGAAGACTTAAAACTAATGGTTGAGGTATATGAAAGTAAACAAAGAACACCAATTGAAGTATTAAAGAAAAAATATATAGAGTTTAGAAGAAGTTGTCCTTCTTAGAAAATAGTAAATGGAGAAAAAATGACAAAAGACAATATTGATATATTTGAAAAGCTTTCAGGTCAATTAATTAGTGTATATGAAGAGATTTCATTATTATCAAAGAAAAGTCCTAATGACGCAGTAAATAAATTTAAGTTAAAGTTTATTAATAAACTTATTCTAGAAAGTAATAAATATTTATCTAGTAAATATAAACCTTTTGATGACTTTGATTCTTTTGAAGAAGATGATATCCCAAAGAATGGTGATGTTGTATTTATTTTATCTCAATATATACAATGTTTCGAAAAATTTAGATCAGACAATGTTAGTCAACGTCATGGATATTGGTATTGGGATACCGATGATGAACTGAAAATACAAACAGTAAAACCAAAAAGATTAAAGGATTAAACTTGAAAGAATTATATTATACTACAGAGGAAAAAGCACACATTCATGATACTACAATGCCACTTTTAGAAGCTATGTATTCTGAATTTAAGGAGCTATCTAAAAAGAAACCTGACTCTGCTGTAAGCAAAAGTAAAATAAAAATAACAAATAGATTACTTGAAAAAATTAGAATAGTTTTGGAAAATTCTAGTTCAATCGAATTTTTAGATTTACTTGATGAAGATGATATACCACAAGCAAGTGATGTCACATTAATTTTATCACAATATGTTGCATCTATGCAATCATTTTATAAAAGACATTATGGGTACTATAATCATAAAAATCAATGGCTTATTAAATAGAAAGTACCAATTTTAATTTAGAACTACCCAATTCTTTAAAAAAAGCAATCACCTTTTTTAATTAAGTTATCGGAGAAGTATTCACGAATGGTTTTAAAGTCATTTTGTAAGGTTTTAACATCCACATCATAAAGCAGTGCCAGTTCTTTCACACAGACTTTATGAGACTTTGACAATCGCTCTAAAATAGAAAAAAGACGAATGTTTTTAGTCATAAAATAGTATTACTACCCCTACCTCACACGCCAAATTTTAGAGAAATCAAAATCAATTTTACATTTATCTAAATCAAACTTATACATCTCATCAGAAAAGTCTCCTGCTTTTATATAACGACCCTCTTTTAGATGATAAACCTTTGCAACCTGCTTATCAGGGTATACAATAACGTAAAATTCAACACCCTCTTGTTGGTAAAGTTCAAACTTTAATGTCTCATCCCGTTTAACCGTAGACTTAGAAGCGATTTCAAAAATAAGTTCAGGTTTTTTGGTAATTTTTTCATCAGGCTCATAACAAATCACCAATGTGTCTGGTTTAACAACTGTGTCACTACTTACTTCCCAATCAATCTCAAACAGAGCTTGGCAATCTGGACAATCATCAAAAGCTTTATTAAGTTCTAAAAATATTTTACCATTAATATTTTGATGTGTAACCATAGGAGAAGGAGCCATAGCATAAGGAGAACCATAGATAAGCTCCCACTCTCCTTCCCAATGTTGATAATCTTCAATAGTATAAAGTTCAATATATTTTTCTGCTAACATTTCGATTATCCTTTTTAATTTATTATAGCATTTTGAAACTAAAAATGATTGCCACATCCCTACCCTCTAAGCAAATCATCCAACGACAAATCCTTAAGCCTCTTCTTGCCCATAATCGCCAATAAAGACCGAATACCCTCTATCAAAGCATCATGATAGTTCGCTACGGTTTGTGATTTTTTAGCAACCAAAAACTTAGAACGTCTTCCTTTGTCCATGGTGGCTAAACCAACAGGACAAGCGTGTCCTCCTGCACCTGAACATTGTCTGGCACGAATACAACCAGCACTTACCATGAAGCCTCTAGCAATATTTAAAAAATCAGCATCATAAGCAAAGAGTTCAATGGCATCATCAGGGGTCAAAATCTTCTCTGAAGCAATAATTTTAATTTTATCTCTAATGCCCAAAACATTAAGTTCATCCACAACAATTCTAAGTGCCATGCGAATGGGTAAACCAACCCGTGTCATCATCTCTCTAGGGGCTGTGGCAGAACCACCGTCTCCTCCATCTATGGTTAAGAAGTCAGGGTAAGGTCTCCCTTCATCAATACGCACTTTCAGTTCTTCTGCATACGCTTTAAAGTTTTCATCCGTAGAGATAACGATCTTTGCCCCTACTGGTTTTTCTGAAAGTTCTTGTAACCTTCCCATAAAATCAAACAACTCAGCAATGCTAGAAGCATGAGGAAAACGGTTAGGACTATAGAGTGCTTTATTTGCTTCAACACCACGATAATATGCAATGGCATCGGTCACTTTTTCAGCCAAAAGCTTTCCACCTGTTTGTTTGGCTCCCTGTGCCATTTTAATCTCAGTCATTTTACAAAATCGCATTACTTTTTGGTAACGTACCTCATCAAACTTACCATCAAGTCCTTTAACACCATACATCCCAGAACCCATTTGAAAGGTAATGTTAGGAATGTCTGTTAAAGGTTCCTTAGGAAACTTGTCTAAGTCTTGTGTCCAATCAATACGATGAAATATCTTACTGTCTGCATCGAGTATATAAGTCTCTTTCTCTTTGTTTCGCACCACCATCTCTCGGTAAACATTGGTCGCAATGGCTTTGTTAGAGACAAAACACATAAACCTGTAAACCCCTTTGGCAAACCAAGTTCCTTCTTTCTTTTCAAGATAAGCATTGTTTGAACCATCTAAAGGGTATTTATGCGTTTTTAAAAAGTTAGAAGTCAGTCCTCCCTCACCTGTGTTAATGGGAAAATTAGCATAAAGAGCACCTTGTGCAAAAGCTTGTGTTCCCTCAGGGCTAATTGCCCCATCACTCATGGCAGAACGTCCTATAACACTTGACGTTACAAAAGGGTATTTATGTCTTTCTCCAAAAGTAACCGACATCGTCTCGGTTAACTCTTCAGGGTTTAACACCAAGTTGGCATGACGGAAGAGCAAGCCTTTGTCATTATAAGGTTTCTCCATGGAAAAAGAGTACATCAATGCTTTTTTATGTGATGCTTTATTAACCCAGTCTATCTTTTCGTAAGCATCATAATAGGTTTCGTCTCCAAAGTACTGACGCATTGGATCACGTAAAAGATGAAAAAAGTAACGCATACGTCCCACAAGAGGAAAGTTAATAAGCAGTTGATTGTCACGCTGTACAAATCGGTCATAAATTAAAATAGCCAACAATACTAAAACAACAATAATGGTAATAATCTGAAAAAACAGATCCCAATTCTGTAAAAGAGAGTGTTTCGCAAATTCTGTTAAATCATGCATGACTATTTCTCCTTTCCAAACATCAGGTGGTCAAGAGAAAACTTCCCTGCACCAAACGAAGCAAATAGAGCTAAAAATAAAAAATAATAGAGAGGTATTTCAAAACCGTTATTAGCTACAGAAAAACCATGACCAATATGCACTATCAATATAGCCACCAACATAATCACCATGAGAGGAATGGCTATCAAACGCGTAAAAAGACCAAATAACAATAAAAGTACAGCTAATATCTCTATCGAAGCCACAAGAAAAGAAGCTAAAGTAGCAAAAGGAATCCCCAATGAGCCAAACCAAGCTGAGGTACTTTCAAAATTTGACCATTTGAGTAAAGAGGGATTATAAAAACCATATGCCAAAGCCACTCTTGCTAAGAGCAAAGAGAGGCTTTCAAAGTATTTAAGTAATACTGTTAATTCTAAATAAGATTCTTTTAGCTGCATCTTATTTTTCCTTTCCAAAAATCAAATGGTCAAGTGAATATTTACCAGCTCCATGAGCTGTAAAAATAAACAAAAATAACATATAGTAAAGAGGTATTTCAAAACCGTTGTCTCCAGCTGAAAAACCATGAGCAAAGTGTACCGTAGCAATGGCAACAATCATCGTCACAATAAGGGGTATTGAAATAAGTCTGGTAAACAATCCTAGTGTTAACAACAGTACCCCTAAAAGTTCCGTTGTGGCTGCCATGTAAGCGTTAAGTGTGGGAAAAGGAATGCCCAAAGAGCCAAACCATGTGGCAATACCATCAATGTCTTTCCATTTGTTAATAGCAGGTTCATAAAAACCATAAGCAATAATAAGTCGTGCAAATAGTAATGAAGTAGATTGAAAATTTGTGAGAATATCTTTAATAAATTTATGAGTAGTTTGTAACATTGGTGTTCCTTATTTTTAAAGAGATGAAGACCATCATAGTCTTTTAAGTCTAAAAATTAAAAGAGCATAATGATTAATTATATGAAAGCAATAGAGGTGTGTGGGAGAAGCACCTCTAGCATTGAAATTATGGCTAGTGGCTATTTACCACCACATTTTCCTTCACCACATTTTGATGCTGGTTTATCTGAACCACATTTACCCTCACCACACTTGGCTGGTTTTTCAGTTGTACAGTTATTCTCTCCTGCAACTAACATACTTGTTGTACTAAACGCTGCTAACGTAAATAATACTGCAAATCCTAACATAAGCTTTTTCATTTTTTGTCCTTTAAGAAATTTGGTTTAGAACTTAAATTAACTGTTCTATTAGTAGTATAGATAAAGAAATGAAATAAAGAATATACAGTTCATAAACAATTCATTAACAAGACTATTTTTTTCTAAACTCAATCGAAAAACAATGCATCCCATCCATAAATCGGTAGGCAAAAGTATAGTCATGACGATTCACAATACCATCGACAATGTAAAGTCCTAAACCCATGCCTTCTAAACTGTGTTGGGTTAAGTCCCGTTCATAGGCGTTCATGTATTTGGTAATGCCTTCTTTAAAAGGCGTTCCACTGTTTTTAATGCTTAGACGGTTGTTTGCAAAGCCTATGTAGACAGGTTTGGCATCTTTATATTTAAATGCATTGTCCAAAAGGTTTTTAATAACATAGGTAAAAAGTTTAAAGTCCACCTCCACACGTTCAACCCCCACACTAATCTCAAACTCATCACGATGAATGTCTAACATATCAATTGCCTGATCGACAAGGTCAATCACAGCATAGGTTTTTAAATCCAACTCTAAACTCTTCTCACTCAAAGACTCCACCCGTGCAAAGTCATCCAAATGTCCTTGCATCTGGTCAAAAAGGTCTTCGAGTAAGCGTTTGTCTTTTGCTTCCCCCTCGATAAAATGCATAAGCATCTTTCCTTTAGAAATGGGTGTTTTGAGTTCATGCATGACATTTCGTAAAAATAAGGCCCTACTTTTTTCCAAAGCTTGAGTTCGTTTAACACTGGCATCAAAAGCATTGGCAACTTGTGCAACCTCATCTGTACCTGCTATTTGTATGTTGATGTCTTTTTCACCATTGGCAAAACGTTGTATCTGTACATATAGCTCTTGTAAAGGGTTAATGGACGAAGAGATAAACC
>CACVAU010000010.1 GCA_902727915.1 uncultured Sulfurovum sp.
CCATAGAGATAAAATCATCGACCTCCGTTTCTAAGAGTGATTTTAAACATATTTATCACTTACAAAAAGAGATACCTCAAACATTTGATAAAGGGATTGTTCTCTATGGTGGAGAAGATTTTTTGAGGCTTGATAAGAATATGTATGCTGTTCCTTTTGGATTTCTATTTTAAATAGCTATAATCCCACCATGAAAAACCAAGCTGACATAGTAATTTTAGGAGCAGGAGCCAGTGGGCTTATGCTAGGTTCTTTACTCAAAGATAAAGACTTTTTAATAATAGACAATAATCCTAAAATAGGGGCTAAGATTTTAGTCTCTGGTGGGGGTCGCTGTAACATTACAAATAGAAATGTAAAACCTAAAAACTTCGTAGGTGAGCAACGTTTTGTACGTAATGTCATTAAACGTTTTGACCAACATGCTCTTTTGGCTTGGTTGGGTGAGCGAGGGCTTCAGCCCATTGTTCGTAAAAATCATCAATACTTTTGTGAAAAGTCAGCTAAAGAGATGACAGATGTTTTTGCTAAAGAGATAAATCGTAAAAATATTCAACTAAATACTCAGATAGAGAAAGTAGAACAAGTTACGAATGGCTTTGAAGTTTATACAAACAAGGGAAAAGTAAAGGCAAAACAAGTTGTGGTGGCAATGGGTGGACTTTCTTTTCCTAAGTTAGGGGCTACAAGTATAGGTTATGATATAGCGAAAAGTTTTGGGCATGAAGTTTCTACACTCTCTGCAGGTTTAGTCGGTTTTACAGTACAGCCTGAACAGTTCTTTTTTAAATCTTTAAGTGGTATAGCTACAGAAGTAAAAATAACAGTAGGTGAAAAAGAGATAAATGGTTCTTTATTATTTGCACATAAAGGAATTTCTGGTCCAGCTGTGTTGGATGCTTCCCTTTATTGGCAAAAAGGTAAACTTGAGATTGATTTTATGCCTACCTTAAATATAAAAAGTTTAAAATCATCTAAGAAAAATGTCTCAAATATATTAGGTTTGGCTTCAAGAGTGGCAAAAACCTTTTTAGAAGTGCTTAACATTTTGGATAAGCCTTGTAACAAGTTAAGCAGTGACGAGTGGTTGAAAATAGAAGCTTTTAAGTCTTATAGCTTTGCACCTGCTGGAACTTTTGGTTACTCAAAAGCAGAGGTAACTAAAGGAGGGGTAATGTTAGGTGACATAGATGCTGCTTCTATGATGAGTCGTAAGGTTGAAGGATTGTATTTTTTAGGTGAAGTACTTGATGTTACAGGTGAGCTTGGTGGTTATAACTTTCAATGGGCATTTTCATCAGCTTATGTTTGTGCAAAAGGATTAGAATGAGATTTTTTATAGTTGTTGTGTTGAGTGTGTTTCTTTTTGTAGGATGTATGCATGTTGAGCCAAAAGTTTCTACTTCAAAAGTAGTGGATAAAAACTTAACAAAAAATTTTAAAGAAAAAAATGTAAGCATTGTCTCTGAACTTTTTGAAAAAGAGACGATAGAAAGTGATAATTTAGAAGAGAGTCACCTTATTTTAAATGTTTTTAATGATGAATTGTATTTTGAAAAAGATAAAGTGGGTAAAGACAAAACAAAGGTGGTGATTAAATACTTAGATGCGTATGATTGGGAGAAAAAAGCTTTATATGGAATTTATAAGAAACATAAAAATCTTTGGTCATTGAAACAGTCAAAAGAGCTTTTTGAAACTCTTGAAGACGACAAATATTTATCTCTTTGTTCTGATAGAAAATATTGGGATAACCTACAGTTTGAAGAGGGTCAACCTGAACGTGATATTTTACATTCTATCTTATTAATTAGGTATTTGAATAACTTGTCACATGGTTGTCCTCAATGGGTTGAGTCTGATGGTAAAATAAAGAATGAAAATGCTAAAGAATATATTAATACGAAAGATATTCTTTCGTTATTACCTCATGATGTCATCATTACTAAAGTAATTGCGACACATATGCCTAAAAATAAAAAGTTTAAAAAATTAATGAAAAAACATAAAAAATTATTATCTATAGATACGAAAGAGATAATACTTAAAGAAAAGCGTTTAGAACTGGAAAAGTATAAACGTAAATTTTGTAAACCTAAGTATGAAAGAAAGTAGTGGTAAATGGCAGTAAAAGAAATAAGTTATAAAAGTCAAACATTTAAATTGAGTTATGAGATTGTAAATCCTAGTCAAGAAGAAGCTGTTTTAGTATTACATGGATGGGGCAGTAATAAAGAGATTATGAAACAGGCTTTTGGAAAAGAGTTAAGGGAGTATAAACATATTTATTTAGATATGCCAGGTTTTGGTACAAGTACAAATGAGATGATTTTAACAACCACGGATTATGCTCAAATTGTTAAGTTGTTTTTAGAGGCTTTGAAGGTTAAAGTACTTCTAGCTATGGGGCATTCATTTGGTGGAAAAGTTGCCACATTATTGGATACAAAATATTTGGTTTTACTCTCTTCGGCAGGAGTAATTACTGAAAAACCGTGGTCTATTAAAGTGAAAATTGCTACGTTTAAGCTATTAAAGCCTTTAGGGTTTAAAAAAATAAGAGAACTTTTTGTGGCTCCTGATGCACAGGGAATGTCACATGAAATGTATGAAACTTTTAAAAATGTAGTAGATGAAGACTTTGAGCGTGAGTTTTCTAAGTCTAAGAGCTCAGCCCTTTGTTTCTGGGGTATTGATGACACTGCAACTCCTCTATATACTGGAAAAAAAATAGCTGAACTTCTTAAAAATTCAAAATTTTATCCTTTAGAAGGGGATCATTTCTTTTTTCTAAAACATGCAAACGTTATTGCCCATGAGATAGAAAAAAATTTAAAAAAGAGTTAAGAACTTTTTAACTTAGTCACTTTATGGTATTATTGCCCTAATTAAAGTTATCGGAGCAAGTAGAATGAATTTCGCTAATATTTTTTCTAATATGATGAGTAGTACAGAAACAAAGGATGAGCAAAGTAATTGGATTAAATGTCCAAAATGTTTAGCACTTATGTATTATAAAGAGATAGATAGTAAGTGTAGTGTTTGTCCCAAATGTAATCATCACTTTAGAATTAATGCACAAAAACGGCAAGATTTTTTGTGTGATGAAGGTTCGTTTGTTGAGTATGACTCAACATTAGCACCCATTGACCCTCTTAAGTTTACAGATAAAAAGTCATATAAAAAACGTATAGATGAAGCCAAGTCAAAAACTGGTAAAACTTCTTCTGTTGTTGCAGGTTCGTGTACCATTAATGGGATAGATACAGAAGTTGTTATTTTTGATTTTTCCTTTATGGGTGGAAGCTTAGGTTCAGTTGAAGGTGAAAAAATAGTACGTTCCATTAATCGTGCTATTGAAAAAAAATGTGGATTTATTATTGTTTCTGCTTCAGGTGGAGCCAGAATGCAGGAAAGTACTTTTTCTTTACTTCAAATGTCTAAAACGTCAGCAGCATTAAATCGTTTACATTTGAAAGGTTTACCTTTTATTTCATTATTAACTGACCCAACAATGGGAGGTGTTTCAGCTTCTTTTGCCATGTTAGGTGACATTATTATTGCTGAACCAGGTGCCTTAATTGGCTTTGCTGGTCAACGCGTTATCAAACAGACAGTTGGTGTTGATTTACCAGAAGGATTTCAACGTTCAGAGTTTTTACTTGAACATGGACTTATTGATATGATTGTGGATAGAAATGATATGAAAGATACCATTGCTGGATTAATGAAATTATTTTTAGAGGACAATCCTAAAGTTGTTTAATTTTTATGAAAATAAATATTTATATTGTTGACAAAAAGTCAAAAGATAAACTCTATGCACCTTTAATTGAACACTATCTTAAAATAGCGAAACCATTTGCTAAAGTGGAAGTGTTTGAAATTTATACAAAAGAGATAAATAAAGCACATGATATTTCTTTGGAGTCGTCGCAAAAGTCATATACATTGGCTTTTACTCCTTATTTAGGGAATGCTTACAATATTGCTTTGGATCCCTCTGATCAAGAAGTTGACAGTTTTGGCTTTTCAAACTTGCTTAAGGATAGAGGGGTTGTTAATTTCTTTATTGGTGGAGCTTATGGGCTTGAGAGCGATTTTTTAACAAAATGTAATAAGCGTATTTCTTTGGGTAAAATTACGATGTCACATAAGTTGGCAAAAATAGTATTATTGGAGCAGATTTTTAGAGGATTAACCATCTTGAATAATCATCCATACCATAAGTAATATAAGGAAGACAAATAATATGTTAAATACAATGGAAATAGAATTTTTTAAACAAGCGTTAGAAAAAAGAAAAATAAAGATAGAATCAAACTTAAATGTAACTTCTTGTGAAATGAGTGAGATGAGAGAGAATGAGCTGAAGGATGAAGGGGATCATGCTGCTATGTCATTAGAGACGGCTGTGGACAATGCTATTTTGGGGCAACAGTCTCAAGAATTAGCAGAAATTGAACTAGCATTAGATAGAATTCGTAATAAGAGTTATGGAGAATGTGATATGTGTGGGGATGACATTAACATTGAACGATTAAAAGTTAAAAACTTTGCACGTTATTGTATTACCTGTAGAGAAGTTGTTGAAAAAGAGTAAAAGGAGTATTCATGCGTTTAGGTTTGTATCTTATAGCCTCTATTATACTAATGGCTATTGTAGGGATTTTTGTTTATACAATTAATCCAAATAATTATACCATTAGTGAATTTTCATTATCAATTACCATACCTATAGCTGTATGGATAGTGTTACCTATGTTAGCATTGATGTTTGCATCAGCAACACATATGATGTTTTATGGGACTAAAAACTTTTTTAAATTTAAAAAGTGGGAAAAAGATACTTCAACCTTAGATGATGCTCTATATTGGTCATTATTGAATGAACCAAAAGCACATAAATTTAATTTACCTCTGTTAAAGCAGACGGTTTCTTTACTTTCTGTTTCTTGTGTCAAAGTTGATGGTGCAGTTGATGATATTTCTGATAAGTTAAGGGGTGCATTAACTTTGGTTACTGAGATTAATCGTGGTGAATATGTTGACTTGAAAGCACATAAATTAGATAAAGTTTTGTCTAATGATAATCCTTTAGTATTACAAAACTTAAAAAATCGTCTCGATAAAGACAATACTTTTCCTGAAGAAATAATTCAGGCACATGCAAGTTATGATGCTGAATTATTTGCTGAAGCATTAAAAAAGTTTTCTTTAGAGACGACATTTATTAAAGCAAGAAAATATGCCAAAATTTATAATAAAGAGAGTTTTTTTATATTGCTTTCGCGTATTGGTAAAGAGGATAATTTAGGCTTAACAAAAGAGATGCTAGATGAGTTCATTGTTGCGCTTGAATCTAAATTGACTTGTGCTGATTATTTAAAAATTGCTACTTTAATGATGTATGAGCTTTCACCAGATGAAAATTTAAAGTTATGGCGTGAATATGAAGGAAAATATTCAGATGCACAGGTTGCTTATTTATATTTATTGTTTGATTATGAGATGATTGAACAAGCTGGGGAGTATTTAAAAGAGCATGGAGAGAATGACTTTAAACGGTTTAGAGCACTTTTTGATCTTAAAAAAGAGCATAAAAAATATAAAATCACAGACTTGATGAACATACGTCATATTTGTGATGCTTTATAAGTATAGTAAGTATAAAACTTAGTGCCTACTTTAGACTTTTCAACACCTCTGTATGCTCTTGCTCCTTTGGCAGGGTTTACAGATCTTCCTTTTCGTTCAGTTGTTAAAAAATTTGGAGCAGACTTTACTGTTTCTGAGATGATTAGTTCTAACGCACTTGCTTTTAAAAGTAAAAAAACTTTTAAAATGCTTGAAAAAAATGAACTGGAAACTCCTTATAGTATACAAATTGCTGGTTCAGATTTAGATATTATTCGTCAAGCTGTTGAATTAATCAATGAACGTGATGGGGTTGATGCTATTGATTTAAATTGTGGTTGCCCTGCGCCTAAAGTAGTTAATAATTTACAAGGCTCTTCCTTACTGACTGATTTACCTCGTATGTCTGAAACCATTCAAACAATTAAACAATATTCTAATAAAGAGTATACATCTGTGAAAATGCGTTTGGGGTTTGATAGTAAAAATCACGTTGAAATTGCGAAACTGTGTGAAGATTCGGGTGCAGATTATATTGCTGTACATGGGAGAACTAAAGCTGGAAAATATAAAGCCACTGTTGATTATGATGCCATTAGAGAGATAGTAAAATCTGTTAATATTCCTGTTTTGGCTAATGGTGATATTGACAGTCCTAAAAAAGCTAAATGGGTTTTAGAGCATACAGGTGCTGCTGGTATTATGGTAGGGCGTGGGGCTGTGGGTAAGCCATGGATGTTTCAGTTAATGAAAAATTTTATGCGTGGTGAAGGCAGTTCAGAAGTTTCATCTGCTTTAGTACAAGAAGTTGTTTTAGAACATTTTGATCAGATGATTAATCATTATGGTTCACATGGTGCAATTATTTTTAGAAAACATCTTCATACTTATTCTAAAGCTGGTTATGAAGGTGCTTCTAAATTTAGAGATTTGGTTAATCGTATTGAAGATGTTTCTGAAATGCGATCGCTAACACAAGATTTTTTTGGGCAAGAGTATGCCTATTAGTCAGTAGATTTTTTAAATACAATAGCATTTTTGATAATAAGTAATAATAAGCTAATGGCTATTGCTTCATACCCAATTGTCCAAACAAGCATGAATAAATCAAAGTTTAATGTTGTGTATTCTAAAAATTTTTGATATCCCATCATAATAATAATGACAAGTAAGCCAAAAATATAAGGTATAAAAATAAAAAAAGTTAATAAAATAATTTTTTCAAGATTTTCAGGTAATGTTATATAGTCACTTAAAATAATGTTTTTTGATAAAAAGTTTTTAGGTTTTTTTTGGGTTTTTTCAATTTTTTGTTTACGGATTTTGATTTTTTCATCATTAAGGCTTCTTCTGGCAGTATCTAAATATGGATCATGGATTTGTGGCATGATAGAGAATTCCTTAAGAAATATTTAATATATTATTATACATTTTTAATATTAAATTAAGTAAAGAAAGTGAATGTTTTACGTCACAAATTAGACTATAACAGAGAATTAGATAGAATCCCTTTATAAAATTACTAGGCTTCTTATTTTGAAAACTCTAACAATTATTGATACTTTTGGCTTCTTTTTTCGCTCTTATTTTGCATTGCCACCACTAAAAAATTCTGATGGTTTTCCTACAGGACTATTGACAGGCTTTACAAATCTAATAGACTCTTTACATCGTGAACATAGCACAGACTATATAGTATTTGCATTAGATTCAAAAGGACCTACCTTTAGAAATGAGATTTATGCTGACTATAAAGCCAACAGAGATGCACCTCCTGAAGATTTAGTTAAACAACTTCCTGTTGCGATTGATTGGATCTCTGAGATGGGTTTTGCAAATTTGGCTAAAGAGGGTTATGAAGCAGATGACATTATTGCGACGCTTGCTAAGTATGGAAAAGAGCAAGGTTTAAAAGTACGTATCGTTTCACATGACAAAGACTTATATCAAATGATTGAAAATGGTCATGTGTCCATGTACGATTCTGTGAAAAGAAAAGAGATTACTGAAGAAGAGTGTTTTGAAAAGTTTGGCGTTTACCCTAAAGACTTCATAAACTTTCAAGCCATTTTAGGTGACAGCTCTGACAATGTTCCTGGCGTTAAAGGCATTGGAAAAGTAGGGGCATCTAAACTTATTAACAAGTATCATACACTTGAAAATATTTATGCTGACATTGAAAATGCTGGTACAGCAAATATCCAAAAGAAACTTTTAGAGTCTAAGGAGAATGCTTTCATGTCCAGAGACTTGGTTACCATGGATCAAAATGTATTTAAAGATTTTGATTTAGAGAGCTTTGTATTTGAAGATAAGAATTATCTTAGTTGTTTGTTAGATGATTTTGAACGTTATGAAATGCGTCGAGCCATTGAGAAAGCAAAAGTAGGTGTGGGTTTCTGTGATATTGATGAGGATGACGAAGAGGATGAAGATGCTTTTGAAGCCATTTGTTTAGACACAAAAGAGAAGCTTTTTAACGTTGTCTCTAAGATAGATGAAAACACCCTTGTCGCTTTTGATACAGAAACAACAGGATTAGATACTAAAAAAGACAAAATGGTTGGTTTCTCGTTTGCCATGAATGAAGATGAAGCTTATTATGTTCCCATTGCTCACTCTTATTTAGGTATGTCTGAACAAGTGAGCATAGAAGATGCGATAGACGCCATAAAGGTCATTGTTAATGCCAAGGTTATTGGACAGAATTTAAAGTTTGATTTTTCACTACTCTATAATCAATATGGCATAGAAGAAGTTCTTCCTTTCGCAGACACAATGTTAATGGCTTGGTTACTGAACCCTGGATCAAAAGTAGGACTTGATGCTTTAGCGAAGAAGTTTTTTAAATATGAAATGAAACCTTTTAAAGGCTTAGTTAAAAAAGGTGAAACCTTTGCCAATGTAGACATAGAAACAGCCACTTTTTATGCAGCAGAAGATGCTTGGATGACCTTTATTCTTTATGAAGCTTTAGACAAAGCAATGGATTTAGCATCGATTGGACATTTAAAAGATGAAGCTCAAAATGTTGAGTATCCATTTATTAATACATTGATAGCCATGGAAAAAAGAGGAATTAAACTTGATATTGAAAAGTTAGAGGTTTTAAAAGCAAGTTTAACAGAAACATTAGCAACATTAACTAAAGAGATTTATGAATTGTGTGGGACAGAGTTTAACATTAAATCTACACAGCAGTTGGGTAATGTGCTTTTTCAGCACTTGGGGTTACAAGGTGGAAAGAAAACCAAAACAGGTTATAGTACGAACGAAGCTGTTTTACATTCTCTTCAGGATGAACATGAGGTTATTCCGAAAATCTTAGAGTATAGAACAGCGCAAAAAATTCTTTCAACTTATGCCGATCCATTGTTAAAGTTAGCAAAATTAGATGAAACTAACCGTGTCTATACCTCATTTTTACAAACAGGAACAGCCACAGGTAGGTTGAGTTCAAAAGATCCAAACTTACAAAATATTCCAGTACGTTCACCATTGGGTCGTTTAGTACGTGATGCTTTTGTGGCTAAAGAGGGTTATAAACTATTGAGTATTGACTACTCTCAAATAGAGCTTAGATTACTTGCACACTTCTCTAAAGATACAGCTCTTTTAGAGGCATTTAATAATGGTTTAGACATTCACATGGCAACAGCCATTAAACTCTTTGGAGAGGAAGAAGCTGCTGCTAAAAGGTCATATGCTAAGTCAGTAAACTTTGGTATTTTGTATGGAATGGGTCAAAAGAAACTTTC
>CACVAU010000011.1 GCA_902727915.1 uncultured Sulfurovum sp.
GCGAGTGTGCATATAAAACTGCCAAACCTTGCTAACGACATGGAAAAGTTTAAATCCATAGCTGACAAATACTATTTACAAATCCGTGGAACCGATGGGGAACACTCTCAAAGTAAAGGGGGTGTTTTTGACATTTCAAACTATCGTCGTTTGGGCATTACGGAAGTTGAGGCTGTTCAAGATATGATTGATGGGGTGATTGCTTTGATAGATGCTGAAAAAAGTTTAGAGGCATTTTAGTAGTTTGATTTACTTTTTATTAAAGAGCTAAGGAAGCTTTAGTATGATAGTATGTAAGCACCTATATCGATTTAATTTCAAAAAGGAGATATATTATGACGACACATGAAAAGGCTTTTAATTTAAATCAACAAGCCAATGACCATGCAACACAAATGCGATATTCTAAAGCGATTGTGCAGTATAAACAGGCTTTATCGCTTTATGTCTCTTTGGCAAAAAATGAACCTCTTAACTATTGTTTACCCATTGCGCATGTTTTTTCTAATTTAGCTATTATTTACTTGAATCTTGAACAACCTAAAAGGGCTGATGACTTTCATCAAAATGCATTGCGAATGCATAGGGTACTTTGTAGAACAAATCCTAAAAAATATGCACTTGATCTAGCAAATTGCCTCATAGATGGGGTGCGTTATTTAAAGGAGCATTCTTTAACATTGTATGAAGCAGAGATGGCACTTAATACCGTAAATGATACAGAAAGAACCGATAAATTAGTGCGTATGATTCGTAAACTTCATGCCCCTGCTGTTTTGTTAAGCTAAACATACAATTTATACTTTTTGATTATAATTTTTCTCATTAATTAACTAAGGATTTAAATTGAAAAAAATACTACTCTCAATCTTAGCCATTCCACTTATGCTTTCAGCATCAGACTTAATTATTAAAACAGGTGAACTTGGTGTTGATGAAACCATTGCCAAAATAGAAAAAATTGTTGAATCAAAAGCTAAAATAGGTTTAGGTGTTTTTACTATTATTGACCATAAAAAAGGTGCAGATAAAGTAGAGATGGAACTTGCTAAAACTAAAGTTATAATTTTTGGAAATCCAAAACTAGGGACGAAGTTAATGCAAAAAGACCCATTAGTAGCACTTGATTTACCCATGAAAGTTTTGGTCTACTCAGAAGATAATAAAACAAAAATTGTTTACAGAGATCCTGTAAAGTGGCGTGAAAATTTCAATTTAAAAGATTGTAAAGTAATTGACAAAATGACTAAAGCCATGGATGGTATCACCACAGCTGCTTCTAAAAAATAGACTACTTAATTGTAGTCATCTTCTTGCCACGCTTGTAAACCTACCTCTTTTTGTTGATATCGTTTTTCTAAAGAGATTCGGTAGGCTTCAGCCAACTTCTCACATTCTAGTACTTCTTTAATATTTTTTTGATTTTCTTTAGCATTAAAAGCTATTTGGTTAATAAACTCAATGGTGAATTTGGGATAATCACGTGAGATTAGTTCCATTTTATCGCTAGGTGTAATCTTTCCAGCTTCTAAAACACGTAAATAAAACCCACTTTTATGTTCTTTGACAACCATTGCCGTTAGTTTTTTTATGCCCACAATAGAAGAGATTTTCCAACAAGGCTGTCGTGGTTGTGAAACTTCTACGATGGTTTCACCGTAAGTAAATTTATCCCCAAGACAGATATCACTATCATCAACATCTCGTATGCTTAGGTTTTCCCCAAAAGCACAAGCTGGTAGTGTAATGTCATATTTTTCTTCTAGGTATGTATAATTCTTTAAGGGGTAAACACAGATGGCTTTGTCAATACCTCCATGACTCTCTTTGTCACTTTGATGGTCTAGTCTGAAACCATTTTCATTAATTTCATAAGCCAGTTTGTTTAATGCTACTTTTTTGTAAGAAGAGTGATAAGTTTTGCCTCTGGCATTTTTTAGGCTCTCTTCTTGTCCACAATATATTTGTTTAACGTCTATTTTCATCTTAATTCCTAGGGAGAAGTACTATAATACAAACTATAGCAATGATTATCTTAATGGTGAAGCAGAAAGTGTATGAAAAAAATAATTAGTATTCTAGGTTGTGGTTGGGTAGGTGAAGCACTTAAAGAAGCGCTTGAATCAAGTTATACTGTTCAGTGTTTGTCAAGAAACATGATAACAAATAAAGAGCAAGACAAATATACTTGTGATACTTTAGTCATAGCCATTCCTCCAAGAGAAAACTATTTAGAAGTGTTGACCTTGACCATGGAACAAATAGAAGCATCAACACAGGTTATTTTCTTAAGTTCCACCTCTTTTTACGATGGTCGTGAGATGGTTGTTAAAGGTGAGGCAGTGATTAAAACTTTAGATAATAATGTTTTAATACTACGACTCTCTGGACTCATGGGCTATAAGAGAATAGCTGGAAAATATACAGCTGGTAAAACAAAAGCGCATGATGCTAGAGTGAATTATGTACATCGAGATGATGTGGTGCAGATTATTAGACTGTGTATTGAAAAAGAAGTTGTTAATAATATTTTTAATGTCACAGCCCCTTTGCATCCTAAACAGTCTGAAATATATACAAAAAATGCTAAAGTTTTTGGATGGGAAAATACTTATTTTGAGTCTATGGAGGTCTTAGGAAAAGTGGTTTCTTCAAAGAAGTTAGTCAATTATTTTGGGTATGAGTTTTTAAAACCTAACCCTTTGGAGTTTTACTAAGATGTTACATTCCCTATTAGAAGGTTTTTTGTTAGGTTTAGGTGCTGCTGTCCCTTTAGGACCAATCAACATACTCATTATGAATCATGCTTTAAAAAATTATAAAAGTGGGGTAGCCATAGGTTTTGGTGCTTTGAGTGCTGATCTACTTTACTTGTCACTTATTTTGTTAGGTGTGGCTACCATTTTAAATCATGCATCTATTATTGTGAGTTTAGGTATTTTGGGCAGTCTATTTTTAGCTTATATGGCATATTTAGTTTTTCAGGGTCGTAATAATAGTTTGGATACGTCAGATAAGCTTGTCTCAAAGAAAAGTCTTCTAAAGAATTATTTTCAAGGATTTGTATTAACAGGGCTTAACCCTTATACCATTGCTTTTTGGTTAAGCATTGCTGGGTATGTGGCAAATCAAGATTTAAATCCTATGTTTAGCATAGTTGGGATGTTTTGTGCCATATTTCTTTGGATAACAATTATGCCTTACTTTGTACATAAGTCTAAACATAGAATCTCAACACAAGTTTCGTACTATATTAGTATGGGGTCTAGTTTAATCCTTGGTTTTTTTGCACTTTCTTTATTTTTGAACTTATTTAAAGGGTTGTAGTGGAAAAAAATGAGGTGATAAGTGAGTATTTAAAAGTTTTAGGTTTTACAGAAGATATTAAAGATTTAGAAGATATTGAAAAACTGATGAAAAAACATGTTAGTACTTTTGCTTTTTCTAGTATGAGTGTAGTGTTAAAAGATGAGATATCTTTGGAGCTTGGAGAAGTTTACAAAAAAGTTGTACTTCATAAACGAGGAGCTTACTGTTTTGAGCATAATAAAATTTTCTATGAAGTACTAAAACATTTAGGTTTCGATGTTGAATATCATATTGCTAGGGTAGTCAACAACAGAGAAGTAGAAGCCCCTTTAACGCATAGATTTACAATCCTAAATTATGAAAATGAACGCTACCTTGTTGATGTTGGGTTTGGGTACTACTGTCCTGTAAAACCCATAAAGTTTGTAAATGTTCAGACAGAAGCTCAGCTAGGCTATGTCTATAGAGTTCATCAAGATAAAAATAATAATTATGCCTTACAAGTGATACATCATGATAAGTGGTTTACCTTTTATACTTTTGATTTACGAGCTTGTTATGAAGTGGATTTTGAATTGGCACATTTTTATTCACATAAGCATTCAGACGCTGTTTTTGTAAACAACTTGGTTGTTTCACGAATTATGGATGAATGTATTTATTCACTTAGAAATGCTGGGTATCAAAAAGTTTATAGAGATAGAACGGAGAATATACATATAGAGAGTCTGGAGCAGTTTTCTAAGGTTTTAGAAGAAGAGTTAAATCTTTGTTTTGATATAGATGAACGTAAGGATATTTATGAAAAATTTATCCATCAAGGAATAAATAAATGAAACTATTAATATTTGCTCTAATTTTCAGTACAGTAATGTACTTGTTAAACTTCTACATTATCAAACGCTTTATCAATAAATTACATATTGATGAAAAGTATAAACGCTATTTTAAAATCTTTTTGATTATTAATTTTGTGGGTATTTTAGGTTATATTTATGGACGCTACAACCCTGACATACCCAACTGGTTATTTTTACTACTCTCTTTACCTATTGGGATTATATTTCTTACCTTTTCAATGGCTGTCATTTATGATGTGGCACAGTTATTTATTAACAAAGCACCTATCGAAGAGACCCGAAGAGCCTTTTTACGCAAGGGACTGGATTATTTTTCAGTAGCAACAGCCGTTGGACTGAGTGGGCGAGCCATATATGAAGCAACGTACATAGAGATTGAAAAAGTAGAGGTGAAGTTGAAGAACTTGAATAGACCGTATACTATTGTACAGTTAAGTGATGTGCATATTGGAGGGATTATTGATCAAATGTCTTAAAGCCTGACTTAGTGGTCATAAGAGGTGACTTGATAGACATTGTTTTAAAATATGCGCTACCAGCCTTAAATGAGTTAAAAGGATTAAAGAGTACCTATGGGATGTATTTTATAGTAGGAAACCATGAGTACTTGCATAAAATAGAAGAGATTATTGTCGCTCTAAATACTTTAGGTATTAAGACTTTAGAAAATGAAAGTGTTTACATTGGTGAAAAGGGTGAAGGCTTTAACCTAGCAGGTGTTTATGACCATATGGGTTATAGACTGGAATACCATGAACCCGATTTGGAAAAAGCACTTTCAAATTGTGATGAAAATTCACCTACAGTCCTCTTAGCCCATCAGCCATTGTTCATAAAAGAAGTAAAGTCTGGGGTTGACTTAGTCTTAAGTGGTCATACCCATGGTGGGCAGTTATATCCATTTAAAGCTTTGGTAAAAATAGTACAGCCTTATTTGGCTGGACTTTATCAACACAATGAAACAACCCAAATATATGTTAACCGAGGAACAGGTTTTTGGGGTCCACCGATGAGGTTCGGGTCTAGTTTAATACTTGGTTTTTTGCATTTTCTTTATTTTTGAATTTATTTAAAGAGCTGTAGTGGAAAAAGCTGAGGTGATAAGTGAGTATTTAAAAACTAATAAAAAATCATGTCGGTACTTTCGCTTCTTCAAATATGACAGTAGTATTACAAAATGAGACCTCTTTAGAGCTTGGAGAGATTTATAAGATACATCTAAAAGAATGTGAGTTTAGATTCGATAATAGAGCTGAAGATTTATACAAACTTTTTTTGAAAATCTTGTATAATCAGCTTCTAAACTGGTCTAGACCCAAAAAAGTAAAAAGACTTTAACTTCCTAATTTCAAGCTTAAATATAAATTTTCTTTCTTTGATACATTTCTGATACATTTAAAAGGTAGAATCCCATTTGATTTAAATAGGGTGAATAACAATAAATAAGTGACATTTATTGACTAGTTTATTGTATGCTTCATTTGATTAAAAAAACAATCTTTAGATTAAACTTTATAAATAGGACATAAATCATTGAAAACATTAGCTTATATGCTGGGAGAAAACCAAGATAGGGAGAATGACTTTACTTTAAGACTGCTAAGGTTATTAAATCATTTTAATAAAATGCACTTATTAAGAAAAGTGTTGTATATATCATTATTATGTACAAGTACACTTCTTTCTGGTTCACTAGTTGAAGCTTTTAATCATGCTAATACGCATAATTATAGTATGAAACTTGCTCATTCTCAATTGAATATAGAATTAGCCTCTGAAGTTCACGAAAGTAAACGAAAAAACATTAAACTAATTGCTGATGGATTTGGACATTATTACTTACCCCAAACTTCTGGTTTAGATAATGCTAATTTTAATTTACCCAAAAAAACAGTTAGAGAGTATTTCTTTAAAGGAAATTTAAATATAACTCTTTCTAAGGAGCTTTACAATAAAGAAAAAGATGCTTTATGTGCTTTGGCTATCGAAAATGTGAAAAAAGCCTCTCATAATATCAATCAAAATAGAAATCATCTACTTTTAGATCTGATTCATCAATATTTTAAAGTTTTAGAAAACTATGATACTTTTATTTTAAGTCAAGAACGTTATAGATTTTCTAATCAAGAGCTAGAAGAAGCAAAAAGAGAATATGATGTTGGTGAGCTTGACAATATTACTTATCAACTAATTCAATCTAGAAATCTTGAATTGAAAGTTGCACAAAATATTTATTTTAATAGAGTTCAAAATGCTATTGACGATTTTGAACTTATAAGTCAAATCAAACTTAAAAGCTTTCAACCTTTAGAAAAAAATATTTTTTATAATAAAAAAAACATTCCTTCACTACAGAGTTACGAAGAACATCTTGTCTCCAATAATCCTAGTCTTTTAAAACTTGACAAAGATATTACTATTTCTCAAAAAAATATTGCGTTAACAGAAGCAAAATATGAGCCATATTTAACAGCAAAAATGGGATACGAATATACTAATAATTTTACGCCTATATTTTTAGGAAATACTTATGAGTCAGGACTACTTATTGGGCTCGTAGGAACAATACCTATCTATACAGGGGGACGATATAAAGCTGAAGTGCAGAAAGCAAAAGTAGCTGTAATCGAAAAACATGATATTAAAAATAAAGAAGAGAATCAACTTCTAGTTGCTTTAAGAAAAGAGTACCGTTTATATCATTTTATTCCTTTAGAGATAGAAGCTTTAAGACACCACCTACAAGCACTTAAACTATTAGAGTATCAGGCAAAAAGAAAAATTAAAGTAGGAACAATATCTCTTTTAGAAAAAGAGAGGATATCACTTCAATATCTTGAACGCTTTAATGATTTAAAACGTTTAGAATATAATTATTTTTTAGCCGATACAAATGTTAAGTTCTTAAGTGGGACACTTAATATCACTGATTTGAAAAAACTAGAAAATGAATTAGAAGCAACAAAAATATCTATAAAAAATTTAGATAATCTTATTATTTAAGGAAAACCTTGAAACATCCAATTACATACCTTTTAACTATTCTATTTTTTTCTCTTTCTCCTACTTATGGAGAAGAGAATTATATTCTCAAAGAAGAAGTACATAATCTATATTTTGAAAACCATGGTCGTGTAGAAGCTATTCAAAGAGCGAATCTTTCAGCAGAAACTGCTGGTGTGATTGAATATTTAGGAGTAAACATATCAGAGACCTTTAAAAAAGGAGATGTTCTTTTAAAAATTTCTTCTGTCTTACAAAATGCTAAAGTGAAAGAAGTTAAGCATACTGTCGTGAGTAATCAATTAGATTTAAATGAAAAAAGACGAAGATATTTACGAATAAAAAAATTACGAAAACAAAACTTAGCAACAAAAGAAGACCTTACACAAAGGGAAACAGCCTATACGAGAGCAAAACAGACCTTAGCACATAGTAAAGAACAACTAGTTCAAATGAATGAAGTTTTTTCGTATACTAAGGTTAGTGCTCCTTTTGATGGGGTAGTAGAGCAACGGCATATACGTCTTTCTGAAAAAGTTTCAACTGGTCAAGAACTTTTTTCTATTTATAACAAAAATAAAATGAGAGTGGTTGTGACTGTACCTGAATCAATACTTAAGAAAATTAAAAAACATCAAAAAGTATTAGTTGAGGTAGAGGGAAAAACTTATGAAATTGATTTTGAAAATATTGTTATTTTTCCTACTTCTTATAATTATTCTTACACTCTTAGACTTATTATTCCTATGAAATTAAGTTCTAGTTTCCATGATGGAAACTTTGTTTCTGTTAAATTTAAGATAGGAGAAGAAAAAGCACTATACCTTGACAGTAAATATATCCATAGAAAACATGAACTTACTATGGCTTATTTAAAGAAAGATGAACAAATTATTACACAATATATTCGTTTAGGTAAAAAAGAAAATAGAAAACGGCAAATCTTATCTGGTTTAGTAAGTGGAGATTGTGTGGTAATCAATGCAGAGTAAACTTTCTTTAGCTGGTAGATTAGCCAAAAAATTCATGGACCATAAGTTAACGCCGATTTTGGTTGTATTTGGAATTTTTTTAGGTTCTGTCGCACTCTATTTAACTCCAGCAGAAGAAGATCCTCAAATCCCTATTACAATGGTACATATTTCAACAGATTTTGTAGGTGCATCTGCTTCAGAGGTTGAAATGCGTGTAACCATTCCTTTAGAAAATTTCCTTTCTAAGGTTAGTGGGGTTAAACATATTTATTCAAAATCTTCTCAAGGAAGTTCTTCTATCTCGTTAGAGTTTCATCTAGGTGAATATAACACCCAATCTGTCTTCAAAGTCTATGAAGTCATTCATGAACGTATTGGAAAACTACCTTCAAATATAACTCAGCCTATTATTACAGCTATGGAAATAGATGATGTACCTTCTTTGGTATATAGCCTTTATTCTGAGACAAATAATTATTCACGAACACAGCTTAAACAGTTTGCCCAATCTTTAAAAGTATCCCTTTCTCAAATTAAAGATATTCGCCATACAGACATAATTACAGGGGTAAGTCCTGCCGTTAGGATTAGTTTAGACACACATAAAATGGCTTTTTTAGGTATAGATAGTCAAGTCATTAAACAAAAAATTCAGGCTGAAAACAGTTCAAGTTACCTTTTAAAAGATATTCAAAATAATAAGATTAATGAAATATGGATTGGAGAGTATTTAGAGTCAGATAATATAGAAAGACTTGAAAACCTTCTTGTTGGATTTAAAAACAAAAATCCAATTTATTTTAAGGATGTTACTAAAGAAATTAAGCTTACTAATGAGTTAGCTGATAGTTATGTAAATTATTATAAAAATGGTAAATCCCATCCTTCTGTGACGCTTACTGTAGCTAAAAAGCCACGAACTTCAGCAATTTTATTAGAAAAAGATGTACGTTATATTCTTGAAGATGAAATGAAACGTTATTTACCCCAAGATTTAAAACTTGATATTACTCGAAATTATGCTAAGAGTGCAAGTAGTAAAGTAAGCCATCTTACTCAAAAACTGTTAATTGTTATTGGGGTTGTCATGTTACTGGTATTTATAACTATGGGATATCGTTTTGCTGTTATTGTTGCTATTTCGACTTTAGTTACTTTAGCATTAACCCTTTTTGCTTCTATGGTTATGGGGTTTACTTTTAATCAAGTTTCACTTTTTGCACTTATTTTTTCAATTGGAATATTAGTGGATGATGCCATTGTTGTTGTTGAAAATGTACATAGGTATCAACTAAAAAGTAATGAGTCCTTAAGAGCTATTATCCCAAAAGCTATTTCAGAAGTAGGGCAACCAACTATTATAGCAACTTTAGCTGTTACTATTACGCTTTTACCTATGGTATTTGTTACAGGACTTATGGGTCCTTATATGTCACCTATTCCTATTAATGCTTCCGTAGGTATGTTAATTTCATTAATTATTGCATTTACAGTTACACCATGGCTACTCTATAAGTTCTCTGCTAAGCACTCGACAAAGTCAATAGAGAAAGAAGATTCATTAAACTTTTTTATTTTCTTAAATATGTTTTTTTTAAAAACAAAGTTTCGTCAACTTTTTCTTATATTGATTATTACAGGTATGGTATTTAGTAGTTTTTTGTTGGTTAGTAATAAACTTGTATTATTAAAAATGTTACCTCATGACAATAAAGTGGAAATGCAATTGGAAGTAAAGCTTCCATCAGGGTCAGCATTAGAAACAACGAAAAGGTTACTGAATAAAATTGCTTTGGATTTAAGTATTATCCCAGAAATAAGTTCTCAACAAGTCTATGCAGGTCGCTCAGGTCCTATTAACTTTAATGGTATGGTCCGAAGCTATCAAGTTCGTCGTGGTCAACATAAAGGAGATATTCAAATCTCTTTAACGCCTAAGAGTATGCGTAAACGAAGTAGTCATGAAATTGCTGGAGAGGTAAGAAAAATTGTGAGTAAGTATTTAAATGAAGCTACTATTAAAACAGTAGAAGTCCCTCCTGGACCACCTGTACTTTCTCCTATTTTAGCAGAAGTTTATGGACATAATACTAGAGAACTAAAAAAACTAACCCGAAAAGTTGAATCTTACTTTAAAGACACAGAAGGTATTTGTGACATTGATACCAAGTTAGTAGAAGATAGAGTGAAAAGTATTATTGTTATAGATGCGAAAAAGTCAGAACGTTATGGCATTAGTATCCACGAAATAAATCAACATATTAAAGCATTAAGTTCGGAAAAGATTGGTTATATACATAATGCTAAAAGTATTGATGGAATTCCAATTATTATGTCATTGAAAGATAGTGAGAAATCAATTGACTCTTTACTTCATTCTCAGATCAAAGGTATATTTCTTTATGAGTTAGTAGAGATAAAAGAAAAAAATATTGAAGCTAAAATTTATCATAAAGATCGTCGTAAAGTAAACTATGTGAGTGCTGATGTGTTAGGTGAAAATGAAAGTCCACTTTATGGTATGTTTGAGATTAGTCAAAAAATTAAAGATATTGAGCAACACTTCATATCAACACCACTTAATATTAATGCTCAAATAAAATGGTCAGGTGAATGGAAAATTACTTATGAAACATTCAGGGACATGGGGTTAGCTTATCTTGTAGGAATAATTTTTCTCTATTTACTTTTAATTAACCAGTACAATTCATATTTAGTTCCTTTAGTTATCATGTCACCTATTCCTCTAACAATTATAGGTGTTTTACCTGGGCATTATTTCTATGGGTCAGCGTTTACAGCTACCTCAATGATTGGAATGATTGCTTTAGCAGGTATTATTGTTAGAAACTCTGTTTTGTTAATTGATTTTATTCAAGACAAAGAAAAAGAAGGGTTTTCTACAGATGAAGCAGTACTTCAATCAGTAAAAATAAGAACAAAACCTATTATGATTACAGCACTAACAGCTGTATTAGGTTCACTATTTATTTTAAGTGATCCTGTATTTGAAGGTATGGCAATTTCTCTAATTTCTGGTGTTTTTATTGGAACAATTTTAACACTTTTAGTTATTCCTATCTTGTACAAGTTGACTTCAAGTAATCAACTCTCTAAATAATTTAATATTATTTAGAGAAGATATATTATTTAGTCATATTTTATAGATACAATTCTAAAAAAGGAATAAATAAATGAAACTATTAATATTTGCTCTAATTTTCAGTACAGTAATGTACTTGTTAAACTTCTACATTATCAAACGCTTTATCAATAAATTACATATTGATGAAAAGTATAAACGCTATTTTAAAATCTTTTTGATTATTAACTTTGTAGGAATTTTAGGTTACATCTATGGACGCTACAACCCTGACATACCCAACTGGTTATTTTTACTACTCTCTTTAGCTATTGGGATTATATTTCTTACCTTTTCAACAGCTGTTATTTATGACCTGTTACAACTCTTTATAAATAAAGCACCCATAGAAGAGAACCGACGAGCATTTTTAAAAAGAGGATTGGACTATTTTTCAGTAGCAACAGCAGTAGGGCTTAGTGGTCGTGCTATGTATGAAGCGACGCATATAGTGATTGAACAAGTAGAGGTTAAATTAAAAAACCTCAAACAGCCTTATAGTATTGTACAGTTAAGTGATGTGCATATTGGAGGGATTATTGATCAAGTTTCTATAAAAGATATGGTAGAAAAAACAAATGTCTTAAAGCCTGACTTGGTGGTGATAACAGGTGACTTGGTAGACATAGCTTTAAAATATGCGCTACCAGCCTTAAATGAGTTAAAAGGATTAAAGAGTACTTATGGTACTTATTTTATTGTTGGGAATCATGAATATTTACATAATGTAGAAGAGATAATAGTGGCTGTAAATGCTTTGGGCATTAAAACGTTAGAAAATGAAAGTGTCTACATAGGTCAAGAAGGGGAGGGCTTTAATTTAGCAGGTGTTTATGACCACATGGGCTACCGACGTGAGCATCATGAGCCTAACTTAAAAAAAGCACTTTTAAAGTGTGATAAAAATTCGCCTACGGTATTGTTAGCCCATCAACCTTTGTTTATTAAAGAGGTGAAATCTGGAGTGGATTTAGTTTTAAGTGGTCATACTCATGGTGGACAGTTGTATCCATTTAAAGCGTTGGTGAAAATCGTACAGCCTTATTTGGCTGGACTTTACCAACATAATGAAGCGACACAAATATATGTGAATAGAGGAACAGGTTTTTGGGGCCCACCGATGAGGTTGGGGGCTAGTAGTGAGATAACACATATGAAAATTTCTTAATTTAAGATATTGACTACTTCTCACAAATACTACACAATACAGATATATAGTTTAATCTTTAAATTACGAAAAAAAGGATTCATTATGAAAAAAATAGTAGCTGGAATTATTACAGCAGGTTTGTTGGTATCAGGAGCATTTGCTAAAACTGAAACACCGAAAAAGTATGATGTTCAAAAGGACAAAAAGTCACAAATAGCTGCGCTTAAAACTCAAGTGAAAACCATAGAAAAAAGAATTGCTTGTATTGAAGCTTCAAAAACTAAAAAAGACTTAAGAGAGTGTGCAAAAAAAGCTCCTTTGATAAAAGTAAAAGCCAAAAAATCAGCAAAAAAAGAAACCAAAAAAGTAGAGAAAAAAGCAACAAAGAAAGAAACTAAAGAAGTTAAAAAAGAAAATAAAAAAGTAGAAAGTAAAACAGTAGAAAGTAAAAATTAAGCGTCTTTAAGACGTAAATCTTCAATACGAGCGTATTAAAGTATAGAAGAGTGCAAGAGACACTCTTCTTATTCTTCTCTTCCCCCTTTTTGATATGTTCATCCAACTTATGTTTTAATTATATTATGATGATAAAGATGATTTTTGACCATGGTTTTTTATAGATTTTCACTATTATTCATGCTATTATACGAAACATCTTAAACTTAAGGACACAGATATGAAAGTTATTATTTTCACGTTATTAACCATCTCAACCATTATGGCAAACAGTTTTACTTTAGAGAGTAAGGACTTAAAAGGGCAAATTTCTAAAGTACAAGAATTTAACAGTTTTGGCTGTAGTGGAGAGAACAAATCACCTGAGTTGCATTGGGAAAATGCACCAAAGGGTACGAAAAGTTTTGCCATAACTGTGTATGATCCTGATGCACCAACGGGGAGTGGTTGGTGGCATTGGCTGGTAGTAAACATTCCTGTGACTACAAATGCTATAGCCACAGATGCTTCTGCTAAAAAGATGCTTCCAAAAGGTTCTGTAGAAACATTAACAGATTATGGTTCAGCAGGTTTTGGTGGGGCATGTCCTCCTAAAGGTGATAAAGCCCATGCTTATGTTTTTACCATTCATGCACTGGATGTTGAAAAACTTAATTTAACGGCAAAGAGTGACAGTGCTTTAGTTGGGTACATGATTAACAAACATGTTATTCAAAAAGCAAGTATGGTATCATATTATCAACGTTCAAAGTAGGGTTAATTACTTTTTAGCATTTGATGCTTATAGAACCCAGTTAATGGTTTCTTTATGATGTTGTGCTAAATAGTCATTTGCTTTTGAAAAAGGCTTAGAATCCCAAAAACCACGGTAGGCTGATAGGGGTGAGGGATGAGGGTCTTTGATAATTAAGTGTTTTGAATTATCTATATATTTCGCTTTTTTTTGGGCATAAGCACCCCATAAAATAAAAACCACATTCTCACATTTTTCATTGATTAGTTGTATTGTTTTGTCTGTAAAATTTTCCCAACCTTTGTTTTTATGTGCATTACTTTTACCTTCTTCTACGGTTAAAATAGCATTTAACAATAAGACCCCTTGATTTGCCCATGGTTGTAGGTTGGCTGTGTGGGTATTGTCAATGTTGAGGTCAGATTTTAATTCTTTGTAGATGTTTTGTAGTGATTTTGGTAGAGGGTTGATGGGGTCAAGGGCTGAGAAACATAGACCATGCGCATGACCCAAAGTAGGATAAGGGTCTTGACCTAAAATAAAGACTTTAACTTGCTCAATGGGGGTACTGTTGAGGGCATTAAACCAATTTGATTCACTGGGTAAAATATTTTTACCCAATGCTTTTTCTTTTTCTAAAAAAGTTATGAGTTCTTTCATATAGTTTTCTTCAAACTCATCTTTTACTGCTATTTTCCAAGAATTTTCTGTGATATATTCATACATTTAATAGAGACCATTATTTTTAAGTTATTTTTTTTACAAGTATATCGTATAATTTTACATGAAAAAAACGGTCTTTATTATTTTATTTATTTTGATACTTTTGCAAAGCATTATTTGGGTTAATCAAGAAAATATTATGCATCCTAAAAAACGCTTATTACAAAGGTATCACCATGAATGGTTAGACAAGCCTTGGAAACATGGCATGAAAATTCAAAAACATTTTACTCAGGCAAGAACACCTTATTTATTGGTAGAAGAAGATATAAGTCAAGGGGTTTCAACACGACAAAAGCTTTTAAAAGAGCAGTTACCTACACAAAATATCAACAAAGATGCTGGTATTTTGGTGTTGTTACATGGTAAAAATGGACGTAAAGAAGATTTGTTACCTGTGGCTGAACGTTATGTTGCTTTAGGTTTGACTTGTCTTTTAGTTGATTTACCCCATCATGGAGAAAGTAATTTAAAGCATTTGTATTATACAAAGAAAAAGCATGAGCAGTTATATGTAGATGAAGTTTTAGATGATGTTTCAAAGTATCTAAAGGTAAAAGAGAAAAAACTTTATATCTGGGGTATGTCTTTAGGAGGTGCTTTTGCCATTACAAATGTTTTTAACTCTAAGTATGATTTTCAAGCCATGGTATTGGTATCGACTTTTGAGCGTTTAGATAAGGTATTAAAAGAAAAATCTTTGCGTATTTTTGGCGATTTTTTGGGTACTTTACTCTATGAGGGTTTAGAAAAAAGTTTAGTATTTTTTTATAATTTCAATCCAAAAGAAGTAGATTCTACTAAATTAGCCAAAGGTTTAAAACTTCCTTTGTATATGGTGCATGGTGAAGAAGACAGTTTGATTGCTTATGAACAAGGAGAAGAACTTTTTAGTAGTTTTAATTCTCAACAAAAGCAGTTTTACTTAGATAAAGAAGGAGACCATCATAATATTTTGATAACGAAACATCAGTTCTATAAAGAGAGTGGACTATTTTTTACTTTGCACTCCTTTAACTAAAGGAATGCATGTGGGCTATTTTTTTACTTTGCACTCTTTTAACTAAAGGAATGCAGAGGAGTGTTAATTATCTTTCACACAAATGCTATGCGCTGTTTGTGTTTTTAATTTTCCTGAAATAGAACCTTTAGCCAAGTTGATAGCCCAAGATTTATTTTTTAGGTGATCTAAGGCAGTAGAAGAAGTCCAATAGAGAGTAATGTCTTGCTGTCCAACATACTGAAAAGCATCGTCAATGACAAGCTTCTTTTTTGTTCTGTCTACTAAAGTAGTTAATTCATTTACATTGGCTAATCTCCATGCTGTTGAATTGGCAAAATTTAAATTTTCACAATAGTTTAGTGCTGCTTCCCAAGTTTTGAGATTACTGTGACTGGCATTTGTATCTTGCCATGTCAATGTTGTTACTGTATCACTAACAACTTCAGTAGTCCCATCTCTTGTAAAGTCAGCACTGAGGAAGCTACTGTATGTTAGCATAATTATTAAAATTACTTTCATTTTTTTCTCCTGATTTATCTTATGAATTTTAATCCATATTAGTTATCTTTAACACAACGGACGTACGCTTTTTCGACTTTAAGTTTTCCATCAACAATCCCATTAGTAAAATCTATAACCCACGATTTTGTTTTATGGTCATCAATTGAAGTTGATGAAGTCCAATACACAGTATTGGCTCCAACATGTTCAAACTTTTCATCAATGGCAATTTTTTTCTTAGTTCGATCTATTAATGTGTTTAATTCATTAATATTGGCGACTCGCCAATCGCTAGAGCCTCCAAATGTTAAATTTTCACAGTAATCCAATGCTTCTTGCCAAGTTTTAGTTTCTGTCTCGTTACTATTATCATCTTGCCACTGTAAGGTTGTGGTTGTATCACTCACTATATTGTTTGCATCGTCTCTTGAAAAATCAGCATTTAAGTAGCTACCACAAGCCAATATCATTATTAAAATAGTTTTCATTATATTCCTTTATTTTCTTACACATCTAACATAAAGAGCATTGTCTTTGTGGGCTGTATTAACGGCACCATAGTTAAAATGTACATACCATCCTTGATCCAATTCATTAATACTGCTTGTTGATGTCCAGTAAGCATCAGCTGCTGTATTGCTAAAGGCATTTGTTGTTTCAATGGCTGAAGTTGCTGCCCCATATTTAATAATATTTTCAAGTTCATAGCTTGTTGGCAGTCTCCAATCACTTTGTGCGTTTAATACTAAGTTTTCACAGTAAGCTGTGGCTGTATCACCTGTGGTATCATAACATTCATCAGAGGTAGTATCATAGGTACAAGCAGCATAGTTTGCATCGCTAAGCCATTGTTTTTTTAAAGAAGCCACAACAGCATCATCTTGCCATTCTAAGCCTGTTAAGTTATCTTTTACGGTTCCTACAGCATCATCTCTTGTATAGTTACTGTCAATACCTTTGGCATAATGTGCATCATCATGGGTAGTTGTCTTATCGATTTCATCACCATTACTATTGTAACTTTTATTTTGACCTGTTGTTTTGATTGCTTTGAGAACATTGAGGGTTAAATTATCCGAACCTTTTAGTCCAGCATCATCTGTCACTCTTAAAATAATGGTATTATTACCAATACTAAAGTCTCTGCTATTGAGTGTTAAGCTACTACCTTCACCCACTTTAACAATACCATTGAACCATTCATATTTCACAATGTTTCCATCATCTGTAGAAGCAGAACCATCTACGTTAAAGTTTAGACCTTGTCTGAGGTTAATATCATTTCCAGCCACTGCTGTAGGTTCACCATTTTCTATAACATTTTCAATATGAACAGTTAAGACTTGGCTATGAACATTGCCAAAGCTATCCGTGGCAATAACGGTTACAACAAAGCCATTTGGTGATGTTTGATAATCAGGAGCCTCATTAAAGGTTAAAATACCACTGCTACTACCGATGCTAAAGCTTTCTTTATTGGTACCTGAAAGGGTGTATGTGATGGCATGAGTATCTTGGGCATTTACAGTTAAGACAGATAATTGATTTTCCTTTACTATAATATTTGTTAAAGTAAATATAGGTGCTGTAGAATCTTTAGTAATGGAAAAAGTTAATGATTCACTTATATTGCCTGATTTATCTTTTAATTGGAGTGTAAATTCTTTTACACCATCATCTCCAGATAAGTTTAAGTCTACATTTTCTGTTCCTGTATCGCCTAGTACGGTGATGTTTTTATCATTAATATAGACATAAGTATGCGCTTCTCCTGTAATTGCAACTTTTACAACATTTGACTTTGTTTGTGTTGGTAAGTTTGTGATGCTGGGTTTAGTAGGTGCGACAGTATCAGGGGTCTCTGGTGATTCTGTGCCTCCACTATCAGAAGAACTTCCACCTCCTCCACAAGCAATAAAAATAGTAACTAAGGTACTTAGAATTAAGAATTTTAAAATTGTAATCATATTCATGATATTTTCCTTTTTTTTGATTATCAAAAATGATATTCCTTAGTGTGTAAATAATAGCTTAAAAATATGTTTGTTTTTATATAAAAATATTTTTTTTATATAAAAAACATTTTTTAAGATTTAATTTTATTAAAAAACGTTAAAAATGTAAATTTTTTAACGTAGAGTATTGCTATGTTTTAAGGCTATAAGATGAGAATATGGTGTGCTAGGGGAGCTTATTGATGGTATTGATGTATTTCTACCCACGAAGAACATTTAAAAAGGAGAGTAAAGATAAGGAAGAGAAATTTACTTTTATTCGTGGGTAGAAATACACCAAATTTTGGTGTAAAATGTTAGTTAAGACAGGGTACAAGTTACTTCATTTAAGGTGCTATTTAAGGCATTGCTTAGATGAAGTTCACGGTTGTTATTGGTATTGATTTCTTGCCATAAAGGTGAAAATTTTGCGATATCAATAGTGGGAATACACTCTTCATCTTTAATCTGTACACTGTTGTTCAAAAGATTTTCCATGGTAGAAATTAAACGCTTTTGATCAGTTGTCTCGTTTCTGTTAAGTTGATGCCATACTGATGAAAATTTTTCTATATCTAAAGTTTCACTTTCTAAAAGGTTTTCAATAGAAGAGGTTAACGTTTTTTTATTAACTTGCTCACCTCTATGAAGTTCCTGCCATACAGATGAAAACTTTTTTACATCTAATGTTTCAGAGTTTTTTGTGTACCCTGCTGAAATAGTTTGTGTTAAAAGTACTAGACTTAAAGTAGCAATGGCATTTCTTGTAAAGTTTTTCATGAAGTAATCCTTGAGTTAATTTTGTTTGTTAAGAGTATTATAAAACAAAAAACAAAACATAACAAAAACTGTTTATAAACCTATCATAAACAATGGTATTTTTAGGAAAAATTAGATGAAATATGTATTAGATGTACAATATAATGGTGATGAAAATGCTGTAGTAGCCTGTTTAGGATTTGAAAAATGGGAAGATGAAAAAGCCATTTATGCAAAACAACATTTTATAGAAAACATTTTACCTTATGTGTCAGGAGCATTCTATCAACGTGAATTACCGTGTTTATTAGAAGCCTTAAATAGTTTAGAAGAGATAGAATGCATTGTTGTAGATGGGTATGTTTGGTTAGATATTGAGACACATAAGGGCTTGGGTTTACATTTGTACGAAGCTTTAGAAACCAAAGTTCCGATTATTGGTGTAGCAAAAGCTAAATTTGGCAATACTCCAAAAATGTGTGAATTGTTACGTGGTAAGAGTGTAAAGCCTCTTTATATTAGTACTAAAGATATGGATTTAGAAGAGGCTAAAAAAGCCATTGCCTCGATGCATGGAAAGTATCGATTTCCGACATTGCTTAAAGAAGTAGATTCTTTGGCACGTAAACCAATGTCTTAGTACTTTAGTGTTGTCAAAACGTAGATTAAATTGTATATGTTTAAGTAAATGGTTTTCTTTTTTGTAGATTTTAACATAAAATAGCATCTCTTTTATTTTCAAACAGTTTAATTAAAAAATGTTATAATCATTGATTATATAAAATCTAAAGAGAATAAACTATTATGGCATTTATAAACTTATAAAAGTTAATAAAAGAATTCAAAGTTACATGGATAAACAATGACTTTCCAAAATCAACTAGCCTATTCAGCCTCGGCTGGTTCAGGTAAAACCTTTGCACTTTCTGTACGTTATCTTGCTTTACTTTTTATGGGTGAAGAACCTTCTAATATATTGGCTGCAACATTTACCAATAAAGCAGCAGCTGAGATGAAGCAGAGGATTATTTCTGTTTTGATTAATCTTGAAGAGAAAACAACGGAATTAACAAAGATATCAGAGGAAACAGGTCTAAGTAAAGAAGAACTCTTAAAGCAACAACCTACCATACTTGAAAATTTTTTGTCTTCATCCAACTTTATTGTGACACTTGACAGTTTTTTTACTTCTATTTTACGTTCAGCCTCTCTTTATATAGACATGGAGCCAGATTTTGTGACTAAGGAGATAGATGCTGGGAGAAAAGAGGAGAATTTCTTAGAAGAAGTACAAGCCAATTCTCTTTTACATCAGTTGGTAAAACTTGCCATGAATATTGAGGATCAACGTTTTTTAAAGATGTTTGAATTGATGCAAAACTTTTACAAGATAGACCCATTACTTCCTGCTGTGAATTATGACTTGTATTCTACGGTTGATTTGGAAGTCCAAATAGATACGAAAAGAGATGAATTGCATCGTTTGGTTATTGAATCTGGTGCGTCTAAAACAGCTGTAAAAAATTTTGAACCTATGGAAGTGAAAGCTTTATTTAAAAAGTCAGTGTTTGAAAAAGTTTCTTTATTGGAGCATCGTAACTATAAAAAGTATGTGGCGATGTTTCCTAAAATTGAGGAGCTTTTTTTAGCACTCAAAAAAATGTTGGCAGAATGGGCAAGGATAAAAGAACAAGTAGTTTTACATAACCTTTTTCAAGTATATGACTATTATAAAAATGCAAACATTTCTACGGCACGACAGTTAGGAGTATTAAGTTTTGATGATTTGACGTATTTTACCCATCGGCTTTTACATGAGAGTATTAATAAAGAGTTCTTATATTTTAAAATAGACAGTCGTTTTAGACATATATTGTTAGATGAGTTTCAAGATACTTCTACTTTACAGTTTTTACTGCTTAAACCTCTTATAGATGAAGTAACAGCTGGACATGGAACAGCTGAATTTAGAAGTTTTTTTTATGTGGGAGATACGAAGCAATCACTTTACCGTTTTCGAGGAGGGGTTGAAGAGTTATTTGATGCTGTGGCGACAAACTATGAGGTAAGTATTGCCCAAATGGATACAAATTACCGTAGTTCTCAGGCTGTGGTTGAGCAAGTGAATTTTTGGTTTGAACCTTATATGAAAGATTATGTTCCTCAAAAGAGTAAAGCTGGAGCAAGTAAAGGTTTTGTTGCTGTGGTGGAAGCAGAAGTGTTGGTAGAGGAAGTATTAACACAGTTAGCTTTTTTACTTTCTAAAAATGTGCCTTTAAAAGAGATTGCTATTTTAGTTGCGACCAACAAAGATGGTGCGACCATTCAGGAAGCATGTTATGCCAAAGATTATGCTACGTCACTTAAAACATCTTCTTCGTTAAAACATACGGCTAAGGTCGCTGCCGTGGTTGCCATGGTTGAGTATTTGTTTACAGGCATAAAGTTAGATGCAAAAGCCATGTTTCAGGCTGTTGGGAAAGATTTAGAAGATTTAGATCTTTCTTGGTTTCATCCTTTTATGGAACCTTTGGTCGTGGTGCATAAGTTGATTGGTCTTTTTGGTTATTTTGAAGAAGAGATGAATTTGTTAAAACTTTTAGAATTTACTGCTAGTTTTTCAGATATTCCTACATTTTTAGAAGAGTTTGCTTTGTCTCAAATAGAAGTAGCAGGTTCGGCTAAGAATGGGGTACAAATTATGACCATACACAGTTCAAAAGGCTTAGAGTTTGAACATGTAATTGTATTGGACAGACTCAAAGGGGTTGCGCCTGATAGGTCAACGCTTTTGTATGAGTATGATGAGCATTTACAGATAGAAAATATTTTTTATAAAATGTCTGGACGTAATCATTTTGATGAATATTATGCGATTTTACTCGAAAAACAGAAAGTACTGAATCAAAAAGATAAAATGAATGTTCTTTATGTTGCGCTCACTCGTGCTGTAGAAAGTATGATTGTGATTCGTAAAGAGAAAGGTTCTATATTTGATTTGTTGGGTATACGTCCCATGTCTATAGGTCAAATTTCATCGAATACAAATAAGAAAGAGATAGAACATATTATACCTGAGCCCATTACGATAAATCATTATGGTATGCAAGATATTAATAAAGAGGAAGAGGAAGAGGAGAAAGACTATGATGCCATTTTATTTGGTACAGCTTTGCATTATACTTTAGAGATGACGGCTTCTTTTTCATTGATGGGCATGGCAGAAGCCATGGCTGCTACAAAAAATCGATATGGTTTACTTTTAAGTCAACAGAAACTTGATGAGATTAAGAAACGTGTTTTGGATTTGATTACCAATAAACACTTTCAAAAGTTACTAGAAGGTGCTAGAGTGAACAGTGAACAGTCACTTGCTTTTGAAGAGGAGTTAAAACAGATTGATTTATTTTTAGAATATGATGAAAAATGTGTGGTGATTGATTATAAAAGTTCTAAAAAATATCATTTAAAACATGTTAATCAAGTGAGGTATTATAAAAAAGCGATACAGAGTATTAGTAAGAAACCCACAACAGGCATCATTATTTATCTTTTAGAAGATAAAACAGAGTTTATTGGGGTCTAAGGAGATTGGATTTTTTGCTTAAGTGCAGAATGCTTTCTGAGATATTTTTACATAATATACAAAAACTTTTAAAAGAGGGAAAATTAGAGAAAGTTTGTATAGCTTATAAAGTTATGTAAGCATTATTTATTGGGTATTCCTGTAACGCTAAAAATATGAATAACTAGAATTTATATTATATATAAAAATAAATTATAGTATTTCTGTTATACTTCAATAACTTAAGAATATATTAGGGATAAGTATGCAATTAATTATTATCGTTATTTTAGGTGCTTTTTTAGGGTTTATGTATGGGGCTAATACAGATGGTTTTATTTTTTCATCAAATATATGTCTATTTGCCGGGTTAACCCTTATTATGCCTTCTCTTTTTAAATTTGAATTGACACATGTGCAACTTATTTGGGAACACAGAGGGATACTTTTAAAAGGCTTCTTGGTTAATTATCTGATTCTGCCTATGTTTGCTATTGTTTTAGGTTTTGCAACAGGTAGTTTTGGAATAGCAGCAGGACTTTTTTTAGTAGCTGTCCTTTCTGGTGGGGGTATGGTAATGCATTGGATTAAGAAATCAAAGGGAGATACGTCATTTGGTTTCTTATTACTTTTTGTGAATTTATTACTCATTTCTCTTTCACTCTTTATGTTACATATTTTTGCCACTTATACAGCTGTTTATTTTGATAGCTCGTATGACAATGAAGTTGCTGTAACACGCTTTGCTTCAGCCGTTATTATTTTGTTGGTTATTATTCCTTTTATTGCTTCTAGGGTAGTGCGTTTTATTAAACCTTTACTGAAGCTAATTGGAACATATCAGCAATACATCTCTCAGCTTAGTATTTTTATTATTTTATTTTATCTTTTTGGCTTACAGAATTCTCAAACGTTGGTAGATATTTATGATTTTGAGCCAGAACTTTTCTTAATTGCTTTTGGGGCAGTTGTGGTTTTTTATGTGTTAACATTTTTAACAGCTAAATTTATTTATAATTTAGAGGATGCTCAAGAGAGAGCAGCTTTTTGGCATACACTAACACGTTATTTAACCTTAGCGTTGGTCATTGCTACTTTTTCTTCAAGTTCTTTTGGTGTTGAAATGCTTTTGCCTATTATGTTTGCTTATATTGTACAAATTCCACTTTCAGTGTACATTGCTCAAAAATATTTTAATTAATTTTCTTTTCTAATAAGTTTTGGAATATTTTGAAGGGTTATGAAAGAAAGATATGAGCTAAGAGTTTTATACAAAGGAGGAGGGAGTATAGCTCATAAAATGAAACAAGTTAAAGGAGTTAAAAAGGTTTCATCTCTTTCATAACAGTATTATAGAGTAGACAAATAAACACATGGACAACCAATAGTTAACTATTAGTTAATAGCTCCTTTTACTTTGTAAGTTTAATACGAATTTCTTTAGAAAAAAATGCTTGTTGGTCTAAAGTGCCTTTATTGGGAATGGGTCTTTGAAGTGTAAGACTAGCCCTAACTTTGATTCTAAATATTTCTAAGTTCTTTGGTGCTTTAATGGCAAGTCCAAAGATATGTTGTTCTTCATTGTCCCATTTCATTTTATTGGCTTCAATACTTGGATGAATGGCATGCATTGATTTATTTTGATCTTTATGATTGTTGTAGATGATATCATTCACTTTGTAGTGTGTGATGTTCTCAAAATCACTGTAAACTTTTTGATACTCTAGTTGAGGTCGTTGAGGAAAACTTAGGGTGACATCACCTCTTTTAGCATAGGCTCCAAGGTTTTGTAAATGGATAGAAAGTGGAATGACTTCACCTTGTTTGGCTGAAAGAGGATAGGTAAATTGTAAAAAAGCATTATTCGCAATGGTTCTAAAATAGTTTTTCTTTTCTGGGGTGATATCATATTTGATTTCAGGTTCTTTTTCAATGTATTTTGAACTGACCCAACCAGTAATATTTCCATAGGTGATTTTACACCACTCTTGTCCAGAGTCATTTTCTTCACAGTGTATCACAGCAATATTATTACCATTGTAAGGGATTGTCCCAATGACCTGATAGCCTATGCCTTGGTGTTCACGGATATTAAGCACATCGTCAACAGGGATTTTGATTATTTTATAATTATGGGGTCTGTATTGTACTGAGTCGGTAAAAAAATAGTATAAACTTAGTATTAATAACATGGAGGCAATACCTCCTAGATAGTATTTAAACTTACTGGCTTCTTGAAACCCTGTTTTTAAACTATGAATCTCTTTTTGTAACTGATTCATATCGTTAAGTTGTGTTCTACTTGTTAAAATTGCATTTTTTCTTTGTTCAAAATTTTCTTCTACCTCTCCTATAAAATCATCTATTTTTTCATAAAATGCTTGATGTTTGTGTAGGTTTCCTTCTTGTAGACGTAGAAGCTTTAGATTTTTCCAAATCTCTTGTAATGAGGCAATTTCAATGGCATAAGCAATATTTGACCCCTCTTTGTTAGAAATCATGGCAATGACAGCACCTGTTCGCTTACACAATAAAGGTGCGCCACTATTACCTCGTTCAAAAGTGTAGTCCTCATTGGCTTTGATGCGACGAACGACATAAAAAGAATCATCAACTTTAGAATGTAATTCAATGACCTCTTCAAATAAGGTAGCTTGAATTTCTTTTTTTTGTACAAGGTCACGTGAAAAACTAGCAAAACCAAAAGCATGTACATTTTGATTGTTACAGGAGGCTAATTGTAAAGGAAGGGGAGGTTCTCTTAAGGTTTTGACATAGATAACAGCCATATCTAAAAAGTCACTACTGGCAACAATTTCTACGCTTTGTTCTTCTACCATGGCTGTTTCGACTTCATCTAAAACATGTTGGCAAGTTAATACATAAGAACCATCTTGATCACAATCTATGATAAACCCTGTCCCAAAGCTTTTGTTTTTTTTATTAGAACTTTCAATATGAATGATACTGCTTAGCATGTTAACTCCTTTCTATTATTTATTATACATGTTAGTTAATAGTTTTATTTGATTTTTTAAAAAAATATGAACTAAATTTTAAAGATGCTCTTAATTTTATAAGTGAGTTCAACCGTACTTATTTAGAGATGTTTTTTTTTGTTTAAAATGGAAAAATAAAGAAAAGTTCTCTATTAAAATTATTTATAACTAAAGTATAATCAATGTAAAATAAATAAAAAAGGACAATATTATGTCAAAAAAATTAATAGAATTAGAAAATGGTCTACTGATGGAAGTTGAAGTTCCTGAAAGTGACATTGAAATGATATCAGGAGGTGACGACTTGATCAATAAAGTTGAAAGCTCTATGGGAACGGTTGAACATATGCTCATACAGTCAATACAACCTGTTATTAATACCTATAACGCTTTAAATCAAGAGGTTATTTTAGAGAAAGCAGAAGTGGAGATTGGTATTGGTTTCTCGGCTGAAGGCAATGTTTTTGTCGCGAAAGGCTCTGCATCGGCAAATTTAAAGGTGAAGTTGGTTTTAAGTCCGAAGTAAAATTTTATTTTAATTAAACTATAAAGATGTATAATAAAAAACTAAAAAATATTAATAATAAGGAAATATTATGGCAAAAGGAATTTCAATACATATTGGGCTAGAGTACATCGACCCTGAACATTATGGAAGTGATGGGGCATTAAGAACTTGTGGAAAAGATTGTTTAGATATGAAAGCATTGGCAGAATCGCAAAACTATGAAGAATCAATTGTTCTTTTAAATGAAGAGGGTACGAGAGAAGCTGTAAGCACTGCAATTGCGATGGCTGCAACAAAATTAGAAGCTGGAGACATTCTTTTTGTTTCTTATTCTGGACATGGTACTTCAATTCCTGATGAGACAGGTGATGAAGCTGACGGTAAAGATGAAACATGGTGTTTATTTGATGGATTTTTATTAGATGATGAACTGCATGCACTTTGGACACAGTTTGCTGAAGATGTTCGTATTATGGTGGTTTCGGACTCATGTCATTCTGGTACAGTTATTAAAGTAGGTCCAGGTCAAGATCCTGAAGGGATGCTTCTTTCAAAGCACTTTCCAGAAGAAGAAGCAGAGAAAATTTACATAGAACACAAAAGTATGTATCTCAAAATCAAACAAGAAGCAGCTGAATCTACGGATAAAGAGTTAAAGGCTTCGGTTAAACTTATTGCTGGATGTCAAGATGTTGAATCTTCTTATGTTTTGCCTTATGATGAAAATTCATTATTAACCAAAGAGTTAAATAGAATATGGGATGCTGGTCAATTCGTAGGAACTACAGATGAGTTTTTTCAACAAATAAAAAAAGCTGTAGAGGGTATTGCTTATGAAAATAGAATTTATCAAATGCCCAATCTTTATACTGTTGGAAAGAAAAATGAAAAGTTTAATACGCAGAAGCCTTTTGGGATTTATGAGTAGAGGAGTTCGTTTAAAATAAGAGAGGGTAAGAGCATGAATCTATCTACATTTTTGATTAAAAGTACAAAAAATACAAGTTTTGGAACAGCTTTTTGTATAGATTAAAATCAAAATGGCTCTTTCCTCGTAAGCTGTCAACATGTTATTAGCTCATGTGGCAAAGAACATTTAGAAGTCAATGGTTTAAAAGCAGAGCTTCAAGTAAGTTCTTCTCAAAATGAACTGATAGATTTAGCTGTGATTTATGTGAAAGGTTTACAAGCTAAGCCTTTAAAACTTTCATTGGCTACACTTTCTGATGATGCAAGGTTTAGTATGGATGGTTTTAAACCTTATAAGTCATCTGGAGAGTATAAACAAGAAAAACTTGAAGGTAGTATCAAAAAAGTCTCACAAATTCATGATGGAACACAGCATATTGATGTCTATGAACTTTACATAGGTGAAGGTGACAAGGTAGAAAAAGGTTATAGTGGTTCAGCCATTGTCTCTAAACAATCAGCTCAAGTAGTGGCTGTGGTAACGACTAGAGTGACTTCGGGCAAACAAGCTTATGCCATACCTCTTAAATATTTAAAAGAGATATGGGATGAGCTTAACCCTAAACTTTTTGACACTGTGACCCCTTTTGTGGGGATTTCTGCTTTTGATCGTGTAGATAGGGCTTATTTTTTTGGTAGAGATAGAGAGATAGAAGAGATAAGTAGGCAAATAAAAATTGATTCTATGATAGCTGTGATTGGAGATAGTGGCTCTGGGAAGAGTTCTTTGATTAAAGCTGGGGTGATTCCAAAAATTTTAAAAGAGTATTATGTACTAGAAACACGTCCTGCTCAAAATCCTTTTTTTGAGTTAGTACATGTGGTGGCTAAAGTTTGTGAAACACGTAACTATAGTGAAATGGAGATAGGCTATTTCATAGACAAAATAAAAACAAAAAAACCCCAAGCCATTCATGCTGTTTTTGAACGACTTTGGGAATTTCTTTTTTGAACAAAGGAGATGTTAATAATTCTATCAATTTTTACACAAAAGCTTTAAATATTAATCCTTATAATAATGTAACGCATATTACTTTAATCAAAAGTTAGAAGAAAAATATATTGAACTTTTTTAAAATCAAAAAGAGACTTTTATAAAATATGAAATGCTAAAAATACTCCAAAATATAAGTCAAAATAAACCAGTCAATCTTGAAGCATGGAAAGAGAAGTATGAGGGGGGTTAGTTTAGGAGTTTGGAGTTTTGATGGCTTAGATAACTGGGCAAACAAAATAGAAAATAATGAAGTTAAATTGAAAAAAACTTTAGAAATATTCAAAAACCACAAAAAAGAAAACCTTTAACTATAAAGAGTATAATATCTCAATTAACATAATTATAATTATGTAAAAAAGTACTTTTAGGAATTCTAATTATGGAAAAAGCATTAATTTCACATAATAAACATTGGAAAAATGAAAAATATGAAGAGCTTTTTCATCGAGATATTGCCTTTAAATTAATACAACAGATAGGCTATAAAGAGATAGAAGTACTTCAAGGAATTAGAAGGTCAGGGAAATCGACCATTTTTAAACTGCTGATTAATCACTTGATGGAAGAGGTAGATGCTGGATCTATTCTTTATGTGAATCTTGATGACCCTTATTTTTCTGAACTTTGGAGTAATCCTAAAAAGCTTTATGCTCTACTTGAACTTTCTGAAAAAATTAATGGTGTTAACCCAAAGTATATTTTTTTTGATGAGATTCAAAATGTAGAGATGTGGGAGAAGTTTATTAAAGCTATTTATGACAATGAGCTGGTACAAAAGATTTACTTAACAGGCTCTAACGCCTCACTTTTAAGTTCTGATTATGCTGTAAGTCTTTCAGGAAGATACCTTAAAACCATTGTTTATCCCTTGTCACTTAATGAAATTTATCAGATAGAAAAAATAGAGAGTTATTTTGAGCTACTTGACAATACCCCAAAGGTTCTTAACATTATTGACCATATGATGGAGTTTGGTTCTTTTGCTGAGGTGTATAAAAAAGAAGAGTCTGAACATAAACGTGAATTAATATTGAATTATTATGAGATCATTATTTTAAAAGATTGTGTGGCAAATCATGGCATACGTGAGGTGAAACAGTTTAAAGAGTTGACACAATATCTTATTAGTAATGGGGCTTCTCTTTATGCTTATAGTACTATCTCTAAAGCTTTAGGGATTAATGAAAACAGTATTAAAAATTATATTTATGCTTTGGAAGATGCTTATTTGTATCATGAATTAAAACAGTTTTCTTACTCACTAAAAGGACAAGTTCGTTCTAAGAAAAAAGGTTATTTGGTAGACAATGGCTTTTTGGGAAATATCTCTTTTCGATTTTCAAATAATAGAGGTAAATTGTTTGAAAACCTTGTTTATAGCGAACTACAAAAGCGAGGATATGAAATTTTTATTTTTAATGATGGCTCTTTTGAATGTGATTTTTTGGTCAAAAAAGAGAATGAACTGATGGCTGTTCAAGTCTGTTATGAATTGCACAGTGGAAATCAAGAGCGAGAGCTAAAAGGCTTAAGAGAGATAGAAAAAAAGTTTAAAGTTGCTAAAAAACTACTCTTAACTTACAACCAAGAAGAGAAGGTAGAAAGTATTGAAGTTTTACCATTTTGGAAATATTTTTGGAGTAATAAGTGAAAAGATTCATATCATTTGGGAGCATAGAACAGTTTAGAAATATTGTTAAAAATATTGAAACAACAGCAAGGTATAGTGGGCAAGATGAGAATGGAGAGCCTATATTTGATGAAAAAATTGTTTTACCTAAAGTGATAGCCAATATTTCAGAAAAAATTCATGGTACGAATGCTTCTGTTTGTTATGGTGAGTGTGATGGTTTTTGGGTTCAGAGTCGTAAAAATATTATTAATGTAGAAGAGGATAATGCAGATTGTGCTTTGAAAGCTTATGCGCATCAAGAAGCATGGATGAAGCTGATTAGAAATTTGGCAAAGAGCCATAAGGTTGATTTGAACAAACAGATTGTTTCACTTTATTATGAGTGGAGTGGTGGCAATATTCAGAAGAAAACAGCTTTAGCTGGTTTGGATAAAAGAGCGATGCTATTTCAACACTTTAAAGTCTCTCCTCTTGAACCTAGTTTGGAGGATGAAAAAAGTGCTTATTGGTTAGAGACGAAAATAGCTGATGAGTGGGTTTCTGCTGTAGAGGCAGATATATTTAACATTATGAATTTTCCTACTTACGAAATAGAGATTGATTTTGAAGCACCTCTTTTGTCACAAAATAAGATGATAGCATTGGTCGAAAATGAAATAGAACCCAGTTCACCTGTGGGTAGAAAGTTTGGTGTTGAAGGGAATATTGGCGAAGGTATTGTGGTGACTTTTATGTTTGAGGGGAATCTTTACCGTTTTAAAGTTAAGGGTGAAAAACATGCAAAAAGAGTTAAAAAGCTTAAAGTACAACAGCCCATAGATACTCTCAAAGAGCAAAAAAAGATTGACTATATCAATAATTATGCTTGTAGAACATGGCGATTAGAACAGATTTATAATGAGGTTTTTGATGTAATCAATGGTGGGGTTGGTGATATCAAAAAGATGGGACAATATTTAAAAGCTTTTCATGCTGATGTTATGAAAGAAGAGGGTGATATGTTACTTGAATTGGAACTTGAATCTAAAGAGGTCAACTCTCTTATCTCCAAGGTAGCTAGAGCGTATATGTTGTCTCGCTTGGATGATGAGGTTAGTTTATAAGAATTTAGGTCTTTTCTTTATTTTATTTTTAAATTATAAATTATAAAAATATTTTATAATTAAATAATACTATTTTGTTATACTAAACTCCAACAAGGAAATAGAAACCTCTTCTGTTACAACAGAACTCAGTCATTAAGATATTTTTTAGGGGATATTATGAATGATTCAATTCTTCTTATTCAGAGTCAAGATGCTAGTAATAAATCTATGGGTACAGGGTTTGTGGTTTATAGTGATGAGGGTGGTAGTTTTGTTTTGAGTTGTTATCATGTTTTGAAGTCTGTTGGAGAGGCTAGGATTGAGAATTATGAGGTTACTGTTATTGCCCAACATAAAGTTTATGACTTAGCAGTCTTTTATGTTAAAGGCTTATGTGATAAGAAACCTTTTGCATTGAAAGAAACCTCTTTACAAGATAATCAAGATAAAGCAGTTTCTTTAATTGGTTATCGTACTTTTTCAGGGAATGAGTATCGTCAAAACACACGAAAAGCCAAACTATTTGATAAAGGTATGCATAAAGAAGGGAAGCTTAACTTTGAAGTTTGGGAGATAATCGCTGAAAAAGACAATTATATTCTTCGTGGTTATAGTGGTTCTCCTCTTATTTTAAATCATCAAGTTATTGCTGTTATGACCAATAAAGAACAAGCTGATAGAGGATTTGCAACAAGTATTAAGTATCTTGCGACTGTTTGGGAAAGTATGCCAAAAGGGTTACTTTTACAAGAGAGTAGACAAAATCCTTTTGTAGGTCTTAGCCCTTTTACGCAAAAAACTAAAACGTTCTTTTTTGGACGGGATAAAGAGATAAAAGAGATTTCAACCAAACTTGAACAACGTAGCTTTTTAGCTGTTGTGGGAGATAGTGGTTCAGGAAAAAGTTCCATTATTAAAGCAGGAGTTATTCCTCATTATTTAGAAAAAAAATCTTATATTTTGGAGTTACGACCTGCAAATAACCCTTATATAGAATTAAGTAACCAATTAAAAAGACATATAGATAGTGAAAAGAATGAAGAATTAGTATTTGAGTTACATGCTTTTTGTGAGCATCAGAAAACAACGCTTTTAATATATATTGATCAATTTGAAGAGCTATTTACGCTTACTTTTAAAGATAAACGAGATGCCTTTATTGAAACGCTTCTTTATCTTTACAATAATAATTCAGATAGTAAATTAAAGATAGACATTATTTTTACAATGAGAAGTGATTATTTTCCTCAACTGCAACAATATGAACAATTTTATAAACTCATTATGGATGAGGATGGAATCAATCAAGTACTGATTAAAAGTATGGATAAAAAACAATTAAAAGAGACGATTGTAAAGCCATTACTTAAAGTAGAATTGGTTCATGAAGTTGAAGCCAATAGTTTTGCCGATTTGGTTATTTTAAATATGGGAAATAGAGCAAATGAGGTTACTTTATTACAGAATGCTCTTACCCTAATATGGCATGAAACGAAACAAGGTAAAACACTTGTAGAGGCTTATAAAGATGTAGGAGGTATTGCAGGGGCATTACCAATTTTAGCCAATGAAACCATTGAGGCAATTAGCAGTAAAGAGAATAAAGATATTCAAGCCATATTTTTAAGGCTATTAAAATATGCTAAAAAAGGAAACCATACCCGAAGAATTGCTGAAAAAAATGAATTTTCAGTGAAACAATGGGAGCTGATTCAACTCTTATCTTCTGCTTTAAATAGCAAAGGAGAGCGTGCCATTCGAGATGATGAAAAATTGGGACGTTTATTAAAATTAAGTGGAAAATCTAACTCTAATGAACAATCTGTAGAGTTAATACATGAAACATTGCTTACAAGTTGGACAACCTATTCTGATTGGGTTCAAGAGTTTGGTCTGTATAAAGTGACTCATGATGTTGTGATTGAGAAGAGTAAAGAATATAACAAGCATCAAGAAGAAAAAGATTTTTTATTAATGGGTGTAGATTTAAACAATGCTTTAAGGCTTTTGGATGATGAGTATAGATCATTGGTTGCTGATAGTGAAGTTGCGTATATTGAAAAAAGTGAACAAGTTAGGTTAGAGGAAAAAAAGAGAGAGGAGACTATGCTTTCTAATCTGAAAGTTGCTTTTAGAAGATTGAAGATAGCGCTTGTTGTATTTGTTGGTTTGTTGGGGATTAGTGGGTATTTTTGGTTTGAGGCAGAGGAGAGTAAAAAAGAAATAGTTCAAGTTTTAGATAAAGCTACAAGAAATGCTGTAGGGTTTATTCTTGAGGAAGAGAATGAATATATTAATAGTATCTTCTTATCAGTGTTAAATAAATATAAATATTCAGAAGATATAAAAACTAAAGAAATTGTTGTTCAAGCATGGTTTGGACATGCCTATACTTATCAAAAAAGAATAAAATATGAAGAAGCTATAAAACAATATTCAGAGTTTATAATTTTCTTTGAACAAGAAAAAGGTAAAATATTTTTAGAATATACGGCAAAAGCATTTTATAATAGAGGGTATATATTTGCAACTTTAGATTATAAAAATGAAGCAATAAATTCTTATGACTTTTTAATTAATAAGTTTAAAAATAGTAAAAACCCTGAAGTTTTAAGAAATGTTATGAAAGCGTGGTATGCAAAAGGTGTATTGGCTATGGAATATGAAAATAAAGTTAAAATCTTTTCGAGTATGGTAAAGTATATAAAAAAAAATAAAATTACTGTAAGTCAAAATCTTTTTGTAGAGGCATGGTTTAATGAAATTTTATATTCAAAGTCTCAAATAAAACTTAAAAAATATCAAGAATTTATTGAATATTTTAAGGGCTTTAAAGACGAGAATATACAAAAAGAAGTGGAGATGGCTTTTGTTAATAGCTTATGGTATGAGATTTTAGATGGAAATTATAAAAAAGTTTTAAAATTTAGAGACTTGGAGGTTAAAGATGATCAGAATAAGATAGTAATGCAAATAAATTATGCACACATTTATTTAATTTTAGGAAAAAAAAATAAAGCTCACAAAATTTATATCCAACATAAGAATAGTGTAGATATGCGTACTAGTATTCTGAAAGACTTAAATCAGTTATTAGATAAAAAAATGATTACGACTATTGATTATAAAGATATAAAAGAAATATTAAATTAATAAGGAATTTAAGATGTCAAATGGTAATGAAAAAATTTTTCAATTAAATATTGGAGAAGAAATGAAAGTTATAGATGGGCAAGATGAACTAAGAATTATTAACATGGCTAAAGGATTTCAAGTTTTAAAAGTGAAAGAAGATAACTTAGGAAAAAAAATTTATGAGGATCTAGAAGAAGAGTTACAGATAAGAGTTTTAATCAAAAATGGTATAGATCATTTAGAAAGGTATCCAAAAAGAGAATCTCCTAAACCATCTCTTCCCAAGTAGAGAATTCAGAGGTTCGATTATTGTTGATGATAGAATAACAAGTTATGTTATTCCTCATAAACATTCGTATACATCAATAGAGCTACAAGCATACCTGACGTAAATATCATAATCTCATCAAGTGTTGAAATGATAGCATGGTCTACAGTAGCTCCTAAAAATAATGGTAACGGTAAAAAGAGAAAAGTGGTATAGATGTAAGCTTTTTTTGCCCATATTTTCTTGAAAAGAAGACTTATTAGTGCTATTAAATTAATAAGTGCTAGAATAAGGACAAATATCCAAAAACTAAGTAGGGCTATTGAAATATTTTCATCTAATATTTCGTTTTCTAAAAGATATTGTTGTAATAATGGATCGAGTAAAGAGTCAACAGGATAGATAATAGCTACTATTAGTAAAATAATTGAAACAACTTGGATAGTAATTAAGATTTTGAGATGTGTAAATTTATTCATGTGGGATTCCTTTTGTATAGATTATACATAAATCAAAATTAGTACCTATTAATAAATAAGCATTTTAGAGAGGAACATTTATGACTCAAACCACCCTACTAATCTACATGGCAGCCGACAATGACCTAGACACATTTGCAGAAAATGACCTAGAGACGATTAAACGTGCTTCAGATGATTCAAATATGAATGTTGTTGTACAATTTGATCGGAATGAATTTGTTGATTATAAAAACACCATTCGTATGAGTATTAAAAATGGTGAAGTGTTAGCAGAAAAAGACTTAGGTGAAACCAATACAGGTGATCCTGAAGTGTTGAAGTCTTTTATTGAAGAATCTGTTGAGGCTTATCCTTCTGATAAACTTATTGTGATCGTTTGGTCACATGGCTCTGGGATTGATGATGCTGATGTTTATGATAAAGAAAGTATTCGTGAGCGTTATTTTGTACCTCCTGAAGAGATTGAAGAGATAGCCCTTGGGTTTGATGATACAGCTCAGGATTTTTTAGATAACTTGGAGCTACAAAGAGCATTGGATGTTTCGGTTACGATAGATGTACTTGGTTTTGATGCTTGTCTTATGGGTATGTTTGAGATACTTTATCAGTTAAAAGAACAAACTTCAGTGATGGTGGCTTCTCAACATCTTGAACCAGCTGCTGGATGGGATTATCAGCGTATTTTAAATGAGTTAGATACTTCTGGTACAGCTTCAGTTATGGGCAAACAGTTTATTACTTTTCATGATGAGCATCATACACAAGAGCGAAGAGATGTAACGCAGTCTGCTTTAGATACACTTGTGATTGATGAGGTGACACAAGCTTTAGATAGTTTTGCCAAGATTTTAAGAGAAGAACTTAAAAAAGATGATGTAGCACAAAGTCGTAAAGCTTTAGAGTATACGCTTAGAAACAGTCAGTTTTTTAACCGAAAAGATTATGTGGACTTGGTTGATTTTGTAACTAAAGTGAAAAGCCGTTTAGCGTATGAAGCTGTAGAGTTACCTGCTGATAAATTATTGACTCTTTTAAAAAAACTGGTACTCGCTAACCATACCATAGGCTATTATATGGAAGATGCGAATGGGGTTTCTATCTATTTTCCTAATCAAAGTCGACCGTTTAAAAATACTTTTGAGATGTATGAAAAGTTAAATTTTGCTAAAGATTGTCCTCATTGGCTGAAACTGCTTAAGTGGTATTGGTTGTAGATGACATAGGGTGCATCTACTCTGTTTTACTTGTATGCTTGTTACTCTTTGGGTTCTAATGGTATTGGAGGTTTAGGTTTCTCTATGGGTTTATTGTTTAGTTTACTCGGAGCTTGGGTTTTGTTATGCTCTTTTTGATAGTGACTATAGAGAAAATAGGAACCCAAGCTTAAAAGGACAATAGCGATTATGATGCTCTTTTTTTTACTAAAAGAAAATTTTGCATTTAAAACCCTTGCTTTTAATGTTTCTGTATTTTCTTGTTGTGTTGATACCTGTTTAAGGGGTTTTGGAATGTTTTTTTCAGGATCCTGAAAGAGTTGTTGGGGAACTTTTTTCCATATCCTTTTAAGGTGTTCAATGTCTATGGCATAAGCAATGTCTGAACCTTCTTTATTGGAAATCATCGCAATAACATGGCTTGTATGTTTACAAATAACAGGTGAACCACTGTTTCCACGGTCAAAATTAAAACCATCTTGTGCTTTAATCTTATGAATACTACAGTATGCCTTCTCTTTTTTAGAATGTAGTTCAATCGCTTCTTCATAAAGGGTGGCATTAATGTGTTTTTTTTGGGTAAGCGTTTTGTTAAATGCACTGAATCCAATTACATCAACATCTAATTGGTCACAACTGCTTGTTTGGAGGGGCATGGCTTCTAAATGAAGATTGGGGACATAGAGTACAGCCATGTCTATAAAGTTTCCTTTCGCAATCACTTTGGCTAAAACATTTTCTACCACAGGAGTTTTGACATCATCTAAAACATGTTGACAGGTCAGTACAAAAATACCTGTTGTATCACTATGAATGACAAATCCTGTTCCAAACGCATTGTTAGAGACACTTTCAATGTTAACAACACTACTTTTCATTAATAGCCTCTTTAGCTGTACTTATTTTAGTATTAATTCTATTTTTAATATTTTGTTCATTTTCTAAATAAACAGTTTGTAAGAGTTTGGCAAAGCTATTTCCTTCACGTATCTCTTGAATTTGAATAACCATAGTATAAGGGCTAACCTTTTGTAATGGTTGGCTAATCCAAGCTGATTGAAAAGAGCAGTCATAACCACTTTTTGATTTAAAGTTGTATTGTTGCTTGGGCTTTAATGCTTCAAAATGTAAAAAATGTTGAAAATCTTTTTCTGGATTGACAATACTTTGTCCTGCTGGTAGAAAGGCAAAAGAAAGAACAATTTCATCTGTATTATGACCTTCTGGACTTTTGCCCAAATAGAAATAGGAACTGGCTTGAAAATAGAGTGCACTCTTATCTTTAGACTGGATGATATCTATCTCAATATGTAACTCTTTATTAGCTAATAAAATCACTTGATTATCATTTTTATCTTCTCCATCACCAAAAATTTCTCCTTGCTTATTATGCTCATGTGCAAAGTCACCACGAACAATGGTAATTTTACGAGGTAATGAGAGTTGATTCTCTTTAATGACATCAAAGTTACGTCTAACAATGGTAGGGAAAGCTTTATCTATAGCAAGAGATTCTAGGGTATGTGCGACAAAATTTATACCTTGATCAGCCAATTTAGGGGCAGCTGTTAAAACCATGTCTAAGGCTATGGGGGCAATGGCTGCTGTGAGAGACTTTGTTTGAATGCTCCCATTTTTTTGAGTAACTTCTGTTAGATAGTTGACAAACATTTTGGTGGGGTAGATTTTTTTTTGTGGCGTGTTTTGAAACCAACTCATAACGTTTCCTTTTTTAGTTAATGCTCTATATTTTATTATAACTTAGATACTTTTTTAGACTAAGAACTTAGATGTAATTTAGAAAATTTTATGAAAAATAGGTAAATAACGTTATGTTTTTAAATATAAGAAAACATAAAAAAACTTTAGTAATAATATAAATAAAATATAGTTTTTTTTATTTATAGTATTTTTACTTTAAGCCTAGACTTAAAGAGGTTGTGAATCATACTAAAGATGGAATGTAGGGGGATACTTTTTTGTATGATATGCCTAATTGAGGGAGATAAGAGGGCTGGTAAATCACTATAAGTTAAAAGAAAAAATTCTTTTAACTTAGCATTATTTTTGATGAATTAATTGAAATAAAAAACTAAGAACAACAATTTGTACAAATACCATGTACAATAATATTGGTAACTTTATAATCCTTAAGATGGAGATGGAAGTTTTCATCAAGACATTCTACATTATGGCATTTTGAACAAATGAAATGTGCATGTTGTTTGTCTGTCATTTCATAGTATCGTTTCTTATCATTGGACTCAAAACCATTCAAAATCCCTGATGCTTCAAAAGTACTCATGTTCCTATAGAATGTAGCCTTATCCATGGTTAATTGAGACTTGATATCTTCATAGGCCAAAGGCTGTGATGCTTTAGAGAAAATCTCTAAAAGTATTTGACGCGCAGCTGTGAATTTTAAATTGTTATTTTTAATGATTTTTTCTAATTGCATATTTTGATTATACAGCATGTAGACTTACTGACACCTATGCAACTAAGTTGCGTTTAAAAGAATATGTTATAAGATTCCAGCAGAAATAATCATTCAAAGGAAAAAAATGACATTTAGAAACTTAGCAATAACAACATTGGCTACACTCTTTTTGGTAGGATGTGGAAGTAGTGATTCAGGAGATGTAAGTTATGCTACTTTACCATCAGGTAAAGTATTCGTGTTTTTTGATAACAACACAGGGAAACAATATCGGTACGATACAGATAAAAAAAGTTATGAAGACATGAATAGTGACACAACAAAAATTTATGACATGACAGGTAAAAATGGAAAAGTTTATACATGGGATCATGAAATAAATACAACAACTGAAACATATGAGCAAAAAATTGTTATGTTACATGATGATTATACCATTGGGCAAAGTTTGCCTTATACTGAATTTCACTACCTTGCTCATCTTCATGAAGAGACAAATGGAACACATACTTTTGCTGCGCATAGTAATACAGAGTTTAATCCAGCAAACAATGATGTTAAAAAAGATGCTGCTCTTGCAACCTTAAATACAGCTTTAAAAACACATGCTGAAGTGAAACAAGAGATTGCCAATGTACTCCCAAGTGGTGAAACATTATGTAATTTTTATGTTTTAGGACATGAAGATCATGATGAAAATGCAGTAGGGAGTAATGAGGTAGAAGAAAAATCTGCACACATTGCTTTGACAGATAAAGGAACGGTTCGTATTTATAAAGATAGTAATATTACTAATAAATTAGAAGAAAATCAAAGTTCTTTTAGTCTTGATGGTGTTTCTGCTTGTACAGAAGATAAAAGTTCTATTATTAAAAATGATGAAGATGGTGTAATGATTTACAGTGCAGACTCTCAAACACTTTACCTACTTGATTCTCATGGAAAAGACTTCCATGTACATAGTTCTTGGAAAGTAAGTCAACTCTTACCAGCTGGATTTACCCCAACACAAATGGGAGGAACAGGTGAAGCAGGTGAGCATGTCCATTAAACGAAGTATTATTACCATACTTCTTTTAGCCAGTAGTTCTGTTCACTCTGAAGAGCTACTGGGTGACATTACTATAGAAGAAAATAAAGAGAAGGAAGAAGAATCCCTCTCCTATTGCTACATCCATAACGTACAAGCTCTTAGTAAACGAAAAGGAGCTGGTGAAACACTTGGTGATTATTTAGCAGGTGAACTGGGTGTTGACAGTGCTACTTATGGTTCAGCTGTGGGTCGTCCAACTGTTAATGGAATGGAGGGTTACCGTGTTGGTATTGCCCAAGGTGGTGTCATGCTAAATGACCTCTCAGCAATGAGTCAAGACCATGCTGTGGGACTCAATGCCAAAGTGTCTGAACACTTAGAACTTGTCAAAGGACCAGCTTCTTTACTCTATGGCTCATACAGTGGTGGGGTTGTCCGTACTCTCGGTGAAGAGCATGATTTAAAACTCCCCAAAGGCTTTGGTGCCAATGCCTCTCTTTCAAGCAACTCTGACACAGGCAAAGGAACAGCCAACCTTAAAGCAGAATATGGAAACGACAAATACTCAGGTTACTTAAACTACTATCGAAACGAAGCTGACAACTACTCCAGTGACGGTCAAGAAATTCAAAACTCAGATACCTTTAGCGAACAAATTCATGGCGTATTAGGCTGGAAAGCCACCGACAATACCGTGGTCAAAGTCTATGCAGACACCATGGACAAAAACTATGGAATTCCCAACAGCACAGATGAACGTACCGATATTTTAATGGAACAACAGCGTTATGGTATGGTTGTACACAACAAAGAGCTGGGTAAACTTAAAAATGTACAAACTGAATATCAACTAAGTGATTACAAACACTATGAACGAGAAGGCGTAAGCTATGATGGTGCGTTTGATCAAGAACAACAGAGCTTAAGTACAGCTTTTGATTTTACTGTTAATGAGATGGATGGAAACTTTCGCGTAGAACTTTTTGAAAATAAACTCAAAGTTTGTCATGAACATGGTGCATGTAATGAATTTACAACAGCAACGAGAACCTCTGCCGAAGATGGGTTGTCACTACAAAATTACTACAATGACCGAGGCATTGCCTACTCTCATGGTCATCCCATGCCCAATACCAAAGAACAAAAGCTTCAAACAGGGGTAAATCTCAAACGTTATTATGATGAAGATGAACTCAGTCTTGCTGTTAACACTGTAGTTCGTAAATTAAGCTCTGATAATTCCAACATTCAAGAAACATGGCTTATGCCCACAGCCATTGATGCTGATTATTACAGTGATGAAAATGACATTGCTCTTAGTCTTTCACTGGGTTGGTGGCATATTTGGAATGATAAATTAACGACACAAGCTTCACTGGCTTACATGGAACGTTTACCTTCTTCTCAAGAGTTACTGTGGAATGGTTTTCACCATGCAACTGAGAGTTATATTTTAGGAGACAGAGATTTAGATAAAGAACGTTCAGTAAACCTTGACATAAACATGCTTTATGCTCATAATGACAACTTTAATTCTAAACTTAGTGCTTATTATTACCATTTTTATAATTATATTTATCAGTCACCGTTAGCACAAAATGGGGTAGCCGTTATTGATCCTTTTCATTTAAGTCCTGTATGGAAAATGAGTGGTGTGGGTGCTAAGATTTATGGTTTAGGTATTGAAGAGAGTTATGAAATAGCATTGGGTGAACATACATTTAGCAATACCTTACAACTTAATATGCTTAAAGGTGAATTAAATGGAGGTGGGAACATTCCACGTATGGCTCCTTATAATGCGACAGCAAGTATTGAACATCAATACAAGAATTTAACCAATAAACTAGGTTACAAATGGGTGGATGAAAGCCGTAACACAGCTGTCAACGAGAGCAAAACAGAGGGATATCAGTTTTTAAATGCTTCGATGAATTACGAACAAAAATTTGGGAAAAGTAAACTTAACTACTGGATTAAAGGTGAAAACCTAACGGATGATATTGCTAAAAATCACATATCATTTCTTAAAGAAACAGCACCTCTACCTGGACGAGCTGTTATTGCTGGTATTGAATACCAATATTAATTCTTAGTTTGTGAAAGAGCTATATACGCCTTTTTCACAACACGCTTACTTTCTCAATGAATAGACATAAAAAGACTATGAATAATCTTCTTTATCAAGTATGATTAGCTTTCGCATGAAGGAGAATTGATGAAGAATTTTGGTTTATTATTTTTGATAACAGCTACGCTTTTTGCCCAAGAGAGTCATTATACTGTAGGATTAGGCTTAGGTGCTGTGACATACCCTAGTTATGTGGGATCAAAATCAATGAATCAACTGATTACACCCATTCCTTATATTCGTTATGAAAGTGAAACTAACAGTCTGGCTAAAGGGGGTTTTACACATAAATTTTTTAAGAATAATAAGTTAAGCCTAGATTTAAGCTTAGGGGCTGCTCTCCCTGTTGAGAGTGATAATGTACCTCTTCGAGTGGGAATGGAAGATTTAGATTTTACTTTAGAAATTGGCCCTCGATTAAATTATGAACTTTATAAGAAAAATGAGCATGAATTTAACGTTAAATTCCCCATTCGTGCTGTTATTTCTACGGACATTCAAAATTTTAATCATCAGGGTTTTTTTGTGGCTCCAAACTTAAATTATAAATTCAAAAAAGATAAGTTTCAAGTTAAAGTCAAAAGTGGACCTTTATGGGCAGATAAAAAATATCATAATTATTTCTATGCTGTTAGTAGTCAAGATGCTAGGTTAACACGAAGAGCTTATGAGGCGAAAGCTGGTTACAATGGTTATAGAAATACCTTAAGTAGCAAATATCGTAGAGGTTCATGGAACTATACAGCTTTTGTTTCACACATTAATATTGAAGGAGCAACGTTTCAGAATTCTCCATTGGTAGAAACAAACAATGCATTTTATGTAGGTGCTTTTGTCTCTTATGTTTTTTATGAGAACTAATGAAGTGCTAAGTGTTTTAATAATGCATTTGAATATTATCAACATCATCCCAAGACATGGACTTTTGTTGTCCTCTGTTCTGTAGGATATGGTCAATATAACGAGCAAATAAATCTGTCTCAACATTTAATTCTGTACCAACTTTATAATGACACATTAGGGTTTCTTTTAGGGTATGAGGGATGACGGTTAATCTAAAGCCATTTTTATAAACATCATTGACAGTTAGAGAGATACCATCAATAGTAATTGAACCTTTTGGGACGATGTAGTTAATGTATTTTGGGTCAACCCCAATAATAAAGTCTGTGGCATTTTCGCGAGGGGTCATATGGGTAACAGTACCAATACAGTCGACATGCCCTTGAACAATATGCCCTTCAAAACGGTCGCTTAATTGCATGGCAGGTTCCATATGGACTTTACCTGATATTTTAGAATCATCAATAATTGAACGTGTCTCATCAGCCAATTCGAGATTGAAACCATCCTCATTGACTTTAATAACCGTTAGACAAATACCATTAATCGCAATACTATCACCGATACCAGCTTGATGTTTTGACTGAATGGTTAAAATGTTATTGGCGTAGTTTTTTACCGTAGCGATTTCTCTGATTAGACCTGTGAACATGGGTTTCCCTGAATAAATTAAGTTGAAATTATTATAGCGAAAGAAAGTTCGAGAAACTTTTGCTTCTATTTAGTTAGAGAATCGTATAATTTAAAGTAACTTATAGGAAAAGGATAAATTATGAAATTAAAAAATATTATAGAAAACTTTGAGAGTGTTTATTTTAAAGACTTCAATCGAAGTATTTTAGTTGAAGATATTGAATTGAGTAAAGAGATTCAAGGTATATTACATCAAATAGGCGTTTACTCTTCTGTGGTTGATGGTCTTTTTGGTGCCATAACTTGTGAGGCATTACAAGATTTTATTGAAACAGAAGGTTTGAGTCAAGATTATATTTTAGATGATATTGTGGCTGAACTTTTGTTGGCTAGAGTGACAGGCATAGATGAAAACTTAGTTGAAGACTTTGGAAACAGTGAAGAAGATTTTGTGACGGCAACCATTAAACTTTGTGAGCGACATGGTTTACCATTAAAAGAGCAAATAGCGTATGTGATTGCCACAGCTGAACATGAAACAGGACGCACTTATAAACCTGTGGTTGAAGCACATTGGTTAAGTGAATCTTGGCGAGAGCGTAATCTTCGTTATTATCCTTATCATGGTCGTGGATATGTTCAGATTACTTGGAAATATAATTATGAAAAGTTTTCTAAGCTTTTAAATAAAGACTTTGTAAGTAACCCAGATGCTGTTTTAGACCCAAAAACTTCTTTGTTTATTTTAGTATATGGTATGTCAGTAGGTGGTTTTTCTGGAAAACGATTGGGTGCTTATGTTAATAAAAATGAAAAAGATTTTTATCGCGCTAGAAAAGTAGTTAATGGTAAAGATAAAGCAGAACACATCGCCAATTTGGCAGAGAAATGGTTGCAAAAATTATTAGATAGAGAAGAACAAGGCATACAAGCAAAATCTATAGGTCTTTCAGATGAGATGGCACGACGTTATAAACGATTGAGATAATTTAATATGATAAAGATATAATTCTACCTAATATTAAAAACTGTTGTACGTGGGTTTTGTAGAGGTAAATAATGAATTATGAAGTAATAGTAATTGGTGGTGGTCATGCAGGAATTGAAGCTGCATTAGCAGCAGCACGTATGGGCGTGAAAACGCTAATGGTCACCATTTTAGCAGAGCAGATTGGGGCGAGTTCTTGTAACCCTGCTGTGGGTGGTTTGGCAAAAGGGCATTTAGTCAAAGAGCTTGATGCCATGGGTGGTCAAATGGGTTTGGCTACGGATGCAACAGGTATTCAGTTTAGAATTCTTAACCAGTCTAAAGGTCCAGCTGTTCAGGGTAGCCGTGCGCAGATAGACATGGATAGATACCGTATTTACATGAAAGATGTGGTTTTAAATACAGATAATTTAGAGGTAAAACAAGAGATTGTTGAAGCTTTAATTATGGAAGATGGAAAAATAACTGGTGTGGAAACGCAACTTGGAAACAAGTACATGGCTCCTAAAGTAATTATTGCTTCAGGAACATTTTTAAATGGTTTAATTCACATTGGGGACAAACAGCAGACAGCAGGTAGACAAGGTGAGTTTGCTTCGGTAGAATTGGCTGAATATTTAAAATCTTTGGGCATTGAAATTGGTCGTCTTAAAACAGGAACTTGTGCGAGACTTGATGGCTCATCCATTAACTTAGAGGTTATGGAAGAGCAGGGTGGAGATGAAAACCCAATTCCTTTTTCTTTTAGAACAGACAGAGCAACTTTTAACCCAACACAACTTCCTTGTCATGTGACCTATACCAATGAAACAACACATGAGATTATTGAATCTAATTTCTACAGAGCGCCAATGTTTTCAGGGCAAATTGCAGGGATGGGTCCTCGTTACTGTCCAAGTATAGAAGATAAAATCAGTCGTTTTAGAGACCGACCGAGACACCAAATTTTTGTTGAACCTCAAACCATGGAATCTAATGAATACTATATTAATGGTATGAGTACGTCACTTCCAACAGAGGTACAGTTAGAGATGTTACAGTCAGTTGAGGGGTTAGAAAATGCAAAGATTGTGCGTTATGGTTATGCCATTGAGTATGACTATGTGCAACCTACGGAGTTAAAACATACACTTGAAACTAAAAAGGTAGAAGGTCTTTACTGTGCTGGTCAGATTAATGGAACCACAGGTTATGAAGAGGCAGCAGCACAAGGGCTTATGGCTGGGATTAATGCTGCACTTTCTGTTCAAGGTAAAGAACCGTTAATCTTAGGTCGTCATGAAGCCTACATTGGCGTACTCATTGATGACTTAGTAACTAAAGGAACCAAAGAGCCTTATCGTATGTTTACTTCTCGTTCAGAGTATCGTTTGTTATTACGTGAAGACAATGCAGATAGACGTTTATATAAATATGGTCAAGAATTAGGTCTTTTAGATGAAGCTTATTTGAAAAAAGTGACAAAAAAAGATGCTGATGTTTTAGAAGGGGTTGCTTTCTTAAAAGAAAATTTTGTTACGCCTAATAAAGCATTTATTGAATTTTTAACCAGTATTGGGGAAGAGAAGATTAATGATAAAGTTTGTTTACTTGACCTTTTAGGACGTGCTTCCATGAATACAGAAAAAATGTTAGCCCTAGCACCTTTTTTAGAAAAGTACAACAAAGAAGTAATGGATCAGTTGTTGATTGAAGCGAAGTACAGCCGTTACATTGAGAAACAACAAGCCCAAGTGGACAAAATGAAAGACATGTTAAAAGTAAAAATTCCTGTTGGTTTTGACTTTTCTAAGGTCTCTGGTTTATCCAATGAAATTGTTGAAAAGTTAAATACCATTACGCCTCCAACACTCTTTAATGCTTCAGAAATCTCAGGAGTAACCCCTGCTGCTTTGGAGATACTACATATTTATATTAAGATGGCTCAGAAGGCTAAATAGATATTGAAAAAGGTTCTAGATTAGAACCTTTTATTTAAATTTTATTTCTTAACTTCGTGTTCAAGCAATTTTGTACCAAATCTGTTTTTAATAACAACGGTATCTCCCACAGCTAACTCAGAGGTTTTGATAGTTAAAACGCCTTTTATAAATTTAGTTGTCTCATTTATTTTTCCATTGATATAGAGTTTAATTGGTGTAGATATAAAAAGTTTTTTACCTATAAAAGAAACTTCATCATTATTCCCCTTATAAATAAATCCACGAATGGTCTCAAATATACCACCTTTTAATCCATCATCTTTCACTTCTTTGTCTAAGTCAATAATATAGGCTTTTTTACTATGATTACTACGATTATCTTCTTGTTTAACAATGGTGGCTTTATTTAGAGTGCTATTCTCTTGATTTTGGATAACATTTGGTTTTGGTTTATGGTTTGAACACCCTGTTGTAAGCACTATGGATAGCCCTATACTAAGTAATATCTGTGTTTTCATAAGTTTCCTTTTTCATAAGTTTATTTTTTCATAAGTTTATTTTTTAGTTAATTCCATTTTCAACAAATCCTGCCCAATAAAATGGATGACGTATTTTGGTCATTTCATACTCTTTTGTAGTGATATCTTTATTAGGTAACTGGTAAGCTGGTTCCTGATTTATCATAAATAGTTTTGCTGTTTTTAAAGCATGAGCATAGCCTAATTTATCTTCTTTTAAATATTTATAAAACCTGTTGGTTAATTCTAAACTTCCTTTAGAATCAACACTCCATAATGTTGAGATGACTCTTTTTGCACCTGCTAGTTTCGCACCTTTATTCAGTCCTGAAACACCTTCTGCACTATGCCTGTCTCCTATTCCACTTTCACAGGATGAAAAAAGAACCAATTCAGTATTATATAAATTTAAAGTTGAGAACTCTAAAGCACTCATTAGACCTCTATTTTGAAAACTTCCTTCTTTCAGCTCTTCATTATATCCTGAT
>CACVAU010000012.1 GCA_902727915.1 uncultured Sulfurovum sp.
CGCAACTTATGGAGTTTAGAGCTGACCCTAAAGCTAAAATAACACGACCAAGACAGTTGTATTTGGGCTCATAGAGTATGCTATACTTACTTTTTAAAAGGAGTAGGTATGCAGCATATAAATATCACAGGAATAGGAAAAGCCTTACCCTCAAATGAAGTTACAGCGAGTATGATAGACAAGCAATGTAATTTAGCAGAGGGAACAACCCTCCGTATTACAGGCTTAGAAAAACGCTACTTTCTAAAAGATGAATCGGCTTCAACTCTTATGTTAAAAGCCATTCATCAAGCCTTAGACAATGCAAAGTTAAAGGTAGATGACATAGACTGTATCATTGCTGCTTCAGCTACCATGCAACAAGCCATTCCTTATAATGGAGCTGGAGTTCATAGACTTTTAAAGCCCAAAAGAAATATCCCTTCATTTGACATTAACATGACCTGTTTGAGTGCTTTACGTGCCTTTGACATTGCTTCAAATCTTTTAGAGACTTATCCGACTATCTTAATTGTCTCCTGTGATATTGCTTCTATTGGTTTAGATTGGTCAGACATTCGCACAGCAGGAATCTTTGGTGATGGAGCTGCTGCGATGGTTGTTCAAAAAAGTTCAAAAGGTGGGATCGTAGTGTCAAACTTTGAAACACACTCAGAGGGTTTTGAATACTGCCAAATAGAAGGTGGAGGTTCTATGAACCCTCCAAGTGCTTACGATGGAGACTACAACGACCTAGCCATGTTTAGAATGGATGGGAAAAAGCTTTTTAAACTCAGTGCTAAAATCTTACCAAATTTCATACACAACACCCTAAAAACCAAGGGTTTAACCCTTAACGACATAGACTAAATAGTCCCTCACCAAGCCAGTCAAGCATCGCTTAATCATATGGTACGTATGTTAAAAATAGACAAAAGAAAACTCATAGACATTTTTCATAACCATGGAAATCAAGTGGCAAGCTCCATACCTACAGCTCTGCATGAACTTTTTATGACCAAAGATTTAAAGTCAGGTCAGAGAGTGATGATGGTGGGGACTTCGGCTGGGGTTGGGTTGGGGTTGGTTGTTTGGGAAGTGCCGTAATAAAAAGTGAGGTAGGTCGGGTTGCCCTCTACCCGACAACAATTTATATAAATCAAAATCTTATAAAACAAATAAATACTTGCATACTTTTATGGGACAATTAAACTCTGATGTATGATAACAAATGTCGGGTAGAGGGCAACCCGACCTACGGGTATTGTGATATAATAATTTAACAGAGATTTAAAGGGGAAGTGATGGAATTGGTTTATTTGTGGGTTGAGGAGTATAAGAACATTAAGAGGCAGGGGTTTAATTTTTCTTCTAAGTTTATTTGTGATTATGATGAAGAGAACAATAAATTGACCATAAAAGATAATTCGGAGCATATTCCTGATTTTTTTGGTGAAAATATTAATGTTACGGCTATTGTTGGGAAGAATGGTAGTGGGAAGAGTAGTATATCTGAGATGATTCTTGCAAAAGTTCCATATAGAAAGCATAAGAAATATATTATGGTTTCATTTGATAAAAAGAAAGAGAAGTATAGCTCTTATGGTAATATTAAAGACTTTAGCCCTAATGTAAACATTACAACCTTGGATATTGATTTGGCTTCTTCTGGGGTTGAAATATGTGCAAATAATAATAGAAATTACAATCATAATATAGTTTATATAAATGGTTTAAATCTTGATTTTAGAACGTCTAAAAAATATGAATATAGTGATGATGAAAATAATATATTTATACCTAAATATATTATTCAATACAAGAACAATTTAAATATATTTAAAGATAAAATATTTTTTTATACATTTGATAAAGTTAGATTTTTTTTAAAAAAATTTAAAAGTGAGGAACTTATTGAGGATATTAATGAGTTTTCTAAGAAGTATAAAGATAATAAAAAAATATATGAAAAGTTGATTTCTTTAGATGAAATTGATTCTTTTGATAATACAATAAAAAAATTATTAATACGATTTTGTAGTTTAAATAATGTAACTAGAGAAGATATGGATGCCGTTTTAGATATTGAAAGCTGTTTTAAAATTAAGCAAGAATATTATCCTGGTATACCAAAAGTTTTTGACATTGTAGATGCATTAAAATATTTAAAAATGACTGAACCTCAAGAGAGTATTGATATTCAAAATAATACAAGACATTATTTTGAATGTGATATAGAAGATGAAAATTTAAATAAGTTATGGATATTTGAAAATTTCTTTGATATATCTAGTTTCATTGGAACAAAAAAAGAAAATCTACCAGTTTTTGATTTAGAGCTTTATGATTCCAAAAAAGATATGACTTATAATTTGTTGTCAAATGGTGAAAAGCAATATATGAGATTATTAATCGAAATTATAAGTAATCGTAGTGCAGGAGACTTAAGTAGCAGTATAGAACCAAAGTTATATTTTTTTGATGAAGTTGAAACTTCTTTACATCCAGAATGGCAAAAAAAAATATTTAATGATATATATAATATTTTTCAGATTTGGCAAAAAAATGTTCATTTAATATTTTTAACTCACTCTCCATTCCTATTATCCGACATCCCAAAACAAAACATAATTTTTTTAGATACCTATAATAAGAAAGATGATGAAGTTAAAAATAAAAAACAAAAAATTGGTAATTGTAAAGTTTTAAATCATGATGATGTTTTAGCTAGAAATCAAACCTTCGGAGCAAATATTCACACCTTATTAAGTGATAGCTTCTTCATGGAAGATGGCTTAATGGGAGAATTTGCAAAGGGTAAGATAAATGATGTTTATAACTTTATAGTTAATCATAAAACAGACAAAATTAAAACAAAAGAAGAAGCACAAGATATTATAAATATTATTGGTGAACCTCTTATTCAAAGAGAGTTACAACAACTTTTTGATAAAAAATTTGAACTAAGTAATATGACTATAGATGATGAAATCTCTTTGTTAGAAAGAAAATTAAATGCTTTAAAGAAGATACAAAATGATACAAATTAATCTTTCACAAACTCAAAAAAAAGAGATAGAAGAGTTACACTATAACGCTATTTGTACCAATTTAGGAAAAAAGAAGTCACTCAATAAAGTTCTTCAAGATACATTTAACTCAAAATACACGTTGAAAGATTTTTTGATAGGAGATGGTCAAAAATTACAAGAGATTTTAGAAGACTATAAAAACTTATCAGATAGAAGACAGAAAGAGTTTACAAAGGCTTTTAATCCATACTTTATAAATCAATATGAACAGAAGTTAGCTGTAACTCCAAAAAAAGAAGAGAATATTTATAAGTACAATAATCGAAAATATAATGCTTATACTTTGTGTGAACTATTAAATATTAATGTTTGTCCTTATTGTAATAAAAATTACATTGTAACTATATCAGATATAGACAATAACCTATTTACTCGACCTACGCTTGACCATTTTTTGGATAAAGCAACTTATCCATTTTTTGCATTGTCTTTATATAACCTGATTCCATCTTGTCATATTTGTAACTCTCACATAAAAGGCTCTATTCCTTTTGATATAGATACACATATTCATCCTTATTTTGATGACTTTAATAAAATAAAGAAATTTGGTGTGGATAATGCTCTTTTGTCTTTGGTACATAAAAAAAGTGATTTTGAAATAGCTTTTTTAGATAAAAAGGGTTCATCTAAAAAAGAAAAAATAAAAGCAGAAAACCATATTAAAGACTTAGGACTAGAGACACTATATAGTTCACATAAAGACAAAGTACTAGAGTTAATTGATTTTTCAAGAGCATATAATGATGATAGTTTTAAAAACTTAGTCAATACATTTAAAGACTCTACAGAGATTTTTAAGGATACGGATGATGTCAAGCGATTGCTTATAGGACATCATGTAGAAGATGAAAATATTGATAAGAGACCATTGAATAAACTTGTTAAAGATATATCTGATGAATTAGGCTTAAGATGATAAAAAATGACAATTTGACATATTTGTCACAAAATATATTTTTAAATGTTAAACTTACAAATAGACATAGGAGTTGAAAATGCCAAATATAGAACCTCAAAAAAATATCTCAACCTTATATAACAATATAAAAACCATCATAGATACTTCAAAAAAAGAAGCCACCATACAACTTAATAATACAATGGTTTTGTCTTATTGGGAGATAGGAAAGCAGTTGAAAATAGAAATTTTAAAAGATGAAAGAGCTAGTTATGGTGAGGAAGTAGTTCAAAATATATCTAAGAAATTGACTTTAGAATATGGTAGAGGATATAGTAAAGCAAATTTATCAAGAATGATAAAAATCTATAATTATTTCTCAAATAAACAAATTGTTGCGACATTGTCGCAACAATTGAGTTGGTCACATTTCATAGAATTTATAAAAGTAAAAGATGAACTCAAACGAGAGTTTTACATGGTGATGTGTACTAAAGAGAGATGGAATGTTAGAACTTTACGAGAACGGATAAACTCGATGTTATTTGAGCGAACAGCCATCTCTAAAAAACCTGAGATAACCATACGGAAAGATTTAGAACTGTTGAGTATAGAAAATAAGATGAGTAAAGAGCTTTTTTTGAAAGACCCCTATCTATTCGACTTTTTAGAGTTACGAGACTCTTTTTCTGAACGAGATTTAGAGAGTGCTATTTTAAAAGAGCTTGAAAAGTTTATTTTGGAATTTGGAAGTGATTTTGCATTTTTAAGTCGTCAAAAAAGAGTACAAATAGGAGAGAGTGATTATGTGATGGATTTGCTCTTTTATCATCGTAAACTCAAAAGACTGATTTTAATAGAGTTGAAAATTGGTGAGTTTCAACCACAATATAAAGGGCAAGTTGAACTTTATTTAAAATGGTTGTCAAAATATGAGAAGCAAGAAGATGAACAAGAGCCAATAGCCATTATTTTATGTGCATCAAAAGATTCTGAAGTTGTGGAGTTGATGGATTTGGAAAAAGAGCATATACATGTCTCTGAATATTGGTTAGAGTTACCTCCTAAAGAGGTGCTAGAGCGTAAGTTACATATAGCAATTGAGAATGCTACGCAAAGAATTGAAAAGTAAAACAAACTTTATAATTTAAAATAACCACGCTATAATAAAATATAAATAAAAAATAGTGTGGTTAAAATGTATTATAAAAGAGATTTAGAATCAAAAATAGAACGATATTTAGAAAGTTCAGAAATTATTGCGATATTTGGACCAAGACAAGTTGGTAAAACTACGCTTTTAAAAGAGTTTTACAATCGAGTAGAAAATCCTGTTTTTTTGACCTTTGAAGACATAGAGCTAAAAGTTCTTTTTGAAGAGGACATTAAAAGTTTTATTGCACTTTACATTGACCCTTATGAGCATATATTTATAGATGAGTTTCAGTATGCCAAAATGGGTGGGAAACATTTGAAGTACATCTATGATACGACCGATAAAAAGATATTTATTTCAGGCTCTTCTACCATGGAACTCTCCATTAATGCTGTTAAATATTTGGTAGGAAGAATTTTTGTTTTTAACCTTTACTCTTTTTCATTTGGAGAGTTTTTACGGGTGAAAGATGAGAACCTTTATAAACTCTACTCTAAAGCAGATGAAAATATTTCAGTCCCACTGTCTAAAAAAATATATGGCTACTTAGATGAGTACATAACTTATGGTGGTTACCCAAGAGTGATTTTGAGTCAAAGTAATGAAGAAAAAAAAGAGGTCTTGAAAAACCTATTGAGTATTTACCTCTTAAGAGATATTAAAGAGATAGCCAAAATAGCTGATGAAACCAAGATGTACCGACTGGTTAAAGCTCTTTCCTTACAGATAGGAAATGTCGTGGTTTACAGTGAACTCTCTAAACTAATAGGTATTAATACCGTGCAACTCAAAGAGTATTTGAGTGTTTTTGAACAAGCATTTTTAACCAAGACCATCAGCCCATTTTTTACCAACAAACAGTTAGAGATAGTGAAAAACCCTGAGATTTTCTTTTTTGATATGGGGCTTAGAAATGTCATCATTAAAAACTTTTCTCCTCTTGAAGACAGAGTTGATAAAGGGGCAATGTTAGAAAACTTTGTTTTTAGAGAATTGGTAGAAAGAGATGTGAAGTATTATCGAACTAAAAATGGGGCTGAGGTTGATTTTATTATTGATGATGCTATTCCTGTAGAGATTAAATCAAATTTAAGCTCCGTAAAAATTTCTAAGTCTTATCATTATTTTTTAGCTAATTATAAACCTAAGCAGGGTTATGTCTTGAATTTTAATCAGCTTGGAAGTCGAGAATTTAATGCGACAAATATTAAATTTTTACCTCACTTCTTGGCTTTTAATGGTGTAAAAGATGAAAACTAAAAAAGCCATCATCACAGGAGCAACAGGAGGCTTAGGTCGAAATTTAGGTGAGTTTCTCACTAAAGAAAATTGGGAACTTCTAGGTTTTGGACGAAATGAAAGCATCGGTAAAGAGTTAGGTTATGCCTTTAAAGATTTTGATTTAAGTAACTTAGAAGAGACCTTAGAAGCTTTTGAAGAGGCTGATGTGGTATTTCATTGTGCTGCACGTTCTTCACCTTGGGGGAAGTATGAACTTTTTTATAAAGACAATGTTCAAGCTACAGACAATGTTTTAACAGCCATGAAAAAGTACAACATCCCAAAACTGGTGCATGTCTCAACACCGAGTATCTATTTTGATTTTAGCGACCAACTTAATGTGCAAGAGAGCTACCGACCAAAAACATTTGTGAATGCCTATGCTCAAACAAAATATGAAGCTGAAGAGTTGGTTTTGGCTTCAAGTGTAGATGTTAGCATTATACGACCTCGTGGGATATTTGGTGAGTATGATTCGGTGTTGATTCCTCGTTTAGAGAAAATAGCCAATAGAGGGGTGTTACCCCTCATAAATAAGGGAAATGTTTTGGTGGATGTGACTTATGTGGGTAATGTGGTTCATGCCATGTACCTCTGTGCTACCAAAGAGTTACCTGCTCAAAGCATCTTTAACATTACAAATGATGAACCCATAGAAATTTCAAAACTTTTTGAGATGGTCATGGGAACCTTGGGCAAAGAAGTGAAGTATAAAAAGGTTGCCTATAAAACTATGATGAGGCTGGCAACCGTTTTGGAGTTTGTTGCTAAAATGGGTTTAAGTAAAGAACCGATGATAACCAAATATGGTGTGGGACTTATAGCTCATGATCAGACGTTGGACTTGCAGAGGGCTAAGGATATTTTGGGGTATTGTCCGAAGTATAGTATAGAGGAAGGGTTGGAGAGGTATAAAAGAAGTAGAGTTGATTTTGACGCAATATCATCTAAAGGTGACAAAAGTAGAGGAATAGAATTACTAAATAAGTTAGATAATAAGTAATCTGTATTTAACTAAAGTATATATATAATAAATAAAATATATAGATAGGAGTTTATTATGATTATAGGTGTATCAGAATTACAAAAAAATATTAGTATTTTCAAAAATCTTACTGAAACTGTACATATTATTGATAAAAAGACTAAAGAAGTATTAGCATTAGTTTTACCAAAATCACAAATGGAAGAACATACTTTAACGGATGCTTTGGCTGGTAGTTTACACGTCAAAAACTCTATGGGTGAGCATAAGGGTTTTGATATGATGGTAGAAGATGCTTATGAGCAAGAGATGAGAGAAAAATATGGCATCTAAGGTTTTATTGGATGCTAATGTACTTATTCGATTTTTAACACGAGACCATGAAGAACATTATTTAAAAAGTATAGAAATATTTCGAGACATTGAAAATGGAAAAATAGAAGTTATGTTAATGGATTTTATATTGGCAGAGGTAATTTATGTTTTGAAAAGAATTTATAAACTTGAAAAAAAAGACATATCTTCGGCATTGAAAAAACTACTTTTATATAAGCATCTGTACACTGAAAATAAATTAGTGACATTTGAAGCACTTGAAATTTATGCTGATAAAAACATAGATTTTGCAGATTCATTGTTGTGTGCTAAAAAGAAGTTAGAAGGTTTTGAAATTGTTAGTTTTGATAAGGATATTGGGCGTTGTTTGAAATAAATAGTTCTCAAAAAATAATTTAGGATAGGTATGATTAAAAAACTAAAAAAAGTGACCCTACTAGACATAAAAAATAATTTAGCAGTAATATTACTTTTCCCTGCCTTATTAGGAGGGCTGTGGCAACTTTTAGAGTTATCTAAAATGTCCATTTCTTTTATTCGATTTTTTTCTCCTACACAATTACTTCCTGATGGGCTTTTGATATTATTTATATTTGGGATGATATATTTACCAATTCAATTAGGACTTTTAGATAGAAAAATAAATTTAAAAAGAAAAGTTTTAAAGGTTTCTGAAACTAAGCCTTCTTTATTTGTAGATTATTATACTAGACCCTTATTTTTAAATAAACTTGTGTTTATTGATAATCCTATTTATAGAATAGGTTCGATTTGGATTCATATATTGCAACTTTTTTTAGGTTTGTCAATTATGGTATTGGTTGTTATAGTTCTTAATTATTTTAATGAAGAATTTAATTTTGCAACATTTATTTTATTTTTAATTCTATTTATATCTATAGGA
>CACVAU010000013.1 GCA_902727915.1 uncultured Sulfurovum sp.
TCTCTACAGGAATAGCATCATCAATAATAAAATCAACCTCAGCCCCATTTTTAGTTCGATAATACTTCACATCTCTTTCTACCAATTCTCTAAAAACAAAGTTTTCTAACATTGCCCCTTTATCAACCCTGTCTTCAAGAGGAGAAAAGTTTTTAATGATGACATTTCTAAGTCCCATATCAAAAAAGAAAATCTCAGGGTTTTTAACAATCTCTAGCTGTTTGTTGGTAAAAAATGGGCTGATGGTCTTGGTTAAAAATGCTTTTTCAAAAACGTCTAAATACTCTTTAAGTTGCACAGTATTAATGCCTATTAGTTTAGAGAGTTCACTGTAAACCACCACATTTCCTATCTGTAAAGAGAGGGCTTTCAGCAGTCGGTACATCTTGGTTTCATCGGCTATTTTGGCTATCTCTTTGATGTCTCTTAAAAGGTAAATACTCAATAGGTTTTTCAATACCTCTTTTTTTTCTTCATTACTTTGGCTCAAAATCACTCTAGGGTAACCACCATAGGTTATGTATTCATCAAAATAGCCATATATTTTTTTAGAAAGTGGAGCTGAAATATTTTCATCTGCTTTAGAGTAGAGTTTATAAAGGTTCTCATCTTTGACCCGTAAAAATTCTCCAAATGAAAAAGAGTAAAGGTTAAACACAAAAATTCTTCCTACCAAATATTTAACAGCATTAATGGAGAGTTCCATGGCAGAAGAGCCTGAAATAAATATCTTTTTATCGGTCGTGTCATAGATGTACTTGAGATGCTTCCCACCCATTTTTGCATACTGAAACTCATCTATAAATATATGGTCATAAGGGTCAATGTAAAGTGCAATGAAACTTTTAATATCCTCTTCAAAAAGAACTTTAAGCTCTATGTCTTCAAAAGTTAAAAAGATAGGATTTTCTACTCTATTATAAAACTCTTTTAAAAGCGTGGTTTTACCAACTTGTCTTGGTCCAAATATGGCAATAATTTCTGAACTTTCTAAATATTGTTCTATTTTTAATTCTAAATCTCTTTTATAATACATTTTAACCACACTATTTTTTATTTATATTTTATTATAGCGTGGTTGTTTTAAATTTTATTTCATTTTTCAATTCTTTGCGTAGCATTCTCAATGGCTATATGTAACTTACGCTCTAATACTTCTTTAGGAGGTAGTTCCAACCAATACTCAGAGACATGTATATTCTCTTTTTCCAAATCCATCAACTCCACAACTTCAGAATCTTTTGAGGCACATAAAATAATGGCTATTGGCTCTTGTTCATCTTCTTGCTTCTCATATTTTGACAACCATTTTAAATAAAGCTCAACTTGCCCTTTATATTGTGGTTGAAACTCACCAATTTTCAATTCTATTAAAATCAGTCTTTTAAGTTTACGATGATAGAAGAGTAAATCCATCACATAATCACTCTCTCCTATTTGTACTCTTTTTTGACGACTTAAAAATGCAAAGTCACTTCCAAATTCCAAAATAAACTTTTCAAGCTCTTTTAAAATAGCACTCTCTAAATCTCGTTCAGAAAAAGAGTCTCGTAACTCTAAAAAGTCGAATAGATAGGGGTCTTTTAGAAAAAGCTCTTTACTCATCTTATTTTCTACACTCAACAGTTCTAAATCTTTTCGTATGGTTAGTTCAGGTTTTTTAGAGATAGCTGTTCGTTCAAATAACATAGAGTTAATCCGTTCTCGTAAAGTCCTAACATTCCATCTCTCTTTAGTACACATCACCATGTAAAACTCTCGTTTGAGTTCATCTTTTACTTTTATAAATTCTATAAAATGTGACCAACTCAATTTGTGCGACAATGTCGCACAAATCTCTTTGTCTTTAAAAATACTATAAAGTTTCATCATCCGTTCAAGATTAGAACGACTATATCCACTACCATATTCTAATGATAACTTCTCAGACATATTTTTAATGACCTCTTTCCCATAACTAGCTCGTTCATCTTTTAAAATTTCTAGTTTTAACTGCTTTCCTATCTCCCAATAAGACAAGACCATTGTGTTATTAAGCTGTATGGTAGCTTCTTGTTTAGAAGTATCTATGATGATTTTTATATTGTTATATAAGGTTGAGATATTTTTTTGAGGTTCTACATTTGGCATTTCAACTCCTATGTCTATTTGTAAGTTTAACATTTAAAAATATATTTTGTGAAAAATATGTCAAATTGTCATTTTTTATCATCTTATGCTCAATTCATCGGAAATATCACGGATTAATTTACTTAGTGGGCGTTTGTGTAAATCTTTGTCTTTATTGTAATTAGCAAATAGATATCTATAAATCTCATCTTCAGAAAATCCAAAACCTGACAATTCTCTAATATAACTCTGTGGATAATACGCTTTTTTAATAAGTAGTTCTAAGACTATGTCTCTATGCTGTTCATATAGTTCTTTCAGATGAAAAACTTCTAAATTAGCTTTATTTCCATAAACATCTATTTTAAAATTATCAAAACTATAATGGTCTTTTTTTACATTATTTATAAAATTAACTTTTTGAGGTGTAAATGAAAATTGAAAATCAATAGGTTTTATAGTATATGGGTTAGAAATAGGATAAACATAAAAAGTATCTTTAGCTTCTTTTGCTCCAAAACCATTGCACGTTGGACATGATGGTATTAAGTTAAAATATGAACATGCTAAATAAGGATAAAGGCTTTTTGGATAAAAATGATCTATTTCAGGTTTAATCGAACCATTTTTAGACGTTGTAAAAACATAGTTTCTATTACAATAGGGACAACTACCTAAATCAATGGTTTCTATAAATTTTAACTTATCTATTTTATTATAACCATAATCAACAAAAATTCGATATAAAATATTATGTAAAGCTTCTTTTGTATATCGTGCTTTTCTAAAGTTTTTTTCATAGTATTTTATAATTTCAATTAACCTACTAGGATGAGCCAATAATATATCTTTTAAATTTGATTCATCTTCTAAAAAAACTAATAGCTTTTTAATATAAGGTGTTACACGATATTTTTTCTTTTTTGAAATAGATTTAGCTTTTTTAATAGCTTCTATTCTTTTTAATATCTCTACTTTTTGAACTTGAAAAAAATCCTCTAAGGTTTCATCACTAGGATAAGGAATATTAACCATAGTTTTTCAACTCTGCTTCTATACGTTTTTGTTCAGCTAAAAGTTCATCTTTTCGAGCTTTCTTCGATGCTTCATCTTTAAATTTCTTATAATACATTTCTAGTAGTTTTTGTTTTAAAAATGGTTCACCAATAGCATCAATAACTTGCTTTATTTGCTCTTTTTTAGTAGAAATCTCTTCTATAGTTTTTGTATCATTTAAAAAATCCATAATTTCTTGAATTTTTTTCTTTGCAAACTCCCCCATTAGACCATTATCCATGAAGAAATTATCACTTAGTAAGGTGTGGATATTTGCTCCGAAAGTTTGCTCTTTCTCTTTTAGTCCATCAATAAATACTTTACAGTTTCCTTCTTTTTGAGTTTCATTATTTACTTTTTCATCATCTTTTTTGTATTTATCTAAAAAGATTATATTTTGTTTTGGAATATCTGATAGAAGGAATGGTGAGTGAGTAGTTATTATAAAATGCAATTGTTTACGTAAATAAAAAACACTATCAAACAATTCATTCATATAACTTTTTTGCCATTGTGGATGAAGTGATAACTCAGGTTCATCTAATACTATTAACATCGATGTATCAACTAATATATTACTTTTATGATAAATATTCAATAATTGACCATAAATTGTCTTTTCTCCATGACTTAAATCGCTATATTTTCTCTTTTCTTTATCTTCAAAATCAAATTTTAAAAACCATTTATATTTCTCAATTAAGACTTTATCTTCTTCATTAAGTGAGTGTTTTTCAAAAATCCTTTTTTCTAATAATGTATTAAATTCATCTAAGTTATATTTTTCATCATTTAAGCCATACTCTTCTTGATTATAAATTTCTTCTAAGATTTCAATGTTATACCCATGCTTTGGATGATCAAAGCCAGTTCCGTCGAATAATATATGTGATAAATCATTCTCAACAAACTTATTAACAAAATAAGCTTCTAAAATATTACTTGTTCCAAAATTATCTCGTTCATCATGTGAGTCTTCAAAAGGGAAACCATTTTCGGGATTGTTACTTCTAACAGCTACAGCTGGTTTAATACTCTCATGAAGAATATTTAATCTATCATTGTTTTGTAAAATATAAATTTTTTCAGGTAAAAACATAAAACTTGACAAATGAAAATCACTATCTAAGTAATTAGCAGCCATCTCATAAATATCTTCCTGATGTAAAGATATAGCCTTACCCCTTTCATAAAAAAACTTTTTTCTATCATCTTTACTTGGATATGGAATTTCTGCAGAATATGTTAAAAAATTAAAACCTAAATTATGAGGACTTAAATTACCAATAAATGGTAAAGTAAATTCAATAATATTGATTTCAAAATCTCCTTTATGTTTAATATCTATATTAGAAATACATACTTTTTTCCCATTTACTTCAAAACAAAAAATAACTCCACTGACTATATTATTATCCATGTATATGTTTTCAATTACTTCAAGAATACTACTCTTCCCACTCCCATTCTTCCCCACAATAGCTGTAACATTAATATCTTCACCAAAAAAATTGAAAATATGCTTGGGATTATCTTTTATAGTCAATTCTTTGTTTACTTCATCATAATGACAATTAAATTTAGAAGAAAAATTAAACTCCTGCCCCTTAATATTCTTATACTCCTCAACCCACAAATAAACCAATTCCATTATTTCCCTTTTGAATCCTATTAAATTATTATATCACAATACCCGTAGGTCGGGTTGCCCTCTGCCCGACATCAATTGGCATAGATTAAAAGCTTTCTATTTCAAATAAATCTCTGCATACTTTTATTAAACAACTAAGCATCTATTATAGGCTAACAAATGTCGGGTAGAGGGCAACCCGACCTCACTTTTTATTACGGCACTTCCCAAACAACCAACCCTAAGCCAACCCCAGCAGAAGTCCCAACCAACATCACTCTCTGACCTGACTTTAAATCTTTGGTCATAAAAAGTTCATGCAGAGCCGTAGGTATGGAGGTTGCGACTTGGTTTCCGTGGTTATGAAAAATATCTATGAGTTTGTTTTTGTCTATTTTTAACATACGCACCATATGATTAAGCGATGCTTGACTGGCTTGGTGAGGGACGATGTAGTCTATGTCCTTAAGGGTTAAACCCTTGGTTCTTAGGGTATTATGTATGAAGTCTGGTAAGATTTTAGCACTGAGTTTAAAGAGTTTTTTCCCATCCATTCTAAACATGGCAAGGTCATTATAATCACCACTGTAAGTACTTGGAGGATTTTTAGAACCACCACCTTCTATTTGACAGTATTCAAAACCCTCTGAATAGGTCTCAAAGTTTGAAATCACTATGCCACCTTGTGTGCTTTTTTGAACTATCATCGCAGTAGCTCCATCACCAAAAATTCCTGCTGTTCGTATGTCTGACCAATCCAACCCAATGGAAGCAATATCACAAGAGACAATTAAAATGGTCGGATAACTCCCTAAAAGATTTGAAGCAATGTCAAAAGCACGTAAAGCACTCAGACAGGTCATGTTAATATCAAATGAGGGTATGTTTCTTTTAGGTTTTAATAGTCTGTGAATTCCAGCTCCATTATAAGGAATGGCTTGTTGCATGGTAGCCGAAGCAGCGATGATGCAGTCTATGTCATCTAGCTTTAACGTTGCATTGTCTAAGGCTTGATGAATTGCATTTAAAATAAGTGTAGAGGCTGACTCATCTTTTAGAAAATAGCGTTTCTCTAAACTGGTAATACGGAGGGTTGTTCCTTCTGCTAAATTACACTGCTTGTCTATCATACTCGCTGTAACTTCATGTGAGGGTAAGGCTTTTCCTGTTCCCATGATGTTGATATAGTTCATACCTACTCCTTGTTAAAGAGTAAGTATAACATACTCTATTCTCCCAAATAAAGCTGTCTAGGTCTGGTAATTTTAGAACTAGGGTCAGCTCCAAACTCCATCAGTTGTGTAATCCAACCGACTGTTCTACCAATTACAAATATAGCTGTAAACATTGGTCTTTCAATTTTTAATGCTGTTAAGATTACTCCTGAATAAAAATCAATATTTGGGTAGAGATTACGAGAAACAAAGTAGTCATCATTTAAGGCTATTTCTTCTATTCGTTCTGCTATTTCCATTAGATTTGAATCTAAATTCAATTCATCTTTTAATTGATCTTGTAATTTTTTTAATGCTTTAGCTCTTGGGTCAAAGTTTTTATACACACGATGTCCAAACCCCATAAGTCTAAACTCATCCTTCGGATCTTTTGCTCGTGCTATAAAAGCATCTACATTACTTACGTCACCTATCATTTCAAGTTGTGCAATAACTGATTCATTTGCACCACCATGTGCTCTTCCCCAAAGAGCAGAAATACCAGCTGAAATTGCCACATAAGGATGCGCTCCTGTAGAAGCAACGGTACGAACAGTGGTTGTAGAAGCATTTTGTTCATGATCAGCATGAAGCGTAAAGATGGTATCCAGTGCTTTGATTTCTATTGGTCTAATATCATCAACACCTTCAACAGTTCTCTTCATCTTTCCTCCTGGATAAGCACGAAGCATATAAAGAAAGTTTTCTGTAAATGATCTATCTATATCAGGGTAAATAAATGGGTTACCCAATGATTTACGATAAGCAAAGGCAGCTAGAGTCGGAATTTTCGCAATAATACGATTTGCCATTTCTATTCTTTCCTCTTTATCTTGAACCTTTAAATGTTCATAGTAAAACGAAGATAGTGCTGAAACACTTGATGATAATATGGACATAGGGTGTGCAGAGTCAGGAAAAGCACCAATAAGTGTTTTTAAATTCTCATCAATAAAAGAACGATGTCGTAACTCAATATCAAAAGCATCATGTTCTTCCTTAGTAGGCAACTTTCCATGAATCAATAAATAAGCACTCTCTAAAAAAGAATGGTTTTCAGCCAACTCTTCAATGGCAATACCACGATAACGTAATTCTCCCTTTTCCCCATCTATAAAAGTAATGCTTGATTCACAAGAAGCTGTTGAAGTATAACCAACATCAAAAGTAAAGAGTCCTGTCTCTTTATAAAATGATGAAATATCTACAACCGAAGGCCCTCGTGTAGCATCACGAATTTTAAATTCATAGCTTTGACTCGTTCGATTATTTGTAAAAGTAAAAGTGTCTCTTTTCATTTTCTATTCCTTTTTGATTATTATTTATTATAACCTATTTATACTGCTTAATCTTTATAATTTATGTTTACTATATGAACTTTTTAATTCTGCACACAAAGTGTTAACAAAACTTCGTTATAATGGACTTATACTAACAAAGAAAGATCCAAGATGACCAAAATAATCACAACCATAGTCCTGGCTATTTTCCTCACAGCTTGTACTTCACAAGAAAATGGTGAAGAGAAAACATTTAATACTGACAAAAAAGCTGAAGTCGTTCCTCAAACGCTTAAAAGTACTCAAAGCACTGAACTTAATGAAAGCAAAGAAACAGTGCAAAGTCCAGCTGTCAGTTATGCCAAAAATATTTTTGAATTAGAAGATGTGGATGGCAATAAACTTCATGTTGATGAAGCAGAAAATGGCATTATATTTCAAGAACATAAGGACAAGGTTGTTTTCTTACTCTTCTTTGGATACCGTTGTCCTCCCTGTTTAACGGAAATTCCTGCTATTAAAGAGATGGTCAACGAGAAAGGCGATAAACTTGCTGTGATTGGTATGGAAGTACAACGTCTTCCAGAAGAACAGTTAAAAATCTTTAAAGAATCAAAAAAGCTTAATTATGCTGTACTTTCAGGAGAACATACTGATAACTCAAACTTTATCTCTTACATAGCTCAACGTGCACAATGGAGTGGTTCTATTCCATTTTTAGTGGGTATTAAACCAAATGGTGAAGTTGGTGTTGTTCATGTTGGAGGTATGAGAAAAAGTGATTTTGAAAAGGTTTTTGACGAACTGTCTAACTAACAACTAAAGGTGAACATTTTGTGTTCACCTTTAGTTGTAACTACTCTTCTATCATTCTTCTTGCCATCATAGAGATGATGGACATAAACACCATAAAAAGATACATTCCCATAAAAATCAAAATTATCGAAAAGCCACCAATTACAGGTATCATGCTAAATAATACTACCATTAAGCCTACTAAAAATAAAAATAAACTTGCTAAAAGTCCTACTTTCGTCATATAAACAAAATAATTTTTCTTCATTGCTGATGACCAAACATCTTTTGTGAAAAAACTAAATACAGCCTTAAAGCCTTCGCCTAGTGAGTTTGCTAATACAATATTAGAATGTACCAAAGGTTGAACATAGGAAAAGGCTAATCCAACTAAAGTTAACGGTAAGCCTAATCCTGCAAATGCTCGAATAACATCACTCTCATTCATACCTTCTTTAAAAACACCTGTTGTAACACCTAAAATACTAAAGATAAGTACAAACAAAACGATAACAATCATCCAGCCTAAATAAACACCAAAAGCTGTTTTGACATAAGAAGTCAAAATCTTATCTATACGGCTCGTATGAACCTCATCCACATAATTCTCAATATCTTTCGTAGTATACAGCGTTCTACCTACATGCATTTGAATCGCAATCGCAAATACAGCTGTAAAAAGTGAAAAAATCAAGGAAATAATGGGAAGCATAGCAAATAAATTCAACACAACAAAAACGCTCATGGCTGTTAAAGTGAAGTTTTTATTCAGTCTTATAAATTCCCATGCTAAACGAAATGTATTTTTCACAGGTTCAAATTCTAAAGCCTCATCAATGAGTCTTCTATTCTCTTCTTGCATTCAATTATCCTTTAACTTCAAAGTATCTATTGTAGCATAAAGACTATTTACAAATGCTCAAACCTTGTTTAAAACATTCACTATAACGATTGGCTAAGGCAACACGCTTTTCTGTACTAGGGTGTGAAGAGAAATACTCTAAAATATCATCTCCTTCTTCCTCTTCCTCAGCACTTCGCTTATGCTTTTCTTCCATATAAACTGTCATACGATTCATAATATTTGAAAATGATTTTGGATCAATACCCACTTCAAGCATTTTCTTAAACGCATATTCATCAGCTTCAGATTCATGTCCACGTGAATACGCAGAACTGACTAAAGCTGAACCAATACCAATACCCATATCACCAAAACCAGAACCATCTCCTGTCATCAACATGACAGCTACAGTAACAAAAGTTCCTTCAATAAGCATTTTCAAACTATGTCGATGTACCACATGTCCCATCTCATGTAATAAAACAGAATCAATCTCATCTTGATTTGTTGAAAGTTCAATAAATTTATCCGTTAAAATAAGATCTCCCGAAGGTAAGGCTAGGGCATTAGGAATCGCAATGTCTCCCATTTCCCATGAACGAAAATGTATATTATAATTTATTTTACTTTCATCCCCAATACTCAATTTTGCTAACTTTTCTTCAAAATGTACACGAATTTTATCTTGAAGTTCTTGACTTAAATTGCTCTCTTGAAAAAGATAACTGTCTAAAAAATCCATACTTCCTTGAGCAATCAACTCATTTGTCTCATACGGCAAGGCATGTGCTATCTGTTGACTCGCCCAAGGAACGCCCCATCTAAAAAATGAAAAACCTGTAAAGATTGTAATCACAACGGCTAAAACAATGGCGCGATAATGCGTTTCTAAATAATGCACCAATGCATTGATTTTTTGTTTTCCTTTAAAGAGCATGTCCACATTATCATTGTCTAAAGTTGTAAAAACAGCCCCATTTTCCAATGTGATTTTTCGTGCTACATTGCCTAAACGTTCTGAAACATTTAGATGAGACAATTCACCTCGATGAACTGTCCCATCTTCAAGCTCTATGGCATAACGCCCCATGTCATTAGTAGAGAGTACAGCAACCACACGTGCTGCACTCCCCTTAACATGAAAATTTCCCTTAATCATAATGATTAAAGTGCCACGCCGACATCAACATCAAAAGCATCACCAATTTGCTCTCCTAAAGATGACTCCTCATCTTGTTTTTGGCTAATGTATTCGTTAAACCCTAGTGAAGTATCTACCAAAGTGTTTTCAAGCATTAACCTTGCCATTCTAACTTTTGCCCAAGGCGTTGCAAAACCTAATGTAAGAATAATTACTAACATGTTTGAAAGCATCACCCATGCAAAATCTCTGGCTCTTAACGTAGATTGAAATGCAATTTCATTATCAAGTTTTGTATTTTCATAAATATAAGTACGCTGTCGTGTAATGGTAAAAGACATAATTAAAATCATCGCAAAATTCATAAACAAAGAAATCATCACTATCATACCAATCAAACCTGCTGGGATTTGACCTTGTTCTAACGTCTCAGGATTAAGTGCAGTAACTATTTCCATACCCCCACCAAACAAAGCCATAAAAATACCAAACACCATAAAAACAAGTAAAGAAATTCCCAGTGTTTTTAAATTAATCATCATAAATTTGGTAGCTTCAATATCGGTTTCAAATTTACCCTGTCCATAACGTGAACCATTGATAACATATTCTGTATTTTTCTTTTTAATAACAGCAAAGAGATAAAACGCAACACCCATGCCTAAAATACCCAATAAAAGTACAACAGCTTCAAAACTTCCACCAGCAGGTAGCACAAAAAAAGACAGTAAAGGTATACCATAAAAAGTCAATAGCAATAAGAACGGGTAAAAAAAGAAATTGATGTATGATTGTTTGAGTTCACCTTTAAATGCAAAGTGTACATTTGAAAAGCTTGTTACACGCATGTTAAACATTAAACTTCTCCAAATAATCCAAGGAATCGCTACAAATAAAACACCCAATAAAACAAGCCCACCTATGGGTGAAATTTGAGAAATAATTTGAAAAACTATAAAAATCCCCACAGCAATTAAAAACCCAATAAACAACTGCTTTCCTGTTGCATGGTACTCAAAGTTCCGTTCTGCTAGATTTGTATTTCCATAAAAGTAACGTTTATTACGTACTTTTGCCCAAGGATAATAAATCCCCAATGTAATAATGGTTAATAAAATATTCACTATCCAAATTTTAAAATATTCACTTCCTGATCCTGTAAAGCGTAATGCTTCCATCTCTATATCCTTATATTAGTAATTTTTAACGGAAAACATTATATCTGAAACTTATTTTAACCTTAATTACATTCTTGGCTTTTCTTCCACTCCTACTTAAAAACCATCAAAACAAAAACCCCAGCCATGGATATAAAAGAAAAAATTCCCAAAGTAATCCAATATTTTACAAGTCTAAAGTACGCCTCCCCTAAAAAAAGTTTGTTTTTTTGTGCTTTTAAAGCCATATCGCGCATACGAATTTGTAAATAAACAGCCATAAGCCATAAAAGCCCTGCAAAAATATAAAGCACAATAGCAATAAATAACCAAGGTGTCCAAAAAGAGATATTTAACACATTCATCAACAAAACTCCTGTTAAAGGTTGTAAAATTGCCGAAGGGGTGATAAAAATCCAATCGGCTAAAACAACCATCTTATTGGTATGAACAATCACCTCTATATTTCCTAATTTATCGCTCATAAATTTATAAAAAGCAGAACCAGCACCCACTCCTAACAGTAAAATAGCTGATAATATATGCATAAAAATTAAAAAGTCATAACTCATCGAAACTTCTCTAAGCGACTCAAAATATAAATAGAAATTAATAAAGGTAAGTTCTTTAATACTGGACCAAATGGGTGCAACCAATGATGTCCAGCCAAAAAGGTTAACAATAAGGTGTAAACAGCTATGACAAATAATTGTAACCTTAGTAAATCTTGTAAACGATAACTTATCAACATCAAAATACCTATGAGTATGTCTAAAAAAGAAGCCAAATATAAAAGAGGAATAGCAAATACTTCAGGCGTACCAATCTCATATAAAAGCTCTAAAGCCAAAGGTTGAGGATATAAAAAAGCAGACACTAGCCCTGACCAAATCCAAACAAAAGCAATGACTAAGCGTAACAAAGGACGTATAAAATAAAGTGAAGCAGAAAGTTTTTGGGCATTAGAAACTTTTGTAGAGAACAATCGTTCTTCAATGCTAACAGGCATATAATTTAAAAAGTTTTTCAAAGGTGCTACAGAAGCACTATTCCCTTCATTTAGCATTTTAACATTGTCTGCACTCACGGTTGGTTCATCCAAAATTTTACCTACTATGTTTGTACCTATACTAGGAAGGTTTATAAATGTAGCAGGGTTTAACCCCAACCATTTTCTAAATCCTTCTAATAACTCCTTGTAGGTCATTGGCTTATTACCTACTAAATCTAGCTCAATACTCTTCTCACCTGATTCAATGGCACGTTTAACCGTTAACACTAAATCTTCTAAGGCAATGGGTTGTAGTACTTGTGAACCATCTCCGATTAAAGGCACTATAGGCAGTGTGGCTAAAGCTTGAAAGAGTGCTGTACTTTTGCCGTCATCACCATAAACAATTGAAGGGTGTAAAATAGCATGGTCTAAGCTTAAAGTTTTCAAATATTCATCTGCTCTGTGTTTCGATTTATGGTAAAGTGTACTTCCATTGGTTGAACCTAAAGCTGAAATTTGAATAACTTTTTTTACCCTAGCTTCAGTACAAGCATCAAACAACGCCAGAGGTGCTAGGGTATGCATTTGCTCAAAACTTTGTGTTTTTGTTTCACCAATAATACCCACAGCATTGACCACAACATCGAAACCTGTTAACTTTTCAACAAGTTTCTTGTCATGCTGTAAACAACTGAAGTCAAACTCCATTGATAAGTCATCAACAGTTTGTACTCTACGTACACCTGCTATGACTTCATGCTCACCTCTTTTTAAAAAGCCATAAATTACTTTTCCAATAAAACCTGTCGCGCCTATGACTAATATTTTCATTACGCTTTCACTTGTAAATTACGGGTAATCCACATTAACACAAAGAGTACCACTAACAATAACCCTGTACCCATCAATAAAGCATAGTCTTCCAACTGTAATAGTGAGTATAAAATGGTATAAAGTGCTGTCAACATAACCAAGATACTAAGTGACTGTTTTAAACTTTTATTTGAAAACCATGTGTAAATCGTAATAGACAAAATAGTAATGGCAGAAGCACTCATATAAGCCTCTAAAAATGCTATGTGTTCAGACAAAGAAAGCAGTGTCAAGAAAAATAACCCTAAAGATAAGCCAATAAGCACATACTGAACATAATGCAGTTTACTTTTTTGTGTCATCTCAAAAATTAAAAAAGTCAGAAAAGTTAGTAAAATAAACAAAACCCCATACTTAATAGACCGTTCAACCAAAGAATAGAGTGCCACAGGTTCAAAGAAGTCAACCCCAGTTAAAAGTTGGTCTAGGTCATAATTATGAAGCTCATGCACCCACGTTTGAGGAAAGTTTCTTGCCAATGAAGGAATCTGCCATGTTGCTGTAAACCCTTCAATACTTATGTTTCGCTCTTTAGGCAAAATAGCCCCTTGAAAACTAGGATGTTCCCATGAAGACTTAATGCTCACTTCTGTTTTCTCTCCAAAAGCCGAGAAACGGATGTAAGAACTACCATTGGCTTGTACCTTAAATGAAAAAGTATAGTGATGTTCATCTTTATTCAACTCAACAGGGGCATGAAAGCCACTTGTTATTCCTGTTAATTTTAATTTTGTGCCTGGTTCAAAACTGTAGGCATTGTTATTTAAATTCAAATCTGAAACTTTCTCAATGGCTTTTGTGTCACTTAAACCCATAACCATATAAGCTTTGTCATAACGTACTTCATCCAAAGTATCTGATATTTTTGAGATGTCTGGCAAAATAAATTGACCCTCTATCTTTATGTCAGACGCATAAACCAGTGATCGATAAATACCTCTATAACGGTAATGTTCATCTAAGCCTATCTCTTTATTCAACACTTTTGGTAAAATCACAATATTTCGATTGCGAAAATAACGTTTAAGTTCCATCTTTTCATTGCCGTCTTTGTCTTTTACTTTTTCATAACTACTATACTTTTCAATAATAGGCACAATCAGGGCTGGTCCAGTTAAAACTTGTGGGTTTCCCCATTGTGAGGCAATATTTGAAAGCACATTATTATGTAACCTACTTCGTTCATCCACAATGGAACTGATGTTGCTTAAAGGAATAAGCATTAAAAAGGCAATAAACCCTATAATAAAGAACCTTACCCCTATACTATTCTTTAAACTTTTTATCTTGCTACCCTTCTCTTCCATTACTTCTGACATTTTATACTCCTTTATTTCTTTTATTGAACTTCCCACAACTGTACTTCTGCTTGAATGGTTCATAAATTTATAATAAACCCAACGACCTATCACAAATAAACCCACACCTAAAATAAATAAAACCGTTAAACCTATTAAAAGTGCTACTATCTCTATATTACCTCTCATCTTATTTCTGCTCCTCTTTCCACTTAATAAATGAAAATAAAATCACCCCAACCGTATCAGCTACAAAGTCAAACATATCACAAGTACGGCTAGGTAACCAGTATTGGCTTATCTCTTCTAGTCCAGCAAAAGCCAGAACAAGCAAAGCACCCACTTGCATGTTAAAGCCCAATATTTTCTGACTTTTAAAGTTTAGTCCATAATTTAAAAGCAATGCCATTACCCCATAAAGCAAACCATGCATAAGCTTGTCACCATAGGGTATTTGTCCAATCACTCTAAAAGCAAAATTATGATCTGCTGTGTCAGCTAAGTAGATAATAAACCCTATAAACAAGAAAAAACTTAAGGGCAGTAAAATCCGTAAATTAATGTGATTCATAACCATACTCCTTATATTGCGTAATACCAAACTTCTCCAACTTAGTACAATAACCTAAATGATAATTTGAAAACTTTTCACATTCTCTCTGTGATGATGTTTCAATAATTATGTCCGTTCCCTGTATGGCTTCTAATGCATCTATGGATAGACGAGAGATTGCCCTTTTATCTAATTTATGAGGAGATGCTTTAAACTTCTCAATATTATGTGAAGCCACCATCCCATCAACATTTAGAGAAACAACCAATGTGAAACTCACTAAACCTAAGACAACAATGCTGTCAAGTAATTTTCTAAAAGCAAGTTTTTTAACTAAAAAAATTAAGCCTATGCTCAACATAAGAATCAAGAAGTAGTCAAACCACTCAACATAATACCGAAGCACCGTAGCTCCTTTAATACTTTGGTACAAATACATCTTTTTAAGTGAAACCAAGCCCATAAGAATGGTTTGCACTAAAAGCCCAGCCAGTAAAAACATGCCTATTTTTTCGTTTTTATAACGTCGCATAATAAAAATGAAAATAAGCAATACCAAGCCCATTACCATCATAAGTTGAAAAAAACCCTCTCTAGCAAATTCAGCCAAATTTTTACCTGTAGGTAAATTCGCTTCACCAAACAAAAATGGCAACTGCATGGCAACAAACATTAAAAAAAGTAAATTAATCATCCCTAAAAAGATACCAACTATCAGCATGTCAAATGCTTTAGTCTCTTGAATGCTAATACGCTCTTTCTTCATTGACAACATCGCCACAAACAAAACCAAATAAAGAAAAAAATACCATGGAACAGTCCAAATATAAGTAACATCAAAATTCAAATTAAAGTCAACCAAATTTGTCAAAAAATTAGCAAAACGTTCATCAGCTGAAAAGAGTAATGCAACAAAGACTCCTAAAAAGGGTAAAGTAATTAGAAGTGCCAACCCCACACGCCTGTAAATATCACTGTCATCTTTTTTTACAAATAGACTGTCAAAGAATTTACTAATATAAGGAACGCCAAAACCATTTAAAAAAGAGGCTGGTAGTAAAGTTTGATACAATGAATGTACCTTATGCATTGAAGTCCAATAAAGCATAATAAGCACATAGAAAAAGACTATTGGAAGTAAAAATTGAACCATGTCATTAGAATAGTAAAACATGTCAACAATCATTATGACAAGTAAAGGTAAAAACCATTTGACATATTTATTGTCTAATTGTTTCTTAAACGCCATATATGCTAAGAGTAAAAGCTCCAAAACATAAGCAACAATATGCCACCCACCTACTAAATTGTCCATTTGTAAAAAATTTTCTATGAACATTAACACAAAAGCTAAGCCTAGAACAACCCAAGCAAAGCTTTTGACCTTAAACATTGGGTGTAAACTCACCTCTTTTTTAAGATTTATTAAATTAATTTTTTCTTCATTTATATTTTTTTCTTGCATTTTTTATAACTCCTCTTATAATAAATATTTTATCTTTTTAGTAAATTTACTGATGTAAGTACTTAAGCAAATATATCCTCAAAAGCTATCTCTAAACTCCCATACTCAAACTCAAACCCTTCATCCAACAAACGTTTAGGCATACAATAGCGACCAGCTAACACCAAGTCTGGATCTGTTCTCATAATGAAATAAGCACCCAATTTCACCATCCACGCAAAAGCTGGAAGCCCTATGGGCATTCCCAATGCTTTTCTTAACGACTTCATAAACACTTCATTGGAAACAGGTGTAGGTGCTGTGGCAATGTATGCACCATTTCGAGCTTCATTTTCAATGGCATCTATAAACACGTTGTTCATGTCTTCTTCATGAATCCAGCTAATTCCTTGCTGTCCATGTCCAGCTTTTCCACCTAAGCCAAGTTTTGTCAGCATTGCCATGGTCTTTAATGCACCACCTGACCGACCCAAAACAAAAGAGGTACGAACAATGACTTGACGAATATTTGCTAAAACACTTTCTTTATATGCCTCTTCCCATTTTGCACCAACATAAGGGGCTAAACCGTAACCAAAGGTTGAACTTTCATCACAAACGACTTCGGCACTGTCACCATAACGATGTGCAGTTGACATTTGAACCCATACTTTAGGTTTTATTTCTATTTCATTTAATGCTTTACCTATTAGTTTAGTAGCATCCACACGTGAACGTAAAATAGCATCACAGTTTTCAGCTGTTTTAATGCAGTCAACTGTTCTACCAACAAGATTTACAAATGCTTCTGCATTATCAATCGCTTTTATCCAGTCACCTAAAGTTTGTGCATCCCAGTGGACAAAGTTCCATTCACCTTTTTCTGTGGGTTCATTACGTGAAACAATAACTACTTCATACTCTTTTTTTAAAAGTGCCTTGGCTAAATTAATACCAAGAAAACCAGACCCACCAAATATAATTACTTTTTTCATAGCTCAATTACTCCATTATAATTAATCACGACCTTAGAACTAAAAGTTCTAACCTTCACAGCAAATTCAACTTTTTCGTTCTTTTCTTTCACAATCGAAGAGATATGCACTTGAAATGCTTTTGAAACAGACAGACCTAAAAATGTTGTTCTATCTAAGACCGTATAAAGCCTCTCATTTTCAACATAAACATCAAAATACATTTTCAACAGACCCATCTGCTCAACCATCTGCTTTCCAGACTGGTACTGTGTGGAAAGAAAGGTATCCTTTCCAAAAGTACGTCTCCACAACTCTTTTTCTTTTTTAGCTTTAAGTTCCAAGCTCAATAAAGCATTACTTTGTTCCTTAGGAAGCTTCATTAAAAAGTTCAAGACTTTAGCTATTAAAGCTTTTCCTCTTTCTATCTCAACTACTCCTTTAAGTAGGTTTGAACCCTCATAAATGTGCATCTTTTGAATTAAAGGTGGGAGTTTAGAAAACTCATCTCCTAAAATTCGTTCATAAAGTGTCATTACTTGGCTCTTAAATGTTTATAGATTCCAAACATCATTACGGCATAAAATGGCAACCAAATTAAGTCATTAAATATAATCATAATCCCAATATCCCAAGTAAATACACCTTCTTGAACATTTATTAGAAAACCAATAGGTCCAAATACTCTGGCTAAGAAACCTGCTAACACAACAGGCCAATACTTTAAATAGTTTGGAGCAGCAACAATGTAGGTTAAACCATAGACAGCCACCATCATTGCCATGCCTTTCATCAGTGTTAAGGTTAGGGGGTCAAGATTTGTAAACCCACCCAAAGCTAAAAACTCAGCTGGAAACGCTGCTACCAAGCCTCCCCACACAATGTTGTAAATTCCAGAAAGTACTAAAACAACTTTTGTCCATGTTGGTATGTTAGTTGTGTGCATTCTTTTCTCCTTTAAATAAATTGTTCATTGACGCTTCTAAAGTCTTAAATTTAAACTCATAGCCACGTTCTTGTACTTTTACAGGGTATACTGAACGTCCCTCTAAGAGTAACTCCTGCACCATCTCTTTTCCATACAAAAGATTCAACATAAAAACAGGTGTTGGTAAAAGAATCGGTCGTCGCATTGCTTTTGCCAAGCTTTTACTAAACACTAAGTTATTCACAGGCATAGGTGCTGTGGCATTCACCACACCTTCTAACTCATTGTTATTGATAATATGTTCAATCACTCCAAGCATGTCTTGCATGTCTATCCACGGCATCATCTGCTTTCCAGAACCCAGTTTTCCACCTAAACATAAATCAAAAGCTGGTAACATCTGAGAAAGTACCCCACCATCTGTTGCTAAGACTAAACCTGTACGTAGTGGCACAACTCTTACCCCATACTTCTCTGCTTTTTGTGCTTCTGCCTCCCAAGCTTTGCAAACTTCAGCTGTAAAGCTACTGCTTGATAATGCTGACAACTCATTGAACTCCTCTGTCAATGACTCCTCATAAATACCTGTTCCAGATGAAGAAATAAGTAATTTTGGTTTCTTGTCAATACGTTGAATATACTTAACTACTTCTTGGGTTATTGTCAAACGACTCTTTACAATCTTCTCACGATTCTCTTTATTCCAACGTTGGTTAATGGGTGAACCAGCCAAGTTCAAGATAATCTCATAAGCATTCTCCACCTCATCCAAACTCTCTAAAAGAGTAAGTTGTTTAGAGAATTTTTGGGCTGTAGTTTTAAAACTACGTGTCAAAATACTTACCTCATGCCCATCCTCTATAAGTGCTTGTGCTACTTTGGAGCCAATAAAACCTGAACCACCTGTAATGAGTACCTGTTGTTTTTTCTCTTTTAAAGAGATGGCATACGTCTGTTTAAAGTTGTCAACTTCTAAAGAACGAAAATGGTCTCTAAAAGCAAAAACAAGCACAGCCAATGCATACGCAGTCATAACCCAAGAGAGCAGACCATGGTTTACCAAGTTAAAACCACTAACTGCATTTGTCCATCCCAAAACCTCTGGAATTAAATAAGCCAAAGCAGCCCCATACACAATCCCTAACAATGCATGAATAATAATCTCAGGTGAAGGTACATCACGCACCTTCCCTTCTAAAGCAAAGTCGGTAAAAGTAACAAATACTTCAGCCAATAAAATGGCTAAAAATACCCATGCCAAAATCCCATGCCACTCTATCCATGCTAGTGAGATAAATATAATAAAATAAAAGACATTACGTAAAGCATGTATTTTAAGTTCATCTTGAACCTCAGGTCGCCAAGGCAGACGCTCTTTAAACTCGTGATGATAGAGCGTGTCAAAGGCTCCTAAGAAGCCAATTATGGTGAATAGTATTAGTGCTGTTATCATTTTTTATTCCTTCTCAATTAATGACCATCATTTACAAATTTAACACGGCTATAAGACCATCTCATACCATTGTCTAATCGAATCTCAGAAATAAAAGGTCTATAAAAATAAAATAAAGAGTATGTTTTATTTTCTTTAATATCTAATACCTTTACGGACTTGTATGCTAATATAGAACTTCCCATCAAAAATAGTTGTAATAATATAAATGTCACAGTAACACTTAGAAAGAATGCTTGAAAAATCTTTACTCTAACCATATATCCTATAAACTCTTTAAAGCCTTTCTTAAAAATATAAGCATAGAGTAGTTTTATAAGAAGTGTTACAACAAACCAAAATGTTGAACCCCAGACAAATAAAATGATAAATATAACGCCAAAATCTACTGTTGCAACGTTTAACCACAATAGGAATGTCATATTACTAATAAATAATAAGGTCATTCCAACATACACTAAAAAGGTAAGCTTCTCATTTGGAAACCCTATTATTAAAAATGACGTGAGGGTAATAACAATAGGAAGAATCATCCATAATATTATAGAAGCACCATCAAGTACTAACTTCATAAACTCTACTGATAAACCCAGTTCTAAACTACTTACAAGTAAAAAAAAACTTAAACTTAGAAATAATGCTCCGAGTGAAATATATTTTTTCATTTTACACCCCCTCTCGAACAAGTTTCTGAGCAAATCTAGTATCAATGGTCGCTTCCATCTTCTCAAATATATTGTAATAGCCCAATAAAGCACGGTCTATAAAGATATAATCTGCATTCATTTTATGAACAGCACCCCGATGTTTTTTCTGTACTTCCATAATGGTGTTAAAGCCACGTTGTGAAAAGTCGGCATTCTTTTTAAAGTCAAACTTCTCTTCCTCAAAAATTTCAATGTAAATTCGGTCTAAAGGTTTAATGGTTGACTGATAAAAAGCCAACATATCAGCTTTATCTCCACGGTCTACCATATTGACATTGGCATACTGTTCGGTTACCTCTTCATCAGATGCTTTGTCTATAAGTAAAACATGTAGTTTTGAAAACTCTTTCAAAAACTCCTTGTCAACTTTTTTGACACAACCAAAATCAATCATTCCTAGCATATTGTCAGGCATAAAAATGAAATTTCCAGGGTTGGGATCAGCATGTATCATTTTCAGTCTGTAAAGCCCGATAAAAAAAGAATCAAATATAAGTTGTGCATAGTGGTCACGAACTGCTTGGTTAGGATTAGACTTTAAAAAGGCTTCAAAACCTTTACCCTCTAAAAAAGTAGACGTTAAAACACTCTTAGATGACAACTCATTGATAACAGTTGGAACAACAATCAGCTCATGATTTAAATTTTCTTCATAATAACGTGTATTGTTTGCTTCAAGTTCATAGTCAACCTCTTCTGTCAAACGTTGTTCAACTTCATTCATAAGGTGGTCAATATTTTGACCCTTAGCAAAACGCTTAAGTCCAAAGTTAATCACTGACAAATCTGATTCAATACTAGAAGCAATACCTGGATACTGAACTTTTACAGCTAAAGCCTTACCATCTACAGTTGCTTTATGTACTTGTCCTAAAGAAGCAGCACCAAAAGCATTACTATCAAAGGTATCAAAAACATTTTGTGGATAATCCTGAAGTTCTTGTTTAATTATTTTTCTAATTAAAGCTTTATTAATAGGAGGAATAGAGTTAAAAGATTTTGAAATTTCATCCAAGTACTCTTGAGGTAAAAATGGTAAGCCCAATGCAATTTGTTGGGCAATTTTTACAGAGACTCCTTTTAGTTCTCCTAAAGAATCAATAATAACCTTTGCAATCTGGGCATGGGTATCTGACTTAGAAACCTCTTTCTCTTCTTTTGACATAAATGCTCTTTTTACTGCACCTGTTCCAGATACTACGCCTATTTTTAACATGGCTTTTCCAGCAACGGTTCCACGTGAAAGTTTTGTGGTGGGAATTTTCTTTTGTAACGTATCTTCTAGTTCATTACTTTTCATCAAAAATCCCTTTTAACTTTCTTTTTACTTTTGAAAAACCTGTTTTTTTAACTGAAAACCTCTCTAAGGCTCCCAGAAGATGCGTTTTAAACAAAAACATTCCTAAATCATTCGCTCGATTTAAAATATGTGACTGTAACAATGCCTCAACAACGCCTAAAGAGTGGTCTATAAACTGCGTGGTATTCTCAAACATCTCTGAATCATCTTTGAGCCAATACGCAACTACCATAATATAGTAGTCCCAAAACAGTCTGGGTAAATGCTCTTCAAAAGGTGGTAAAGGAATCTCTTCTGCCTCAATGGCAATGCTTAGCATGTCTGCCACCATGTCGGTAAATACTTCATTATTTCCATAAAGTGCATCGAGTTTTAAACCACCTGACTGAAATACCATGTCTGAAATTTGTAAAATAAACTCTCTGTCTTCCAAATAAAGTTCCAACTCTGTCTCTATAAGCGTTTGTAGTTGTTCTCTAAGTGAATAAGTATGAAAATCTTCAATACCTTGTAATATTTCTGCTGTCTCTTTATGTTTTTGTTCCACATACCCAAACACTATTTTTTCTTTTGTTGGAAAATAATTATAAATAGTAGGATTTGAGACCCCAGCATTTTTTGCCATCTCTCTCATAGAGGCTGATTTAAACCCTTTTTCTATGATGAGATTTACAGCTTCTTCTAAAATTTTTGCTTTTGTTTGCTCTTTTGCTGACTTAGATACTTTCATAAATGCTCCAATGACTCTAAAAATTTAACTAAGTATAGTTAAAAACCCTTAAAAAGTCAATATTTTATATAGTAAATTAAAATTTAAAAATTTATTGTAATTTTATAGTTATTTTATATTTTTTATTGTTATAATTCTAATGGGTTAAATAATGATGACCTAAAGTAAAAGAAATATTTTAGTTACAGGTAGTTCTTTTACTTATGTCAAGATATATAAACTTAATGGAGTGTATAATGAAAAAACAATTGCATACTTTTATAATAGGAGGCTTTGCCCTCTTTGCTATTTACCTCTATTATCTTTCAGCAACACCTATCCCTACTGAATTAAAAATAAAAAAATCTCCTACCATAGATGTCATTAGTCAAGAATCAAAAGCCCTTGACTATCTAAATACTTTAAGAATGGGTGCTGGACTTATTCCTTTTGAAAATCAAAGTCAACTAAGTCAAGCAGCTAGAAACCATGCCAACTATTTAACAAATCATTTGACTTATGGACACCAACAACAAAAAATTCATAAAGACTTTACAGGAGAATTTGCTTCTTCACGTGTTACCTATACAGGTTATCCCACCCCTCTTGTAATCGAAAATGTTTCAACCCACAACCAAAACTATAAAGAATCAATCAATGGTCTTTTTTCTGCCATCTATCACCGTTTGGCTTTTTTAGATTTTCGTTCCGATGCAATAGGCATAGGTATTAGTCAAAATAAATATCAAAAACAGCAAACAGCCTTTGTCTATGATATGAGTTCAAAAACATTAGAAACACTGTACAAAACCCAAAAAAACGTTAGTAATCAACATATTCAAGAAGCCCTAAATCACAATAAGAAACGTAACAAAAATGTTGTGATTTACCCATTTAATCAGCAAACTGAAGTTCCACCAGCATTTTTTGATGAACTACCTGATCCTTTACCTGAACATAAAGTAAGTGGTTTCCCTGTGAGTATCTCTTTTAATTCTCTTTATCATAAAGAAGCTAAACTTTTAAACTTTCAACTCTTTAATCAAGAAGGTATGGAAGTAAAAAATACCCTAATATTTGACCATAAAAGTGACCCAAATCAACGTTTAGAAAAACTTGACTTTGTCTTATTTCCTTTAGAACGACTTGCTTGGAATAGTAACTATCATGTTAAATTTTCAGCGCTTGTGGACAATGAAACAGTGAATAAAGAGTGGAGTTTTGAAACACAAAAATTTAATATGCCTTTACATATTGTTGACAATAGCCATGGCGTATTTCAAATGAAACAAAAAGATGCTCATGTTTTTTACTTTCCTCCAACATCAAAAGTAGATTTACTCAAAGACATTGCTTACCCTACTAATGTAGATATTGAATTTATTGATAAAAACACCATTAAGTTAACAGCTTTATCAGCCATTCAACAAAAACAAAAGCTTTCAATTGGTCGTTACCATTTAACTTTAGACATACAAAAATAATGTTGATATAATTCTTTATGAATTTAATCAACATAGACAATCCAAATATTCCAGAACTGCTTATCTACCAACAACTTCGAGACAATGCTTTTACAAAAGACAATGCCTTTATTGCTGACTCTGCTAAAGTGGTTAATCTAATTTTAAATACGGATATAGAAGTAAAAAGTATATTTGCAACCCAAGAGTATTATGATAAATTCTCAAAACTTATTGAAACAAAAAATATTCCAAAACTCTATGTAAGTACTAAAGAACATATGCAAAGCATTGTAGGACATAAAGTGCATCACAATGTTATGCTACATGGTATCCGTCCTCCACAAACAGCACTGAACAAACTTGACAAACAAATTATTATGCTTGACAACATTACTTCAAGTGAAAATGTAGGCTCCATCGCACGTTCAGCAGCTGCCTTAGGCATTTATTCTTATCTGCTCCCTCAACAGGGACCTCATCCCTTTGGTAGACGTGCTTTAAGAGTTTCAATGGGACATACAAGCCTTTTGAAAACACATCTTTATCATGACATCAAAACAACCCTCCAAACATTAAAAAGCATGGGCTACAGCATCTATGCAGCTGAAATAACAACAAACTCTACCCCTCTCTCCAAAGTTAAAGTTAGTGACCAGTGGGTTCTCTTGATGGGACATGAAGGACATGGTATTTCTCAAGAAATTTTAGACCTTTGTTCTGAAGTAGTACACATCGAAATGGAAGCCAATATTAAAAGTTTCAACGTCGCTGTCGCAGCTTCTATTTTAATGTATAAATTTAAATTTGACTAATTAAGCTAATTTTTCTGAATTTTCACAATTAAAACACAACTTGTTTTTATAATACACCCACGAGAGTCATTCATATTTTTTTCCTTCATTACCTTATTTTGCAGACTCTCACTAATCAACTTTTACTTTCTCCCTTTAATCTTTCTTTTGATACATTACTCTAAATTCACATAGAGGAGCTATGAATGAACATAGACAAACGTAAAGGACTCATCTGGGGTGCATTACTTGCTGATGCCTACAGTTTAAGAGCAGAGTGTATGGATAAACAAGAAACATTAAACACATTATTGCCTAAGAAACATCTCCAAACACATCTTAACAAACACGCTGAAAATTTCACTCTTTATGGTGAGCAAAGTATTTGGCTTTTAAAACATCTAAATGAAGCTAAAATGTATGATCCTTTTGATTATGCAAAGTTATGGCAAAAACAAATGCACACTTATGAGGGCAATAAAGATGAAGCCTCTAGCATCTCTTTACAAAACCTTGAATCAGGAAAATCTTTTATGGCTTGTGGTTCTGAATCACAAAACTTATCTGTTGTGGGTAGACATGCACCTTTATTATTTAAACTGGACAATATTGATGAACTACTAGAAAGCATTAAATTACATAATTGTTTAACCCATTTTACAAAAGAGACCTTAGATGCAAGTAAATACATTAGTGAAGTAGCACTTGCCATGCTCTATGATCTTGATGTTGAAGCAACCTTAAAAGAACGTGCAGAATTTTATGGTGATTTGGTCAAAGAAGAAGTTAGTACAGCCTTTAGCCTAAAAAACAATCCTAAGCATGAAGTACTAAAGCATTTGGCAGACTCTCCTAATGTCAAAGGAGGATTGGCTTTAACCGTTTATCTGCTACTTAACTATCATCATGATTTTCCTAAGCTTTTAAAAATGAATCTTTTAGCAGGTGGTGATTCATCAGCACGAGGAATGATAGCAGGTATGCTTGTCGGTGCGCGATATGGTTTTGATACGATTAAGCCCTCTTGGATTGAAGAGCTTAATAACTATGAAGTACTCAATGCACTTATACAATAAATTTTTACAAAAATGAAAGGGTTGAGAACTGAATAAAAATAAATATCAAGGCTATTGCTAAAAGAATAAAAAATAAATGCTCTTTAGGATTTGACTTTATAAAAAAGATATCCATAGATTTATTATTAGACAAAAAATAAATAGGAATAATGAAAAGTAACGCCCAAACAACATTAGTTAATAGAATTTCTGAATTTGTAAATATTAATTCTCGATCAGCTGAAAAAAGGATGACCGAACCTTCTAAGAGAAAATTACTCACCAGAGGAAATAAGGCAATCCCATAAAGGGTAATGAGGGTAAAACCTCTGGCAATCTTACAACGTAACAAAATACCAGCAATCATAAAAACACCCATAACAATGGGTAAAATTTTTGTTAACAATGTCGTTTCTTCATGTAAGATAATTTTCATTAACAAAAAACCTAATGCCAAGGCTACCAACCAAATAACCACAACGGTTATTTTCTTCTTAAAAGAACTCTCATCGGAATAAACTGTTAGCATATATTTTTCCTTATTTTTATTTGTTATATTATATCGTTTCTAAATAATATTTCAATAAGCTTATTTCACCAATTTTATTTATTAAGTATTAAGTTATTTTCTACTATAAATAGCTTTATCAATACATCAAGGTATCCTCATGAACTACAGTATCATCCCACACAATGCAAACTATATCCCACCCGTTGAAAAACCAAACCTAAGCTTTTACCCCCAAGTTGGAGAAAAAGGTATTCGTGATTTACTTTCAAGATTTTATACCTGCTTAGATAAAAGTGCCATTCGAGGAATATTTCCAGCCAAAGATACTGAAGAGATGGAAGTAGCAGCACAAACCTCTGCTGACTTTTTTATCCAAATTTGTGGAGGCCCTCCCTACTTTAATCAAAGACATGGAATGCCAAAAATGCGTGCACGTCACATGCCTTTTAGCATTACAGCAGAAGGAAGGTTACACTGGCTTGTTTGTTTTGAAACAGCACTAAAACCTTTAGAAGCATCGGTTAAAGAAGAAGATTTACAAAGCTTTTGGAATTATATCAATGGCTTTTCAATTATGATGATAAATCGTCATGGCTAGAGCTAAGTCCTAACATAAGAAGTAAAAGGGAGGAAGAATATAATGAATTTAGGGAAGTTTCATTGAAATTAATATAAGCTTAGTAAAAAATACTAAGTCTACAAAACCTTCTTATGCTAGGCTTAGTACAGTATACACTTTTTATGTGTACACTCTGTGTAGTAATATAGCTTATACAAATAATAAAGAAAACTAAAAATTATAATAAAGGGCTTTAGAATACAATGCCACCAACCATTAATAATGATGCTAATACTATCTCTTATAATTGTCCACAATGTGGAGACAAACTTAATATATTGTTTAAATACTCTAAACTAATAAAATGTCAATCCTGTAACTCTTCCATCTTTTTAGAAGATGAAAGTGTCAAAGTCATTGGTGAACGCTCAGTGCTTAGTACTGAACCCTCACTTATTCATCTTCATAAAATGTTTAAACTCAACGACAAAACCTTTATGCCCTTAGGAAAGATACGGTATGACTATGGTCGAGGTTTTTGGGAAGAGTGGTTTTTAAAAGATGACAATAACAAAGAATTTTGGTTAAGTATCGATGAAGGTAATTTTGTTTTAGAAGAAAAGATCAAACTTGTCCTACCTTTTAAAAACTTTCAGCAATTTAAGCTGGGGAAAAAATATAATAATTATTTAGTCACTGAAAAAGGCTTTGGTATTTGTGTTGGTTTTGAAGGAGAATTACCAAAAGAGATTAAGATGAATGCCAAACATCAATATGTTCATTTAAGTGCTGGGTACAATAAGCTTCTTAGTATTGAATTTAATGAAGAGGGCATAGAAGTTTTTCAAGGTGAATGGTTAAACCCCTTAGATATTGAGGTACTGTACTAAATGTCTACCATTAAAAGTATTAAATGTACCAAATGTGCTGCTCCTCTTGATTTATTAGGTGGTGGACGGGTTAAAACAGTAACCTGTTCTTACTGTAAAAGTATTATTGACATTGACAATGACTACCAAGTATTAGGAAATTTTCAAAATATTAAATTTAATCACCATATTCCTTTTAAAATTGGTATGCAAGGAAAAATTAAAGGCATTGAATATACCATTATTGGTCGTATTCGTTATGCAGAATTACAAGATGACTATTTTTGGGATGATTTACTCTTATATTCTCCCCTTTATGGTTATGCATGGTTAAGTTATGAAGAGGGGCATATTACTTACGCTAAAAGAACACGAAATTTTCCAAATCATACTTGGAATGAAATGCAAGAAATTGAGACACTCGAACACAATAATAGAAACTATAGAGTCGATGAAGTCTATACAGCAAAAATAAACTACATAGAAGGTGAGCTTACATGGGTTGCTAAAAAGTACGATAAGAATTCTGTCTTAGAATTCTATTCAGCACCTTTTGGAATCAGTATTGAAAAAGCACAACATGAATTGGAATATTATGAATTGGAATACCTAGAAAATACTGAAGTCTATGAAGCATTTAAGGTTCCCAAAGAAGAACAAGTTGAACATAACAATATTCATGTGCTAAAAGCGTTTGGCGAAACTTTTTTTAAGCCCTTAGCAAAGTTTAGTGTTTGGGCAATTGCCATGCTTCTTGTACTTATACTGCTCTTTAATCATAATGGTGCAGGTAAAAGCGTTCTTAATACCTTGGTAAGTAACAAAAAAGTCCTTGAGCAAAACTTTAGCATTTCTACAGAAAAATATTTAACAAGTTTAACCTTACAAAGTAATACAGCAACAGAACTCAATAACTATAATGTTCAAATTAAACATAACAATCAAGTCATTTTTAGTATTAATAAAAATAGTACCTATATTAGCCCCAGTATTCGTAGTCAAGAAAGTATCTTATTGGACAAATGGAACAGCAATGCCAAACATGTCAAAGTCTATTTAAATTTACCAAAAAATAATGATTATATACTCTCAGTTAGTCCTGTAGATAACAAAGTCAATACCACCATCAAGATTCAAATTGAAGAAGCTGTGTCACGCTTAAATTATTTCGGGTTTTTTATACTTGGACTCTTTTTCGTTCTGCTTATCTATTTAGCAAAAAAACGTGCCTATCAGAAAAAAATTGATCATGAAGAAGATGAAGGTATCTTAGGAAAAATATTTCAAGGTATTCTTCCTTTCTTACTCTTTTATCTGTTTATTTTTATAGTATTACAGCCATTCTCTGAATTTGATAAATTAGAATTTGGTATTTTTTTAAGACTATTTATTACGTTAATTATCACTGTTTTTGCCTATCAAATAATTAAAATACCCATTAAACTAATTTACGCTTTTTATAAAAAAATTAAGGGAGACTAAATGGCAAAATTTATTATAATTCTATTTATCTCTTTAACAACTGGTCTACTCAGTTACTTGACTTATACAGGTACAGGACAAGAAAAAATAGAAACGCTTGACACCCAAAGTATTCGCTCTAACTCCTCTCATAGTGGTAGGAGTGGTAGCTCTTCTTATAACGCTAGTAGTTATGGTTATGGAAAATAGTTACACAACAATTTTAAAAGGAAACATATGGAAACATTTGAACTCTCAGGTCTTATCTCTGCACTTATATACGCTGGTTTAGGTATTGCTATCTTCGTACTGGTACTTTTACTCGTAGAAGTAGCCACTAAATACTCAATTAATCGAAAAATTGCCCATGATGGTAATATTGCTCTAGGAATTGTTTTAGGCTCAATGATTATAGCCATTGCCATGATTATTTCATCAGCCATTCGTTAAATGTCGGTAAGTATAGACAGTAGAACCAAAGAAGTAGCCTTACTTTTTGGTACTTTTCTTATTGCCATCTCTGGACTGGTTTATCAACTCTTAGAGGGGACTTTATCTTCTTATCTTATGGGAGATTCCATTTACCACTTTTCATTGGTCATTGGGCTTTTTATGTCTTCCATGGGTATTGGTGCTTGGCTCTCTCGTTTTATTGAAGAAAACTTGGAACGTGCTTTTATACGTTTACAACTTGCCATTGCACTTTTAGGTGGTTTTTCGGCACTTATACTTTTTGTTGCCTTTGCCTATATTAATAACTATGATGCTTTTCTTTATCTTGTCACTGTTTCACTAGGCTCCATGTTAGGCATAGAAATTCCTCTTATTATCCGTATACTCAAAGAGAGTTTTTCACTTAAAACAAATATCTCTAATGTTTTTACCGTGGATTACATAGGTGCATTATTTGCCTCTTTGCTTTTTCCTTTGGTTTTAGTTCCAAAACTGGGTCTTATGCAAACCTCTTTTCTTTTTGGTTTACTCAACCTTTTTGTCGCCACCATGTCATGGTATATTTTTCGTAAACTACTTGGCAAACAATATATTATGTACCTCTTAACAGTTTTTGTCGTACTCTTGTTAGGCTTTTGGCAATCAAGTCAACTCACCTCAATGCTTGAAAACAAACTTTATAAAAATAACATTATTTACGCAACCCAAACCCCTTATCAAAAAATAGTCATTACAGCCAACAATGAACGAATACAATGCTATATTAATGGAGCTATTCAATTTGATAGTATTGATGAACACCGATATCATGAGTCCTTAGTTCACCCTGCTATGTTAGCCAGTCCTCAACATGAAAAGATTTTAATCATTGGTGGTGGTGATGGTATGGCATTACGTGAAGTCTTTAAATATGACAGCGTAAACGAAGTAACCCTTGTAGACCTTGACCCCATGATGACCAAAATCTTTAAAGAGCATAAGGCATTAAGTAAACTCAATAACAATGCTTATGACAATCCAAAGGTTACCGTTGTCAATGAAGATGCATGGAAATTCATGGAAACTTCTACATCACTTTATGATGTGATTATCTTAGACTTACCTGACCCAAACAACATTTCTCTTTCACGCCTTTACAGTCAAACTTTTTATCAAATCCTAGCCAATCATCTTTCACGCTCAGGTGTTATGGTGACCCAAGCCTCTTCACCCATCTTTACCACCAAAGCTTTCTGGAGTATCAAAAAAACCATGGAGAGTACAGGACTGGAAACAAAACCCTACCATACCTATGTACCTAGTTTTGGCGAATGGGGTTTTGTCATGGCATCTAAGTTTCCCATTTACTTTGACAAATACACGCCAAAAACACAGCTAAAATACATTGATAAAAAAGTGTTACAACGTATGGAGATTTTTGAAAAAGACATTATAGCCCTTGATGTAGAAAGTAATAAACTAAGTAACCACAAACTCATAGAGTATTACAACAAAGGCTGGGCTGTTTGGTATGAATAAAACCATACAGACCCCTTACTTCATAATGTATGAAAAAAAACTCATACAAAACCTAAAAAAACTCAATGCCTTAGAAAAAAAAGCCAACATTCACATCTTACATACCCTTAAGAGCTTTAATCAAAGCTCTGTATTGCCTATTATCAGTGCTAAACTCTCAGGCATGAGCATTACAAGCCCTAAAGAGTTAGAAATGGCTAAAAACTCCCATGCTCAGCATATTCATCTTTATGCTCCTGCATTCACAAAGTCCTCTTTAGACAACATGCTCAAACACATCTCAACCCTTTCACTCAACTCTTTAAACCAATGGAAAAGCTTTCAAACACTGCCTAGCTCTAAAGGGTTACGTATTAACCCTAAACTTGATTTAGTCATTCCAAAACATTGTAACCCCAACCTAAAAGCCTCACGTTTAGGTGTTGATTATGTTGAGTTTTTAGAACAATATCATAGTAACCCTAAGCAATTTACAACATTAGAAGGTTTACATTTTCATGCACTCTTTCAAGACAAAGGTGAAGGCTTAAAACTTTTATTTGAACATCTCAACGCTCACTACCAAGATGTTTTACCTCAACTAAAATGGCTCAATCTTGGTGGGGGACATGACTTTACAAGCCTTGACTATGATGTGAATCTATTCATCAATGAGCTTAACATCTTTCAGACAAAATACCCAAATTTAAAAATTTATTTTGAACCTGGAGAATCTATAACTAAGGGGTGTGGAGACTTTATTAGTAGTATTTTAGATATTGTCAGAATCGACAAGCTAAACATTGCCATTCTTGACACCTCTATTGAAACCCATCTGCTTGATGTTGCCATAGTAGAACAAAAACTCAAAGTTAAACATACCCAAGAAAAACCTACTCCTCATCTCTATGAACTCACAGGAAACTCTTGTTTACAAGGCGACATCATTGGTACTTACTGCTTTACAGAAGCTTTAAATATAGGGCAAAAAATTGTCTTTGAAGACATGATGCCTTACACCATGGTCAAGATGACTGAGTTTAATGGAATGGAGAAAGCTAACTTCTACCTACACTAAATTCATCTTAGAAATAATATCTGACAACTCATCACCATTTATCTTTGGTCTAAAAGCAACCTCTATGCCTTTTTGCTCTTTTAAACTCTCAAAAAATCGTTCGGCACTTTTAATTTTGAGCTTTTCAGCATTCCCAATCTCTGAAAAAGCATCATAACCTTTCGTCTCAACGACCAAGTACAGTTCTGATGCTTCCCCATTGTCTATAACATAAGCAAAATCAGGACTGTAACTTTTACCATGTGGGGTAGGAATCTTTAACGAGGGAAGCTTTCCAAATACCGTAATCTTTTGATGCATCGATTCATCTATGGTCACTTTTTCTATTTCAGAATCTACTTCCATAAACTTTTCATCATAAATGGACTTTTCTAAAACGCTTTTATTACGTATGGGGTAAACCTCTTTACCTAACGCTCCCCCTTTTAAAGCCTCCCTAAGGTTTCCATTTTTATCTATAAACGCCGTATTATTAACCTTTACCTCTTTAATATCATAAGAAATTTTATTGACAATCACTTCATAGATAGCACTTATAAAACTATCTTTTAACCGTCCCAATGCCATGTTTTCATTGGAAGTGATGAGTAAAAACTTCTCTTTGTCAATTTTAGACAAAACCGTACTAACGGTTTTCATACTTAACTTAGTCGCATTTGACAAAGACTTCACAAACTCATAAAGGGTAAAAATTGAAGTACTTTCTACCTTGACTGTCTCATCATAACTGTGATGAACCTCAAGGTTTTCTACCTCTTTGTCAGTTCTTATAATAATGTCTTGCCCATCAATGCTAAAGTCATTATTAATACTTTCAATAGCACTTCTAATTAATACTTCGCTATCTATTTCATATTTTATGGTCGCTTCATGGTTCAAACTCTCCCAAAGTGTTTGAAAGCGTTTAAAGTTTTGAGCATTGATTTTAATATGTTGTTTTTTCTTAGCTTGACGACTTTCTTTAGTTTTTATACGGTTAGTGGTCTTAAAAAATGCATCAAAATAGGCTTTTAGCTTTTGATTATCTACACCTTTCATCTCTATCTCTTTTAAAGCTTTAACTTCTTTATCATACGCTTCTTTAGAAATTGTTATTTCACTCATTCCATCATCATCAATGCTAATAAACCCTAAATCTTCAAGTTCATCTAAGAGCCTTACAGCAAACCTAGCTGTTGTGGCTATCTCATTTTCGACCATAATCTCTTCATTAAAGAGTTTTGCTACCTTTTTTACCGAATGCTCACTTATCTCATTTTGTATGGAGGCTACAAAGTCTTCTTCTGTTGAAGGAACAACCACAAAAAGCTCATTCACAAAGTCAAAATCTTCATGCTCTTTGGTAATACGCTCTCCCTGCTGATTTACAGCCAAACGCAATCCACGTCCTATCTGTTGGAGTTTGGTTATTTTAGAGTTAGAGGGGGCTAGTTTACAAAGGGTAAAGACATTAGGGTTATCCCATCCCTCTTGTAATGCCCATTGAGAAAAAATAAAACGTAAGTCCGTATCAAAGGACAACAACTCCTCTTTTTTGTTAAGTATAAGAGCAATCGCTTCTTCTTCATCTTTAATTTTAGACGATTTGGCAAAATAGCCGTGATGAATTTGTCCGATATTTTCTTTGCTTCGCTCTAAATAAGTCCTGTAAGCCTCATCTAAATTTTTTCTCAAAACTTCATTTAAATTTTTCAGATATAGTTTTTCAAAAAGCTCTGCCAGTACGCCTTGGCTACCATCGTCTTGTAAATACTTACTCACTCCATCTATAAAAAAGAGACAAACAGCTTTAATGCCCAGTTTAAACAATTCCTCTTCACGTTCAAAATGGTTTTTAATGGCTCTGTCGACAATCACCTTTTGCATCTCATCAAACAACACCCCATAACTCTCAACCTCATCAAGTAGTAAAGCGATACCATTAGAAAAAAGTATCTCTTTCTTGGTAATTTTTTCCACCACATAAGCATTTAAATACTCAATGCCTACCACTTCTCCAAAGTTATCACCTTTTGACAAAGCACAGGTTTTACTTTTTGCTTCTATGTCTTTGTAGGCAATGGTTGCCACATAATCTTTTTGGGTTCTTCCCACAACTTTTTTAAGCTCTAAAGTATGATCATCGATGTTTTTGTTTCCAATGGTATCTACCGAAATACCTTTAACCAATCCTCCTGAAAAAGCGTCAATACTGTCTAAGGTATAAAGCAAATTTTTATAAACATCATCTTTAAAAGTTGCCCCAAACCGAAGCGTAAAAAGTGGATTGAATTTTTTAAGATACTCCGTTGTCTGCTTCCCCTCAAAACGGTGAGGCTCATCAATGACAATCACAGGTCTTAACTCTGCCACAGCTTCCATGTAAGACTTGGCACGACCTATCAAAGACTGCTCAACACCACGTTTGTTAATGGTATTTTTTGCTTTGTTAAACGACTGATAAGTCGAGACCAATACCGAAATATTTTGGTTCGAGTTATTCACATAATTTCCAATGGTCTTGTCACTGTAGTTAAAAACTGAAATGCTTTTACCATACTCTTTGACAAAAAACTCTTTGGTTATGGTGATGTTTTTAAGTGTCCCTTGACGAATGGCATTGGAGGGAACCAAGATTATAAACTTACTCAATCCATAGTCACGATTTAACCGATAAATAGATTCTAAAAAAGTAAACGTCTTCCCAGTTCCTGTCTCCATAAGTGTGTCAAGAACCAACTCATCTTTGATGCTTACATCACCAATGCTTACAGCATTTTGTTCACGTACTTCTTTAATATTTTCAGCCAACATGGCTTTACTCGCTGTTAATGAAAAACTTGGGTTACTTTTAGCATTACTGTTAGGTTTAAAGGCGATGTTTTTAAAGACATTGGAGATACTATTAACAGCTTTTTCTTGATAATCTAGTCGGTCAAATTTGATTTTTAGGCTCATTTTATTTCTATTTTCCTCTATTTTAGTGCGATATATCGCATAAAAAAATAAACTTTTTTTCAATAAAGTCCTATATTTAGGAGTTTATAAAGGTTTCATTTTTATCTTTAATTTTATTTTGATTATTTATTTGCCAAGTCTAACAGTTCTTTTTCTTTCCCTTTTCCAGTCACATAAAGAGATACCATAAAATAGGCATTCTTTTAGTTTTTCCGTTTTCCAGTCACATAAAACTATCCCCAATAGGGAATATATTCTGCAAATTTTGAAGAGATATTATTAGGGTCTTTAGGTTTAATTAAATTACTTTTTACAGCATCAGTAATGAGCCTTGAAACCATAGACCTCTGTTTCTCATGCATTTTAAATCGTTCTCTGAGTGTTGTATTCGTCATAGCACTGTTTGATAAATATCTAATGGTTGCATGTTGATAACATGCTCTTAATCTCTCTTCATAAGACATATTGGCAAAAGTTTTAGGCGTATAAATAGTTGCTTTAAAATAATTATCACCCTCTTCTAACTTCAATGGAGGTAGTCCATACAGTTCAATGGCTGTAATTGTTTTTTGAAAACCTGTTCCTCTCTCTTCACATATCTCATAGCGTCTAAAATGTGAAGCCAGTAGTTCATTACGGGATTGAGGAGTCGTTCCAATAATTCTCTCTATATTTTTAGATGGTAAAAGTTTTCCAGGATTTGTAATTTCAAGTCTATCTTCAAAAATCTCAATCATTGGTCCAGTACCCCTGATCGTGAAATCTTGATGAATCAAAGCATTAGCAATTAACTCACGAAGAGCAATATCTGGATAAACAGTAACAGTTTTTCTAAATGCTTTTTCTATAATTTCACTTTGGGGAAGCATCGTATGAATAAAACCTATAAGTTTTTCAAACGCAATAGCATAACCTTTTTTCCCATTAATCTCTTGTTCAGTTATAACTTTATTGTAACCTTTATATTTAATGATTCTGATTGTTTTACGAGAGAGTTCTTCAAACTTATTTAAATCATATCCTGCGACTAAAGCTCCTAAATTTGTAATGTAAAATTGCTCTTCAGATAATTTGTGAACCATTTTTTCTTCAATTAAAAAGTTAACCACTTCATCCAAACTTTGAGGAACTGGCTTTTTTAACAATTCAAAAACACTTTGATATTCAAGTAAAAGAAACAAATCATTTCGAGAAACAATATTAGAAGCATATAACTCTTCAAAGACAGGTGTCTTACTATAGAGCATCAATGCACCTATCTCTTGGCGTGATGCCTCTCTTGTGCTTCCACCTGTCCTAATATGTGTATTATCCATCATATTACCTGATTTAATATAAACAGGTTTAACTTTTGATTCAGGAATATGAATGACCAATAAAACCTTTGTTTGATACTCAATAACCATATGGTCTATAAAAATAAGAGGTTCAAGCGTATCTCGTGCTAAACTGGAGAGTGAATCAATTATTTTTTCAATACTTGTTTTATCTATACCTAAAATTGTTCCATTTTTGTCATCAATACCAAAAACTAAAAAACCTCCTCCTGCATGATTAGCAAAAGCACAAAGATGTTTTGATAACTTTTTGTTATTTGGTGAGATATTTTCTTTCCAGTCAAGTTCATTTAACTCTTGTGGAATTGGATTTAAACTTGCATCTAACAATGCATATAATTTATTTTCCCAAGACTTCATTCCGTTTTCCAATCACATAAGTTAAGCCCTAAATATAGGGGTTTGAAAGTTTTTTCCGTTTTCCAATCACATAAGATTTTAGCCAATTTTCTCACCCCCTAAACCTCAACTTATCACCTTTAATGCCCATTTGTTCCACAGCAGATTCAAGTTCCAGTGTAAACTTATCATTGTCAACCAAAGGAGAGTAAACTGTAATGTATTCTAAACCATTTAAGGCTTTTAGGTGTGTGACAAGTTCGTCTATGTTTAAAGAGCCTAAAATAAAAAGTACATTTTCAACCCTATAAAGTTTTTGTTCCATTAAAACCTCAACCTTTGAACTAAGCGACAAGCTTTCAGCCACCAAAAGGTTATAAAGTATCTCTTCATGGCTTTCTATGCTAGGTGTTTGGCTAAAGCTTAAAAGGTCTTCTTGCGATGCTTGGTCTAGTGGTTTTTGGTAGAGTTTTTGTTTCACATCTTCTACGACTTCAAATGTTCTAAACCCTATGTCACCTTTTCCTATTTGCTCTCCTGCTCTACGAATACGCTCTTGGGTAATGTCAAAGATGTTTTCATACCCTGCTTTTCGTGCTTCTGACTTTTCAGGCGTTTCTTCTGCCCACTGAACACAAATAAACTTTCGGTTTCCATTGTCTTTGGCATTTAAATCCATAACGGCATGGGCTGTTGTTCCTGAACCTGCGAAGAAGTCTAGGATGATTTCATCAGTACCTAAACCAAACTCCATAATTTTTTGAATTAATCCTAATGGTTTTGGATTTTTAAAAACTTCTTTCTTAAAACCTAAGTTTATAAACTGTTCACTTCCTCTTTCACTATTCACCTCTTTTAATGTCCATGTAGATGTAGGTTTTATATTTTTTTTATTTTCTAATAAGTCTTTTTCAAAAATTCCCCATCGTTCACGTACTTTCATGTATTTAGGAATCAATAAATTAAACTTTTCTAGTGCTGTCTTCTCTTCCCATCTCCAATTACCCTCTTGACCATTTTCTTTTATAGGTTTTATTTGAATATATCCATTTGGAATTTCTTCTTTCCTCGATATATATAAATCATTTGTTTGCTCATTAAATAAAAAATAATAGAATAAATTTGGTCGGTCTTCACGTCGATCATTATCTCCCGTTTTTCTTAAATCTATTTCTCGATATATTCTACCTCCTTCATCTTTCTTGTTAAATCGTTTTATAATTTTTTCATCAGGTTTCCAACCAAATATTTTTGCTTCGTTTTTTTTATAAATCAATCCATATTCATGTGAAGTAGCAATAAACCCATCATCTGAACGACCTTTTGGATTGTTTACATTTACGATAGTAGAAATAAAATTCTCCTCCCCAAAAACCTCATCACAAAGCAATCGAAGTTGAGCCACTTCATTGTCATCTATACTTATAAAAATAACCCCATCCTCTTTAAGTAAATCTTTTGCCAACAACAAACGTGGGTACATAAAACTAAGCCAACCAGAGTGCGTTTTTGCGCCTTGAATGTTTTCGATGTAGTCCACATACTCTTTGTCATAACCCAAAGCTTCTAAAGTCTCTTCCGTTGTCTCTGTAAAGTTGTCATTGTAAACAAAGCCATCGTTTTTAGTGTTGTAAGGTGGGTCGATGTAAATCATTTTTATGGCTTCAAAGTAGTTCTGCCTTAAAATCTTTAACGCATCTAAGTTATCACCTTTTAGGAGTATGTTGCCTGTTGCATCCCAATCTTTACTCTGTTTTTGTAAAGGTTTTAAAACTTTTTGATTTTTGCTAAACGCTGTATGATACGCCTCTTTTTTACCTACCCAATTTAAACCATAACCCTCTTCTTTTATTTCAGCTAAAGAGGGGTCTAAACTCATTTGTAATTTCTCTGGGTCGATGCTGTACTTACCATTTTCATCGATGCTAACAGCATGGGGAAAAAGTCTTTTAAGTTCTTTGTAGTTGTTGTCGTTAACACTTTGTTCGTCTATTACATTCTTTTTTAATGGCATGGGTTACCTTGTGGCTAAATTATAAAAGATTATAGAATAAATTTTTGGACAATGTTCTAAAATATGACAAATTGTAAGATGAAGTAGCGTAAAAAATAGAGCTAAAATAAGCACTTTTTTTATTTTTTGAATAGTAAGCGTTGAATTTAATAGTAAAATGGCTTATTTTGAAAGATAGATAGCTTTATGATGATTATTGGCTGTAGGTTCGATTTTATCGAACCATTTAACATTCGATGAAATCGAACCTACAGACCTTTTTTAATTATTTAACTTTTTATTGACAACCAACACATTCCATGGAACGGTCTTCAACATCATTCGTGCTTTCAGGAGATTGGCTTCTTAAATAATACGTTGACTTTAATCCAAACTTCCAAGCATTCATGTAAATCTCATTTAAATATTTTCCACTCGCTTTATCTAAAGTAATAAAAATATTAAGTGATTGCCCTTGGTCAATCCACTTTTGTCTAATGGCACCAGCTTTAACTAAAATATTTTGGTCAAGGTCATAGGCAGAAGTATAGTATGACCAAGTATCAGCTGATAATTTTGGTGCAACCACAGGAATAAGTCCAGACAAGTTTTCTTCAAACCATTTACGTTTATAAACAGGCTCAATGGCTTGGGTCGTTCCTGTCAAAATAGAAATAGAAGAAGTAGGAGCAACAGCCATTAAGTAACCATTACGCATTCCATCAGCTTTAACTTTCTCTTTTAACTTTGCCCAATCATGCGTATAACCAAAAAGTCCCCCACGCTCAACCAACTTACAAGCTTCTTCACTGGCATTATCAATAGGAAAAATTCCCTTTGACCAATCTGACCCTTCATAAGTAGGATACTGACCTTTTTCCAGGGCTAAATCAGATGAAGACTTAATAGCATGGTAAGATACCGACTCCATTACTTCATCGACTTTATAAAAGTGTTCATTTGAACCCCACTCAATATTTTCTTCAGCCAACATCTGTGCTTCACCCATGACCCCTAAACCAATAGAACGAGATTTTTGATTTGTCTTTTTCACTTTTGCCAAAGGATAAAAATTTAAGTCAATCACATTATCAAGCATTCTAACAGCCGTTGGTACAACTCTAGCAATGTCCTCATTGGTATGAATTTTAGAAAGGTTAATTGATGCTAAGTTACAAACAGCTGTGTCACCATCTGTCTTTTCTTTGTCAACCATCCAAACTTGTTTACCATTGAGTGTGTCAAGAGCTGTAATTTTTTTAGCTGGTTTTGTTGTACCATTACCAACCATTAACATCTCATCTTCTTCATATACGTCAACTGAACCATCATCATACGTTAACTGAATCTTGTAATGATTCGGTGCAGTATTTTGAAAAATTTCAGTACAAAGGTTTGAAGATCTAATAATTCCTACATGTTTATTTGGATTTGCCCTGTTAGCTGTGTCTTTAAAAGTTAAAAATGGATTACCTGTTTCAAAGTATGAACGTAAAATTTCTTTCCATAAGCCTTTAGCAGAAATAGTTTCTCTCGCAATGTTATCTGTACCTGATTCAAGTTCTAAGTAACGTGCTTCAAAAGCTTCACCATACATGTCTGTCAACTCTCTTACTTCATAAGGGTCAAACAGCGTCCATGTAGCATCTTCTTCTACTCTTTTCATAAAAAGATCATTTAACCATAAAGCAGGGAATAAGTCATGCGCTCTTCTTCGCTCTTCACCAGAATTCTTTTTAAGGTCAAGAAAGTCACGTACATCAATATGCCAAGGCTCAATATAAACAGCAATAGCACCTTTACGTGTTCCCAGTTGGTCAACAGCAATGGCAACATCATTGGCAATCTTTAAAAACGGCACAATTCCACCTGCTGCATGTTTATGACCGTCAATGTAAGACCCCATACCACGAACCTGTGACCAGTCCCAACCAATTCCACCACCAAACTTAGAAAGCAATGCCATCTCTTTGTAAACATCAAATATACCTTCAATGTTATCCGTTGATGACCCAATGTAACAAGAGGACAACTGATGTCTAGGTGTACGTGCATTTGACAACGTAGGCGTAGCAGCCATAACCTCAAATTTTGACAAGATGTCATAAAACTTCTTTGCCCATGTTTGACAATCAAATTCATTTTGTGCTAAGAACATCGCAACCCCCATAAAGAGTTGTTGAGGTAGTTCAATGGGAACACTGTTCCCATCTTTAAGTAGGTATCTATCATAGAGGGTTCTAATGCCAAGATAATTAAATTGTAAATCACGTTCAGGCTTTAGATAATCATTTAACTCATCAAGGTCATACTTATCTTTTAAACCTAAAAGTACTCGCCCCTCTTTCTCTCCATGGTCAAAAAAAGTTCTTAGGTGTGTATAAGGGTTTCCTTTTTCTCCACCTACATTACGCCCAACTTTATGATAAAGATCGTAAAGAAAGAGTCTCGCTGCGACAAAGGTCCAATTTGGCTTGTCTATGTCAATTTTGTCAACAGCTGTTTTTATAAGTGTTTGTTGAATATTTTCAGAAGTCATCATATCTTGAAACTGTAAATTCGCATCAACTTCCAGTTCACTTTGGCTTACACCCTCTAGTCCAACGACTGAAGCAGATGTATTTTTTTGAATCTTTGTAATGTCTAAAGTTTCAACTCTACCACTTCTCTTTACAATTCTTATCATGTAATTTCTCCTTGATTATATCTATTATATTACTTAAAATTTACTTTATTATTTGTTAAAAATTATGATTTATTATTTGCTTATATTATTTATATTTATGTAATAATATTGGCTAAAGCCAATCCCACACATCATAAATATAAATTCAATTTAAAAGCTGTAGGATCGGCTCTAGCCGACATATTATTTTCTATTTAAAGACACGAGCAAATATCTTATCTACATTTTTAGTATAGTAGTCATAGTTGAAACATTCTCTAATTTGCTCTTCAGAAAGTGAGTTTCTTAACTCTTCATCAGCCAGTAAGTGACCTAAGTATAACGACTCACCTTCTTCATTAACTGTTGGCTTTCCTTCTTTGATCTCGTCCCAAACTTTCATGGCATTTCTCTGTACGATTCTGTAAGCATCTTCTCGTGATACTCCTTGAAGAGGTAATTCAAGTAATACTCTTTGAGAAAATACCAATCCACCTGTTAAGTTCAAGTTTTTCATCATGTTCTCTGGCATTACCGTTAAGTTCGCAATCACATTGTTCATACGGTGCATCATAAAGTTTGTGGTAATAAATGCATCTGGTAACCAAAATCTTTCTGTTGATGAATGAGAAATATCTCTTTCATGCCATAAAGCAACATTTTCCATTGCTGGGTTTGCATAGGCTCTAATCATTCTTGCTAAACCTGTAATGTTCTCAGTAAGAATAGGGTTTCGTTTATGAGGCATTGCCGATGAACCCTTTTGACCTTTAGCAAAAAACTCTTCTGCTTCGTATACTTCTGTTCTTTGTAGGTGTCTTACTTGTACAGCAAACTTTTCAATAGAAGAAGCCATGGTAGCCAATGCCGTTGCAAGTCTTGCGTATCTGTCTCTATGCACAACTTGGTTTGAACAAGGCTCAGGTTTTAACCCTAATTCTTCCATTGCATACTCTTCAAGTTCAAGTGGTGCATGGGCAAAGTTACCCATAGCACCAGAGATTTGACCTACGGCAATAACATCCATGGTCTGCTCTAAGTTCAATAAGTGTCTTGCCATTTCATCATACCAAACTGCTAGCGTTAAACCAAAAGTAATAGGCTCTCCATGAATACCATGTGAACGACCCACCATAAGCGTCATCTTATGTTCTTCAGCTCTTTTCTTAATAGACTCCATAAGCATCTTAGTGTCAGCAATGATAATTTCTAATGATGCTTTCATTTGAAGTGCCACACCTGTATCAACAGCATCAGAAGAAGTCATACCATAGTGAAACCATCTTGACTCTTCACCCAATGATTCTGAAACAGAAGTATTAAACGCAATAAGGTCATGTCGCGTAATTGCTTCAATCTCTTCAATTCGCTCAACTGAGAAAGTTGCATTTTTAACAATCTTATCTGCATCTTCTTGAGGAATTTTTCCAAGCTTCGCCCAAGCTTTTACAGCTGCTTTTTCAACTTCAAGCCATGCTGCGTATCGTGCGTGTTGTGTCCACTTTTCTTCCATTTCAGGTCTTGCGTATC
>CACVAU010000014.1 GCA_902727915.1 uncultured Sulfurovum sp.
TTTTCTCTTCTTCCTGTTTTTCTTGACAAGCATTTAATTCAGAAGGTTGAATTCACGATTGCCAATCTTGGGGCTATTCATCCCTCTCTAAAGGTCGCTTAGGGAACTTTTTTGGCTAAGGTATTGTCTGTAGGAAAAGCAGGACTTGAAATGGCAAAAGTATGTGAAGAGGTTTTGGGTGAACATCTTGATACTGGTGTGGCAATTTCACATCAAAAAGGTAGTTTAGAGAAAGTGAAGCATTATCGTTCTACCCATCCTTTAGTCTCTAAAAAGAGTCTTAAGGTGACGCAAAAACTTATTCGCCATATGGAAACGCTTGAAGAGGATGATTTTTTTATTTTTTGCCTTTCAGGAGGTGCTTCAGCCATGATTGAAAAACCTGTGTATGGATTAAGCTTAGAGGACTTCGAGAAAGTATCTGTAGCCTTATTGGGTTCAGGGATTGATATAAAAGCATTGAACAGCGTACGTAAAGCAATTTCTGAAGTTAAAGGTGGAAAGTTAGCAAAGCATACTAAAGCTAGAGGAGTGGTTTTAGTCCTGAGTGATGTTATTGGGGATGATTTAAAAACCATTGGTTCAGCCCCCATGCGTAACGGACAGATACCTCATTATGTGATTGCCAACAATCGCATGGCTTTGGAAAAAGCAAAAAAGTTTATGGCTAAAGAGGTGGATAGGGTTAAGATTGTCACAACAACCTTGAATAAACCTTCAAAAAAAGCCACCAAATATCTTGTTAAAGAGATTCAAAAATATGATAAAAAGTACGATAGTTTTGTGCTTCTTTTCGGTGGAGAAACAACGACTAAAGTAAAAGGAAGTGGGCAAGGTGGACGAAATCAAGAATTGGCTTTACGACTTTTACTTGAAGAAGTTGTTAGTAAAAATATTTCAATGTTAATTGCTGGAAGTGATGGTATTGATGGTAACTCACCAGCAACAGGTGCTTTTTTAGAGTTTGATATGTACAAAGAGGTTAAAAAGCAAGGTTTAAACCCAAGAGAGTATTTAAAGAATTCTGATAGTTATGGTTTTTTTAAACAACTAGGTTATGACTTTACGATTGGTACAACAGGTACGAATGTAATGGATTTTATGATGGTATTAAAAAAATAAAGGATGTAAATGGCAGATTTTTTCCAAAATGGAACAATCACAACACTACAAGATGTTGCCAATAGAAAATTGGAAGACATTGAGGCAGAGTTAGAGCAGTTTTCTCATAGACATAATATGGTTTTATTGCTTCCTGCACTCTATTCAGAGTTTGAAACACCAGCAATGCAAAAGATATTGGATGAGTTAAAAGGTGTGCAATATCTTTATAAGATTATTTTGGGTTTAGATGCTGCAACTGAAGCAGAATTTACAAAGGTTAAAAAGATTATGTCGGTTTTGGATGTTCGTGTTGATGTACTTTGGAATGATGGACCTAATGTACAAGAGCTTTATGCTCGCTTTGAAGAACAAGGGTTTAGAAGTATTGATATAAAAGGAAAAGGACGAAATGTTTGGACAATGCTAGGGTATGCTTTGTCTGACAAAAGTGCTTATGCTTTTGCTTTGCATGATTGTGACATTGTGAATTATAGCCGTGACATTCCAGCACGGCTTTTTTATCCGATTGTGCATCCTGCCTTGGATTTTGAGTTTAATAAAGGGTATTACTCACGTGTGACCAATAAACTACATGGACGGGTGACACGACTCTTTTATTCTCCTCTTATTAAAGCATTAAAAAGTACCTATGGTACAAGTGATTATTTAGAATATATGGACAGTTTTAGGTACGCACTCTCTGGAGAGTTTGCTTTTATTCGTACCCTTGCGAGAGGTATTCGCATTTCACCGACATGGGGTTTAGAAGTGTCAACGCTAAGTGAAGTGTATGATAATACTTCGGTGCGAAGAATTTGTCAAACAGAAATTATGGAGAGTTATGAACATAAGCATCAAGCGTTAACAGGTTCCAATCCATCTCAATCTCTTGAAGGGGGTGTGGCGAAGATGTCCATTGACATTACGCAAACCATTTTTAGGGTTATGTCTCAACGAGGCGTAACATTTTCTAAAGACTCTTTAACCACTTTACGAAGTGCATTTTTTTATGAAAGTCGAAAAGCGATAGCACGTTATGATGCTGTGGCTAAATTTAATGCTTTAGAGTTTGATCGTAAAAAAGAGATAGAAGCTGTTGAGACTTTTGATAAGTCTTTACAAGAAGCTTGTAGCTTATTTTTAGAAGATCCTCTTGGGGTACCTTCTCTTTCTGCATGGATTAGTTTACGTTCTGTTTTACCTGAAGTGTCAGAACAGTTTATTAGTACAGTGGAGGAGGATAATAGCTAATGGAGATAAGAGAAGAATACAGTCTTGAAGAACGTTTAGAACGGATTAAATTTTCATTAAACATTATTTATAACAATAAAGAGGTGAATGAGAATGCTTATGTTGAAATCATAACGCTTATTGAGAAGTATCAAGCGCGTATTGAGAGTGAACCTTATACCATGAGTGAAAAAGATGTGATTTTAATTACTTATGGTGATCAAATTTTTCATGAAGGTGAAACAGCACTGGCTACCTTAAATAAGTTTTTAAATGAGTACGTACAAAACTGCATTAATACCGTGCATATTTTGCCTTTTTATCCTTATTCAAGTGATGATGGTTTCTCCATAGTTGATTATAAAGGGGTGTGTCCTCTTAAGGGTTCATGGCGTGACATTGAAGCACTTGGACGGGAACACCGTTTAATGTTTGATGGGGTCATTAATCATATGAGTCAGTTAAGTTCATGGTTTGAAGCGTATTTGAATGATAATCCAAAATATTATAACTTTTTTATGGATGTAGACCCTTCAACAAATTTAAGTGAAGTCGTCCGTCCTAGAACTTCTCCCTTACTTACAGAGTTTAGCGATAATGAAGGACGCATACGTAATATTTGGACCACCTTTAGTGCTGACCAAGTTGATTTGAACTATGCCAATTATAAAGTTTTAATTGCTGTTTTGGATGTCTTACTCTTTTACGTTGAAAAAGGAGCGAAACTTTTGAGACTTGATGCCATTGCGTTTATTTGGAAAGCCTTTGGTTCATCTTGTATTCATCTGTCTCAAACACATGAACTTATTCAGTTAATACGTGATGTGATTCATGCTGTGGCACCAGAAGTTTTTATTATTACGGAAACAAATGTTCCTCATCATGAAAATGTTTCGTATTTTGGAACAGGAAATGATGAAGCGCAAATGGTTTATAACTTTACATTACCTCCTTTATTAGCCTTTTCTTTACTTGAAGGAGATACTAGAAAATTAACAACGTGGGCAAAAAGTTTGGATTTACCCTCTGATAAAGTTTGTTTTTTTAATTTTACAGCCAGTCATGATGGTATAGGGGTACGTGCTGTGAGTGATATTTTGAATGACAAAGAATTGAAGCGTTTGGTGCATACTTGTGAATCCCATGGTGGTTTGGTTTCCTATCGTACGGCTGGAGAGCTTAAACTACCATATGAGTTAAATTGTAGTTACATGGATATTTTAACCAATCCTAAAGAGGATGATAGTTTACGCCTTAAACGCATGATTATGGCTCAGGCTGTTACCTTGGTAATGCCAGGTGTGCCAGGTATTTATTTTCATTTCTTAGTCGGTTCTCAAAACTACCATGAAGCTGTGCGTAAAACGCGACGAAATCGAACGATTAACCGTGAGAAATTAAACTTTGACAATATTAAAGAGGCGTTGGATGAAGAGGGAAGTCTACGTAATAACCTTTTTAAACGCTATAAACAACTCATCTCAATACGTATTCATGAGCCTTGTTTTGATCCTTTTTCAAAGTTTGAGTTCTTAACGTTTAGCAAAGAGATTTTTGCTGTTAAACGTTATTCTAAAGATGAGAGTGACTACCTTATTGCACTACATAATTTTACTAATGAAGAACAAGCGTTGGACTTGTCTTCGTATGTTGAAGGAAAACTAATTGATATTATTTCACATCAATATATGGAGCAATTACGATTAAAACTACAACCTTATGAGATACTTTGGTTGAAACGATTAAGACTAGGAGAAAAAAAAGATGATTAAAAAATGTTTATTTCCAGCTGCTGGATACGGTACACGGTTTTTACCTGTGACCAAAGCAACCCCTAAAGAGATGTTACCCATTTTAACAAAACCCCTTATTCAGTACGGAGTGGAAGAAGCCAGTGATGCTGGTATGGACATTATGGCGATTATTACAGGACGAGGGAAGAGGGCATTGGTTGAGCATTTTGACATCTCTTATGAGTTGGAACATCAGATTAAAGGCAGTTCAAAAGAAGAGCTTCTACGTACAACACGTGATGTGATGGATAAATGTACGTTTACCTTTACACGACAGACAGAAATGTTGGGGCTTGGACATGCTATTTTAAAAGGAGAACCATTAATTGGTAATGAGCCTTTTGGGGTAATTTTGGCTGATGACCTTTGTGTCAATGGCAATGCAGATAATGTTTTAGCTCAAATGGTCAAAGTCTATGAACGTTATAAGTGTTGTGTGGTTGCGATTCAAGAAGTTCCACAAGAAGAGGTCTATAAATATGGGGTGATTGATGGAAACGAGATTGAAGATGATGTTTTTATGATTACGGACATGGTTGAAAAACCAGAGCCGAAACAGGCACCATCCAATTTAGCCATTATTGGACGGTATATTTTAAGCCCTGATATTTTTAGAACCATTGAAGAGACAGAAGCTGGTAAAAATGGGGAATTTCAAATTACGGATGCCTTAATGAACCATGCTAAAAAAGGAATGGTACTTGCCTATAAATTCAAAGGTGAACGTTTTGATTGTGGTTCAGTTGATGGTTTTGTGGATGCAACAAATTATTTTTACAGTAAAATGAAAGCTGAGGAAGCCTAAGCGTTAAGCAACCTACAATTTTTGAAGTGATTTGCAGTGTATAAACAACTATTTATTCTTATTTTTTTTGTTGGGTTTCTCCATGCTGGGAAGCCGAGTCTTTTGCTTTTAAAAAGCTATAGTATTGATATTAATGTGACAAAGTGGCTTATGAGTGAAAAGCTTGATGGGGTTCGTGCTTATTGGAATGGAAAAGCGTTGATGTCACGAAATGGAAAAGTATTTTCAGCGCCTGACTGGTTTGTAAAAGACCTACCTCCTTTTGAGATAGATGGGGAGCTTTGGACAAAACGTGCTGATTTTGAAACTGTTATTTCCATTGTGAATCGGCAAAATCCCCATGATGGTTGGAAACATATTAGCTATCAAATTTTTGAAGTACCCAATCAAAAGGGTGGATTGTTAGAGCGTTTAAATGTTTTAGAAAAATGGTTAGCAAAAAATCCAAACAAGTTTATAAACATAATTCCTCAAACAGTTTGTAAAGGTTCAGAGCATTTGAAAGCAGTTTTAGATGAGGTGGAAAGTAAAGGAGCTGAGGGCTTAGTGGTACGTAATCCTGATGCATTGTATGTGGGTAAGCGTAGTAAGAATGCTTTAAAAGTAAAATCCTTTCAAGATGATGAGTGTGTGGTCAATGGTTATACCAAAGGGAAGGGGAAATTTGAAGGTTTGGTTGGGGCGTTGCTGTGTGAGTGGCAAGGTAGAACACTTAAGATTGGTTCAGGCTTATCCTTGGAAGATAGAAAAGTACCTCCTCTCTTAGATACGAATATTACTTTTAAATATAATGGATTGACAAAATATGGGAATCCTAAGTTCCCAGTTTTTTTGAGAGAACGTTAGGAGAAAATCTTTATTTATTAAATCTGTCTTGAAACTTGTCTATGTATAAAAGCATAATAGGTAGTATAAATAAATCTGTTAAGAGTGAGAGTAAAATCATACTGGCACTATAGAGTCCAATAAGTTCTAAAGAGTGAAGTTCTGAAAAATAGAGTGTTGAAAATACGATGATAAGAAGTATGGAACTAATAATTACAGGAATCGCAGCATAAAAATACATTTTTTCCAGTGCATTTTTTCTACTACGACCAAAATATCTAAATCTAAAATATTTATAAGCAAAATGAATGGTTGCGTCTGAAGCCAGTCCTAATGATATGGACATGGCAATGAGCATTTCAAGGCTCAGTGGAATGGCTAAGACGGTTACAATCATTCCAAACCAAACGATGGGAATGGCATTGACACTAAAGCCAACGAATATCATGGCTTTAGAACGAAAAATCCAACCTGTTATGATACCAATTAACAACAATGCAACAAATAATGAACTGGCCAGTAAAACAGTTTGATTGTATTTGGCACTGCCTATGAGGGTTGCATTATCTATGAAGTAGAGTTCAATGCCTTCATAATTTAATAACCACTCAATGAGTTCAACTTTATTAATATCCCAAAGATTAATAACCAAATTCGTTGAGCTTTCATCAAAATATTTGTCGCTTAAATCATATAAATCCATAAAGAAAAGTGCTTGTGCCAGTGCCTCTTCATCCAGTACTTTGGTTTGGGTATTTGAGTTATTAAGACTGTTAACAATGGTTCCTATGGAAACAATGTCATCAATGCCATCTCCAAAATGTTCGGTTAAGTCTTCAGAGAATTTTTCTATGGACTGTATAAAAGGAAGATCAATTTCATCATACGGAATTTTGAGTTCGACTTGTTCATTTTTGACGTGCAGTTTAAAAAAGTTATTACTTTCTCCATAAATCATGCTAATGGCTATAATTAAAAGTGCATAGGTAAGTCCTAAAAATAAAAATAAAAATTTTTTATTATAATGAATTTCTCTCATGGTAAGCATGATGCCGAGTTTCACATAGGGTACATGGGCATGTTTAACCCTTAAATAACTTAGCAGTGCTGGTAAAAAAGTTAAGTTTAAAATATAAGCAATAATTGAGGAGAGGATGACACTAAGACTTAAGAGTTGAATAATGTCTGAATCTATAAAAACTAAACTACCAAGACCAAACAGAGTAATAACTGATGTCCACATCGCTGGAGACATACTTCTTGTTAACATTTTTATGAGAGCATTTTTTTTATTATCTCGATATTGTGATACATGCCAACGGTAGTAAAAATAAAGAAACTCCACAAGACTAATACTAATGGCAATAAAAAGCATACTAATATGAATGGTATCAACACCTCTGAAAAGAATAATAAAGGCAAAGGTTAATATGCTACTGAAACTAATGAATAAAAAGGCTGAGATAAAAGCGACATGACTCCTAAATAATAATCGAAAGATTAAAATGCTTATTAAGAGGGTTATTATAATATAGGTGCCTAAGGAATACCAGTTAATTTCGCCATCATTACTAAGATAGGTATAGGTACCAGGTATGTTAATTTTACTGATATCTACAAATTTTTCACCAGAAATAAAATAGTAAAAGGTTTTAAAATCATCTTCAGCAACATTACCATAATTATTATGCAATTCTTGTAGCATTTTACGTAGGGTAAAGGTATCGATATTTCCTGCATTAACAACTGTTAGCATTTCTGATGCTTCACCTGATTGTTGTGATTGTATAAGGTCATTACTAAAGAGTGAATAGACCTTCTCAACGCCTTCAGTTTTGACCAATGCTTGATGAAGGGCATTGAGTGACTGGTGCATATTTTCATCAAATTGTTCAATTTCGACAACGAGCTTTGAAAAGTGGTGTGTGTCAAAGTTTTTTTCTTGTACTTGTTTAAACTGTTCTGAATCTTTAAGCCAAAAAAGAGCATCGGAGGAGAGGAATTTTGGGGTATAAGTTATACCCATGAATAGCACAAATAAGAAGTAAGCTATGAGAATTGGGAGGCGATATTTTAAGAGCGTATCCAGATAGCGTTTCATTTTTGGGGTGTGATAATACATTGTTTAAATCTCCTTTATCAATGTTATTTTACGATAAAGATATAAGGGCGTTTAGAGACAGCTATTTTTTGAGCAACCGTATTAATACGATCTATTTTTGCTTTCGTTTTGTTGGTATCTTTATGATAAGAAATTTTCTTTTTGACCATAACATCTAATTGGGTTTGTAGAGGGTTTTCTGAAAGATAAATGGCAGAGATAACTTCGCTTGATTTTAGTCGTGGGATAGCATAGAGAAAGAAGTGGTATTGATATTTTGAAAGCATTTTTGGACTTTTTGAAACCATACGCACAAATTTACAAGAATGTTTACATAAAGGGTCAATGAAAACGTAAAGAATTTTTTGACCTGTCCCTAAAATAATTGCATCTTGTTTCATTTCATCTAAGAGTATAAGTGATGCATTATAAGAAAGCTTTGTGTTCTCTTGTGTGGCAGATACCAGTGTTGTTATTAGACAAAAGCTTAAGATTATTATTTTTAACATAACGAAACTATACCATAAAAGTGATACAAATTAATTACAAAAAATGAATAGTTTTTAATCAAAATATTGAAAAAAAGGGCTTTTCTTTTTATATTAAATTTTTGTTATAATTCATTAAAATTTTGGAGCAAATTATGACAATAACAAAGAGTGTAACATTTATAGCAAAAGAAGGGTGTGAAGCCAAAATGAAAGCATTACTTTCAGCAATGGTTGTACCAAGTAAAGCATCTGATGGATGTATTTTTTATGATATTTTTCAGTATGAGAATGAGCCACGACGTTTTATGGCTGTAGAATCTTGGAGAGATGAAACTGCACTTGATGGACATAAAGCATCAGCTCATTATGCTGTGTATAAATCTTCTTATGAACCTTATTGTGAAGATAAATATTCTGATGAATTGGAAGTTTTAAACTAGTGAAAAATTTATGGAATGATGTTGAAGCAAAAAAGTTTCAAAATGATTTAGAATTACGTATTTATACTTCTAATCTTTTGGGACAAAGTGATGAGTTAGTTCTTCATGGTGGAGGTAATACTTCCGTGAAGTCTATGGTTGAGGGTGAAGAGATACTTTTTGTTAAAGGTTCTGGTTGGAATTTAGTTTCGATTAAAAAAGAGGGTTTTGCTCCTGTTAAGATGTCAACACTTTTAGAAATGGCAACGCTGGATCAATTAAGTGATATGGACATGGTGTCAGGGCAAAAAGAAGCCATGATAGATAAGTTAGCACCTAATCCTTCAGTAGAAGCAATACTTCATGCGCTTATTCCTTTTAAAGTTGTTGATCATACCCATGCAGATGCTGTGGTGACCATCTCAAATTCTGTGAATGGTAAAACCTATATAGAAGCACTGTTTCCTAATTTTTTGATAGTGCCATATATCATGCCTGGCTTTATTTTAGCACATGAGATTTTTAAGATGACACGTGATTATGATTTTGATTGGGATGCTTGTGAGGGGATTATTTTACATAATCATGGAATATTTACTTTTGATGATGATGCTAAGAAATCCTATGTGAAGATGGTAGAAGCTGTTAGTATTGCAGAAGATTTTTTAGAAAAAAATGCTGAATTAGTGTTTGATGAAATTGAACCTACTGCTTCTTTGGATATAGAGCAATTAAAACGTGTGATTGAAAAAGAGAAAGGTTGTGAGGTTGTACTTAAAGTAAATCAAACACCATTAGCCATGAATTATGCTTCACAAAACAAGCTTTACATGAGAGCCACACGTGGGGTATTGACTCCTGAACATATTATTAGAACAAAACGTGTTCCTGTAATTATTAATGAACGTATTGAAGAAGCAATTGAAAAATATGTGCTGGATTACACAAAGTATTTTGATGCTTATGCTAAAGATGAGATTATGTTAAACCCAGCACCTAATTATGCTGTTATTAAAAATTTTGGTGTGGTGTTATTTGGAAAAACTGAAAAAGAATCTAATGTTTTAAACGATGTGGTAGAACACACCATGATGGCTGTACTTCGTGCTGATAAGCTTGGAGGCTATGAGAGTATTTCACTTCAAGACAGTTTTGAAATGGAATATTGGGAACTAGAACAGGCTAAGTTGAAGTAGTAAAATATATTATTTTACTTTAACCCTTCTAATATTTCTTGTGTCCAAATAAAAAACATTATTAACATAAGAACATTAAAAATAAGTGCAACCCTTTCCATAATATTTGGCTGTAAAATAGTATTTAATTTTTTAAGATGTTGCTGTTGTTTAATGCTTAGTGAAGTAGGGTTTTGTTGGTTGAGTATTTTGAGTACTTTTTTGGGAAAATGGCGTATAAATAAAGTAATGACTGAAAAAGAGAGAACGTAGAATAAAATCAAAGCGATGATGAGAGACTGCTTTTGCCTTTCTGCTAAGCTACTATTGACAAGTAATGCTTCTTGAAATAGATTAGCAAGAATACTGAGTGTAAACGTAAGCGTCAAAGTACTGATTAAAATGATTATTAATGTTTTAGTAGAAGGTAAGTGCATTTTTTTCCTATCAATTTATTATGAATTAAATAATATTATTTTTAAATTTTTATTTAAAATTATAAAATAAATTTACTTTAACAAAAGAACAAATAAGAATCTTTAGCTATTATAATTTCAAATTAAAATGGGAATAACTGATGAAATATTTAATGGCAATAGATGCAGGAACAGGTTCAGTTCGGGCTGTTATTTTTGATACAAATGGTAATCAAATTGCAGTAGTACAAGAAGAGTGGATACATTTAGAAGTGGAAGGTGTGCCAAACTCTATGACATTTGACACAATAAAAAATTGGGACATAACTGTAGAATGTATTAAAGCCTCTATTGAAAAAGCGAAGATTAATCCTGAGGATATTTTAGCACTTTCTGCAACTTCTATGCGTGAAGGAATTGTTCTTTATGACCAAGAAGGTAAAGCGCTTTGGGCTGTTGCCAATGTGGATGCACGAGCAACGAATGAAGTTAAGTATTTAAAAGAGAACTTTGACGGCATAGAAGAGGAATTTTATAAACTTTCTGGTCAAACTTTTGCTTTGGGGGCATTGCCAAGGATACTGTGGCTTAAAAATAATGAACCTGAACTTTATGAACAGGTGGCTTCTATTTCAATGATAGGAGATTGGATTTTAGCGAAGCTTTCAGGCATTATCGCAACGGATCCTTCTAATGGAGGAACTACAGGAATATTTTCTTTAGAATCACGTAACTGGGTGGCTGATATGGCAACGAAAGTAGGTCTAAAAAATGATATTTTTCCTCCTGTTTTAGAAGTTGGTACAGTTATGGGTAAGGTGACAAATGTTGAAGCTGGACTTTCACTCAATACAAAAGTAGTGATGGGTGGAGGAGATGTTCAGCTTGGTGCTGCTGGTTTAGGGGTAACGAAAGAGGGAGAAGTAGCTATTTTAGGAGGTTCTTTTTGGCAACAAGTTGTGAATATTCCCTCAAACATACTAGCCCCTCAAGATATGGGGATAAGAGTAAACCCTCACGTCATTCAAGGTTTGTCACAAGCAGAAGGAATTACTTTCTTTTCTGGTTTGGTCATGCGTTGGTTTAGAGATGCTTTTTGTGACATGGAAAAGCTTGAAGCCAAAGAACGAAATATGGATGCTTATGCTGTACTGGAAGAAAAAGCAATGCAAGTACCTGTGGGATCACATGGAATTATGCCTATTTTTTCGGATGCAATGAAATATGCTAAGTGGTATCATGCCAGTCCTAGTTTTCTTAACCTTTCTATTGATTCTGAAATTTGTAATAGGGCTTCAATGTTTAGAGCGCTTCAAGAGAATGCTTGTATGGTCTCTGCCATTAATTTGAAAAAAATTAAAGATTTTACAGGTATAGAAATAGATGAAATTGTGTTTGCTGGTGGTGCCAGTAAAGGGGCTTTATGGTCTCAAATTTTGGCTGATGTGACAGGATGTAAGGTCAAAATTCCAAAGGTAACCGAAGCTACAGCACTTGGAGCTGCCATGGCTGCTGGTGTTGGGGCTGGGGTATATGCATCTTTAGTGGACGCTTCTGATAAATTAGTAACATGGGATAAAGTCTATTTCGCTGATATGGAAAATTTTAAAACTTATGAAGCGATTACTCTTAAATGGGAAGAAGTGTATGTAGCACAGTTAGCATTGGTAGATAGAGGGTTAACTCAGAGTATGTGGAAAGCTCCTGGGCTATAGCATAATAAGTCACAACAAGTATTATAAAATTTATGCTTTACATAGATAAAAACAGAAGCTTTAAAGTAATGTTTTTATGGGCTTTATAGAACCTATTTTCTTAATTTTTCTTGGGTATAATTTTTAATTAAATAACTATCAAAGTGAATGTATGAAAAACTCTATCCTAGTAGGTCTGTTAGGCTCTAATAATAACATATGATTTTAAAATTAAGAAGTTTACTGGAAAAAGAAGATAAACAGTTCCTTGTAGGATTAATACTTTTTTCTATTTTTATCTCTATTATTGAGATGGTTGGTATCTCTGCCATTATGCCTTTTATCGCTATGGCAACTGATTTTACGCTTATTCATAGTAATTCGTATTATCAGGCTGTTTATCAGTTTTTTGATTTTGATAAAGAAGTTTCTTTTGTCATTACTTTTGGGATGGTATTAATTGTTTTTTACCTTTTTAGAAGTAGCATTAATTTATTATATTTTTATCTTTTAAATCGATTTACCCAAGGAAGATATCATCTCTTAGCCAATCGACTTTTTAAGAATTATATGGAGATGCCTTATGAGACATTTATTGCTAAAAACTCATCCAGTTTAAATAAGTCCATTATTACAGAAGCATCAAATTTAACCCATTTACTTTCAGCCATTTTATTTATGTTAAGTGAGATTTTTGTGGTTATTTTACTTTATGGAATGATGTTGTATGTGCATTATCAAATAACGCTTTTATTAAGCGTTATTTTAGTCTTCAATGCTTTACTTATGGTGAAGACAGTCTCCGTCAAAATAAAAAAGGCAGGGAAAGATAGGGCAGAGGCTCAGAAAAGCTTTTATGAAATTATCAATCGAAGTTTTGCCAATTTTAAACTCATTAAACTTCAAAAAAATAGACAAGAAATTTTTGAAGACTTTGGCACATTTAGTGCATCGTATGCTAAGGCAAATATTGTCAATTCAACGTTAGTACAAGTACCAAGGCTTTTTTTAGAAGCAATTGGTTTTGGTTTGATTGTTTTGATTGTGACTTACTTAGTATGGAAATATGAAAACAATATTTCGACTGTGTTAGCGTTGGTATCTATGTTTGTTTTGGCACTTTACCGTTTAATGCCTTCGGTGAATAGAATTATGAACAGTTATAATCAAATTCTTTTTTACCATAAATCTTTAGAAATTGTTGATAATGATTTAAAATATGAACGTGAAGTGTTAGGAGACAAAGAGATTGTATTTAAGCATGAGATTAAGGTAGAAAATATTGGCTTTGAATATGAAGAAAATCACCCTATTTTAAAAGACATTAACTTAAGCATAAACAAAGGGGCAAAAGTGGCTTTTGTGGGTGAGAGTGGTAGTGGTAAAAGTACTCTAGTTGATTTGTTGATTGGTTTGAATAAAGCTAAAACAGGTTCAATTTTAATTGATGGTGAGAGATTAAGCGAAGATAATATGCCTTCATGGCGTTCCAAAATTGGTTATATTCCACAAAGTGTTTATTTGTTTGATGGGACAGTTGGAGAGAATGTTGCCTTTGGTTTACACTATGATGCTGAGCGTATTGCTAAGGTGCTAAAACAAGCTAAAATAGATCAATTTTTAGCTGAAAAAAAAGGTGCTGAGACTTTTGTAGGTGAGGGAGGTGTTATGTTGAGTGGGGGTCAAAAACAGAGAATTGCTATTGCTAGGGCATTGTACATGAATCCTGAAGTGTTAGTTTTGGATGAGGCAACGTCTGCCTTGGATGATGAGACAGAACAAGAAATTATGAATGAGATTTATATGATTAGTAAAGATAAAACCTTAATTATTATTGCCCATAGGTTGAGTACCATTGATAGATGTGATAGGGTTTATAAAGTAGATAAAGGGTATTTAGTCGCATGAATAAATATGATTATTTAATTGTTGGGGCAGGGATTATTGGCATGACCATTGCCTATGAATTGAAACAAAGAGATGCTAAGTTAAGGATTGCGATTATAGAAAAAGAGCATGAGGTGGGAATACATGCGAGTGGACGTAACAGTGGGGTACTCCATGCAGGATTTTATTACAGTGCTGACAGTCTAAAAGCTAAGTTTACGGTTAATGGGAATGTTAAAATGAGACATTTTTGTAAAGCGCATGATATTTTTGTGAATGAGACCAAGAAAGTAGTGGTAGCGAAGAATGCTGTGGAGTTAGAAGGGATTTATGAACTTCAAAAAAGAGCAGAGATAAATGGGGTGGACACATCAATTATTGATACAGTTGAACTTGCTAAAATTGACCCCAATATTAAAACTTATGAAAAGGCATTGTATTCTCCCAATACAGCAAGTGTGAATCCTAAAGAGGTTTGTTTAAAGCTTAAAAATGTTTTGGAAGACAAAGGCGTAGTTTTTCACTTTAATACAGCATTTGAAAATATGGATTTATCTTATGATTATTTGATAAATTGTGCTGGTGCTTATGCTGATAAGATTGCTAAAAAGTTTGGATTGGCAAAAAATTATACCATGCTTCCTTTTAAAGGAATTTATTTGAAATATGGGGAAAATAGAACGGATATTAGAACCAATATTTATCCTGTACCCAATTTAGCCAATCCTTTTTTAGGTGTTCATTATACAGTGACTGTGGATGATAGCATAAAAATAGGTCCAACAGCCATTCCTGCATTTTGGCGAGAAAACTATAAAGGTTTTTCAAATTTTAAGTTGTCTGAATTTTTAGAGATCAGTTATTATGCCAGTAAATTGTTTTTATTGAATGCTTTTAATTTTAGAACCTTGGCAATTAATGAGATGCAAAATTATCGTTCAAAAGTTTTTATTGCTAAAGCAAAAGGAATGGTACATAATATAGGTGATGATTTTAAGCCCATACCTTCAGGCATTAGGGCGCAACTCTTAGATACCAAGAGTAATGAATTAATTCAAGATTTTTTACTAGAACATGGTCAAAAAACAACGCACATTTTAAATGCTGTAAGCCCAGCATTTACTTGCTCATTTGCATTTGCAGAATTTGTTGTGGATGAAATTAATACAAATAAAGGACAAATAGATGATAAATAAATTAGAAAATTCAAGGGTTTTAGTCATAGGAGCTGCTGGTTTTATAGGTGGTTTTGTTGTGAATGAGTTATTAAAAGAGCCTGTGAAAGAAGTGATTGTTTATGATAACTTTACACGAGGAAAAATGGAAAACTTAGAAAGTTCGCTGAAAGATGAACGATGTTCTATTTTTCCTTATGGTGGCGATGTAAGAGAGATTGATATTTTAGATAAGGCAATGGAAGGGGTTGATTATGTCTTTCACTTAGCAGCAATGTGGTTGTTGCATTGTAAAGATTTTCCACGAACAGCATTTGATGTAAACATTGCTGGAACATTTAATGTACTCGAAGCTTGTGTTAAACATAAGGTGAAAAAATTGGTGTATAGCTCTTCAGCTTCTGTGTATGGTGATGCCGTTCAAGTACCCATGGAAGAAGATCATCCTTTTAATAACAAAAACTTTTATGGTGCGACAAAAATAGCAGGTGAAGCGATGTGTACAGCCTATAATGATCGTTATGATTTAGAAGTAGTGGGCTTAAGATACATGAATGTTTATGGTCCAGGTCAAGATCAACATGCTGTTTACAGTGGTGTTGTGCCTATTGTTCTGAATAAAATTGATCAAAATGAAGCCCCAACGGTTAATGGAGATGGTTCACAAGCTTATGATTTTATTTATGTAGAAGATATTGCGAGATGTAATATTGCTGCTGTTAAATCAGAGGTAAAATTAGGATACTACAATGTGGGAACAGAGGTTCAAACCAGTATTAAAGCCTTGTGTGACACCATGTTAAAATTAAAAAAATCAGATTTAAAAGTTAAGTATGTACCTTACAGTGAAGATGATGCACGACAGTTGGTTCAAAACAGAATTGGTTCTAAGCAGAAAGCTGAAAATGAGTTAGGTTTTACCTATAAATATTCACTGGAAGAGGGGTTACAGTCTTTGATAAATTGGCGTGAAGCACAAGGGATTAGGGGTTAAGTTATGAACATACCAATTACAAAAACCATTTTTGGTCAAGAAGAAGCTGAGGCAATTGTAAAACCTTTGGAAACAGGTTGGGTGGTACAAGGTCCGAATGTGGCAACGTTTCAAGAGATGTTTTCCCAATTTACCAAGGCAAAACATGCCCATGCAACAACAAGTTGTACCACGGCATTACATCTTGGTTTGGAAGCCATGGGCATTACAAGAGGAGATAAGGTAATTGTTCCTTCTTTTACTTATGTGGCAAGTGCGAATGCTGTGGAATATACAGGGGCTGAAGTAGTTTTTTGTGACATTGATTTGAAAACTTTCAATATGGATGTGACAAAACTTGAAACTTTAATTAAGGCTGATGCTAAGATTAAAGCGATTATGCCTGTACATCTCTTTGGACTTTGTGCCAATATGCCGTATATTATGGAATTAGCTGATAAATATGATTTAAAAGTTATAGAAGATGCTGCTTGTGGGTTTGATGCTTGGATAGCTGATAAACATGCTGGAACGTTTGCCGATGTAGGATGTTTCTCTTTTCATCCTAGAAAATCAATTTGTACAGGGGAAGGGGGCATGTTAATTAGCAATGATGATGCCTTAGCCAATAGGGTTTCTCAACTTAAAGACCATGGGGCTTCTAAGTCAGACTTACAAAGGCATAACGAGAAAGGAGGGTCTCTTTTACCTGACTTTAGTATGAGAGGATATAACTATCGTATGACTGATATGCAAGGTGCTTTAGGGGTCTGTCAGATGGATAAAAAAGAATACATTATGGCTGGAAGAAGAGAAGTGGCAGAAAAGTATGATATTGCGTTAGAAAAAATATCTCAACTGCTAAGACCTTATACCCCTGAAGGTTATAAACATGGTTATCAATCTTATGTTTGTCTTTTTAGCGATGGAGAAGAGATAAGCAGTTTAAGCAAAGAGCAGATTGATAGAATTAATGTTAAAAGAAATATTTTCATGGAGAAATTAGAAGCAAAAAACATTGCGACTCGACAAGGAACCCATGCTGTACATACCTTGAGTTATTATAAAAATAAGAATGCTTTTAACGATGAAGATTTTTTGATGAGTTACGCTGCTGACAGACTCTCGATTGCCATTCCTTTGTATGCTGGAATGTCGAATGAAGAGTTTAATTATGTGATAAGTACTATGGAAGAGGCACTTAAGTAATATGTGTGGAATTGTAGGTGCGTTATCATTAAATAAATTAACGGTGAATGTTAATGATGCGAAAGCCATGGCAGATAAGATAGCCCATCGAGGTCCTGATGATGCTGGGTATCTTTTTTTTCATACAGGGGCTAGGCACAGTCGAGCTGTCTCTTTTTGGCAAAACTTGACAGATTATCAGTTTAAAAATGTTGATGATATGTTAGCTCCTATTGAATCCCCTTCAGCCATCAGAGAATTGAATTCACATGATTATGACCTTTATATGGGACATCGACGTTTATCAATTTTAGATGTTTCAAGAGCTGGACATCAACCCATGAGTGATTTGTCTAAAAATATATGGATTGCCTATAATGGCGAAATTTATAATTTTAAAGCGCTTCGGAGTGAACTTGAAAAGCTAGGACATCGCTTTAAAAGTAATACCGATACGGAAGTGATTATTTATGCTTATGTTGAGTGGGGAATAGCTTGTGTTGAACGTTTTAATGGCATGTTCGCTTTTTCACTTTATGATAATTTTAGAAAAAAGTTCTATTTGGTAAGAGATAGATATGGGATTAAACCTCTCTATTATCATATTAGTAATGAAAATACATTAATTTATGCCAGTGAAATTAAGTCGATTTTGGAGTATAAAGATTATAAAAGTGCTGTTGATAAAGAGGCAATGTTAGAGTATTTTACTTTTCAGAATATTTTTAGTAATCGAACTTTACATAAAGATATTCAAATACTTGAAGCAGGTCACTATTTTGAGATAGATTTACAGTCTAAAACAATAGAAAAGCATCAGTATTGGGATTTTGATTTTTCAGAACCTTTGAAGTTAAAAGATGAACGCGAGTATACAGAAGAGCTTGACAGACTTTTTACACAAGCTGTAAAAAGGCAGTTGGTTTCGGATGTGCCTGTTGGAAGTTTTTTGAGTGGGGGCATGGACAGTGGTTCCATAACAGCCATAGCTTCTAAGCATTTTCAAGCAGGTGGTGACTATTTAAAAACCTTTACCATTGGTTTTGACCTTAACAGTGCGAGTGGTATGGAACTGAGTTTTGATGAGAGGGCAAAAGCTGAATATATGTCTTATAAATTTAAGACAGAACATTATGAGATGGTTTTAAAGTCAGGTGATATGGAGCGATGTATGCATAATTTTGCTTATCACCTTGAAGAACCAAGAGTGGGACAGAGTTATCCTAATTACTATGCGTCTAAATTAGCCAGTAAGTTTGTGAAAGTGGTTTTGAGTGGTGCTGGAGGAGATGAACTGTTTGCTGGTTATCCTTGGCGATATTATCGGGCAACGAATAATAAAAATTTTGATGACTACATTGATAAGTATTATGGTTTCTGGAAGAGGTTAATTCCCAATGATGAGATAAAAGATGTTTTTAAACCCATTATCAATGAAACAAAAAATGTTTGGACAAAAGATATTTTCTCAGATATTTTTAAAAATAAAAAACTTTTACAAACACCAGAAGAATATATTAATCATTCACTTTATTTTGAAGCAAAAACTTTTTTACATGGTCTCTTGGTTGTGGATGATAAACTCTCCATGGCACACTCTTTGGAGACACGTGTTCCTTTTTTAGATAATGACCTAGTAGACTTTGCGCAAAAAGTTCCTGTGAATTTAAAACTGGCGAATTTAAAAGAGGTTGTGCGAATGGATGAGAATGCATTGGATAAGATGCAAAAAACAAATGATGGTAAAGTAATCTTACGTAAAGCCATGAGTAATCATATCCCAGAGGACATTCATAAGGCAGTTAAACAAGGTTTTAGTTCTCCTGATAACAGTTGGTTCAAAGGGGAAAGCATTGAGTTTGTGAAAGCCAAACTCTTAAGTGATGAGGCACATATTTATAAGTATATGGATAAAAAAGCGACACAAAAGCTTATTAATGAGCATTTAAGTGGGGAACAAAATAGACGACTTTTTATTTGGAGTCTTTTGAATTTTGAAGAGTGGAGTAGTATTTATGGATAATATTTTTTATAAGCTTAAAGAACTTTTTTTTAAAAACAGAGCAAAGTTAAAAAGTGACTATAACAGGGTACTTCCTTTTGGTGATTATGTGAATGATAGATGGGAGAAAGCGAAGTTTTTAGGTTTTGGTGAGGGGACAAGTATTTATGATAATGTGCTTGTTTTAGGAGACGTTAAAGTAGGAAATAACAGTTGGATAGGACCTAATGTGGTGCTGGATGGCAGTGGAGAGTTAGAGATAGGCTCTTATTGCTCTATTTCAGCAGGGGTACAAATTTACTCTCATGATAGTGTCGCTTGGTCTCTTAGTGGTGGTGAAAAAGCGTATTGTTATGCCAAAACGATTATTGAAGATAATTGTTATATTGGGCCTAATGTTATTATTCAAAAAGGGGTGAGTATTGGAAGAGGTTCAGTCATTGGTGCGAACAGTTTCGTGAACAGAAATATCCCTAATGATGCTAAAGCGTATGGTACACCAATTAAAATAATAAAGGAAGATTCAAGTGATTAATGAAATTTTTAAAGAGAAAATTGAGGTTAATGATAATTTTATTTATCTTAAAAATGTGTCCGTAGATTTGAATCAACAACAGACCAATGATGCTTTTTCTGAAAAGTGGACAGCGTATGAAAAAACTGAAGAGAAAGATAAACTTTATGACATGCAAAAAGAGTGGTATTTAACTTTATATGGTTTTGAGAATGAAGAGGCTCTTGCAGAGTTTTTAAGGACTAAAAAATATATTTTTGATGCAGGGTGTGGTTTAGGATATAAGGCGAAATGGTTTGCTGATTTATCCCCAAATTCAATTGTCATTGGCATGGATTTTTCAGATGCTTCGTTCATCGCAGCCAATAACTATAAAGAGACAAAAAATTTATTTTTTATAAAAGGGGATATTGCGCTTACCCCTTTTAAAGATGATGTTATAGATTATGTAAGTTGTGATCAGGTTATCATGCATACTGAAATTCCTGAAAAGACCTTTGCTGAATTAACCAGAGTGACCAAACAAGAATTTTCTTGTTATGTTTATGCTAAAAAAGCTTTACCTAGAGAATTATTGGATGAGCATTTTAGAAGCTATTGTAAAGATTTATCCAATGAAGAGCTTTGGGAGATGTCCAATAAACTTACCGATTTAGGAAAAACGCTAAGTGAGTTAGATATTAAGATTGATGTTCCTGATATTCCTCAGATGAACATAAAAGGGGGAGAATATGACCTTCAACGATTTATCTATTGGAATTTTTTGAAATGTTTTTGGAATGAAGAGTTAGGAAGAGATACTTCGGTGGCTACCAACTTTGATTGGTATTCGCCCTCTAATGCAAAAAGGTACAGTGAAGAAGAGTATAAAAAAATAATAAGTGATAGTGAACTAAGTATTAATTACTTTCATTCTGAAGAGGCATGTTACAGTGGAAGGTTTAGTAAATGAGCCAATTGAAAATCTGTTCACGTTGTATTTATGATGAACGTGTGGCATCCATTCAGTTTGATAAAGAGGGTGTTTGTAATTATTGTCATCAAATTGATATGTTAAAAGTAGACTATGGAACAGGATTAGAGAAGGGAGAGGCTGAATTTCGGAACATTATTAATGCCATAAAAAAAGATGGAAAAAATAAAAAATATGACTGTGTCATTGGGGTCAGTGGAGGGACAGATTCTTCATACATGCTTTATTTAAGCAAACAGTGGGGCTTACGACCACTTGCTGTGCATTATGATAATACTTGGAACACCTCTATTGCGACTGAAAATATGCGTAAAGTATTAACAGCATTAGACATCGATTTGTATACACATGTGGTAGATAATAAAGAGTCTGATGACATATTTAAATCATTTTTCTTTGCTGATGTAGCTGAAATAGAAGCTGCGACAGATTTGGCTTTAGCCGAGGTGATGTATAGAGCTGCCTGGAAACATGGGGTCAAATATGTTTTAGAAGGACACTCTTTTATTACGGAAGGGATTACTCCTGTTGGTAGAAACTATTTTGATGGAAAGTACATTCAGTCTATTCATAAAAAATTTGGAAAATTACCAATGAAATCATATCCATTGATGACTTTTTCAAGATTCTTATTTTGGAGTAGTTTCGCAAAAATAAAGAAAATTCGACCCTTTTGGTACATTGATTATAATAAAGAGGATGCAAGAAGTTTTTTAGAAAAAGAGTATGATTGGCGTTATTATGGTGGACATCATTTAGAGAACAGAATGACAGCTTTTTTTCATGGCATTTATGCGCCTCAAAAATTTAAAACAGACTTTAGAAATAATACTTTATCAGCATTAGTACGTAATGGTAAAGTTTCAAGGGAAGTAGCTTGGAAAGAATATACAAGTCCTCCTCATACTGAAAAAGATTTATTGGAATATTTTAAAAAAAGGTTGGGGCTGAGCAATGAAGAATATGATGAGGTGATGAACCGAAAGCCTAAAGTTTGGTATGAGTACCCTACGTATAAAAAAAGATTTGAAATGCTTAGACCTTTATTTAAACTGTTAGCAAAAGCAAATCTTGTCCCCATGAGTTTTTACTTAAAATATTGTTTTCCAATTAAGAAGGATGAAGTTTGATTACCATTGTAGATTATGAAATGGGCAATGTAGGTTCGATTTATAATATGTTTAAATACTTAGGTATTAAAGCAAAAATAGAAAATGACCCTAATAAAATTAAAAATGCCAGTAAATTATTATTGCCTGGTGTCGGTTCATTTGATACAGCCATGAAGAAGATTCAAGAAAAAGATTTATTGGACGTTTTAAATGAAAAAGCGTTAAAGGAAAAAGTTCCTGTTTTAGGTATTTGTCTAGGAATGCAACTTCTAACAAATGAAAGTGAAGAAGGTTTAGGAAAAGGTTTAGGTTGGATAGATGCTAAGAGTATTAATTTTAAAAATAAAATTCAGACGCAATTAAAAGTTCCTCATATGGGCTGGAATACAGTACAACAATCTAATGATAGTCCTTTAACGGTGGGTTTTGATTGTTATGATGAAACTAGGTTTTATTTTGTACATTCTTTTTTTGTTAAAGTAAATGATGAAAAAGATTCGATTTTAAAAACAAACTATGGCATAGATTTTGACAGTGCAATTGCTAAAGATAATGTTTTTGGTACGCAGTTTCATCCTGAAAAAAGTCATAAGTTTGGTATGAAAATTTTTGAAAACTTTGCGAGGATATAGCGATGTTAAAAAGTAGAGTAATTCCTTGCCTTTTATTAAAAGGTGAGAGTTTAGTGAAAACAAAACGATTTAAAGAATATAACTACATAGGAGATCCACTTAATACTGTAAGAATTTTTAACGAACTTGAAGTGGATGAACTGATGTTTTTAGATATATTTGCGTCAAAAGAAAAGCGTCAAATCAATTTTAATTTATTAAAAGATATAGCGAATGAATGTTTTATGCCCTTGTCATATGGAGGAAATATTCAGACTTTGGATGAGGCAAAAAAAATATTTGAGATTGGATTTGAAAAAATTGTTATCAATTCAAATAGTTTTAATAATTTAAAGTTGATAAGCGACATATCTAATTATTTTGGTGTACAAAGTGTTGTCGGTTCAATAGATGTTAAAAAATCATTTTTTGGTACAAATAAAATTTATTCTCATCATGGACAAGTCAAACAAAAGGAGACGGTCGTGATGTGGGCTAAGAGACTTGAAGATGCTGGTGTTGGAGAATTGTTGATAACTTCCATCGATAAAGAGGGTAGTTGGTGTGGCTATGACATAGAATTAATTAAAAGTGTTACTCAAAGTGTACAAGTACCTGTGATAGCCAATGGGGGTGCTGGAAGCATTGAAGATATAGGTGAAGTTGTTAAGAAGGCAGAGGCATCGGCTTGTGCTGTTGGGAGTATGGTTGTTTATCAAAAAAAAGGAATGGGTGTTCTTGTGAATTTCCCTGATAGAAAAAAGTTGGAGAAAGTTTTAAGTGATTGAAAGTCTATTGTTTATGCTAATCTTTGGTATTAGATTATTACCAAGAGTACTAAGAAAAGATAAAACTGATTCAGATACTTGGTATCATATTTCATCGGTAATGTCTATTTATAAAAATAAATATAAGTTGCCTGAGTGTAATGATGGTTTTATTTTAGGAGGTAAGTATGACTATCCTTATTTTTCTCATTGGATTGTCTCAATATTTATGCGAGATAAAATTATAAAGTATGAACGGTTTATTGGACCAACCATTGATACCTTGTATATCTTACTAGGCTTTATCTATTTAAATTTTTTATTGTCTTTTTATGAAGTTGATATGGCGAATCAACTTATTAATTTTTTATTGTTAATGGGGTTTTCTTCGACAATGTTAAAAATATCCACTGGCCCAAGAGTTTATAGTTTTACACCAAGAGTTTTTGGGGAATTATTTATTTTTATTTTTTTAATTAGCATACATTTATATATGTTAACAGATAACTTATTTTTTCTTTTTTTATCCATGGTTTTTGGAGGCTTAGCGTTAAATACCTCTACTTTTGGATCACAAGTATTGGTTTTATTTAGCATTATACTTTCTATTCTTTTACACTCTTTTATACCAATGTTCATGTTTTTGGGAAGCCTAATATTTGCATGGATTAGTAGTGGAGGTCATTATAAAAATATCTTATTACAACAACTACAATTTACTAAACAATATGCCACTTATGGGCAATACAATCATCCAGCATTAATACATAGAAATAAAGCGTTTCAATATGTTTTATTTTTTAAATATTTACTGCAATTAAAAATCAAAGATGCTTACATAGTGTTTCAAAGAGATTTAATATTTTTCAATGTTTTCTATAAAAATTTTGAAGTTATTATTGTGATTATATTATTACCTTGGCTAAACATTTTTGACAGTTTTCTTTATTATATGTGTATTGTTGCTTTTGTCGTATTTTTGATTACTTCATTTCGACCATTTTTATTTTTAGGTGAATCTGATCGCTATTTAGAGTATATTATTATTTTTGCAACGATATATTTAGTTTTTAATTTAGAGCAACACTATATATATCTAATATTATTTGTGCAGATAGTGTTGTATGTGACAACATTATACACTTATTTAAAATCATCAAATACTTATGGTGCTCATTATCTCAATGCCATGAAGTTTATAAAAAAGAACCTAGAGAATAAAGATGATTATGTTATTCATGGTATTTTTAATACCTATATTAATTATTCGATAGGCGTGTTGTCAGGGCTGAAGTCATTAGCCATTGAACCAAATTACGTGTATGGTTTAGCAACGAATAAGAAATTAATGCCTAATGATACAATTTATACGAATGATTTTGATTATTTATATACTGAATATGGTGTGAATATTATTATTGCAAATAAAAAGTATTTACATCAAGAACTTTTATATGATTTTAGTAAATTTAATCTTTTTTATGAAAATGAACAGTTTATTGTCTATAAAAGGAAACAGTCTTGAAAAAAATATTGGTCATTGGTAATACTGGTTTAAACAGTTCAAATAACAGTACCAATAACAGGATGAAAAAAATATTTGAAGTCATGCATCATGAATATGCTTTTGTTTTTGATTATTATCAATTACGAGAGGCTGTATTGGAGGTGGACTATATTGATTACATCAATAAAAAAGCCAATGCCAGTCCCATAGAGGCACTGAAATTTCTTTTAAAAAGAGAAGAAAAATATGAGATGGTGTTAGCTGAAACTTTTAATGCTGTGATTATTGCTTATTTTTTTGCACTTAAAACAAAAACGCCTTTTATTTGGCGACAGTTTGGCACAACTTTTAATGATGAATTAGGTTTTAAAAATTACTTCAAACCTAAAATACTATTAAAGTTTCTATTGCATAAATTAATTGCCAATTCTTCAAAATGTAAGGCTGTAGTATGTACGGAAGATGGTTGTGCCAATCGTACACTTTATTTGAATAAATTAGGGATGTCTCCTGATAAACTTTATATGGTAAAAAATCAAAGAACAGCGTCAACATTGGTAAATAAAGAAGAGGTATTTTCTAAAGATAATGTTTTCAAAATGGTACAAATTGGTCGAATTACCTCATGGAAGAAAATTCACCTCTTAATCAAAGCCATTACCCATATACAAACAACACATCCAAAGATAGCTGAGAAAATAGAACTGGACATTATAGGACAAACACAAGATAGTGCCTATGAAGCGAGATTAACAAAAGAGATTAAAGAACATGCTTTAGATCAGCAAATTCATTTTAAAAAAAATTTAGAGTATGATCAAATTGAAAAAATATTAGCCACAGCCAATTTGTCCATTTCACTAACAGCCTATAATCCTATTATTGAGTCTTTACAAAATGAAACAGCCGTGATTACGTATGAATATGGTGAGATAGGCAAGGTGTTTGAGACCTGTGAATCTGTTTTTATTTTGGCAAAAAATATTAAAAAATCCTCTTTTTTATCGCCAGAACAAGAGTCTAAGATTGTCAAGGAGTTAGAAGAGAAATTAGTAGAGCTAATAGAGCAACCTGAAGTGTTAAACACTTTAGCTAAGAATGCGAAATTGTTTGTTGAAGATAACTTTCCTCTTTTAGATGAACATGTTAAAGAGATTACTAATATTTATATGAAAGTGGTCAATGCTCTTTAACAGTCATCTGTTTATTTTTTTGTTTTTACCGTTTACTTTTATAATCTATTTTTATCTGAACAAAAAACGATTAACAAATTTAGCCAAAAGTTTTTTAGTCGTGGCTTCACTTTTCTTTTACAGTTGGTGGAATATTGTCTATTTACCGTTAATCTTAGGCAGTATTTTTGTTAACTTTTTGATAGGAAGTTATCTTAATCCAAAGCGTAAGTTACTTTTGATAGTTGGGATTGTTGCGAATATTTCGCTTTTGGGCTATTTTAAATATGCAGATTTTTTTATAGAGAATGTGAATTGGGCATTAGATACTGAGATGGGTTTGTTAGACTTGGCTTTACCCTTGGCGATATCTTTTTTTACCTTTCAACAAATAGCTTATTTGGTTGATAGTTATTATGCAGAGGTCAAAAGAGAGGGTTTTTTAAATTATGCTGTATTTGTTAGTTTTTTCCCACAGTTAATTGCTGGTCCAATTGTGCATCATAAGGAGATGATGCCACAATTCTCAAAAATGAAAAACAAAGTTATTAACCATCAGAACATCGCTATGGGGCTTTTTATATTCTCAATGGGTTTATTTAAAAAAGTGGTGATTGCTGATACTTTTGCCATTTATGCTACAGCTGGGTTTGCCAATGCCACAGGCTTGAATTTCTTTGAGGCATGGGCAACCTCACTCTCTTATACTTTTCAACTCTATTTTGATTTTTCAGGTTATACCGATATGGCAATTGGCTTGGCACTTCTTTTTAACATTAAATTGCCCATTAATTTTAATAGTCCTTATAAGGCTCAGAACATACAAGATTTTTGGCGACGATGGCACATCACACTTTCAAGATTTTTAAGAGATTATATTTATATTCCATTAGGGGGTAATAGAAAGAGTGAACATCAAACCTATTCTAATTTAATGATAACGTTCATAATAGGTGGGCTATGGCATGGTGCTGGATGGACTTTTGTCTTTTGGGGATTTTTACATGGATTTGCCTTGGTGGTTCATAGGTTTTGGAGAAGCTTGGGCTTTAAGATTCATGCTTGGTTGGCTTGGTTGATAACTTTTAATTTTATTAACATTACTTGGGTTTTTTTTCGTGCTGAAACGTGGGAAGATGCGACCAATATTATTATGCGTATGTTTATGATAGATATGGGAAGCGTAGATGTTGAACAAGTTATCTATCTTGTGTTGGCTTGTGTAGTGGTTTTGGTTTTTAAAAATAGTAATGAACAGATTAAAGAGTTTCAAATAAATCTTAAAACCATGTTCTTGGCAATGATACTTTTTTCACTAAGTGTTTTATCACTTAATCGTGTTTCTGAATTTTTATATTTTAATTTCTAGGCAAAGAAGATGAGAAGTGAGAAAAATGAAAAGTAAAAAGTGGATAGGCTTATTTATGATATTGTCTTTTTTGAGTATTGGCAGTGTTGGATTTTTTAATTATTTTATTGACCCTTTTAATATTTTTTCACATCGTCATGGTTTAAATAGTTTGGCTGTGGATTTTAATGAGAGACTACAAAAAAGTGCTTATTTAAAATATAACTCAACACAAGATTATGATGCTGTTTTACTGGGAAGCTCACGGGCAACTTTTTATAATTCAACCATGTTTAAGGGGATGAAACTGTATAATTTCTCTTTTAGTGGTTCAAGCCCTTTAGAGTATAATGACTATTTAGACTATGCAAAAAAGAATAATAATAGAGCTTTTAAAACCATAATATTAGGGTTAGACTTTTATACTTTTAATAACAATTATCAGCAAGAAGCATTGCCTAAAATTGGCAATAAATTTTCCTTTTTTTTGAAAAATTATTTCTCTTTGGATACAATGAAATATTCTATTATTAATGTTAAACGTTCTCTGTTTCAAACCACGGGGCATCGTTCTTATGATCGAGAAAATATCGTGCATTCAGATGCTGTTGAGGTAGCAAGGGTTAGAACTTTATCAAAACAAAGAAGTAAACTTTATTACGCTTCTTTTGATGATTATAATCGAGGGTATGCAGAAACATTGGAATCTTTAAAAGTAAATAATAAGGCATCGAAGTTTATTGTTTATACCTCGCCTCTTTCTAAAGATTTTTTAGAAGTTATTTATGAAGATGAAAAATTACGAAAACTTTATTTAATGTGGCTTGAAAGTATACTAAGTGTTTTTGATGAGGTGTATTGTTTTACTGTACCAAGTGAATTTTCTGAAAACTATGAACAGTATTCCATTGATGGTGATCATTTTTATCCAGAAGTAGGTCATATCATTGCTGATGTTTTAACGAATCATCAAAATATTGCTGGGTACGGTGTGATGTTGAATAAAAATAATAATGAGGATTAAGTCTTAATGTGCAAAAAACACCTTTCAATTCTAATCTACTCTCTAGCAGGTGGAGGGGCAGAGCGTGTGGTATCTATTTTATTGGATGAGTTAAAAGTAGATTATGAAATTACTTTGGTACTGATGTGTGATAAAATTGATTATGAAATTCCAAAAGATATTAAGATGGTTTTTTTAGAAAATTCAAATCCTTATGAACATGGTATTAAAAAGCTTTTCAAACTTCCTTTGTTGGCTTGGCGATATAAAAAGTTGTGTGAAAGTCATAATGTTGACATCAGTTTAGCATTGATGAGTCGACCTTCTTACATCGCAATTCTTTCTAAGATTTTTGGGAATAAGGTGAAAAATATTATCAGTGAACGCACAACCCCTTCAATGATGTATGGAAAAAAAAATATACTTTCTAAGGTGAATAAGTTTTTGATAAAAAAACTCTATCCTAAGGCAGATTGGATTATTGCGAATGCAGAAGGAAATCGTTTGGATTTAATTAATAATTTTGCGATTAATCCTCAGAAAATAAGCACCATTCCCAACTTATTTGATTTGAAAAAGATTGCAATGTTATCAACGACTCCTGTGGATGACATTGATTTCACGCCATTTACTTTTGTGACGGTTGGACGTTTAGATCAAGGCAAAAATCATAAATTAATGATTAATGCTTTTGCTAAATTAGAGAATACATCAAGTCAATTGTTGATTTTAGGTGAGGGGAGTGAAAGAGAAGCATTGCAGGTACAAATAGAAGCACTTGGTTTAAGCAAGCGTGTAGTGCTATTGGGCTTTGACAATAATCCTTATAAATATTTTTCCAAATCAGATGTTTTTGTTTTTAGTTCTAATTATGAAGGTTTTCCCAATGTGATTGTAGAAGCTTTGGCTTGTAATTTACCAGTGATTTCAACAGATTGTAAAAGTGGTCCTAGAGAGATTCTTTTAGCACATTCAGCACTTGAGCCTCAATTAAAAGAGGGCTTGGAAGAGAGTGATTATGGAATTTTATTTCCTGTTAATGGAGAAAAAGAGTTAGTTCAAGCAATGAATATGATGCTGAATGGTTGGCAAAGTGATAAAATGAAAAGTAGGGCTAGTGATTTTGATAAACCAGTTATAGCCAATAAGTTTCGAGAAGTTTTAAAGAAAGGTTTAGTATGACCATTGGTTTTTTATCTCATTTAGATTTAAATCTTTATCTGTTTCGTTTGCCCATTATGCAAAAGTTAATTGAGCAGGGGCATCAAGTTTATGCAATTTGTCCTAGAGGAGATAAATTTGCTTTGTTTGAGAGGCATGGTATAGAAGCGATTGAATATAATATTCAACGTTCGAGTTTAAATCCCTTTAAAGAACTTAAGGCAGTTTATAATATTTATAAGGCGCTGAAACCTCTTAACTTAGACATGCTTCATACCTTTACAGCAAAACCAAATATTTATGGAACATGCGCAGGAAAAATAGCAAAAGTACCAAGTATTATCAATTTAGTTGAGGGCTTAGGTTCTTTTTACATTGAAGATAGCAAAAAAAATATTATGGTTCGTACCTTGATTGAAAAACTCTATAAAATGGTTTTTTTAATGTCCGATAAAGTTGTGTTTGTAAATTCTGATGATCCTGCTTATTTAGCCTCTAAGGGGGTGATTCAATCTGATAAAATTCACATTATTAAATCCGTGGGCATTGATACGGATTTTTTTAAGTCTTCTAATATTGAGATGAAAGTGCTTGAGGGGCTTAAAGTTTCGTTAAACCTTAAGGATAAAATCATTGTGTTGATGGTAGCACGGGCTATTTGGCATAAGGGGGTACGTGAATATTATGAGGCTGCTGAAGCTTTATCTAAACATAAAGCTTTACAGTTTATTTTGGTGGGTGATGTGGATGAGGGTAACCATAGTTCAGCCAATAAAGCTTTTTTAAATTCAGGAAATGTTCTTTGGCTGGGACACAGAGATGATATTTTAGCGCTTACAGCGATGGCTGATATTTATGTTTTACCAAGCTATAGGGAAGGGGTTCCTCGTACTTTACTGGAAGCTACTTCTATGGAAAAACCGATTGTAACAACGAATAGTGTAGGGTGTAGGGAAGTGGTGAAAAATGGTGAAAATGGTTTTTTAATACCTATAAAAGATGCTGTGGCTTTAGCAAATAAGATAGAATATCTTTTGTTACATCCTGATGAACGCAAAGTTATGGGTGAAAATGGTAGAATGTTAGCTATTAAAACCTTTGATGTGAAAGAGGTTGTCAGGCAGTATTTAAAACTGTATGAAAGATTAAAAAAATAGTTTAAAATAAAGGAAACTAGGTGGTTAAAGTAGAAAGTTTTTTAGAGCGAAATGCTCTAGCATTGTTACTATTAATGGTATTTGCGTATATATTCAGTATGGGTATTAGGATGTATTGGCCTCTATATTTTGCTGATAATGCATCAATGGTGTATGCTGGGGAGCTAATGATTAATACCAATGATGGGTATTTTTTCTCAACAGGGGCAAGAGATGTAATTGACGGAGTTACAGCATTGGATAAACAACGTGCAAGTGCGTATAATGTGAGTCCAGGCTTGGTACTTTTAACAGCGTATTTGACAAAGTTTACTTCTTTCTCATTAGATACAGTCAGTTTGTATCTTCCTGGCTTGGTTGCTTCTTTAATTGTTATTCCTATTATTTTAACGGGAAGACTTATGGGTAATACTTTTTTAGGTTTTTTAGCTGCACTTTTAGGGTCCATTGCTTGGAGTTATTATAATCGTACGATGATTGGTTATTATGATACCGATATGTTCTCGGTGTTTATGCAGTTTATGGTCTTTTATTCTTTTTTATATGTGGTGTATAAAAAAAGTATTTTGGCATTGTTATTTTCTGCTGTTATGATGTTTGCTTATCCTTATTTTTATTCCCAAGGTATGACCTTGGTGTATGCTATGTATCTTTTATTGGTGCTTTATTTGGTTTTGGAAGAACATGGTTTAATTAAAACCAAAGGCGTGGAAAACTTTAAAAATAAAGCATTCTCTTTGTATTCCATGATTATTTTATTGAGTATTCCATTAATGATTGCTGTCCCTATCGAAGTAAGACTGGGTCTTTTTATATTTATATTTGTTATTTTATTTACTAGTAAAATTAAATTTGAAGAGGAACATTTATTGTTAGCATCGATTCTCTTCTTTATTAGTTTTTTAATCTTTTCTAATATTTTTATGGTGATATGGGAAAAGGTTGCTTCTTATGCTGTAAGAGGTCTTGACAGTGGGGATTTACAGTTTTATCAAGTGGTTCAAACGGTACGTGAAGCAGGAGCCATTCCTTTTGAAACCATGGCAAACAGAATATCTGGTTCTCAGGTAGGGGTCATTGTAAGCCTTATTGGTTATCTTTTATTGGTGTTACGACATAAGGCTTTTTTGATTGCTTTACCATTAATTGGAGTAGGTGTTTTTTCAATGTGGGGAGGCTTACGTTTTACCGTTTATGCTGTTCCTGTGGCTGCACTTTCTGCTATTTACCTCTTGTATGTATTGGGTGACTTATTGAAAGAAAATTTAGAAAATAAAAGTGCTAAGAATCCTTTGAAATATGCTTTTATTATCTTAGGAACGGTAGCATTACTGTATCCAAATATTAAACACATTCAAGGTTACTTAGTGCCTACGGTATTGAATAAAACTGAAGTAAATGATTTAGTCAAACTCGATGCGATGGCATCGAATAAAGATTATACGTTAACATGGTGGGATTATGGTTATCCTATTTGGTACTATTCAAATACGAATACTCTGATTGATGGTGGAAAGCATACACATGATAATTACATTGTTTCAAAATTAATGTTTTCAGACTCTCCTCAGCAGGTGGCAAATTTAAGTAAATTGGCCATAGAGACTTATGTTGATTCTAATTATTCATTTGTGGCTGATACCTTATTTAATAATACAGATAAAAGCCCCAATCAATTTTTAAGAGATTTAAAAAATAAAGACTATGACTTACCTGAAAAAACGCGAGATGTTTACCTCTATTTACCCTATAGAATGCTACGTATTTTTCCAACAGTTGGGGTATTTGGAAATTTAAATTTAAAGACAGGAAAAGCTGAGAGAAAAATTCACTTTTATCCTTCGAGTCCTGTGAAACAAGATGGTAGTAGGGTATTGCTACAAAATGGTATTATTTTTGATTATGTAAAAGGTGAAATTGATTTACAAGGAACGAAGAAGAAAGTACAACGTTTTGATACGGTTGTATTGGATAAAAATAATAATGCCATTGTTGATTCTAAAATAATGCGTATGGATGGGGACTATATGGTTGTTTTTCTTAAAAGTTATAATCAAATGATTGTGATGGATAAAAAAACATACAAGTCAACTTATGTTCAAATGTTTATGTTGGGGAAGTATGATAAAAATCTTTTTGAATTGGTAATTTCTTCTCCTTACAGTAAAATTTATAAAGTGAAATAAAGATGTATAAGAGCGTTGTAAAAGGAATATTAGATAAAGTATTGGCCTTGTCTTTGTTACTATTGTTTTTACCATTTATGCTCTTTACAGCTTTAATGGTTTATTTTAAAATAGGTCGACCCATTTTGTTTACACAGCATCGACCGGGTTATAAAGAGAAGATTTTTTCGATTTATAAATTCCGAACCATGAGTGAAGAAAGGGATGAGGAGGGTCGATTGTTGGCTGATGAACATCGTTTAAAAGAGACAGGAAAATGGATTAGAAAAACCAGTTTAGATGAGTTACCTCAACTTTTAAATGTCTTAAAGGGTGAGATGAGTTTTGTAGGTCCACGACCTTTGTTAGTCGAGTATTTAGATTTATACAATGAAATCGAACAAAAAAGACATGAAGTCTTACCTGGTATTACAGGTTGGGCTCAAATTAATGGGCGTAATGCCATTAGTTGGGAAGAGAAATTTAAACATGATGTTTGGTATGTGGAACATCAATCATTTTTGTTAGACATGAAAATAATATGGATGACCTTTTTAAAGGTACTCCGTAGGTCTGATGTACATTCGTGTACTTCAGTGAGTATGGAAAAATTTAAGGGAAGTAAGGAATGAGTGAAGAAGTAAGATTTAATGAATGGAAGTTTCCTAAAATTGAAGAGGGTATTATGACAAAATATCATTGGATTGTTCAAAATGTGGATGGTTTTAATTTAGGGTATAAAACAGATATTGGGGCTTTCTCTTATATTAATGCTAAGTATACTGTGGTTATTGAAGATTATGTACAGTTGGGGTCACATTGTTCGGTGTATTCTCTTTCAACCATTGATAATAAACAGGGTAAGGTGCATTTAAAGAAAAATTGTAAAATTGGAACACATTCAACAATTATGCCCAATGTTACGATTGGCGAAAACAGTATTATTGGTGCTCATTCACTGGTTTTAGAGGATATTCCAGCCAATGTAATGGCATTTGGTGTTCCTGCTAAGGTCATTAGGAAAATAGATGGATAGGCTTTTTTTATCACCACCTCATATGAGTGGCAAAGAACAAAGTTACATTGCTGAGGTATTTGAAAGTAATTATATTGCACCATTGGGTGCATTTGTGAATAAGTTTGAAGCATCTATTAAATCTTATACAGGTATTTCACATGCTTTAGCATTATCAAGTGCAACAGCTGGGTTACATTTGGCGCTACGTGTTTTGGGCATAGGCAAAAATGATTTGGTTTTAGCTTCTACTTTTACATTTATAGGTTCAATCAATGCCATTTTATATCAAGGAGCTGAACCTATTTTTATCGATTCTGATGAGAGTTGGAATCTTTCACCTGAACTTTTAAAAAAAGCAATTAGGGCATTAGAGGTGAAACCCAAAGCATTAATTTTGACCCATCTTTATGGGCAAGTAGCCAAACTTGATGAGATTGTGGCAATTTGTAAAGAAGAAGGTATATATTTGATTGAAGATGCAGCTGAATCTTTGGGCGCATCTTATAAAGCTAAGCAGAGTGGAACGTTTGGTGACTTGTCGGTTTACTCTTTTAATGGTAATAAAATTTTGACTACTTCTGGTGGAGGAATGTTGGTGAGTGAGAATAGAGAATGGATAGAAAAAGCAAAATTTTTGTCAACACAAGCCAAAGAAGATTTTTTACATTATGAGCATAAAGAGTATGGATATAACTATCGTATGTCGAATGTTTTGGCAGCCATAGGCGTAGCACAAATGGAAGTTTTAGAAGCGCGTGTTCAGCGAAAACGAGAAATTTTTAATTTTTATGAAGAAAGCTTAGGAAATATAGAAGAAATTTCTTTTATGCCAGAAGTGGGAGAGAGTGCTGGAAATCGTTGGTTGAGTACAGCTCTTTTCAAGAAAACAGAGCCTTTAAAAATCATTGAAGCTCTTGAAGAGGTAAACGTAGAGAGTCGACCCTTATGGAAACCGATGCACATGCAATATTTATTTAAAGATTCTCAACGCTTTGTAGATGGGACAAGTGAGCAGTTTTTTAGACAAGGTATCTGCCTACCTTCACCAACACAGTGTTCTAATAAAGAGTTAAATAGGGTGGTAGAGGTTATTCAAAACATATGTTCTTAGAGTCGATATTTACCCCTACCATAAAAAAAAGAGTCATCTTTTTTGTATTACTTGACATATTAATCTCTATGGGAACCATTGTTATTGCTTATTTACTGCGATTTAATTTTTTAATTAGCAATGTTTTCTTTGAATCAATGATGCAGATGATGATGATTATTATTCCTCTCAAAATACTTTTTTTATTTTTGTTTAAGTTTTATTTTGTGGCTTGGCGCTATTTTGGCTTATCTGAGTATAAGCGTTTAATTTTAGTTCATCTCATTATTTATGGATTATTTACGGCAATTTTTTGGTTATTTTATGACTGGTTTGATCCTTTTCCCCGTTCTGTGATTATTATTGATTTTTTTCTTTCACTCTCTTTTATTGGTTTTTTACGCATTTCTCGACGTATTTACTTGGAATCAAGTAAGGAAAATATTCAAGTGGCAACTTTAATCATAGGCGCGAATAACCGTGCTACACATGTTATAAAGTTGGCAGGAAATGCTGAGATCAATTATCGTCCTTTGGCATTGTTATCGGATGAAAGAGGTTTAAGTGGAACTTATTTTTCAAATCTTCCTGTTTATTCAAAATCATCAATGTTTGAGGTTATCTCTAAGTATTCTATTGGGTCAGTTATTATTACTGAAACTTTAGAACGGGAAGAATTAGATGCATTGTTTACGCAGTTACATGGTTTAGGAGTGCATGAGATTAAGATTTTAGAAATGTTTCAAGATAATCAACCTACCTTTAAAGATGTTTCTGTAGAAGATTTACTGGCACGTCAACCTAAAGACTTAGATCGTATTTCCATTGCCAATTTTATTGCTGGTAAAATTATTTTGATTACAGGTGCAGGGGGAAGTATTGGTTCTGAACTCTCTCGACAGGTACTTGCTTTTGGTGCAAAAAAACTTATTTTACTTGATCATTCTGAATTTAATCTTTATCAAATTTCTGAAGAATTGGAAAGTGATAAGATTGTATCGGTTATGTTAAATGTTCGAGATGAAGAGATACTTGAAGAGGTTTTTATTAATTATCGACCAGAAGTAGTTTTACATGCAGCAGCTTATAAGCATGTTCCTTTATGTGAAGAGAATATTGAAGCTGCGATTCAAAATAATATTTTTGGTACAAAAAATGTTATTGATTTGTCCATACGTTATGAGGTCGAAAAGTTTTTATTAATTTCTACTGATAAAGCCGTTCGCCCTACCAATGTAATGGGGGCAACGAAACGGGTTTGTGAACTTTATGCTGCTGCTGTACCTTCACACGCGACTGAGATTGTCGCTGTTCGTTTTGGTAATGTTTTAGGTTCTTCAGGTTCTGTTATTCCTAAGTTTAGGTCTCAAATTGAAAAAGGTGAAAACATAACAGTAACGCACCCTGAGATTACACGCTATTTTATGTTGATACCAGAGGCCTGTCAACTGGTACTTCAAGCAGCCTCAATTGCCAAGGGAGGAGAGCTTTTTATTTTAGATATGGGTGCGCCAATTAAAATTGTAGAATTGGCAAAAAAGATGATAAAACTCTCAGGGCGTGATGATATTGAAATAAAATTTACAGGTTTAAGGCAAGGAGAAAAGCTTTATGAAGAGTTATTGATTGATGAAGCTGATTTAAAAACTGAATATGATTCTATTATGGTTTCACAAGATGAAGCTGTTGATTATGTTATACTTTCTATGCAAATTAATGAATTGCAATATAATAATGTATTAGATAAACTTAAATTAATTGTCCCCGAATTTAAGCATAATAGAGATTAAAAAATAGGAAAAATAATGGATATTTTGACAAGGGCTAAAGAAGTTTTTGACATAGAAGCTAAGGCAATTGCCAATTTATCTATGAGATTGGATGATGATTTTAAAGAAGCTGTGAATGCCATTTTAGCTTGTCACGGCAAGTTAATTGTCTCAGGAATGGGCAAGTCAGGTATTATCGCGAAAAAAATAGCTGCTACCATGGCAAGTACAGGGACACCTTCTTTCTTTCTACATCCTGGAGAAGCCTATCACGGTGATTTGGGCATGATAGAAGAAGATGATATGGTTTTATTAATTTCAAACTCTGGGGAGACAGACGAAGTTTTAAAATTAATTCCTTTTTTAAAGTCACGAGGCAACATACTGATTGGTATGAGTGGACAAGTTGAATCAACTTTGGCAAAAAATGCGAATTATCATTTAAATATTGCCGTAGAAGAAGAAGCTTGTCCTTTACAGTTAGCACCTACAGCATCAACAACAGCAACCTTGGTTATGGGTGACGCTTTAGCCATTACTTTGATGGAAAAAAGGGATTTTAAAGACAGCGATTTTGCACAATTTCATCCTGGGGGTTCTTTGGGAAGACGACTCTTAACGACTGTTTCAGATGTTATGAAACAAGAGAATTTACCCCTTGTTGACTTAAAATCAACCATTGGGCAAGTGGTTCAAGAGATATCTTCAGGTAGATTGGGCTTAGTGGTTGTTATGTATGAGGATACGATTGAGGGTATTGTAACGGATGGGGATGTTCGTCGAGCAATGGAAAATTCTAAAGAGAAGTTTTTTAGATTAGAAGCTGGTGACTTAATGACAAAGAATCCTCGAACCATTCAAAGCGATGTTAAGTTAGCAGTGGCTCAAAAATTGATGACTGATATTAAAGTGAACTCATTGTTGGTTGTTGAACAAGAAAAGTTAGTAGGTATTGTACAAATATATGATATAGGAATGTAGATGAAAGTTTTGGTAACAGGTGGAGCAGGTTATATTGGAAGTCACACCGTAATTTTATTAATAGAAGCAGGGCATGAGGTTATTGTATTTGATAATTTTTCTAATGCTTCAATAGAAAGTATTCGACGGGTTGAAAAAATAGTTAAACAAGAGATTAAAGTTGTTGAAGGAGACATTCGGAATAGGGATAGCTTAAAGCGTGTTTTTATGAACGATAAGATAGAAGCCGTTATTCATTTTGCTGGATTAAAGGCTGTAGGAGAGTCAGTTGATTTACCTTTAAAATATTATGATAACAATGTCCATGGCTCAGCCGTTTTGTCTGAAGTTATGGCAGAGCATGGTTGTAAATCGATTATATTTTCGTCTTCAGCAACAGTGTATGGTGATCCACATAGTACGCCTATTTTAGAAAATTTTCCTCTTGGAGCAACGAACCCTTATGGGCGTTCAAAATTAATGGTTGAAGAAATTTTAAGAGATGTTTATGTTTCAGATAATGAGTGGAAAGTCGTATTACTACGATATTTTAATCCTGTAGGTGCGCATGTATTGGGTACCATTGGTGAAGATCCTAATGGTATTCCAAATAACTTGATGCCGTTTATTGCACAAACAGCTGTGGGTAAAAGAGAATACCTTTCAGTGTTTGGTGATGATTATGAGACCAAAGATGGTACAGGGGTGAGAGATTATATTCATGTGCTTGATTTAGCAGAAGGACATGTTCATGCCTTGGAACGTCTCAGTGAGTTTAATGAAGTCATGACAATTAATCTTGGAACAGGTAAAGGTTATTCTGTTTTAGAGATGCTTAAAGCATTTGAAAAAGCTTCCGGTAAAAATGTGCCTTATCAAATTGTAGCAAGAAGAAGTGGGGATATTGCGACCTGTTTTGCTGATCCTTCATATGCCAAAGAAGTCTTGGATTGGGAAGCGAAAAAGGGAATTGAGGAGATGTGTGAAGATACCTGGCGATGGCAACGTCAAAATCCATCAGGGTTTAGATAATAATTTAGATAAAAATAATATAGGAGTGTATTGTCAATGAAAATAGCAATTGCTGGAACAGGTTACGTCGGACTATCAAATGGGATTCTATTGGCACAGAATAATGAGGTTATTGCTTTAGATATTATTCCTGAAAAAGTTGAAATGATTAATAATAAAATTTCCCCCATTGAAGATAAAGAAATTAGTGAATATTTAAAAAATAAAAACTTAAATTTTAAAGCTACCTTGGATAAAGAAGAGGCTTATTTGGGTGCTGACTATGTGCTGATTTCAACCCCTACAGATTATGATCCTGAGAGTAATTATTTTAATACAAGGTTGGTTGAGCTTGTGATTAAAGATGTATTGTCCATTAATCCAGAAGCAACCATGGTGATTAAATCAACTGTTCCTGTTGGATATACGGTATCTGTTAATGAGATGTTTAACACCAACAATATTATTTTTTCACCAGAATTTTTGCGAGAGGGAACTGCTTTATATGACAATTTGCATCCAAGTAGAATTATTGTTGGTGAAAAGAGTGAACGTGCTGAAAGGTTTGCAGGACTTTTAGCAGAGGGAGCATTAAAAGAGAATATAGATATTTTATTGATTAACTCCACTGAAGCAGAAGCTGTTAAATTGTTTTCAAATACCTACCTTGCATTAAGAGTTGCCTATTTTAATGAGTTAGATTCTTATGCACAATCACATGAGTTAGACAGTAAACAAATTATAGAAGGGGTAGGCTTGGATCCTAGAATTGGAAACCATTATAACAATCCAAGTTTTGGTTATGGGGGCTATTGTTTACCAAAAGATACAAAGCAGTTACGCGCAAATTATCAAAATGTTCCGTCGAATATTATTGGGGCAATAGTAGATTCTAATTCAACACGAAAAGATTTTATTGCTGATAGTATTATTGCAAAAAGACCAAAAATAGTTGGTATTTATCGTTTAGTTATGAAAAGTGGGTCTGATAATTTTCGAGCTTCAGCCATTCAAGGAATTATGAAAAGAATTAAGGCCAAAGGCATTGAAGTTGTTATTTATGAACCTGCAATGTCTGAAAAGGATTTTTTTAATTCTAAGGTTATTCAAGATTTAGATCAGTTTAAAAGCATGAGTGATGTGATTATTGCGAATAGATTTGAAAATATTTTAGAAGATGTAAAAGCAAAAGTGTATACACGTGATATTTTTAACAGTGATAGTTAGGAAATTTTCATGAAAATACTTGTAACAGGGACAGCAGGTTTTATAGGTTATCACTTAGCCAAAGCATTATTAGAGCGTGGTGATGAAGTGCTTGGATTGGATAATATCAATGATTATTATGATGTTAATTTAAAATATGCTCGACTGAATGAATTGGGTATTAATCGTGAGGATGTTGAAAATAATCGTTTAATCGTATCTTCTCTCTATCCAAAGCATAAATTTATTAAAGCAAATTTAGAAGATGATGAAACACTTAATAAACTTTTTGAAAATGAAAAGTTTGATGCTGTTTGTAATCTTGCAGCACAAGCTGGTGTGAGGTATTCTATTGAAAACCCTCATGCTTATATTGCATCAAATGTATTTGGTTTTATGAATATTCTTGAAGCATGTAGACATTATAATGTTAAAAATCTCTCTTATGCTTCCAGTTCTTCTGTGTATGGTTTAAATAAATCACAACCTTTTAAAACAAGTGACAAAACAGATAGTCCCATTAGTTTGTATGCTGCGACGAAAAAGTCAAATGAATTGATGGCATACACCTATTCTCATTTATATGATATTGGGACGACAGGACTGAGGTTTTTTACGGTTTATGGTCCTTGGGGTCGACCCGATATGGCACCAATGCTGTTTGCTGATGCCATTAGTAATAATCGTGCCATTAATGTTTTTAACCATGGAAAAATGCAACGAGATTTTACCTATATTACTGATATTGTTGTTGGTATTATAAAAGTGATTGATAAGCCTTCAAAGTTTTCCATTTATAATATAGGAAATAATGCTCCAGTGAGTTTAATGGAGTTTATTGAAACTTTAGAGGATGCCCTTGGAGAAAAAGCAGTAAAAAATTATATGCCAATGCAAGATGGAGATGTTGTGTCAACTTATGCTGATGTTTCTGGACTTATGAATGATTTTGGCTATAAGCCTGATACTAAGTTACTAGATGGAATTGGAAAGTTTACGCAATGGTATAAAAATTTTTATTAAAAATTTATATCATTTTATTTTATTTAATAATATTATTTACACGATATTAAAAACAGATAAAAGGGACTGTTTTATGTGCTAGTTTTAGGATTATTCGTTTTTTAAATTTTAATTCTGCTAAAGTTAGTGGCATATTTCTTAAGTATTATTAAAGTGTTCATTGAATAACGATGAAACATAAACTGATAATTATTTATTACTTAATAAATAAACAATAAAACAAGTATTTTAATATTATAATTTCCTCTTGAACAAAAAATTCAACGAGTGTTTAGAAGTATGAGGAGAAAAGAAAATTGAATAGTAAAAAGAATATATTAGTAACAGGTTGTGCAGGATTTATCGGATCAAACTTTGTAGCTTATTTTTTAAATAAATATGAAAATTATAATATTATTAATGTAGATTTATTAACCTATGCAGGGGATTTAGAGAACTTAAAAGAGATAGAGAACAATTCACGCTATAAGTTTATTAAGGGAGATATTTGTAATCGTGAATTAATAGAGTTTATTTTTAATGAGTATGACATTGGAGGAGTGATTCATTTTGCAGCTGAATCACATGTTGATAACTCGATTAAAAATCCTGGTATTTTTATAGAAACGAATGTTAATGGTACATTTACACTTTTAGATGTGGCTCAAAAATATTGGATGGAAAAACCATTTACTTATAAAAAAGCTTATGAAGGTTGTCGTTTTCATCACATTTCAACCGATGAAGTGTATGGAACCTTAAATGCAACAGATTTATTTACAGAAGAGACTCCTTACGCTCCTAATTCACCTTATTCAGCCTCTAAAGCATCCAGTGATATGATTGTACGTTCGTATCAAGAGACCTATGGACTTAATACAGTGATTACAAACTGTTCTAATAATTATGGACCAAAACAACATGATGAAAAATTGATTCCTACGATTATACGTAAAGCTTTAGCCAATGAGTCTATCCCTATTTATGGAGATGGTAAAAACATTAGAGACTGGCTTTATGTCTTAGACCATTGTAAAGGCATTGATTTGGTTTACCATACAGGTGAAGAAGCCAATGTTTATAACATTGGTGGACGGAATGAACGAACGAATTTACAGATAGTCGATACGATTTGTAGCATACTTGATACAAAAGTTCCTCAAGAGAAATCATATAAAGATCTTATTACGTTTGTGGAAGACAGAGCTGGACATGATAGACGTTATGCCATTGATGCTTCTAAATTAGAAAATAAACTTGGCTGGTTGGCTGATGAGGATTTTGATTCTGGAATTCTTAAAACAATTGAATGGTATTTGGAGAAATATAATGTTAAATAAAATCGCCGTAATAGGACTAGGCTACGTAGGCTTACCCCTAGCCCATGCATTTGCATCAAAATATGAAGTAGTAGGTTTTGACATAGCAGAGTGGAGAATAGAAGAACTAAGAAAAGGCATAGATAGAACCTTAGAGTTAAGTGAAGCACAAGTAAATGAAGCGATTGCTAATAAAATGCTTTTTACCAATAAACTTGAAGAGATAGCTGATTGTAATATCTATATAGTCACTGTTCCAACGCCCATTGATAAACATAAGAAACCAGACTTAACCCCACTTTTAAAAGCATCTGAGTCCATTGGAAAAGTACTTAAAAAAGAGGACATTGTCATTTATGAATCAACTGTTTACCCAGGTGCAACCGAAGAAGATTGTGTGCCTATTTTAGAAAAAGTATCAGGATTGAAATTTAATGAAGATT
>CACVAU010000015.1 GCA_902727915.1 uncultured Sulfurovum sp.
GCAGCTGCAATGGTTGTAAAGTAAGCCACATTTTCACGTAATACAGATTGACGGATGGTTTTACCATCTTTCTTTGCACCTTGCTCATTTGAAGTATTAATGGCTAAAGTAATCTCTTTATTTTTAATCATATCATCAATGTTAGGACGACCTTCAGAGATTTTAAGTACTTTATTTGAACTTACCCCTGCTTCTTCTAAAACCTTATGGGTTCCAGTTGTTGCATAAATTTCAAAACCTAAATCAACAAATGACTTTCCTATCTCAGCAGCTTCTGATTTATCTGAGCTCGAAAGAGACAAGAAGAGTTTACCTTCTAATGGAATGTTGTTCTTCGCTGCAAATTGACTCTTAGCAAATGACATTCCGAAGTCTCTTGAAATTCCCATTACCTCACCTGTAGATTTCATTTCAGGTCCAAGAAGTAAGTCAGCTCCTGGAAGTTTGTTAAATGGAAATACTGCTTCTTTAACAGCCACATGACCTTTTAAGTTAGGCTCCATAATTTTTTTGTCAAAATTTACTACATTAAAATTGTCATAAAACTTCAATGCCTCTTTTAAATCACCTTGAATCATCACTCTTGTGGCTACTTTTGCCAAAGGCACACCTGTTGCTTTTGAAACAAATGGTACGGTTCTTGAAGCTCTTGGATTTACTTCAATAAGGTAAACTTCATTTTCAAAAATAGCATACTGAATGTTCATAAGACCCACAACACCAAGCCCAATAGCAATGGCAGATGTTTGCTCCTTAATTTTTTCTAATAACGCATCTGAAATAGAGATGGTTGGTAAAGCACAAGCCGAATCACCAGAATGAATTCCAGCCTCTTCAATGTGTTGCATTACTGAACCAATATAAACATCTTTCCCATCACAAATAGCATCTACATCCAGTTCTATGGCATTGTTTAAAAACTTATCAATAAGTACTGGTGCATCATTAGATACGCTTACAGCTTCATCCATATACTCTTTTAATTCAGCATCAGAATAGACTGTCTTCATACCACGTCCACCCAATACAAATGAAGGACGCACAAGCACAGGATAACCAATACGGTTTGCCACAATAACAGCTTCATCTTTAGCCACTACAGTGTCATTGTTTGGTTGCTTTAGTCCTAATTTGTTAATAAAATCTGAGAAAAGTTCTCTGTCTTCTGCAAGGTCAATCACCTTTGCTGTAGTACCAGAAATATTTGCCCCAATTGCTGTTAACTGTTTTGCTAACTTTAACGGAGTCTGCCCACCAAAATGAACAATCACACCATCTGGATTCTCACGCTCAATTACCGAACGTACATGTTCAAAATCAATTGGTTCAAAGTATAAAATGTCAGATGTATCATAATCGGTAGATACTGTTTCAGGATTACAGTTATACATGATTGACTTAACGCCCATGTCTTCTAATGCAAAGGCAGCATGAACACAACAGTAGTCAAACTCAATCCCCTGTCCAATTCTGTTTGGTCCACCACCAATAACAAGTACTTTCTTCTCATCAGAAATCGCTACTGAAGTGGCTGTTTCAGGAAGCTTCGTAATATTCGTTGTTGAATAAAGGTAAGGCGTTAAAGCTTGAAATTCAGCAGCACAAGTATCTACTTCATTGTACTCTAAACTAATGCCCATTTTTTCTCTGGCATTATGAATGTCATTTTCAGAAAAAGACATGGCATCATTTTTATTGATACACTCAGCAATCATAACATCAGAAAAACCATCTGCTTTTACTTTTCGCATTCTTACTTCATCTTTAAGTAAGGCAACGTCCATTGCTTTTTCAACAGCTACCAACTCTTCTAATTGGTACAAGAACCATTGATCAATCTTACAAAGTTCAAAAATCTCTTCTACTGATTTTCCTCTTCGTAATGCTTCAAACACATATAAAGCACGGCTTTCATTTGAGCGTCTAATCTCATGTACTAAAGTATCTTCATCACAGTCAATTGGATTAAATCCACTTAATCCTGTTTCGAGAGAGATAAGTGCTTTTTGGAAAGACTCTTTAAAAGTTCTACCAATAGACATAACTTCACCAACTGATTTCATCGCTGTACTGAGTGTAGAGTCTGCCATTGGGAACTTTTCAAAAGTAAATCTAGGAACTTTCGTTACTACGTAATCAATAACTGGTTCAAAAGAAGCTGCTGTTCCTGTAATGTCATTTGAAATCTCATCTAAAGTAAACCCAACAGCCAATAGCGTTGCTACTTTTGCAATAGGATAACCTGTTGCTTTAGAAGCCAATGCCGACGAACGTGATACTCTTGGGTTCATTTCAATAACAATCATGCGCCCATCTTTAGGATTGATTGAGAATTGTACATTTGACCCACCTGTATCAACCCCTACTTCACGTAAAATTTTAAATGAAGCATCTCTCATTCTTTGGTATTCTTTGTCTGTCAATGTTAATGCTGGAGCAACGGTAATTGAGTCTCCTGTATGCACACCCATTGGGTCAAAGTTTTCAATAGAACAGATAATAATACAATTATCTTTATGATCTCTAATAACTTCCATCTCGTACTCTTTCCAACCAAGAAGAGACTCTTCAATTAAAATTTCAGAAATAGGAGAAGCATCAAGACCACCTTGAACTATCTTCTTATACTCATCAATGTTATACGCCACACCAGAACCACCACCAGCCATGGTAAATGACGCTCTAATAATCAGTGGGAAACCAATGTTATCGGCAACTTTTAATGCCTCTTCCATGTTATAAGCATATTCTGAAACAGGTAAATCCATACCAATTTTAAGCATTGCTTCTTTAAATTCTTGACGATCTTCACCTTTTTTAATCGCAGCAGGTTTAGCACCCAAAATCTCAATACCTTCAAGCATTCCTGCTTCGTGCATTTCCATGGCAGCATTCAGTGCTGTTTGTCCACCCATGGTCGGAAGAATGGCATCGACATTCTCTTTTTTGATAATTTTAGAAATAACTTCAGCTGTAATAGGCTCAACGTAAGTTCTATCTGCAAATTCAGGGTCTGTCATAATGGTTGCTGGGTTAGAGTTAATCAGGACAACTCTGTATCCTAACTCTTTAAGTGTTTTAGCTGCTTGTGTTCCAGAATAGTCAAATTCACAAGCTTGTCCAATAACAATTGGTCCAGAACCGATAAGTAAAATAGTTTTGATGTCAGTGCGTTTTGGCATAAAGAAGTACCCTTATTTTAATAGAAAAATTTTGTGATTATACTAGAAAGGCACTTAAGTTGTCGTTGTTCATACTGAGCAGAAAAACTGCTTATTTGATTGTTTATTATTAAGAGAGATAATGTATATTACTTAGGTAGGATTTTTTAAAAAATAGTGCTGGCGGACAGTGAGAGATTCGAACTCTCGGTACCCTTACGAGTACGCATCCTTAGCAGGGATGTGGTTTCAGCCAACTCACCCAACTGTCCGTTATGTTTGTGGAGTGAGATTATAGGGGAAAAAAGCTTAAAAAAATATAAAAAGGTACTATTTTATTAAATCTCAAACATCTTTCGATAAATAGCCTGAATATCTCCACGTTCTTTATAGGTAATCAAATCTCCAAATTCTACTTTTAGCGTTTGACTAAGGTCTTTTTTATCCAATGCATTTTTTAATGCTTCATCTGTATGTGTACGAATATAAACTGGTAAAATCGGTAATTTATTTTTTAAAGCAATAATTCTAAAACCTTCTTTAAATTCAATCAGTGACTCTTCACTTTTATTTCGGGTACCTTCTGGAAAAATAAAAATAGAAGAACCTTCTTTCACAGCTTTTTTCGTATCAGCAAAAAAGCCTGACATTTGACTCTTCTCTCTGTCTAATAGTATTGATCCTGCATTACGTACAAAAAGACCAAAAAAAGGAGAGTTATAAAGTTCTTTTTTTGAAACCCAAACACCAAAGATGTTACTTTCTTTTAAAGCAAGTTCTAATACAGGGGGATCAATAATCCCTCTGTGATTACAAATGACTAAATATTGACCATCTTCTGGTATTTTTTCTTTATTAATAACTTCAACAGTAATATTCAAGGCTTCTAATTGTTTTTGAGAATATTCAATACGAATATCTTTTTTCTTTAAAAGATTTACCATTTTTTTAAGCTTCAATCCAAAAAAATTCGTTAAATAAAGTCCATAAATAGACTGTTTTATCGTATTAAATGTCATTTTTTTCCTTTAAGGGACTACTAAAAAACATAACCCATGTCTTCAAGTCCACCACGAGACTTTGACCAACCTTTTTTAACAGCTACATGTAAATCCAAATAAATCTTTTTTCTTGAAAAAAGTTCAAGTTGCTGACGTGCTAATTTACCAACACGCTTTATTCCTTCTCCTTTATTGCCAACAATAATACCTTTTTGAGTCTCTTTTTCTACAATAATGGTAGCATAAACTCTATCCATCTCTTCATCTTCATCAATCTTTTCAATCGTTACATCCGATTCATAAGGAATTTCATCTGATAAATTTTCAAAAATTGACTCACGAATAAGTTCTTTGTATATATCTCTTACAAACTCTGTGGTTGTAATGTCTGTATCATAAAGTGCAGGAGAAGCAGGTAAATATTTAACAACCTCATTCAATAAAGGTTTTTTACCTACTTTTTTATTAACAGAAAAAGGAATAATTGCTTCAAATCGATCTTGATACTTTTGATACGCGCCTAATTTTTCTAAAATCTTAGCTTGGGGTACATGATCCATCTTTGTTAATAAAATAATATGCTTTGCTTTTCCACTCTCTTTTAATGCTAAGAATTTTTCATATTCATCTAATTTATCGGTAATTGGTGCTAAAAATAAAATAAGATCAGCATCTCCCATTGCCTTAAGCGCTTCTTCAAGCATAAACTCATTAATTAGACGCTCTTTTTTATGAATTCCTGGGGTGTCCACAAAAATTAATTGGTTTTCACCATGCATGACAATGATGTTCATTCTTTTTCGCGTTGCTTGTGCTTTTTTGGAAACCATAGCAAGTTTTTCACCTACTAAAAAATTCAATAACGTACTTTTACCTGAATTGGGTCGTCCAACAACAGCAATAAAGCCTGATTTTGTTTCTATACTCATTTTTATCCTAAATCTGAACCAAGGCTACAGCCCTCTATTTTATCTACACGTCCACTATGCCGTCCACCTTCAAACGCTGTTGTACAAAAAGCATCTAAAATACTTTCAAGAACACCCTTTCCAACAACACGTTCACCAAAACATAAGATATTAGCATCATTATGCGCTCTTGTTGCTGTGGCTGTAAAAGCATCATGGCAAAGCGCAGCGCGAATACCTGCTACTTTATTAGCTGCAATGGAAATTCCAATTCCTGTACCACAAATAAGAATACCGTGACTCTTAGCATCAGCAACAACAGCATCAGCACATTTTTTAGCAAAATCTGGATAGTCAACTCTATCAGCAGAATCAGGACCCAAGTCAACAATTTCATGCCCTAAACTTTCTACATGGGCTTTTGTAAATTCTTTAAGTGCATAACCTGCATGATCAGTAGCTATATAATATTTCATTCTAATTCCCTTCTACTAATATTTTGGATCGTCTAATTGTAAATCATCAATAAAGGTACCCAATCTATTCCAACGAATACTTTTCTTCTCAGTATCCCAAGAAAAATAAATAAACCATGGTTGACCAATAACTAACTTATATGATACAGAACCCCAAAAACGACTATCTGCTGAATTATCTCGGTTATCCCCAACCATATAATATTCATCTTTTTCAACTTTCTTATAAAAAGCATTCATCTTCATGCCCGTTTGACTCTGGTACATTACCTCTCCTAACTCTTTAACATAAATAGCTGTCATATCATTAGGACGGTTTGCAAGATTAACAAAAGCACTGTCTCTTTCTGGTGCATATTGAATACCAGGATATTTCTCCATATAAGGATTATCTACCCAAAGTTTTCCCCGAAATTTTTTAATTTTTTCTTCTTTATAATTCTCTTTAATATACGCATCCCCTTCAGCAAAATGCACATACATATGTTTGTCTTGATAAACAATTTCATCCCCACCTGTTGCAACACAACGTTTTACATAATGGGTTTTACCATCTTTTGGATAAAGAAAAATAACAATATCTTCACGCTTTGGCTTGTCTCCTTCTATAAGGTGTCCATTATCATTAAAATCAGGAACTAACGGCAGTTGTACCCATGGTAGTACAGGGATAGGCGTTCCATAAGAGAACTTTTTAGCAAATAAAAAATCACCAACATGCAGTGTCCGTTTCATTGAACCAGAAGGGATAACAAAGGATTGAACCACAAAAAAAATAAGAAAAAGAACAATAATAATTGTACCTGTCCAAGAACTTGAAAACCTATATAATTTATTTAAAAAATTCATTAATTAGCCTCTTTTACTTGTTGTTTTTCTTTGGCAAATGCTTTGGCTGAAATAAGCGTATTTTGTAATAACATTGCGATGGTCATTGGACCAACTCCTCCTGGTACAGGTGTAATATAAGAACATTTTGAAGCCACAGCATCAAAATCTACATCTCCAACTAAACGTCCATCATCTAAACGATTAATACCTATGTCTATCACAATAGCACCTTCTCTAATCATATCTTCTGTAATAAGTTTAGGAACACCCACACCCACAATAACAATATCAGCTTTCAAGGTGTGTGCTTTTAAATTTTTGGTAAAAATATGCGTAATGGTTACGGTGGCATTTTGATTTAATAACAAAGATGCCATTGGCTTACCAACAATATTAGATGCACCAACCACAACCACATCTTTACCTTCAAGATCAATATCATATTCTTCCAACATCTTCATCACACCTAAAGGCGTACAGGCTACAAAACCATTTAAGTTTGAAACCATTCGTCCAACATTATAAGCATGAAAACCATCCACATCTTTTTTAGGGTCAATTACTTCTAAAATCTTATTGGTATCAATTTGTGAGGGAAGGGGTAACTGAACTAAAATTCCATGAATATGAGGGTTATTATTCATCATTGTAATAATTTGTATAATTTCATCTTGAGTAATGGTTTCAGGCATTTTATGGGCGATTGAATAAAAACCAACATTTTTACATGCTTTCTCTTTCATTGACACATAAGCATGACTTGCTGGATCATCTCCCACAATGACAACAGCTAAACCAGGAACCATCCCCTGCTCTTTTTTTAAAACTTCTACTTCAGACTTCACATAGTCTTGCACTTTTTTAGATAATGATTTTCCATCGATAAGTTGCATTTTTTCACTTTGGGCTAATTTTTTGGTATTATATCAAAAAATCTATTTTAGAGAGGTAATCTTCCCTTTGAAACCCTTGATCCTTATCAGCCTATTTCTCCTTTCTCTTAATGCTTCTAATAATGAAAATAATCACTCTACAAGTGAAGAAAATCTAACCGTTCAAACACAAGAAAGTTTCCTCTCCTCTGTTGAATATGGTAGAATGTTATACCAAAATCCTAGGGGTATCTCTTGTGCGCAATGTCATGGTAAAGAAGGAAAAGGTGGACAAAAAATTGCCAAGTATTATGACAAAAATAAAAACCCAAAACTCTTAAAAGGGGTGAACATTACCTCTTACAGTTTAGAAGATTTAAAAGCCAGTTTAAAAAATCAATATCGTGAAAACAATAGACACAAGCCCCATAAGATTATGCCCATTTATTATTTGACGAATGAAGAGATTCAAGCAATTTTTGATTATTTACAATACAGTAATCAAGAAGATGATTAACGATCTTGCTTATACAGAAATTCTATACTAGAAGTATTCGGAGGCTGAATAATAATATCCGTTTCAAAGTTTTTAGAATGTTCAAGTCTAACTTTTACACCATCTAATCCATCTTTATGAAGATAAAGTACAGAAACATCATCTGATATTTTCTTCCCTATTTCTAAAGAAAATTCCTCATCTGCATCTGTTCCTAATAATAAATGGTCAACACTTATCCCTAAACTTTTAATCAACCCTTTGGCAAAAGTTCCTCCTAAAATAGTATAGGCTTCAGCTCCTTTTCCTGAACTAGAACCTGTTCCATCAAATAAAATGAGGGATAAAATTTCTTGTTGTGTTAAAAAAGGTTCAGAATTAAAATTTACAATGGGATTATCAGTCGTTCCTGAAATAAAAATATGTATGGTATATTGCTCTTGTTCATAATTGGCTTTAATATCTAATAAAGGTTTTTTAATGTCTCCTGTGAAATATAAATGACTTTTATCTAACGTAAAACGCTTATCTTCTAACTCATAATATCCTTTTGTAATGGTAGACATACCTGTTATAAGCATTTCTTGATTATAATTTTTCAATATTGAAACTTCATTGAGAAATTCAACATTAATATTTTCAGTAATATATTTTAAAGGTTTTGTACTTTTAACTTTCAAATAAAGTTTAAAATTATTAAATAAAGATGCTTTTACTTGTACTTGATCTTGTATGATAATAATATCCGAATCCTCAACAATATCAGTTCCCACTACTTCATAACGAATCGTATCGCCTAAAATATTGATGTCTCCCTCAATATTAAATTGATTTTTATCTATTTTTACCATTGCCTTTAATCCTAAAATCAAAGTAAAATCCTTGGTTCTAAAAGTATACGCTTTACTATCAACTTTTAAATTTCCCAATTGCTTTTCAACATCATAAGCACCTGAAATTTCAACCTCATCATTCAACCAAAATTGACTAATATTAATATGTGTATCTTTTAAAGAAAGATACGATTGTTTCATACTATAAAATGTATTTAAATAACCATTGTCATCTAATTTAAACTGATATTCATCCAGTACTATATTGGCACTTTCATCTATTGAAAACGAAAAATCCACACTGTAAAAGTTGGTTACTTTTTTATCTGAAACATATTCTAATTTAGGGCTTTTAATATGAACATTTAATGTACCATTTGGCTCATAGATTAACCGAATATCTGCTTCACCTCTAATATTTGGAAGTTTCACGTCATAATAAGATTTAATTTTTTCTAAAAAAGTTTCAATATTGTTAATTGTAGATATTAAACTTAAATTTCCTCTCTGATCACGTAGAAGATTAAACCTTTCTCCTTCTAAAATTAACTGAGCTTTCTTAAGCAATGAAATATTCGGATCATATTTCATAAATAATTTAAAAAAATTATTATAAATATTAATAATATGGTTATTGTCTTCTAATAAAATATCCCCATCCAAAACTTGGAGTTTTGAAAACTTAACTTTCGGAAACATCTCTCTTAATCTTTTTGTATTTTTTATTTTACTAAACCATGTAACCCTATAGGGTTTTTCCAGTGTCATTATTGTATTGATGTCTAAAATATTTGTGTTAATATCAAATAATATTTGAGAGTTATTAAAATTTTTAAAATCAAAACTACTCTTACTCTCAAAAGCCATCTTTTCGTTATTTATTGCCAATGGTAAGTCTTCTATAAAGTGATTTAACTCAATATTTTTAGCTTTGCTTTTGAGTGCTAAGACACCTTTACTATAATCTTCCATTTTAAAGGAAGCCAATAAAAGTTCAGATGTTAAGTTCATGTCAAAAGTCTCACTGTCTCCTTTAAATTTACCTCCTAAAGCGCTAAGTAAATAATCAGAAAAACCCGCTGGCAATGCTTTGGTTTTTTGAACCTTAACATCTCCCTTATAACTAAAGTTATCTTCATCTAAATAAATTTCATTATTTAATATAAATTCATCAGCATAAGTCATACTCCCAAAGAGCTTACTTTTAATATCAAGAATTTCTGTTTCATAATCATAATGCAACTTATGTTTGGCTCTTATGCTATCAATATTGAAATCATTCTCAAGCGCCAAAATTTTTTTTGCATTATGTTCAATATCTATCCAAACAGCATCATGGTTTAATCTTAATGTGCTGGGTAGCTTTTTAAATTCTTTAAAATTTAATGGTAATTCATACTGTGTAAACAGTAATTTATTTAAAAAAATATTGCCTTCAGCTTCTATTTGAGAATTTTTAATATAACCATCATATTTTAATACACCAAAATTGGTTTCACCTCTAAAGTCAGCCCGTTTAACTTGATAAGTAAAGTTATTATAAGGGTCAATTCGACCCTCATATAAATCTAATTTTGCCCCTTTAATCTTTAAATCTCCGTATTGAACAGCTTTCATTGTTCCTAAAATATGTTCAATTTGAATATCCTTTATGGGCATAAACTGTTGCGTATTACTTACTTCTATTGCTTGATACTTGGTTTGTAATCTAACGGTTAATCTTCTAATATCTTCAGCTGAAATATTTTTTAATTTTAAATCATCAATTAAAAGTACACTATCCTCTACTTTACCATTGACTTCAACATTGCTAATATCAGAATCAAATTTCAAATAAAAACCTTCTGAATTCAATGTCAAATCTTTATCAACTTTTATCATTCCTGTTTCAAAAACAAAAGAAGAGAACTTTACCCCTTCATACACATAAGGGTTAATATCAAAATGTGAAGCATTCAAAACTAAAGCATAATCTAAAAACAACGCTTCTTCACTGTCACTTGAACCCAATGTGTGTAACATAGACAAAACATTATCAATCTCAACACCTTGTGCATCTATCTGTGTAATGGTAAGCTTATCATAAAAAAGACTTAAAGGATTCCAATAAATAAGTACAGAATCAAGAAGAAGTTTGTCTTTATATTTTAATTTTTTAACATCTAAGCCATTAAATAAATTTCCTTCAATACTTTCATAACTTAGGTCTAAGGTTTCTAATGAGTTTTGAGCAATGTACTTAACACTTCTTGAATCCGTCACAATAAAAAGTAATAAAGCCATACAAAACAAACATATCTCTATAATAACCAAACTCCAATAGATAATCCGTATCAAAATGATTGTCCCACTTGAAAATGTATGGCTTTTTCACTACGGTCATGAACATTCATCCCCATATCAATTTTAAAGGGTCCTATCGGTGTTAAATATCTAAATCCTATACCAGCAGAAGTTAATACTTTATTTGAAAATTCCCATATTCCTTCATTATCAGATATCATTGTATTATCTGAAAAAATAGCACCTCTAAAACTTTTGTACAAAGGAAAATTAGCTTCAACACTTAAATTTGCTAAGGTAAAGCCACCAAATTCGGTATCTTTCCTCGATGACTCTGTAATCCCAATTCTATCATACCCGTAAGCTCTATTAGAAAAAGCGCCTCCTGCAAAAAACTTTTTAGACTCAGGAAGGTTGTTATGGTACACTTCAATAGAACCAATTCGCCCTACTGTAGAAAATGTAATGTCATAAAAAGGTGTGTAAATCAATCGTAACTCTTCTATGTATTTCAAATAGGAAGTACTGTCTGGAGAATAAGGCAATCCATATTCCATTTCATGAGAAAAATAAAACCCATTTTTAGGATTTAATTTGGAATCTCGTTGATCATAAACCAATCGCATAAAAGGATAAATTAAAAAATCTGTTCGATTATTGGTTAAACTGTTAAGAGTTTCAATCTTTTCAAGCCCTAAACCTAAACTGTTGTACCATGCTGAACTGGTATGTGATAAATAGAGCCTATTATAAAGTATACGTTCATCAAACTCATGAATATCTTTCTCTTCAGCATAACCTAATGAATTTTGAAAATCCAAATGATAATTGTTAATAGAAAACACATAAGGCACAAAAAGCCTGTTTTCAACTACTTTTTGAATGCTTGAAAACAACCCATCTAAAACAATCTTTTTACCATTTCCACGAAAATTCTTATACTCTGCATAAAGTTTTGCTTGTACTTTTAAATTGGTTGCATACCCAATACCCATTCGCGTATGTATCTTCTTATCAATTTCTCTGTATTTGATATTCACAGGTTTAACATTATAGAATTTTTTACTATAGTCTAAATTTAATTGGTTAAAACTCTCCAAGGCATACAAAGATTCATAAGACTCTTGAATTTTAGAAATATCAAAAACATCTCCCTCTTTAAAATGTAAACGAGAACGGACAATATCATTATCCATACTACTAGAATTGGTTTCAATGCTAATTGCACCAAAATGACAAAGCTTTTTTTTACTTAAGTTCACTTCAACATAAGCAGAATGATTCTCTAATGTCAAATAAGCTTTAGTGCTTAAAAGTGGACTACAATAACCTTTTAAAAGCAATTTTTTTCGTATATTCTTTTTCATTTCAGAAAAATCTTTGGAACGAAAACGACTCCCTTTAAGTAGAGTAAATTCTTCTGAAATATCCAAATCACTGTTAATACTTATGCTTGTAATAATAATTGGTTTATTCTCTTTAATAAAGACTTTAATCCCTTCAGGAGTGATTGCATGAGAAACATTGGCTTCATAGAAACCTTCATTTTTATAAAAAAGGGTAAAAGCTTCATTTAATCTAGCACGTAATTTTGCATCAATCTTAGGTACATTCTTTTTCCAAAATACATAAAAAGGAACCGACTCAGCACCAATAACTTCTTCAAGTTCAGAAGTGCTTAAAAAAACATTACCTTCAAAAAGTATGGGAGTAAAAACAGAATGTAGTTTTTTAGCATGAAGCACTAAAGTAAACAAAAGAAATACTAAAAAATATCTGCTTATGTTTTGCTTCATGTTTATCTGCTTTATTATTATTTTTAACGTATCTGTCCATTACCATAAATTTTAAACTTATAGGTGGTAAGTTCATTAATACCCATTGGACCTCTCGCATGAAGCTTATTGGTCGAAATCCCTACTTCGGCTCCAAACCCAAATGCCCCACCATCAGTAAAACGTGTACTCGCATTAACATAAACACAGGCTGCATCAATGGCATTCATAAATTTTTCAGCTGCAGAATAATTTTCGGTAATAATTGCTTCAGAATGTCCTGAACCATACTTTATAATATGTTTCATGGCATCTGCAATACCTGATACCACTTTAATATTTAACTCATTCGCCAAATACTCTGTATTATAATCTTCATCTTTTGCTTCATCAATAAAAATAAATTCTCTGGTTTTAGCACAACCCTTTAATTTGGTTCCAGAATCTATAAAAGCTTTATAAAGACTTGGTAGCAGTGCCTTGGCTATACTTTCATCTAAAATCAATGTCTCCATAGCATTACAAACCCCTGGACGTTGACACTTGGCATTCACAGCAATATTTAATGCCTTCACATGACTGGCATCTCGATGAATATACGTATGACATAACCCTTTATCATGTTTTACCACAGGAATAGATGCATTCTTAGAGATAAATTTAATTAGTGCCTCACCTCCACGAGGTATTAGCAAGTCAACATATTCATCTTCTTTAATCAGCTTCGCAACCCCCTCACGAGAGGCATCAGGAAATAATGAAATCATCTCCTTTGGTAATCTATTTCGGATAAGTACTTCTTGTAAAATTCTAGCAATAACTTTATTAGAATGCTCAGCTTCTTTTCCTCCTTTTAAAATGGCAACATTCCCACTTTTAAAACAAAGTGCAGCCACATCAGAAGTAACATTTGGACGAGATTCATAAATAACAGCCACAACCCCAATAGGCACAGAAACTTTTTCAATCCGTAAGTTATCATCATTGACCCAACCTTCAAGAATCCGTCCCACAGGTTCTTTAAGCAATGCAATACTTCTTAATGATTGGGCTATGGCATTGACCCTATTTTCATCTAACAACAGTCTATCAAGCAATGCCTTATCTAAATTAGATTTTTTTCCTGCTTCCATATCTTTTTTATTTTCTTGAATAACTTTTGCCACATTTAGTACCAACGAATTTGCCATTTCATTTAAAATTCTATTTTTTGTTTTAGCATCTAAAGTTGCTATTATTTGCGTACAAGTCTTTGCTTTTGCTAAAAATTCTTTCATATTAATTTTCCTTTTTTAATCCATCTATTATAGCTATATTGCTCTTTGTCTTCTTTTATTGAGGTATACATAAATAAGGGATGCCAAAAATATGAGTACTAATGTTCCTATAATAATTTGATGTAAATATTCTTTAATTAAGGCTTCATTACCTCCTATAAAATACCCCAACAAAACTAAAACTGTCACCCAAATACCTGCTCCTAAACTGGTATGTAAAGAAAATTTACCCAAATGCATTTTAGACAAACCTGCTGGTAATGAAACCAATTGGCGTACACCAGGAATAAGCCGTGCTACAAAAGTAGAGAATGAACCATGTTCAACAAAGAATTTTTCCATTTTTTGAAGCTTTTCTTCCGTAAAAAAGAAATATTTTCCAAACCGTAAAACACCTTTTCGTCCATATTTACGTGCTAAAAAGTAATTAAAGAGTGCTCCAAATAAAGACCCAGCTGTTCCCACTAAAATGGCTACGGTTAAATTCATTTTGCCTTGGGCCACTAATATCCCAGCTGGTATCATGGCAACCTCACTTGGAAATGGGAAAAAGGTACTCTCCAAGAACATCATCACAAAGATACCCCAGTACCCCATATCTTCAACCAAACCTACTACAAATTCTACTATTTCACCCATGCATATACTTCTTATTTTTAATTTTGGAAATTATAACATAGCTATAACTTATTTTAACAGAATTCTAAAATCTTCCAGTTCAAATAAGAGTAATTTCTTATCTTTAGCATTTTTCAACTCATTGGAAAATCCATTTTTAGAAAAAAGTGCAAACGTATCTACTTTTAGTCCAGATATATCAGCTTTTTGTTCTAATTTAGAAAGTTCACTTTTACATACTCTTCTATTGGTAGATTTACATTCACCTAAAATCTTTCTACCATCTTTATGCGTTGCCCAAATATCAAATTCAGAATGTTTATCCCAATAGTTACCATTAATAATAAGTTTATTCTGATAATAAACATTAAGTAACTCTTGTGAAAGCTGTTCAAATACAAAAGAATGCAGTCGTGAAAAATGTTGATTAAAATTTTCATAAAAATGTTTTGACTCCCCTCTATTTAACGCTTTATGATAAGGCTCAACAAAGCCAAACCAAAAACGATGAAAAGGCTTTTTAAAACGAATTTTAGGCTCTATCTTATAAGAACGTAAGGACTTTTCTAATTTTTGATTTGCATACGCTTTAAGTGCTGGTTCACGAGAATCTTCAAATTCCACAATGCCCAGTTCAACCAACTGATTTAAAAGACGTAAACCTAAAACTTCGCCTACTTTTGCTTTTCTAAAAACATTGGAAAGCCGTCCATCTCCTCTGGCAATGGAGACCAACAAATAACGGTATGGTTCATCAATAAGATAAGAAGGGGTAATAATTTTATTAAATACTTTATATTTTTCGACAAAATTAAAACGTATAATAGAGTCTAAATCATCAAAAAAATCTAATTCTAACGCTTCTTCTACGCCTCCAAAAACGGAAAAAAGCTCAAGTGCTTGTTCGAGTTCAAGGTATCCATAATGATTAAAAAATTTTTGAAATCTAGTTTTTATATCTGTCCTTTTGTAAAAATTATGAGCCTATTGTAATACTTTTTATCTTTAGAAATTCTAATAAGTATCACCTTTTTAAAACTTAGTTGAATCTATCTTTATAAGAACACCTTAAACACATCTCTTCTGAACAATGTCCAACTTTAAAACCTTCTATCATATTACTAGCACGTGTTCCATAAACTATCTCTGTTAAGGATTCTTCTTTTACATTGCCTAACTTCATCACAGCATCATTATCTAAACAACAAGGAATGACATCTCCATTGGCTAATATGCCGATATGAGAGTTTAAACCCTGACAAGTTCCATGACCATAATTTTTATTTTCTAAAGAAGGCCATTCAAAATAATGATCAAAATGTAATAAAACTTTATTCTCTAAACGAATGCTTTTTTTCTCTTTGGGATTCAGTACATTTAAATCTAAAACCACCTGAAACTCTTTTTCCAATACCCTAAAAAGACTATTATTAAACTTCTCTTCAGACATTATTTCATCTAAATTCCACATTCGTAAATTGATAAAAATCTCTTTATTTTGTTTTACTTTTTCATGACAAAAATTTAAAATAGGATTCATATACTGTTCAAAAGTTATACTGCTATCATTTTTATTAAATGCATTAAGCGAAATATTAACCTGTTTCACAGCTGGATGAAAAAGTGTCTCAAAAGAATGCTTTTTCATAAAGTAACCAGAAGTTGTTAACATCGCTTTAAGTTTATGTTTATAAATAATATCCAAATAATCATTTAAATTAGGAAGAGTCAGGGGGTCACCAACAACATGACAAGCTATCTCTTTTGTAAATAACTTAACCTCTTTTACAAGGCTTTCAAAAAAAGCCAAATCCATTGTGGTATTAGGTAACGCTTTAGTTGGACAAAAAGAGCAACAAAGTCCACAAACATTGGTAAGCTCTATATAAATACGGTAAAATTTCATAGCGAATTATAACAACTTTTCGGTACAATAATTGCCAAAGGAAATTTTTATGTCTAAACTGCTTAAATTTTTACTCTTTTTGAGCCTAATACTTTTTTGCACTGCATGTTCTTCTTCAGAAGAAAAAAAAACAACAAAAGTCATAGTTCCTGAGAAAATAACTTTCTTATTTGTCACCCAACCATCTTGTCCTTCTTGTGATCAACTTGAAGCAACCATGGAGTTAGAAAAACCTAGAAAGCTTTTAAGTAAATATTTTAATATTACAAAAGTGTATCTTGGTGAAAAACTACCTGATGGTCTCATCAAGCCAAATGGAACCCCTACTGTCTACTTTTTAGGTTCTGACAATGACATACTTGTTGAACCAATGATTGGTGAGAAAAAAGAAAAACATCTCATAGAATTTTTAGAAGATGCGCTACTAGAATTTAAAAAAACCTATAAAGTAGACCTTATAGAAAAAGTCAAAAACCAACAAATCAAAGAAAATAATGAAACAACTGTTTAACACCCTGTTTATACTAACAACCCTTAATCTCACTGCCTGTGCTAACAATAATAGCAAAACAGAACACCTTGCCTCTATACCTGAAGCATCTGGTATCTCTTTTTGCCAAGATACAAAAACCTTAATCGTTGCCAATGATGAAGGAACATTTTATGAATTAACATCTTCTGGAAAAATTCTTTCTAAACATAAACTTGGAAAATATGATTTAGAAGGCGTAGTCTGTGAAAATGATAGACTCATGTTTGCTGTTGAAGATGGTGCCATTTTGGAGGTTAATCGTAAAACCTTAAAAAGTAAAGAACTAAAGCTAAAAGGCAAAGGATTTAAACTCTCTAAAAAAGCTGGTATTGAAGGTATTGCCAAAAAAGGTGACCTCTACTATCTCTCCATTCAAGCTAAAAAGAAAAAAGATGCTAAATTATTAGTTGTTAAAGCTGGTGCTAATTATGCTAAGGTTATTGAAGTGATTAACCATGGTATTATTGATTCTGCTGGACTAGAATTTCATCATAAAAAGTTTTATGTTGTCTCGGATAACAAAGATAAACTCTATCTCTACGATTTAAAAAAAGAAAAAGTTCTCAAAAAAATAAAACTACCAAAGTTTGCGCAAGAAGGGATAACCTTTGACAACAATAACTTTGTCTATTTTGCAGATGATGATGGTGCTGTTTTCAAATATCATAAAAAAGATTTAAATATTAGATGAATAAAATAGCCTTAGAAAGAATAGCCAAAACCAAAGCCTTAAAACTCAACTATGTAGACTTAAGAGGCTTAGGACTTACCGAACTTCCACAAGAACTTTTAGAAATCACCCATATAAAAAGTTTAGCCCTCTCTTCTAATAAACTAACAAATCTTTCTATGTTAGCACACTTTACACACATTAAAAAGCTTTCTATAACCCATAACCAAATAGAAGATATTGCTGTATTACATAACTTTCACAATCTCAAGTATCTATTTGCAGCTAACAATAAAATAACCAAACTCAATGGACTTTCTGGTTTAAAAAAATTAAAGAAACTTGTGTTAAATACCAACCAAATTGTAGACATAAGCCCATTAACAGAAACAAAAGAACTGGTTTTTCTTGATTTAACCTTTAATAAGATAATCAACTTCACTACTGTAAAAGAGCTACCCAAATTAGCATGGCTCTCTTTGGCTGAAAATCCTATTGACATGAAAAAAGCCAAATACCTTAGAAAAGAACATCCTTTACTCTATTTTTACCGTTTAGACTATATTCGTTCAGCCATTCTTTGTGAGCTTTAACGTAAAAAAACACATCTTTCCTATCAAACTTCACTAAATAAACAATAATTTTTATCAAAAATATATATTTAAATTAATATTTTTGATAATAAATACCTTATAATTCAGTATTTATTAAGTTATAAGTTAGTATTATTCTAAAAATAACTAATAGTTATTAAAAATATAACTAAGGATTATGATATGAAAAATACCATGACAGTAAAAACTTTAACAGCTTTGTCAATTATGATGTTGACCCAACCACTTATGGCAATTTATTCTGTTGATTCAACTGATTGTTATACACCAACGAATGTAAAAGCACAAACACTTAATGTTTCTAAATTTAATAATGTTTGGCAAGAGCTAAACAAAAATAATAAGGCATCACAAGCTCATTTAGAAAGTTACATTCAAACAGCTTTAGATGATAATACAGGTACACTCGATGTGGCTAAGTTTTCTTCTGTATGGCAAAAGTTAAATACTGATAGTTCAGTAGGACAAGCTCACTTAAGTAAATATGTAGGAACACTTTTAGATAATGCTTCAAAAAGCCAAGCTTGTACTCCTGCACCATTATTATGTGATGCTTCACTTGATGTAGCTAAGTTTTCAACACTTTGGAATGAAGTAAAAGTAAAAAACAACAATGCTCCTCACCTAAGTTCAGCTTTAAGTTCTACACTTTGTAGCATCTAAAAAGCATACACCTTTTTTAGGTGTATTACTGTCCACAAAACGAAAAACTCTACTCTTCCTTTGTATTGCCTTTTCATAAAGTTTTGTGGACTATAATAGATCTAATTATTTATGTGATTATTTTTTTAAAATTATTTTTGGGATAAGAGATATCCCAATGTGTGTATTCTCAAATATACTTTAGAGTTATTTACTTTTATTCCACTCGTAGTAAGTTTTGGCCTTTGAAATGTTGCTATATTCAAAACGTACAGCCTCACCTTTTTTTTCAATGCTAAAACCACTCTCATCAGCAGAAAGCATTTCACCTTTCTCTTTATCTCCACCATGAATTTTAAACTTTACACGTTCACCAACTGCAGACATAAAATGTGTAGGGTTTTCAAGTTTACGCTCAATACCAGGCGAAGATACTTCTAAAAAGTATGCTCCATGCATAGGAGGATTTACATCAAAAAATACAGAAAGCTCATTGGAAATTTCTGCACAAAGATCTAAGTTAACACCCCCCTCTTTGGTAATGAAAACACGGTAAATTGTATTATTATCTTCTTGAACTGTTTCAGTTCCATAAAAACTAGCACCATTGGCTTTAATAATCTTTTCTATTTGCTCATTAAGATTCATTTGATTTATCCTCATTCTTAACATCATCATTATCGTGACGTTTACCTATTTCTTTAAATAATGCTTCTATTTTTGAAATATCTTCTAACTGACTATCAAACTCAAAAGTAAACTTTGGGGACTTAAACCAACCTTCACTCTCACGAACATAAGTAGACAAAAAACCTGAAACAGCTCTAAGTTGTTTTAAGGCTTCACTTTGCTCTTTTTCAGTTAAGTATGATTTGTCAAGGTAAACTTTTGCGTCATATCGTCCACGTGAACATACAACAGCTGTCACTGATAATGCATTGATACGATTGTCATTCATCCCAGAAAAAGCCTCTGGAAGTAACTCAACTAAGCGTGACTCAGTTCTTTTTCTTTTTATCTCTTCTTCTCTCATTTATATTCCTGAATATAGAAGGTAGGCACAGAGTCACCCCTGTGATAAAGCTAGACTAGTCTAGTTTTACTTGTTCCTCTACCATTTTAAACGTTTCAATTACATCACCATCTTTAATGTCGTTGTAATTATGAAGCATGATACCACACTCGAAACCATTCTTAACTTCTTTAACATCATCATTAAATCTCTTAAGAGATGAAATCGTTGTTGTGTAAACAACAACACCGTCTCTAATAAGTCTTGCACCAGCATTACGTACAATTGTTCCATCTGACACTTTACAACCAGCAATGGTTCCAACTTTAGCAACTGTAAATGTTTCACGTACTTCTGCCTGACCTGTAACCTCTTCAGAGATTGTAGGTGACATCATACCACCAAGAAGTGCTTTAACATCATCAAGTAGCTCATAAATAATTGAATAAGTCTTAATCTCAACGCCCAACTCTTTAGCTCTTTTCTTAACAGCACCCGTAGGTCTAACGTTAAAGCCTAAAATAATTGAGTGTTCTGATGCATCTGCAAGTTGCACATCTGACTCCGTAACCCCACCAACACCTTCATGGATAACATTAACTTTAACTTCTTCATTTTTAAGTTCTGACAATGTTCCCTTAATCGCTTCAAGAGAACCCTGAACATCTGTTTTAATAATAACTGGTAACGATTTAAGGTTACCCTCTTTAATAATCGCAGAAAGATCATCAATCGTAACTTTGGTACTCTTAGAAAGTTCTTTGGTTCTTGTATATTCAGCTCTTTTATCAGCTAACTCTCTGGCTTCTTTTTCAGAATCCATAACAATCAATACATCACCAGCATTTGGTACTTCTGAAAGACCAACAATGGCAGCAGGAGTTGATGGTGCAATGGACTTAGCTCTTGTACCATCATCTAAAATCATGGTTTTAACTTTACCAAATTTTGTACCAACAACAAAAGCATCACCAACATTTAAGGTACCATTATGAACAATAACATTTGCAGTTGCACCAAAACCTTTTTCCAAAGAAGACTCAACAACAATTGCTTTTGCATTCCTTCCTGGATCAGCTTCAAGTTCTAGTACTTCTGCTGTAAGAAGAAGTGTTTCAAGAAGTTCATCAATACCGGCACCAGAATGCGCAGAAACAGGAACAAACTCATGTTCGCCACCCCATTCGATTGGTGTAATTTCAAGCTCTGCTAACTGACCTTTTACTAACTCTGGATTAGCAGCTTCTTTATCCATTTTGTTAATGGCAACAACAATAGGTACTCCAGCAGCTTTTGCATGAGATACAGCTTCTTTTGTTTGTTGCTTAACACCATCATCAGCAGCAACAACAATAATTACAATGTCTGTAGCCTGAGCTCCACGTGAACGCATCTCAGTAAAGGCTGCGTGACCTGGCGTATCAATAAATGAAATCTTTTTACCATCTTTAGTAACTTGATAAGCACCAACATGTTGAGTGATTCCACCAGCTTCTTTATCGGCTACTTTAGTTTGTCTAATTCTGTCAAGAAGTGACGTTTTACCATGATCGACATGCCCCATAATCGTAATAATTGGTGCTCTCTCTTCAGGATTCTCATCTTCTTCAGAATCGTATACTTTTACATAATCAAGTGCATCTAGTGGATCAATTGTATGTACTTCAACTTCAAACTCTTCTGCAAGAATTTCAATAGAATCTTTATCTAAGAAATCATTTTGTGTGAACATTGTTCCTAAGGTAAATAGAACTTTAATTACTTCACCTGTTGAACGACCAACTTTTTCAGCAAATTCGTAAACTCTTACATTTTCTGGAATCTCAATAGAAGTAATTGGTCCTGTACTTTCTTCTTTAATGTACTTTTTACGTTTTCCACCACCACGTCTAAGTCCAGATGGTTTACGACGACCACCTTGTCCACCACGTCCACGGTTTTGTTGTTGTCCTCCACCAGCTGCAGCTCTTTTTTTAGCTTCTTCTTTACGCTTAGCTTCTTGTTTCATCATATCTTCATAGATATTCTTATCAGAAAAATCAAGCATTAATACTTCTGGTTCTTCTTCTACTTCTGTAACTTGATTACGTCCATAAGAATTTCCGAAACCTGTATTAGACATAAAGTCTAGTTTTTCACCAGATTCTTTTGCAGTTGCTATTTTTTTAATCTTCTTTTTAGAAGGTGGTGTAGGCATCCCTCTTGGTTTAGATTTATTCTCAACAACCACAGGTCTTCGTTCTTCAATAATTCTAATCTTTGGCTTATCTCTATCTGCTTTTTTAACAACCGTAATACCAATACGTTTACGTCTCGCTTTTGGCTTCTCTACAACAGGTTTTTCTTCAACTACTTCTTCTTTAGGAATGTTTTCTTCTACTACTTCAGAACTTTTGATTTCCTCAGATTTTTTTACCTCCTCAGAGATAGGAACTTCCACCTCTTTTGCTACTTCAGCAACAACTTCAGGTTCAGCTTGAACTTTTTCCACTTCAACAACTGTTTCTTCTTCAAGAATTTTTACTTCTTCAACAATCTTTGGCACTTCTTTCTTTTTAGGCGTTGCTGTAATCGAACCTCTTTTACGTGATGTTTTTCTAGCTGTTGGTCTAACCTTAGGAGCTTCTTCTTTGATTATTGTTTCCTTCGCCACTTGAACTTCTTGTTCCACTGTTTTAACAGCAATCTCTTTTTCTTTAACTTCTGTTTTTACTGCAACTTTTTTAACGATTTTAGGTTTTGGTTTAACAGGTTTTGGCTTCACACCATTAATAACGTAATCTACTAAGATACCAGCTTCTTCTACTGTTACTGTGCTGTTGGCAACTTTTACATCGTAACCCAACTCTTTAGCTTTTTCAATAAGTACTGCATTTGATGCACCTGCTTCAACTGCAATCTCTTGGATTTTAACTCTATCCATTCTTATCTAACTCCTTTAAATACTTAACAAACTGTTCACTATCTTCACTAGAGAGCCGAAAACGTTTCGTTAAACCTTTTACTTTTTTTTCGTTTTCACGGCAACCATGACAAATATAAAAACTCCGACCTTGTCCAGTGTAAGGAAAAATGTTACTGTTTTTCTCTTGTAGTCGAATTAATTTTTGTTGGGGCTTTCGTTCTCTACATGTTATACACATGCGTACTGGTTTATTTTTTCGCATAATTATACCTATATTTTGTTATTAACAAGCTGACCAAATATCACATTAGTGAGGAAGAAGTAGTTTTAGTTCTTAGACGTTACGCCATAATTATCAAGCGTCTTCGTATAAACTCTAAATTTAGGAAACTTCACGGCTAATGCTTTGTGGATTTTCTCTGCATCATCAGCATAACAAAGAGAGAAAAATGTTGAGCCAGAACCAGAAAGTGTACTCATTAATGCACCATTTGAAAGTGCTATTTTTTGTACTTCAAATAAATCAGGTAACTGCTTCATTCTACGTGTTTGATGCAACATGTCTTTCGATGCTATTTTAAGCAAGTCCCACGACTCTGTCATGAATAGCGCCGTCATAAAAGAAGAACGCGACAAGGAATAAACCATCTCTTCTGTACGATATAAATCAGGTAAAACATTTCTTGATTTTGCTGTAGAAATTGTCTTGTTTGGCACCACAATAACAGCTCTCAAATAGTCAGGAACTTTTCTTTTTTTAGAGTAAACTTTTTTCTCTTCAATACAAGCAACATTAAAGCCTCCCATCACTGCTGGAGTAATATTATCAGGGTGAGGTTCATACTCTAAAGCTAAATTAAGAAGCTTACGTTTACTATAACGTTCCCCTGCTGCAACATAAGCTGAAGTCAAAGCAGCTGTTATTACAGCTGATGAAGAACCCAATCCACGTGAAATAGGAATACGATTGGTAAACTCAAAGCGAAAGTTTTCTCTTTTTTCTCCCTCTTTATAACCTTTAATCTTAGAAAACTGCTTGTTAAAGATGTTCATAAAGAGTATATTTTTACGAATATGAGGATTTTCTGCACCTTCTCCACGAGTGGAAACAGAAAAAAAACGCGAAGGTTTAATGTTAACTTCATTACGAAAGTTAATGGCTAAACCAAGAGTATCAAACCCTGGTCCAAGATTGGCTGATGTTGCTGGTACAGATACAAACAAAGTGCTTCCTTTGTTGATGTTGTAATGTTTATAAACGATTACACGGCAGGAAGAATATACAACGGTTTATTATTGTCTAAAATAGTCACTTCACTCAACATGGAAGGTAGTTCAAACCGTTGCTCTAAGACCTCATCAAATTTTTTCGTTATTATAGTGTTATTTTCTTTGATAAAGTACAGCTTCCCCATCGCTTTTATTGGTTTTTGTTTATTTAAATCAAAAGCTTCACAGGCTTCAAAACTAATATTTTTTAAAATTTCTAATGAACGTAAAGTGATGTAGGTGAGTTTAATTGCCATATACGAGCCAGGTCCAGAAGTATAAATAACCTGTAAATAATTATATTTTAAAGATAGTTCATCTAAAATTTTTAAAAGTACTTCAGATATTTTCCCTGAATGTTCTAGCGTTTCAATCAGTTGGTTTTCTTTATACACCCCTATAAGAAGAGGTGAAGAGATGGGAATAATAAGAATTTTATAAGAACTAGGCAAAACTTTTTATAAACTCTCTGCTTTGAATCTTAGATAAAGAAACCATCTCATAATTGGCTGTATCAGCCAATAAAGCTACTGTTAACTCATGATTAAGTTTATGGCTACCAGCAAATGAAGAGTAGGCACCCAATATATTATGACCTGTCACCATCATGTCACCCATGGCATCCAAAATTTTATGACGTGCAAATTCATTTTCAAACCTTAAACCTTCAGGATTTAAGACCTTTTCATTATCAAGACCAATAGCATTATTTAACGAAGCTCCTAATGCAAGATTTATACTTTGTAAATATTGAATATCACGAGCAAAACCAAAAGTTCTAGCCCTTGAAATTTCTTCTAAAAAAGGTTTTGTACCAAAGGAGTATGCTTGTGATTGTTGACCAATAACAGGATGCGCAAAATTAATTTCAAAATCAAAAGTCACACTGTTGCTTGGTTCAATTTTTACAAACTTTTCACCATCACGTACTTCAACTGCTTTTTTAATACGAATAATCTCTTTAGGAGCATCTTGTTCTTTAATACCAGCTTCATCCAACAAAAGACAAAATGAAGCAGCCGAGCCATCCATAATAGGCATTTCATTGCCATCTACAATCACACGCATATTGTCAATACCATAGGCATAAACAGCTGAAAGAAAGTGTTCAATGGTGGAAATGCTTCCCTTAGTATTACCAATAACAGTGGCCATCTGTGTATCAACAACAACCGAAGGAGAAAGAGGAATGGTTAAGGCTAAATCTTCACGATAAAAGACAATACCAGCATTGGTCTCTAAGGGTTCAAGACGCAGTTTAATTGGCTCACCTTTATGCAGTCCTATCCCAATGACTTCTACAACTTGGCTAATGGTTCGTTGATTCATAACTAAATATTCCTTTACTTATTTTAAATAGATATTATAACACAATTGTGTATAGATTGTACTTGTTCACATTTAACTCACAAATAATTCTACAGTTATCATAATTATTTATCCATAGAAACTCTAAAAATACTTTAAAAAAGTTACAAAATAAATCTATTTTTCATGAACTAAAACTTTATTGTATAGATTCAATTTTTCATGGCTAGTTTTTAATGAATAATGTTATATTTCTTCATAAATATTAGGAGTAACTAATGAAATATAATGATTTAACAGCCCAAGAGATAAATATCATAGAAAATAAAGGAACAGAAATGCCTTTTTCTGGGAAATATGATAAGTTTTATGAGTCTGGAATTTATAATTGTAAAAAATGTAATAGCCCTCTTTTTAACTCACAAGACAAATTTGACTCTGGTTCAGGTTGGCCAAGTTTTGATGATGCCATACCCAATGCTGTCAAAACCATACCCGATGCTGACGGATTTCGCGTAGAGATTGTTTGTGCCAATTGTGGTGGACATTTAGGTCATGTTTTTATGGGTGAACAACTTACCCCTAAAAATAGACGACATTGTGTTAATTCTGTTTCACTAAACTTTCAAACACTCCATAACGATGCAAGATATAAAAAAGCATATTTTGCTTCAGGATGTTTTTGGGGAACAGAATATTGGTTTCAAAAAGAAGAAGGTGTTTTTAATGCCGACTCAGGGTATATGGGTGGACATACAGAAAATCCAACCTACAGAGAAGTATGTGGAAAACAAACAGGTCATTTAGAAGTAGTCGAAGTAACCTATGATTCAACCATTGTTACTTTTAAAACCTTATGTAAACTCTTTTTTGAAACACATAACCCAGAACAAAAAAATGGTCAAGGTCCAGACATCGGTCCACAATACCTTTCTGCTATTTTTACAAACAATCAAGAAGAAAAAAAGATTGTCATACAACTCATTGATGAACTAGAAGCTAAAAACATGCAAATTGCAACCATGATTAAAGATGCCAATCAACATCAGTTTTATAAAGCTGAAGAGGATCATCAAAACTATTATAAATTACGAAATTCTACCCCCTATTGTCATATTTATACTAAAAGGTTTTAAACCTTTTAGTAAAATCTATTGGCTACAATACTTCTATGAATTTTCTATTAAACCTATTTAAATCTAACACAATCATAACTTCCCAACTTACAGTTACTTCCTCAAATGGTTTTCACTTAAGACCCATAGCCCAATTTGTTAATGAAGCCAAAAAATATAATATTATTATTACACTTTTAGCTCATGACAAAGAAGTCTCGGCAACCCAAGTTCCTAAAATATTATCGCTCTCTTTAGAAAAAGGAGAGACATTCACCCTAAAATGTCAGGGAAAAGAAGCCCAAGAAGTAAACAACAAACTTTCAAATTTCTTTCAAAAACTCATGGACAATGACACAAAGATTGACAACATTGTTCAAGTAAGTGCAAACTATCAAGCCCCTGCCTTAACAGGAGAAACAATTGCCAAAGGCATAGGCATTGCTCCCATAACTCATGCAAAAATTACAGAACGTATTGAAGAGAACTCTCCCATATCCCTACGTGATGCCATCCAACAAACAAAAGCAGAACTCTCCTTACAGTATGAACAGCATAAAGAAGAAACAAGCTCTCAAATATTCTTAGCACAAAAAGAACTGCTCTCTTCTAACCTCTTCAATACTAATTTTTCAAACATCAAAGAGTTTAACAGTATCATTCAGGAAGAAACACAAAAATTAAAAGATGGTCAATTTGAATCACGCATCGCTGACTACGAAGACTTAGCACAACGCGTTCTAAAACATTTAGGCATACACAAAGAACTCACACTACCTCTTTTCCCTTATATTCTCATCATTAAAGAGTTATTACCTAGCCACATTGAACAACTCAATAAAACACCCATAAAAGGACTTGTTTTACAAAGTGGCAATCACACTTCCCATGCAGCCATACTTTTACGTTCAGCAGGTATTCCTTCTATGATTATAAAAGAAGAGATTCAACTGAGTAAAAATGCCATTTTAGATGCCAATGCTGGAAACCTCATCCTCACACCTACTAAAGAGGATTTCAAAGAAGCCACCCAAAAACAAAAAAAATTCATTGAAGCCTTAGACAAAAGTTTTAACAAACGTTTTGACCCTACAGAAACGAGTTCAGGAAAGAGCATTAAAATACTGGCAAATATTACAGACCTTAACTCTGCCAAAGAAGCCAAAAAATCAGGAGCTGAGGGTGTGGGACTTTTACGTACAGAGTTTCTTTTTACTGAAAAAAAACCAACCCCAAACGAACAACAAAGTGCTTATGAAGAAATTTTCAAACTCTTTAACGAAGTAACCGTTAGAACCCTCGACATCGGTGGAGACAAATCACTCCCCTACATCAACATAGACAAAGAAGACAATCCTTTTCTAGGCATAAGAGGCATAAGGTTTTCACTACAAGAACAAACCCTATTCAAAGAACAACTTTTAGCCATAGGATTGGCTTCAGCCAACACCCCCAATGCAAAAATAAAAATCATGTTCCCAATGGTAAGCACCACAGAAGAGTTCAGCGAAGCCAAAGCCATCGCCCTCAACGTCTATGAAGAGAACAACATTAGTACAGAAAACATAGAATTTGGCATCATGCTCGAAGTTCCCTCTGTTATTTTTGCCCTTAAAGCATTTGACAAAGAGGTAGACTTCTACTCCATCGGCTCCAATGACTTAACCCAATACCTTTTCGCCATTGAACGCACCCACCCCACTTTAAAAGTAGACAACAGTTCACCCATCCTCATGGATGCCTTAGCTCAAATCATCCAAACCACCAAAAAACCTGTTAGCATTTGTGGTGAACTTGCCGGACTTGAAGAGTCTACCCAAGCCTTAATTGAGATGGGCTATAGCAGTCTTTCAGTTTCATCCAAACTCATACCATTGTTAAAAGAGAGAGTCCGAAATGTTTAATCTACTTCAAAAAATCGGTAAAGCACTCATGACCCCCATTGCTGTTTTACCCATCGCAGCCATTTTATTACGTCTTGGGTTTGGAGACATTCCCTACATAAACGAAGACATTGCAAACATCATGAAAGTAGCTGGTGAAACAGTATTTGCCAACTTAGACATGCTCTTTGCTGTGGGTATTGCTTACGGCTTAGCTAAAAACAATGACGGAGCAGCAGCCCTTTCAGCATTGGTCGGAATTCTAATTGCTAAAGCTGTTTACTTAGAAATAGACAAAGACCTCAACATGGGTGTTTTCATTGGTATTATCATTGGTATTTTAGCTGGTGTACTTTACAATCGCTTCCATACCATCAAACCACCAGAGTTTTTAGGTTTCTTTGGAGGAAAACGTTTTGTCCCCATCATCACAGCACTTGCATCCATTATTGTTGGGGTATTGGCTGGTTACTTTTGGCATTATGCTCAAAGTGGGATTGATACCTTTTCAAATACCATCATAAACCTAGATGAAATCGGTTCATTCCTTTACGGAACACTTAACCGTCTGCTTATTCCTTTAGGACTGCACCACATTCTAAACTCTGTTTTCCTTTTTCAAGTTGGTGAGTATGAGTACGTTAAAGAAGGAGCCACCGTAGTAGCCAATGGTGACCTACACCGTTTCTTCGCTGGTGATCCAAAAGCTGGAATCTACATGGCAGGTTTTTACGTAACCATGATGTTTGGTCTACCTGCTATGGCACTTGCCATCTATGCCACCACAGCAAAAGAGCAAAAGAAAAAAGCAGGTGCCATCTTAGCTGGTGTTGCGTTTACCTCTTTTTTAACAGGAATTACTGAGCCTCTAGAATTTCTATTTTTATTCATAGCCCCTCTACTCTTTTTACTTCATGCTCTGTTAACAGGTTTAGCTGTTGCTTCAGCGCATTTTTTAGACATACATCATGGCTATGGTTTTTCAGCAGGTTTCATTGACTACGTTATTAACTACAAGTTAGCTACGAACCCTCTACTTATTTTACCTCTTGGTTTGGCTTTTGCTTTTATTTATTTTGTACTTTCTTACTACACCATTAAACTGTTTAACTACACTATCTTTAGTAATGACAATACAGAAGAAAACACCAAAGTATCTGATGAAGCCCTAGCCTTCATAGAAGCTCTTGGAGGAAAAGAAAACATTATTTCTACGGATGCCTGTATTACACGTTTACGCATGGAAGTGAAAGATTCAAAAATAGTAGATGATGAAACATGTAAGAAATTAGGAGCAAAAGGAGTAATCAAACCAACCGAAACAACGGTTCAAGTTGTTTTGGGGACAAGGGCTGAAAAAGTGGCTGAACTAATAAAAGAAAACCTGTAGGGAAAAGGCATTGCCTTTTCCAAATTGGCATAAATCAACACCCACTAACATCCATTCAAATCATATATGTTTATTCATTTCAAACGTGGACAAGGCAGTGCCTTGTCCCTACGGGATTTCAGATATTTTTCTATATAACATATCATCTTTCCAGTTTTTTGGATTAGCTATCACGTATGCACGAATTTTCTCTAAACTTTTATCATTACGAATAATATGATCATGGAATCGTGATTGCCATCCAAATGATGCATCTATCAATCTACATTTTTTTGTCACAATGGATTTATACGAACCAATTATTGATGAGACTGTACCTTTAGGCTGATTTTCAAACTTTTTAACTGCCTTCTCCCTACGAATTTCAATAACTCCATGAATATGATTTGGCATAACCACAAAGGAATCTAAAAAGACAAAATCAAAATGTTTTGGTATCTCATACCAATATTTTTGAGCTAACAATCCCATATCAGAAAGAAGCATCGTTTCATCAATAATCTCTCCAAATAAATGTTCTCTATTCTTTGTACAAATGGTTATAAAGTAAAGCCCATTTTGTGAATAGTCCCAAGTTTTTAAACGTATGCTTTTTCTATGACGATTAGAACTCATTTAAAATACCTTACATTTTTTAAACCATTATAATCTTTTTTGTTTTATAATATTAAAAATATGTCAAATTGTCATATTACTGTCTCATTGAATATCTTATCGTAGGGACAACGGCACTGCCTTATCCTAATCGGCATACATTAAAATTCATTTTTTCAACAATCAAATGTTTTATCATTCAAAGGTGGATAAGGCAGTGCCTTATCCCTACACAAATCATGCACATAAATAACGCTCAAATCCTTGTTCTGCCAAATCAAAAACATGTGAATAGACTATTTCACTTTTTTTACCAAAAATATCTCTATCGTATGTTTCTGGTAAATGCATATTTAAAACTTCTCGTATCTCATTTCTTACTTTTTCTTGTTTCTGATTCTCTTTATACCATGGATCAACAAAGAGTTCACTCTTTTTAATCTCCAAAATTTCAAGTAATGCTACTGACGCTTTTTTAACAGCACTCTTTTCTGATTTACTGAGTTTTTCTTTTTTAAGTAGGTCAAATATTTCCAATTGCTCTTCACTCAATCCCTCTTTCATGGCTCGGTTTTCTTCTTCGCTTAGAGTGTTTGCCTCTTGAAGTAGTTTTTCATACGCTTTCTCTATCTCTACACTTCCATTGTTGTACTCATCTATAATACGTTCAAAATCTTCTAAAAAGTTTCCTCTTGTTTTATTTCTTGCCAACATCTGCTTAAGTTTAAGTGCCATGAACTCTTTTAAGTCTGTAAACGCAATGTTTTTATGCTTCTTTACAGGGAACTCTTTTCGTAAAGCTTCAAAATCTAATTGTGCTAGATTTATCTCTTTATAGTCAGTAATTTTTGGATCACCATACGCTAAGGCTAAATCCCCTTCACTCAGAACTGAATTGTCTAACAGTGTATTAACCTCATCTTTTACTTTTTCGAGTATCTCATCAGCATCAAGTTGTCTGTTCACAATTGCTTTTAAATAAAGTAGTAGGTCTCTCTCTTTTTTCAACTTGGGGTTATTATAAACCTCAGGTTTCGCAGAATCATACAGAGCAACAATGGTATTGACATACAAATTAAAGGCTTTACGCTGTTCATCATTTTTTAAAATCACATCTGCATAATCTTTAAAAAGTACTATCTCAGAAAAACCTTTTTCTCCTAAGGCATGTATCTTGTCAACATCTGCACCCATATCAAACAAATATTCTTTACATTCAGCAATGGCAGAGTTTAAAAGAGCCAACAACTCCTCTAACTCTTTAACAGGCATATTCAATTCAGAGTTGGTAGCACTTGAACCCTCTGCATAAACACTCAATGCCCTTTGAAGATTTCTAAATACCCCAAAATAATCAACAATCAATCCGTTTCTCTTCGCGTCAAAAACTCGGTTTGCTCGTGCTATGGTCTGCATAAGGGTATGATTTTTCATGGGTTTATCAAGATAGAGTGTCGAAACAGAAGGAGCATCAAAACCTGTCATCCACATGGCTGTTACAAAGACAATTCTATAGGTATTGTTTGGGTCTTTAAAATACTCTTCTATGTCTCTGCCATCTTCATCAGGATAACTCATGAGCTTTCTATGAGTTGTAATGTCTAAACCCTCTTTCGCAAACTTCTCTTTCTCCTCTTTTTCACTTCCTTCTTGGCTAATGACCACTGCCATTTTGCTTTCTAAAAGAAACTGTATCTTTCTATCTATCTCTTTTTGTTCACTGAAACTTTTAGACTTTTTTTTACCTCTTCGTAATGCTTTTATCTCTTCTTTTACAAAATATTGAACTTTATCATACATCTTAACGGCTGTAAATTTATCAATAGAAACCACCATGGCTTTCATGGGTTTTCGTTTTCCTTCATCATTCTGAATATCAAGTCGTGAGGGGAAATGTTGCACAATATGTTTGGCTATCTCATTGAGTCGGTCATCCCGTTTAACCACTTCAAAAAGTGTGGTATATTCACGGTCAAGTTTCTGTTGTTGCTCTTCACTCAAGTCATGCTTATCAAGTATGTCCCCTGCTTCGCCTACGAGTTCATCATTTATCTGTTCTACTCTAGGAACAGACTTTTTATAGTACAAGGGAACAGTCGCTCCATCTTCAATGCTTTGTGCAAAGTTATACTCTGAAATATACGAACCAAACCACGCTTCAGTTAAACCCTTTTTGACAATTGGTGTTCCTGTAAAAGCAAGATACTGTGCATTGGGTAATGCAATTCTAATGTTCTCTCCAAACCCTTTGTATTGGCTTCTGTGAGCCTCATCCACAATCACGACCCAATCATCTCGGTCAGATTTTTTCGTATAGGTTTTTCCTTTTTTAATACCAAAGTTAAAAATGGTCGAAAAGTAGTAGCTTTTATTTTTAGTTAATGCCTCTTCAAGCTGTTTTCGACTTTTAGTCCCTTTGGCTCGGTACTCATTGTTATTTGTTTTTTCACTCTTAGAGAGTTGAAAAGTTTGGGTATCTAAAAAGTTTTTAAATATCTGCTCATCAAGGTCATTTCTGTCAGTTAAAATTAAAAAGGACCAATTCCCTTTGATTTTTCGGTTGACCTTTTTGGTAAAAAATATCATCGAATAAGATTTACCACTTCCTTGGGTATGCCAAAATGTTCCCAATTTTCCTGAACCATCACGATTTTTAAGTGCTTCTACAGTAGCGTTAACGCCTAAGAACTGATGGTTTTTTGCAAGAATCTTAATTTTATTACGATGATACAACACAAAGTTTTCTAAATAATCCACAATAGCACTACGCCCACACAAGCCTTTACTAGCCAGTTGTAATGAGAGTTGAGGTTCACGCTCTATCGCTTCAAGGCTTGGTTGTTCATGGTTTTGGCTTATGTCTTGCTCTTTTGTCCATGTAAAAAAATGCTCCCATAGAGCTGTAAAACTCCCTATTCTTGTCTGTATACCATTGGAAATAAGTACAAAAAGGTTGTAATAAAAAAGTTGAGGGATGTCTCGTCTGTACTCTTGTAGATTTTTATCGTAGCCTGTTTTTATTTTAACGGTGTTGTTTTTTAGCTCTACCATAACAAGGGGTAAACCATTGACATAGAGTAATAAATCAGGTCGTCTTGTGGCATTGCTATTAAGATACTCAATGCTAAGTTGAGAAACCACATGAAAACTGTTTCGAGTTGCATCTTCAAAATTTATAACACGTACTTTCGTATGTTCTTCTTGATTTTGTGCATTGCTAAAGCTAACAGGAACACCCTCTTTTAGAAGTTCATAAACTTCTTGATTGGCTTCTATTTCGCTAAGGCTTACACGTGATTTACAGAGTTCAGAGAGGGCATCATCTATGCAAGATTTAGGTAAATGAGGATTTAAGGCTTCAAGAGCTGTTTTGAGTTTGTCTTTTAACACCACCTCTTTTAGGCTCTCTCTCCCTATGAGTTGATCTTTCCATGCACTAATATGTTTGTAGTCTATGTTTTCAAATAATTCAATGTGCGATTCTTCAATATCAGATTCATCTAAATACGCCATACCTTCCCCTAAAATTTATATTGCATACCAACCCGTAGGGAAAAGGCATTGCCTTTTCCAAAATTACGTTGTTCAAAATTCATATTGCATACCAATTCCGTAGGGACAAGGCACTGCCTTGTCCAAAATTACGTTGTTCAAAATGCCGTTGTCCAAAAATACATGGATAAGGCAATGCCTTATCCCTACATGACTTTACCATTAATGAACCTTGGTAATAATAAATCTCTTGTTTCTTTTAAGTTTTTATTTTTTTCTATCAAATTTCCTATCTCTTTGTCCATTGGCTGAAGAATTGTATTAAAATTTTTAATCAACTGCTTAGAAGGATAATCTACTACCAATGACTTAATTTGAGTTTGAGTTAAAAGAGGTTGTGCAGAACCTCCTGCATAATTATTCAAATTTTTAAATTGAAGATAATACTTCAAAAAAAGTATATCATCCTCATTTGCTTGAATAATAATAGTATTATCTGTTGCCCAACATTTTTCTTTTATATGAAAGACATTTCCACAATAAATACCTACTCTTCCAATAATGATAATATTTTCATAATTATAGTTATGATTTGATCCAATAATTCCATTTGCTCCATAAATAGGATACTTACCATCTTCACTATTCACAGCTGACTTCCCATTAAAGAACTTACAAATATCATTTAATCTTTTTCTATTCCAATTTAATTTTTCCACCTTCTCATAATCAGGAAACCTCAACCGTACAAACCACTCTTTGTAAATCTCTTCTGCCATTGATTCTAAAAGTTTAATGCGTTGATTGTTGTTTTCTATAAGTTGGTCATAGTTAGAGAGGATATTGGCTATTTTTTTTTGGGTTTTTAGGGGTGGAAGTAAAAGTTTATAATCCATAATAGATTTTTTATTACCACGAGGCATTTTTACACCATTAGAACCAGACATTACATAATCAAAAAAATTATCTGTCGATAACTTATAGTACAAATAAGAAGCATCAATTTTTTCATTTTTAATAGCAAAAACAAGCACATCATTAGAACATGCCCCTGTTTTATCTGCGAACCATATTTTTTTAAAATATGGGCGAATATTCGATACTAAAATATCTGCTTTAAAATAAATATTTGATGAGCCTGTTGTAGGCAATGAACTAGCTAAAGTAACACCTCCTCTATCTAAAACCATATTTTCTGTTGATATATAACTATCAAAAGACAACTTGTCACATTTTACTTTTTCATTTCTATAAAATGCAATATCTTTGAGTGTTACTTCCTCCCAATCCACTAAAGCACCTCTTGAATATTATTATCTATCAATGCTTCAAGTCTATGAGCCTCTTCATTCAAAACCTTTAAAGCCTCATGCTTCTCTTTTATCAGTTCTGCAAACTCTTCCTTAGTCAAATTATCTTCTTCAAGCTCTATCCCCACATATCGCCCAGCATTGAGTGAGTAATCTTGTTCTTCCACATATTCATCGCGTTTTGCTACTTTACAAAGCCCTAAAACATCGGTATATTTTGCATCAGGGAAACGGGTTTGCAACCATTCTATATTTTTATGCCAATAATTTAAACTCGCCATATCTTCTTGTAAAGAAGACAAAGAAACCTCTAAAGAGAGTCTCAATGTACTAAGCTCTGACTTCTCATCTACTTTTATTTTTAAACTTTTATCAGCAACCTTTAAAACATCTAACAAAACTTTAGAATGCTCTTCTAAAAGCTCTCTATTCTCTATAAGAAACTTTAAATCTTTTGACATATTTCCAAAAAATTCTAACTGCTTTTTGTTATCTAAACTCTCTGGAACTAATGGCTTTAATCTTGTCTTTTTTAAAACTGACATCTCTAACGCCAAAAGATTTTCTATTTTCTCTACAATCAAAGCTTTATTGAGAGCTTCTTTACTTTTTTTCTGTGTACCTTCAACATAAGCCGAAAGCTTTACTCTCAACTCATTATATGATTTTTCGCAAACGCTAAAACCTTCATCTATTTGCTTATCTATCTTCTCATAATTAGCAATATAACCAGCCAAAACTTCCAAGTATTCTTTCTGCTCTCCTCGATGAAGCCGAACAATACTCGCTAAATTTTGCACCTGCTCTGCACTCCACTCTCGGTGAGTTCTGTCTATTTGAGTAAAGACATTACGAGCATCTATAAATAAAATATCTTCAGGGTCTTGTGTTTTAGCCTTGTCAAAAAACCACAAAGTCGCAGGAAGGGTGACGGTGTAAAACATCTTAGAAGGGATACTCACCATACAGTCTACAATATTGGAATCAACCAATTTTTTACGTATCTCATATTCGCTATTTCGTGCATCCGATGCTGAGTTAGGCATAACAAACCCTGCACGACCGTTGTCATTGAGTGAGGTTGCAAAAAGAGAAATCCACAGATAGTTGGCATCGGTTATTTTGTCATCTTTTTTACCCTTGCTTTTAGGCAATCCATAATGGGTAAAACGCGTATCCCCTTTAAGTGAACTCTCTTTAACCCCTTTGACATTAAAAGGAGGATTTGCCATGACAAAGTCAAACTTATTTTCACTCTTAAAAAAATCATCTTCATAAGAGTTTGCTTTTTTAATCTCGCCACGTAGATTGTTAATCAGTAAGTTCATTTTAGCAAGTTTAACTGTAGATTGTTCATGCTCTTGACCATAAACGGTAATGGCTTCTTTGTCTTTCTTACTTCGTTCAATAAAATTAGCCGACTGCACAAACATACCACCCGAACCACAAGCAGGATCAAATATTTTTCCTTTGTATGGTTCTATGGCTTCAACAATGAACTTCACCACTGAAGTAGGGGTAAAAAACTCCCCACCCTTTTGAGCCTCACTCAGTGCAAACTTTCCTAAAAAGTACTCATAAATCTTTCCAAAAATATCCCCAGAAGCATCTTTTGGAATGTCTGAAAAAGTTTTAATTAACTCAGGTAAAATATCTTTATTATTTTTCTCTATTTGGGCGTAGGCATCAGTGGGTAAAATATCTTTAAACTGCTCATCTTGATGTAATTCTATGTCAAGCATGGCACTTTTAATAGCCTCTGCAATACTCTTGTCTTTAGGCAGTTCAAGCAGATACTCATAACGAGACTTCTCAGACAAATACAGCCCACAATTACGAATGGCAATTTTCTGAATAGGTACTTCCATACGTGTACCCTTATGGGCTTCATACTCAGCATTTATTATATCTTCTACCATTGCATACTTATTATCTGCAAAGCGTAAAAAGATAATCCCCAAAACAGGCACAGCATAATCAGCCGATTTTATCCCACCTGTTGCACGTAAACTATTTGCTGAATCCCATAAGTTATCTTCTAATTTTTTTAATTCTTCTTTTGTCATTTATGCCCAAACTATTTTTTAAAACATTTTAGCATAAACCCCTAGGGAAAAGGCACTGCCTTTTCCAATAAATAAAAAGATTACAAGCCTAAATTCAACATAAAACGTCGTGCTATGTCGTTACTTTGATTTTTAAAGTACTCTCCAATTTTTGGAATGTAAATTTCATCTACCGTTTCATGAAACAAGAAAAGCCATTGCTCGAAGGCTTTTCTACTTATGCCCGGCATATCAAAGTGAGGAGCCATGGGACGACCTTGATAGTCATTTTCACCCAACATTAACATAGACCAATAGTTTCCTAAAAGTTCTAAGTGTACTTTCCACACTTTACTTTCTATGTCATCTCCAAATCTATCGGTAAAAAATGGGCCTACTAATGGGTCTTTAATGACTTTTCCATAAAACTCATTTACCATTCTTTGTACAATTTCCTTCTTAACCGTTTTCTCTAACTCTACTGCCATCTCAGGACTCCTTATATATTCTCGTGATTATAGTCAGCCAATCTTACAGAAAGTTTGTTATAATGGAATTATAATAATTATTAATAAAGGATATAATATGAGATTAACTGGTGAACCAAGTAATGAACAAATTGATGATTATAATGATAAAGAAACACCTAAAAAAAGAAAAACCATCTATCTTATTATAGGTGCGTTAGTGCTTATTGGTGCTGTCTCTTTTTTCTTGTTAAAACCTAATATGATGCCAAGTGACTATGTGGGAACGACTGAAGAACCAGGTATTGTTTCTAAAAAGGTTTTTTAACTTTTTAAAAAATCTAAGAGAAGAGCATTCGTTTTAAAGTATCAAAATTTAAAATATTCTCTTCTTTAGTACTTACTATATTTTCATCATTTCGGTCTAAGAACTCTGCAATTTCATCTGGACTAAACCAATGCACCAATACTCTTGCATTATTTTCTATCCTTCTTAAATCACGAAACCAAATACCACTTTTTGTTTTTTCTTGATGCTGATACTCTCTTCCATTACTTGAAAATACCATGGGTACACGATAAGTCTTTTCTTCCAAAGCATCTGCATACCATTCATCTAAAACTAACGCTTTATCTTCTTGTTCGGCTATCTTTACAATAGAGGTCAAGTTAATGGTACAACTTCGCTCTTGGGCTTCTTCTATACCCTCTATTACATCCATACCGAACATTGTTACTTCCACAATGGCAACAGGTTTTAAACCAATAAAAAGTACATAATCGGCTATTGATTTCTCTCCACTCTTGGAGTCAATACACTCCCAATTTCTAATTGCCCTATTTTCACCCACTATAGGACGTGTTCCTTTTTCATAGTCTAAAGTAGTACTGTCTGCTTTCCAACCTCTTTCATTGAGTTTCAAATCAACCATCTCATAAGTCTTATCTTCATCCAAAGAGAGATAACACAATACTTCTTCCCCTCGATGTTGATAGATTTTTTCCAATTTTTTACGTTCTTCATCAGAAATAGAACAAGACAACTTATTTATTTTTTGTTCAAAAAGTATGGTCTGCTCTTCAAACGTGGCTTCTTGTTCTAACATCAAGGCTTTCTCTTCACCTTGCATCCGTTTCATCTCTTCAATAAGCTTGTCATACTCTTGATGTTCTTGCTCTTTTAATTCAGCCAAAGCCTTACTCTCTTCTAGTTTCTCTTTATGATCTAAAAGTTTTGCTTTTAAGGCTTCATAGTCATTATGTATTTTTTGTAATTTCTCTGTTGGGTCTTTAGGCACAACAAATGCTTTTACTTTAAAATCACGTACATCTCCAAAAGTTCCATGATACCAAATAGAAAGTTTATAGGCATTTTTTAAGGCTTTAAGGGCTTGATGATGATTCGTTGTAAATTCATGAACAGCTCTATTCCCTTCTTTACGAAGCATGTGAAAAAGGTTACGTACTTTGTAAGAAAAGGAAAGCTTATCTTCTAAAAGATAAATCAACTCATATTGGTCTTTGTATTCATAAGAAGCAATTCCCATTTTCAAAGCAATGTCTTTTCCCAATGCCTCAGCCAACTGTCGAAGTTTGACCAATGTGGTATTGGGATCACTGTGATACATCTCTTCAGCCACAGAAGCCAATTGAAAAAAGATGGGATCATACTTAAGTAAAAATTCAAAATTTGACTTTTTCTTACCTAAAACACTTTTTAATCTATTACTATCTTCGACTTTATCCGAATAACTTTTGCCCATCAAACTCCCCTAAAATCTATTATGAAGAATATTTTAACATAATTTTTTAGCTATTCTTCTCTATATTAACCCTTCATCTGAAAAACTGTAAAATCCATCTTTCGCCAAGATAACATGGTCTAACAATTCAATCCCAACCAACTTTGACACTTCTTCCAAACGCTCTGTAATCTGTATGTCAGCACGACTGGCACTCAATGTTCCAGAGGGGTGATTATGGGCAATGATAATTCCAGCTGCTCTGTCTGCAATGGCATCAGCAAAAACTTCTCTGGGATGAACCAAAGTTTGATTAAGTGTTCCAATAAATACCGTACGCGTGTTAATAATATGCGAAGCCCCATCTAAAGTAATAACTAAAAAATACTCTTGCTTTTTGGTTGAAAATACTTTTAACTCTTCATACACATCTTCGGCTGAGCTTATTTTCTTGTTTGATTGAGAACTATAACGCTTAGCTAACTCTATGGCAGAGAGTATTTGTGACGCTTTCGCCAAGCCCAAACCATGAATTTTGAGTAACTTTTCCAAAGAAAGCGTATCAAAAGATTCATCGAGAAGTCCCACAATCTCTTTTGAGAGTTTACGTACATCTTTACCTTGTATGCCTGAGCCAAGAAGTACCGAAAGGAGTTCATCATTCTTTAAGGCTTTCACCCCTTTTTTAAGTAATTTTTCTCTTGGTTGATCATCTTTATAGAGTTCTTTAATTGTTTTCATAGTAACAGTATAAAACATCTATTTAAAATAACCTAGAAATATGTCAAATTGTCATATAATACAAAAATTTAAAAAGAGAGTCCTCATGAATCATTCAAATAACCCACTACATGGTGTAAAGTTAGCAGACATAATAGATAAACTTGTAGAGCATTATGGATGGGAAGAGTTAGGAAAGAAAATTCGAATTAACTGTTTTAACAACAACCCTCACAAGAAGGCTGCCCTTAAATTTTTAAGAAATGTTGACCATGAATGGGCGAGAATTAAAGTAGAGGATTTATACATTAATACTTTTTGTAAAAAATAAAAGTTTCACTGTACAGTAACTTCTAATAACTCATCACCTTCACGAATAGTTTTCACTTTATCACAAATCACTAATAATTCTCTTTCATGATTCACCACCACAGGCGTAATAATCTCTATACCTTTAGATTGTATAAATTCTAAATCAGCTGAGATTATAGGTTTTCCAACGCTTACAGTATCTCCTTCTTTTACCAAACGTTTAAAACCTTCTCCATTTAAAGCTACAGTATCAAGACCTATATGTACCAATACTTCTAAGCCAGATTTTGTTTGGATTGAAAATGCATGGTTCGTAGAAAATATTTTAGTGATGGTTCCTGCAACTGGCGCAACAAAAGTATTGGTTCTAGGTAAAATAGCTATTCCATCACCAGCCATTTTTTGAGAAAAAACTTCATCTGGTACCTCAATTAACTTAATGATATCTCCATCAGCTGGTGATACAAGTACTTGTTTTTTTGCTTTAAATAATCCAAACATCTTAGTTCCTATTGTTGTTCTTTTAACCAAATTGTTAAAGTATGAATCTGTTCTTCTGTTCTTTCTGTACTTGTTCCACCTTCAGACTGACGTGCATTCATAGAAGCGCGATTATCTAAAAGTTTAACAACTCCTTCAGTTATTCTACTATCTACATTTTTCAACTCTTCAAATGAAAGCTCAGATATGTCTATCCCTTTTTCTTCGGCAACATTAACAACATTTCCAGTAATGTGATAAGCATCACGGAAAGGAATTCCAGCTTCTTTAACAAGATAATCTGCTAAATCAGTAGCCGATAAATGTCCTATCATACAAGCTTTATTCATTTCATCTACATTTACAGTCATTTCATCAATCATTTCATTTAAAACTTCTAAAGATAAAAGCGCTGTTTTAACAGAGTCAAAAACCCCTTCTTTATCTTCTTGCATGTCTTTATTATAGGCTAAGGGAAGACCTTTCATTACGGTTAACAATGACACTAAGTTTCCATTTACTCTACCTGTCTTTCCACGTAAAAGTTCTGGAATATCAGGATTTTTCTTCTGAGGCATAATAGATGAACCTGTTGCATGTTTATCTGAAAGCTTAACAAACTTAAACTCTGAAGCTGACCAAAGTATAAGCTCTTCACTAAGACGACTCATATGCATCATCATTGTTGAAATATTAAACAAAATTTCTAAGGCAAAATCTCGATCACTCACTGTGTCTAAACAATTTAATGTAGGTGCATTAAATCCTAATCTTTCAGCTGTAGTTTGACGGTTAATAGGATGAGGCGTTCCAGCTAAAGCAGCACAACCAATAGGAGAATAATTATTACGCTCATATGAAGAAGTAAAACGTTCGTAATCACGTTTAAACATAGATGCATATGCCATCATATGATACCCAAAGTTAATTGGTTGAGCATGTTGTAAATGTGTCATTCCAGGTAATAGTGTTTCTGTATTTTGAGATGCTACTTTTACAAGAGTCTTAATATTCAATAAAAGTAAATTAGAGATTTTTTGGGTATTACGCTGGACAAAAAGTCTAAAGTCAAGTGCTACTTGGTCATTACGAGAACGAGCAGTATGTAAACGTTTACCTGCATCACCAATCTTCTCTGTTAAGTAACCTTCAATCGCCATATGAATGTCCTCTTCATCTCCATTAAGTAAATACTTTCCAGACTTAACTTCTTCAAAAATTTCAATCAAACCATTTTCTATTTGAGCGTAGTCCTCTTTAGAGATTATACCTTGTTCAGCCAACATAAAAGCATGCGCTCTTGAACCTTCAATATCTTCTCTATAAAGAACCTTATCAAAAGGAAGTGAATTATTTAATTCTTGAAGTAATTTTGAACTCTTTTCTGAAATTCTTGCAGATGCTATTTTTTTTGACACACAATATCCTAATAAAAAATTAATTCTGTATTCTATCCAAATAGAGCTAACAAACGACGAAATAAGGGTGGAGGCAAGATAAATAAAAGGATGATAAGAGAAATAATAGTATTAGTAAATAAAAATATATTAAAAAATAATAAAGAAATAGGGGTA
>CACVAU010000016.1 GCA_902727915.1 uncultured Sulfurovum sp.
ATCTTCATAAGTACTTGTAGAATGATTAAGCACTTCAAGTATCTCATCAAGAGCTTCTTCTTTAATCCATGTTAAAAGATTTTTCATACCAGAATGTATCTCCTGGTCTTTGTATTGGTTATCTTTCGTATTAGAACTTTTATTACCCTCTGCTAAAAACACCTTTTCATCCAGTATCAATTGAACAGGATGATTGTCTTTTTTTAATTTGTGTTTCTCTTCAAGCTCCTCTGCTTTCTTTTGAAGCTTCATTTTTGACTTCCATGGATCAACTAAAAGATTGGTCTGAGGATTCAGTCTATTAACGGCAATATGTAAATGAAAGTTATTGGTGTTGTTGTGACTCACCGATAACCTATGATGTTCTTGCATATTTAAACTCTTTAACAACTCCATCTCTATATCAGCCAATACCTCTTGACTGGGGAACTCCTCTTCTTGAAAAGAGACCACCAAATGTAAAGACTTATCAGAATGTACCATTTGATTTAATTCTTGCATCTGTTTAATATAGGATATATTCTCCTCTACCAAATCAAATGGACAATTAGAAAAATCATACCTCTCTACTTTCTCACCATCATTTTTTAAATCAAGTAGATACGCTGCTAATCCTTTAAATGAACTTTTTCCCTTTGAGGCAACTTGTTTAACTATCATAACAACTAATCCAAAAGCTTTCTGGCAATTTGCAGTAGCTCATCTTCTTTAGCTATTAAATCATCAACCAAGTCAGATATATCTTCATAGCGTCTATCTCCTAAATCACCCCAAGTACCGTTCTCACTCTCTAACCATAGTTTGAATAAGCCCCCTAATCTTCCTAAGTCTGATTTACACTTTACCAGTTCAGCTAAGGCTCTTTGATCTACTGTAGATTTTATGGGGTAATTCATGGCTAGGTTTCTTATGTATTTTGAATTGGAAAGTCCTGTGTTTTTTGCTTTTTCTGAGATGATGTTGTATTCATCTTCTGTTAATCGGCTGTCTATGTGCTTGGTTCTTTGGGCTTTTTTAGGTGGCATCTTTCTTCTTTGATATTAATAAATATTAGTTTTTTGTCATTTTACCATTATGGATAAAAAGGTGTTTTAGGTATTTTTAGCTTCTTTTTTACTCAATATTTTTTGAGTTATTCTTCAAAAATTCTTTTCTTTTTCTTTATTTTTCGTTGAGCCATTTTATGGCGAATAAGTTTCAGGACGATAATTTGTGATAAAACTTGTTTTTGTCGGATATTATCCCATCCTGCCCTTTTTTCTTTTGTATATATTTAAAACTATATCATATTTTTAGTTATTTTTGTTACTTTTTGTTTTATATTGATATAATATGAAATATTTTGAATTTATTTAAAATTCTAGTTTACTATACTCCAAATAAAGAGGTTTTTATGGCTATTCGTGGTTCTGGTGAGCTTAAGATTGAGTTTTACTCTCATCTTAATGAAATTAAAGATTTATATTTTAATCAAGGTTTTGTTGTTTTTAAAATTCTACATCAAAAAGTTGTTGATACCTACAATCTTACTTTGGACTATCAAGCTTTTTGTTATTATGCAAGAAAAGAATTAAAGGGAAAGAAAAAGCTTAATAGTAGCTCTAAGGAAATTGAACAAGAGAAGAAAGATAATTTTGAGCTTGAAGGAAACAAAGAAGAAAAAAGTACAGAACCTATTATCTCATATCCTTCTTTTTCTAAAGCTAAAGCATTCAATCCTCATAGCTCTAATATTGATGAGGAGAGAATCATAAAGTAAGGTTTTGTCAAAAAAGTTTTCCTGTTGCAAAAACTTCTAATTCAGTATCGGAGTAAAGTATTTTATTTTGAATATCATCACAAGGTAGTGTAACTTTTTCTTTTTTGGATTCACTATCTTCTTGTTTTTCGGTGAAAAGCTCTTCTGTTAAGTGTTCTTCTTCTTTTGGTGCATGTTGTTTATTTGAAGCATTCATAATATATTTGAGTGTGTACCATCTTGAGAAGACTTCAAGAGATAAGCTATTACCATGAACTACTTCGGCTGATATGCCTAAAAGGGATAATTGTATAAAGCTCATGTGAACACAGAGTATATCTATATCTACAGCGTGAACTTCCATCATATTTTGATAGGCTAATCCATATTTTTTAGAGAGTACCTCAGCTCTAGCAATAATCATGCCAGCAGAGCCGACACAAGGCTCACAGAAGCTTTCTTTCTCTCCTGTGGCTTCTCCTAAAATAGAAGCCATAAAAACAGAGATATTATAAGGGGTAAAGAACTGACCTTTATATTTTGAGCCTAACTTTAGATCCATAAAGCATTCACCTAGAAAATCACCCATTTTATCTTCTAAACCCATGACCACATAAGCAAAGAGTTTAGGGAATATCTCCACTATCTCTTGCTTATATTTTGAGATGGTTTGCATGTACTCTTTTTCGAGTTCTTCACTTTTTAAAAAAGGTTGGTACATACTAATGGCTGAAAGTTTACAAAAGTCTGTGAAGAGTTCCCATGCTTGGAACTCATAGCATTTTGACTCTATTAATTTAATAAATGCTTCTTGTGCTTCTTCATATTTCATCATCAGCCCTTTAGTAAATTATTTCTATAGAGTCATTAAGAGCATCTACTTTTAAAAAACGTTTTACTTCATCTTCTGCCTCATCTAAATCTAAACATTTCAGATACAGCACCTCTTCACTTCCATCAATTACTACAAAAAAACTTTTTTTCTTATTATTTATTTTCATAGCCATCTCCTAGAATTCAAAAAGGTTTAATTGAATAGGCTCGGTAGAAGCTTTTTCTAAATCTATTTGTTCATTTAATTTTTTAAAGAGGTAGGCTTTAATTTCTTCATAGGAAGAGATACTTTTAGAGTTATTTACAAACAATGAGCGATACCCTGTTTCTGTAAAACCTTCAAAGCCTTTACTTAGAGCATAAAAACTAAAATGGGCTAATCCTGTACTTCTAAAGTAATGAGGTTGGTACTGTACAGCAAAACTGAGATGATTAATTTTAAAGAAAAGAGTGAAGGTTAAACTTTCTTTTCTTTTATTAATTGATTCATTGAGCAATTGTTTTTTATGATATATTTTATAATTCATTGTTAAATCCTTTTCATTCTATTTATAAAGATAAGCGTGCTTAATGGTTGAATTTCTTGTTTATGAGCTGTTTTGAATCCCCTACCTCTTTTTTATTTTCCAAGGTGGAGAAACTTGCAACTCATGGTTAAGATTTTCTCGTCCAATCACGCTTCGTTATCCCTGTTGACGAATGAAGAAGAGATAAAAAATACTTGGTTTGGGATAAAATCCTTTTTATTCCAAAGTCAGTATTAACGCAGTGTTTTTAGCTAGAATGAAGTGAGGAATATGGGTAACGAAGCGTGAGGGGATGAGAACAGCCACAATGACAAAAGTCTCTCCATCTTGAGAAGAAAATAAAAAGATATGAAAGAATCGGAACGTTAGTGTAGATTTTCCAATTGAATTGAATAAGCTATTGAAAAAGAACTTAGAAAATATTTGGCTCTTCTTTGGCTATGACCTTTTATGAGTGGGTATGCAGCGAACAGCGAAATACTCTCTTATAAAAATTGGGCATAGATAAATAAGAGGTCAATATTTTATCAGTAGTGGAATGGGGGTTTTTCTTTTTTAGGAACAACGTGGAGAAAAAAGTAAAAGTCTTGTGTAATGGTCTCTTTTTAATAGCTTGTTCAATGGCTTAGGGATTAGAACACGTAGTGCGATGTACCGTGTACTCGCCTTGGAACGTAGTGGAGAGGTTCAAGCCCGACCTGAAAGGTAAGCCCGATAAGATATCATTTAGCCTCTAAATATTTTATAGAATTTATCTTATGTTAACTAAAATAAAAAATATGATATTAGAAAAGGTTCTGTCCTATATGATTACATCGAAGTTTTTTGTTCCATATTTGAATTATCATATTTGTATTGGTAATTTTAATGAAGAAAATTATTTTAATATCGATAGTTACAGCATCAATGTTATTGGCTACCAATGGAGATTTAATAATCTCTGATGCAACAAAAGCAATAGGTATGGGTGGTGCTGGCATTACTTTATCTCATGGTGCAGAATTTGCCTATGCTACCTAAGCTATAAATGAATTAAACTTTTATAATTCATATCATAAGAATTTTCTTTACAATTAAACATAAAATAAAACACTTAAAATATCCCAACAGCTCTTTATATGTTTAATAAAGTTAAATTTAACTTAAATTAAAAATTTTATATATATTTAAGAAAGTAAAACAAAATATGAAATCGTTACTCGTTTTAAGTGTAGTTACAGCCTCTGTTTTAACAACCCTCTCTGCAAAACCTCCTGTAGATATTGTTAATCCATCACAAAATCTAGAGCATCAACCTACAGAAATGCTAGAAGTTAAAGAAAGGGCATTAGCAGAGGCACAAGCACATAAGACAAGTGTGATTTCTGGCATGATGAATGGATTAAATAACCCTAAAGCTATTCAAGCACTAGAAAAAGCAAAATCACACTGGTATCAAGGTGAAATCACTACAACAATCTCTTACTAAAAGTAAATACCTTATTTACTGGTTACCAAAAAACTGGGATGAGAGTTGGTTTAGTGTTAGACAAATACAGTTAGCAATGGATAATGGTTATGCTCCTATCTTTATGTATTGGTACTTTGGTGACCATTTAGTTCATGGTATGCCAACACCAACAGAATTAGAAGCCTATGCCACAGACAACCAAAAGGTAGTTAATTTTTTAAATCAGTTAAGTGGTCAAAAAATGGTGATTATAGAACCTGAGTTTAATAAAAGTCAAATTGTGGCTACAGAAACATCACAAAAAGAGTTTACTTCAATTATAGGAAATGCGATTGATAACATTGAACAAAAGAGTAATGATGAAATTCTCTTTTCACTCTGTATGACAGATGCTGGTAATCGTGGTGAAAATTCCACTTATGCAAGTTGTGGTTATGACAATTGTGCTTTAGGCGATCAATACAGCTGGTCAAAGCCTGAGATAGTTTATGGTGAACTACTTAATAAGATTGACTTTGTTTCTTTCCAACAGATGGTGGCACAATTTAGTAGAGACCCACTTAATCCAGGAACATGGACAGAACCAAATCCAAAAGCGTATACTGAAAGTGAATTGGGTATTAACCATTTAGCACAACGTATTAGTAACTTTAGTGAATTTCTTAATACTAAATAGACAAACCAGTCTTTTTACCTTATATGACCATTCCAACAGCAACATGGAATGATGTAAATACAAATAATAAGATTGATACTGATGAGTTAGATTTAGCTGGTTGGGAACTGAAAGCTTCACAGGTCTATGAAAACTTAGCTGGTATGCATAAAGAGTTACAAACAAAAGGACGAATAGTATATTTTACTACATTTTAAAAATAGTTTTGTAAGAAATCTATCACTTCTCTTTTTTCAAAACCACATAATAAACAGTAGGAATCACAAACAAAGTCAACACAGCCGAAGAGACAACCCCACCTATCATCGGAGCAGCAATCCGTTGCATTACCTCCGAACCAACGCCATCTATGTACATAATAGGCAATAACCCACCCAAAATAGCAAACACTGTCATCAGCTTTGGACGCACTCTTAAAACAGCACCTTCGTAGATGGCTTCTTTTAGATTTTCTTTAGTTCTTTTTACTACTTTCTCAACAGCCTCTTCAAGATAAATAATCATCACAATCGCTGTCTCAGTTGCCACCCCAATTAAAGAGAGAAACCCAACCACAACAGCAATGGAAAAGTTAAAATCTAACATGTCCAAATAAATAATCCCTCCAACAGCTGCAAAAGGCAAAGTGAAAAATACTATAAGAGCATTTTGTATGCTATTCAATCCCAAGTAAATCAAAATAAACGTAATAAACAGTGTAATAGGCACAATGAAAGCCAAACGTTCCATCGCAGACTCCAAGTACTCACTCTCACCAGCCCACTCATAATAGTAACCCGTAGGCAATTTTAAACCTTCTAAAAGCTTCATTCCCTCTTTTTTGTAAACTTGGGAAGTAACATCTGGATTTGGAGTAATGTAAATGAAGATTACTTTTTTACCTTTTTCAGCTTTTAAAATGGAAGGAGCTTCTTTATAGTACAAGTGTGCGAAGGTTTCCAAAGGCGTGTAGCCATACGGAGTTTTGACCCGTATGCTTCCTATGCTCGTTAAGTCTGAACGTTTTGATTGCTCGTAACGTACAGAAATAGGGTAACGTTTTATGCCATCATAAAGTGTCGCTACCTGCATACCTCCTACACCATTAGAAATGGTATCTAAAATGAGGTTTTTAGTAATGCCATACTCAGCAATCTTTTCATCATTCAAGTCAATATTTAAGTAGTACCCAGCATTTGCCTTGTCAGCAAAAACAGACTGAGTTCCTCCATAAGCTTTTAGGCGTTGTTCTATTTTTTGGGCTTGTATGCTTAGCTCTTTATTGGTGTCACCATAAAGCTTAATGCCTAAAGGTGTTCTAATCCCTGAAAGTAACATGTCAATTCGTCCTCGAATTGGGTATGTCCATGAGTTGGTTAAACCCTTTATCTGTAGTTTCTCCTCCATCTCATTCATTAACTTCTCATAGGTCATTCCCTCTCGCCATTCACTCTCTGGCTTAAAGGTAATGATGGTTTCTATCATAGAAAGAGGTGCTGGATCGGTAGCTGTGTCTGCACGTCCAGCTTTTCCAAAAACAGTTTCTACTTCTGGAAAGTTTTCTTTTATAATTTTATCTGTTTTTTGCGTTAACTCTTTTGCCATGTCAATTCCTATGCCATAAGGTGTTACAGGCATGTACATGTAAGTCTGTTCATTGAGAGGTGGCATAAACTCCCACTTTTGTTGTTGGTAAAGCCAAACTCCATAAGCAATAACGCCTATCAACACAATAGGCATAACAAAACGTAACCACAACGCCCCTTTAAGCAGTGGAGAGTAGAGCCAAATGAAAAAACGATTTAACCAATTTCTACGTTCATCTAAAATCTTACCTCGCACCAAATAAACCATAAGAATAGGCACAAGCGTTATGGAAATAATCGCCCCTGTTAACATGGCAAAGGTTTTAGTATATGCCAAAGGTTTAAATAAGGCACCCTCTTGACCTGAAAGTGCAAAGATAGGTAAAAAAGAAACTACAATTAAAATAAGCGCAAAGAAGATAGGTCGTCCAACTTGCTTAGCTGCACCTAAGACTATCTCTCTTCGTGCTTCTCCTTCAAGCTTCTCTCCACCAGCTGTTTGCAGTTTTTTATGTACATTTTCTACCATGACAATGGAAGCATCTATCATCGCTCCTATGGCAATGGCGATTCCTCCAAGCGACATAATGTTAGACTCCACCCCAGCCCACTTCATGAGTAAAAAAGTAATGGCAATGGTCAGAGGTAAAGTAATGATAATGACTAAAGCCGAACGAAAATGTAATAAAAAGAGTAGCACAATGACCAAAACAACTACGGATTCTTCAAGTAGCGTAGTGGTTAAAGTCTTAATGGCTTTCGTAATTAAGTCTGACCTGTCATAAGTCGTTATAAGGTCAACATCAGCCAATTTTACTTTTTCTAACTTCTCTTTTATCTCTTGAATAACAGCGTAAGCATTCTCTTTGTAACGAACAACTACAATGCCTCCTACTACCTCACCTTCACCATTTAAGTCCACCATACCACGGCGATAAGAAGGAACCATATCTACCGTAGCAACATCAGAGATTTTAAGAGGTTTTCCATGGTAGTGATTGTTTATGACAATATCGGCTAAATCTTGTACGGATTTTGCATAACCATTAGCTTGGACTATCTGTTCATAACCATTTTCTAAAATAATCCGACCACCACGGTCTTCGTTGTTCGCTTTGATGGCTCTAGTCACTTCTTGAATGGTTAAGCCCTGCTCTACTAATTTTTGCTCATTAATAGTGATTTGATAATTCTTTTCAAATCCACCAACAGTTGCGACTTCTGACACACCATTGATGCCTAAAAGTGCGTATTTATAGTAGTACTCTTGTAGGTCATAAAGTTCTGAAAGATCTTTGGTTTTAGAAGTTAAAGCATACTCATACACCCACCCAATTCCTGTGGCATCCGGTCCCATTTTTATCTGTGCAGACTTAGGAATGGTAGGTAGAAGTTCATTAATTTTCTCGGCAACTCTATCACGAGAAAAATAGATGTCATGCCCCTCTTCAAAGATGACATAAACCAAAGCATTTTCAAAAGAGGAAAAAGCCCGAACTGTCTTGGCTCCAG
>CACVAU010000017.1 GCA_902727915.1 uncultured Sulfurovum sp.
AGTCAGGTAAATCTATTTTTTCTTCTTTAAAATCATCAGCCAATTCGGTTTGCACTTCAAAACCAGAAGGGTCAATCTGAAAGCTTGTCTCTTTATAGTCACGAATCTTTTGAAACTCATCGTAAAGCTTTTCTGAGTAGTCAATGTTGGTTGTTCCATAAGAGTGCTCATCTATCTCTTTAAAGGTGTCGTAAGAACAAGAGAGTTTTCCATAGCTGGACTCATCTTGTGAAAAACACTCAAAAAAAACTTCATCAGGATGTACTGTAATGACAGGGTCAAGTACAAACCAAGCATCGGAGTCATGTTTATACAAATAGTCAAAGTACTTACGTTGTGCTTGATAATAAGGTTTTAAAAGTGTATCTTCTTGACTACGTATAGCATTTAACTCTTTTTGTACTCGGTCATACTGTTCTTGATGTTTCTCTTTTTCAGCCACTAACTTAGCCAACCAAACAGACTCTTGACCCTCTAACCATGCTTTATAGTCTGACTTATCTTTAGGTGTAAAACTCATGTCAGAAACAACCACATCATGTAAGGCAGACATCGCTTCACGGAAATTTAACGAATCTTGCAGTTTTGCCACAAAAAAAGTAGGTTCACGGTTAAGATCTGGGCTAAAGCTCATGTCCGTACTGGTATTGTTTGAGCTAACGCCTGAATTGCCTTTAAACTTGTAATCAAACTCCATTACACAACCTCTCTTTTTTCTGCTTCTAGCACATTTAATGGCAAGTCAATGTCACTATGATTTTGGGCTAAGTACGTCATCATCTCCACGTACAACTCTTTGTCAGACCAGACCATGGTTGCTGAATGATGACTCGCTAAACGTCCTACCATTTGAGCTATTTCTAAATTTTCTAAACGTGTTTTTAAAAGCATCATGACTCTTGTTTTGGCTACTCTATTTTGATTAACTGAGTGTAAAAGGCTGTTAAAGAAACGCTCCATTTTTAAGAGCTGTTCATCTGACATTTCAGCCAACATAAGGTCAGTAACAAACTTTTGAATGGTGAGTGACGGATGTTGAGAGAGCTTTGTTAACAAGACCTCTGTATCATAATTACCTTGCATTATCATCTTCTTAGCAAATGCTTGTACCTCTTCATAATTAGAATCAGCCACCACAACGATGTCATTGGTACTCATTTCAAAACTTTCAAAATAACCTGAAGCAAAAACTCTGGTATCTTCCCATACAGAATCAAATATCATTAATGATTTTGGCATGGCTTCTTTGACGCTTTCGATATTGTTCATGTAGGCATCATAAGCCCATACCCTTACTGTTTTGTTTGGATTCTTCGCCATTCTTGACCACTGGACTACTGAAAAATCTTTTGCTTTATATGCTTTTAAAATTAACGAACCTAAAGCCACAGCCAACTTAGACTTGGCAATGAGCATTCGGTAAAGCTGATCAGGCTCAATGGCTTCATAACTTTTCTTCATACTTTTAATGGTCATGGTCACATTTTTAGCTACCTCATCAGGTGTTGCTACAAAAGATTTTTCAACAATGCTTCTTAAAAGTACCATTCCATTTTCTTTATTACTTGCCAAGTTCTCCATAATGCTTCTAGCCTCTTTATGCACAGCTTTCTCTTCATGAAAAAGAAAAGAGACCAACATTTCATGAGCAGCCATAAGTTCATTCTCTTCTAATTTACCTAGTAGATAAATAGTCGTAGCCAACATCTCAGGATGGTCAAACTTGGCTATTTTTTCTTTGAGTTCTAATGGATATTCTAAGTGAGCTAAAGTTTCAAAACGCATAATACGCCCAGTAAAAAGATGACGTTCTGTTAATACATCACCCTCCATAAGCCTACTAATATCTTCATTCGTTATATAATTACCTAGATATCTTAAAACAAATAATAGTCCTACTGCTTCGAGTTTTTTCAAAGGAAAAGAGCTTTGAACAATTTTAGTAACTATTTGCTCTATAATAACTCTTTTATTTTCTACTTGTGTTAAGAGTCCAAGAAGTTCTTTCATGATTGATTCATTACATTTTTCAATAATTTCAACAACAATATTCTCTTTGGACAAGAAATCCAAGTTCTTATGAATCTCTTGAACAGCAAAAAGATTAATCTCTTCATCCACACTAAAAAGAAATGCTTTAAGAAGTTGTTCATTTCCTGTTTTAATATACTGCTCTTTAAATAAGCTAAAGAAAAATGTTCGTGCCTCACTGTGCCTTAATTGCATCAAGGATTCAAAATAAACTGGAGGAAGATTTAAAAGAACACCTTCAACCTTATTGGGATTATCTTTTAAAACATTAAAAGCAAACTTTTGAACAAGATCAATCCTACTTTCTACTAAAATATTAAATGCCACCAAAGCATTTTTATCCCAAAGCTCTTTATGCAATTCAGGACGAACTTCATCATTTATATTTTTATTGGCTATTTCCCACATTTTTTTAGAAGGGTCCAACATATAACGTTGTCCATTCCCAAAAAGAATTTTCATAAAAGTTAAATGTCTACAATAAGCATCATACTGTTTATGTTTCCATTTCCAATCCGTACTATCATAGTACTCTGTCGTAAATGCCTCAAATTCAGTACCATAAGGGTTGACTGAAAGTAAAATAGATTTAGCAAAGAGTATATACCCTTGTTCATCATGTAAAGACAAATGCTCTAAATAACGTAAACTTCTCTTTTTAAAATAGAGTAATGAACAACCCACACTGGGTTTAGGATTCCAATTATCATCATAAGTCGTATAACAAGTTGCTTTTTTTGACTCTAGTTTGGTGATTAATACTGCTAACACAGCATAATCATCCCGTATCTCTGCCATTTTATAAAGTCGTCTAAAGAGCGAAAAATTAAATTGGTTAATTGGTAAATGTCGAACTGCTTCCACAAAAACTTCATGTTCAAAGAGATTAAAAGATGCCAAAATATAAAGTTTTAAATAAATTTCATCAACTTGTTCAATAAAAGGCATTAACGCCTGTTTTGCCTCTCTTTTTCCCTCCTTATACCAATAGTCAATATTATGATAAGTATCATAAGCACTGTTAGTTCGCTCTTCTAATACTGCTAACTCTTGGATAATACTCTTTAAGTCTTTATTCTGCAAAAATAATTTAAAAGGTATGGGGCAGATTAATAGTTTATGCATCTCAGCTTTTTCTTGTAGCAGTTGGCTGGGTGTTTTACTTAACAGCAATGCTTCTTCCACAACATAACGTGATGTATCATCCAACTTTTCACGTATGGACTCAATAATAGGCTGTAAAGAGGGGTCTTTATATCGTCCTAATGCCCAAGCAACACTGTAATAAAAAGCATTCTCTTCATCTGTTTGCATCTTATAAATATTAACAATCAGTTCTTTGGCTTCTTCTATCTTAAGTTGACCTGCCTTATAAATCAAGCGTGAGACTTGATAATTATCTACTTTTTTTAAATGATTGGTCACCGTTACAACAGTCTCTCTAGCACTGTGTAAAGCTCTAAAGCCTGTTGCCCCTTTGTTGGCTTGGGTTCTACTATGCTCAATTCGCTCTACTTCACCTACTTTTTTCAAACGTGCTATTAGTAGTTGCTGATACGCCTCAGAACTTAGAACTTTACGAAGACTCTTTTCTTCTTTCTTGGTCGAGTCATAGCCCTCTTTCACCACATACTCTTTGTTCATTTTAGAAACAACCAATGAGTCAAAAAGTTTCTCAGCCCTTTCAAGTCCTACAGGCGATGATGTTTTTGTCCCCTCTCTTAGTGTCGACCCATAGCGTCCATACTCAAAATTTACCAAATATTCTGACCCATTCACTTGGATAAGATAAACATTATAAACTTTATTAGAAGTCCCTTTTTGATAGTGTAACAGTGTCTTTTTAATTGTTTTCATGGCTACCTCCTCCTATTTTCTAAACATATTTAAAATATTACTCACAAAAGAAGGACTCTCTATTATTGGTGCTTCTTCAACCACTTCAGCTTCAGGCTGTAACGCTATTTCTTTAGGCGCTATGGCTTTAGAATCCCAAGGCTGTTCACCTTTGGCTGACTTCCTTCTAAATTCATCCGTACTTGAACCTAAGTTTCCAAGTGGGTAGGTTTTTAACAAGGCATCCACTTGTTTTTTATACTTTGCCCCTTTTTCTGGGTCAACCATGTTGATGAAGTTTGCGTAACCCCATACCGAAGCCATCAAGTTCTCCGATTTACCATTCCATGACTTACCTTCGATGCCACTCTGTTCTATTTGAAAGAGTAATGCCCTAAACTTTTTAAGTTCTTTACGGTTTACTGAGAGTTTTTCGTTAACCACAACCCCTGTCACTTCGTGCCGTGTACCTTTTTTCATGATTTTTGTTTTCTTAGGATGTAAAATAAAGCCTTCTTCTTTAACAATGCCTTTTACCCAAAACATCATTTTATTTATGTTCGTATAAGTATCTGAAGAAAAGGTCATATCATCAGCATAACGCGTATAAGTAAAGTCCAACGACTTGGAAATCCCAAGCATACGTTTGTCTAACTTTCGACAAATAAGATTTGTAATCATCGGTGAAGCTGGTGAACCTTGAGGTAAATAACGCTTACCTGTGTATAAGTAAAGTTTTTCACCATCTAAGAGTAGTTCTTTCTGTTCTGCTTCGGTGGTCAAAATGGCTAAGATGGTTGCCAACTCAACCGAATAACCCAAAGATTTAAAAAGTCCTTTAACCCGTGCATAACTCAAAGTAGGGAAAAAATTTTCTAAATCACAATTAATAACCACTGCTTTTTGTAGGTGAGGCTTAGCATTAGAGACAATGCTTCTTTTAGGAACAAAACCATGTGCTTCTTCACTAACAGCTATTTTATTTAATATGTTCTCTAAAATCCAATACTGCAAACGCTTTAACTGAGGTTTCGGAGCAGATATCTCACGAAAACCTCCACTCTTTTTTACCATCTTAAAATGTACATAGTCTGTTCGGTTAGAAAGTTTTTGTGTGTAGGTTAAAAAGCGAAGTTCTTTTAAACTTATTCCCATTTTAGAGGCCAAGTCTTTAGCATCTTTAATTAAAAAAAGATTGTTCTCATTTAATAGCTTCTGATTACTCTCTTTTTCATCTAAGTCTGCCATGAAAGCATGACCTATAAAACCTATTTCATTCTTTTTTTTAGTTTCACGTTTGGCAAAGTTTTCTTGAGCAAATTTCTCTTTTTTAACTTTTGTCTCTTCTCGCCTGACAAGTGCATCTGCCATACGTTGTTTATGAATCTCTTTTATAACAGCTTCAGGGTTTCTAATCTTAGTAGAAAGTCCATTTAACTCCTGTTGTAATGCTGTCTTTTTTTCAATGAGTTCTTGTGCAACTTTTGGTTTAGAACTGTCCCAAAATCCAAGGCGTTTCATCTCAGATAAAATATAGCTGTCTTTGGAGGTCTTTTTTATTTCGTCGTAGAGTTCTTGACGGGTCATTGTTTATCCTATAAAGTATGAATAATATTGTTTTTGTTTGAAGTTTTTGTAGTTATTAGAAAGTATAAAAGTCTTCGTTCATTCAAATATTAGCCTGTTCAACTCGACACAAATAGCACTACTAAACGCTTATTTGTTTTTACAAAACCACTACGAAATAAGCGTTTAGTAGTGCTATTTGTAATAGTAAAGAACAGGTTAATAACGCTTTGTTAGACTCTCTACAAACATAGCGATACACTATGCAAATTGCAAGGTTCTTTTATACTTTCTGGAAGAATTCTATCATCAAATAAATAAAAAATATCTTAATATTAAAATTAATATTAAGATATTTTTTATAAAATAAATTTAAACTTCATACTAAGTATAACGCAACCTAGTATGAAAAAGTAGTAAATGTTTGGTAAATTTTAGAAAACTACTCTCGCTTACTCTCCATTGATTTTTCACAAGCAAATTCTGTATGAAAAAAATTACTAAGTTCTTCAGCTTTTTGAGGAAAAAGTCCAAAATTTTTCTGTACTATCTCTTTCTCTTCACCATAAAAATCAGAAAGATGTACACGATAAGAGACATATATTTTATCATTCGTTACCCCTAAGATATAAGGACTTTCTTTTCCTGAAACCAAATAACCTAATAAGGCTTGTAAATTCTTTTTAGGTAGCTCATTTAAAGGAGAAGTAGCAAATAAAAAATCATCTCCTGAAGTAAAAATACGTACTAAAGCCGTTCCTTTATGAAAGGACCAATACTCATGACCTGTCGTACAAAGTACAGTATCAAAACCATTTTGGGTTAATGTCTCATCTATGATTTTTGTAATATATGACTTTTCAAATTCATCAAATACAGAACTGTCAATACTTTTTCCACAAGAGGCGCAAAATTTACTCGCTTTATCAATGAACTCATCACATGAGTTACATTTTAAACGATACTTACCATCAGAAAAATGAAAATCTTCTACTTCTTTAATAAGATCCGTATGTTTAATACCAAAGCCAACATTATCAGCATCTTTAAATTTTGAAGTAGTTATCCCAACCAAAACACCTTCAGAATTTAACATTGGACCACCAGAGTTTCCAGAGTTTACAGCTGCATCTGTTTGAATATATTTACGCTGACCCATCGGTTGATCAAAAGCTGAAACAACACCTTCTGTAACCGTAAAAGGTAAACCAAACGGAAAACCATTAATATAGACTTTATGTAAATTCTTAACTTCAACCTCTTTTTCTAAACGTATTTCACCTTTAGCATCACGAAGGGCATCTACTTGTAAAAAAGCTAAATCTACTTCTGGGTTAACCATCACTACTTGTGCTTTAAACTTATCTTGCTTATGATTTTCAACAGCCACAACCTTAGAGCCTTCAACGACATGATAGTTTGTAATTAAAAAATCTTTCCCTTCAATTTTAAAACCTGTACCTGTACCTGTAGAAGTGACTACTTTATAGATTGAATTTTTTGTATTTTCCATTATTTTTTCTCCTACCCTAAATAATTATAGGCTAAATACCCAGCAACTGATATCCAAATAGCATTTGAAAGCCAAGTTGTCACACTTGATTTTTTCTCTTCTTCCTCTTTGCTCTCCACTTCAACATTGTACATGTCCCAATAAAGCTCTAAAAGAATTGGTGCTGCTTCTTTTGTATTTTTTTCTGATACCTCTTTTAACACACGTTCTATCTCATTTTTATAATTTTCATCAAGGTTATAATTATAAATTAACTTCAAAAAGATAGCATAAAGAAAATAACTCGCTGCCATATGATCATCCGATTCATTCATACTCTCAATGGTCTCTTTATGATTTTCCATACGTTCTTCTATAATCTGAGGAGTTGACCTCCAACGTAAAGAGATAAATTGTTCCACATGATACAAACTTTTTTCATAATATTCATCACTGTAAGCTTGAAGTTCTTTGATATAGAGTAAGCCCTTATTAATACGTTGAGAAAAATCAACATCACCATCATACATACGCTCAACATTATTAATAAGTTCTGAACGCAGTTTTCCTTGCATGTATGGCATGTTTGAAAGACGTAAAAGAGAAATTACAATAATATCCCAACGGTAGTTTGCCTGACGATCTTCGACAAAAAAATCACTATAATCATCAATGTTTTTTAAAATTTCTCGAATTTGTCTTAATGTTTCCTGTTTTTCGTTAGCCGATAAATTTTCTCTTGCTGGTTCTTTATAAAATTCAGCGCCATACTCTTCCACAAAAATATCATCATAATCATCAGCCCTAAAAGAGATGTTTCTAAGTACCGTATAAATTTTACTAGGTTGACAAGTAGTAAGAGATGTTTCATATCTAAAAATTAAAATATCATCTTCTAAAACAATTTGTGCCAAGTCTAATAGATCAAAATTAATCTCTGTTACACGACGTAATAACGCCACCATATTGGTTTCATCTGTCACTCTTAAAAATGGCGCTTCAATCTTTAAGCGTTCATTCGTAATTGCCACACTAATTTCTGCTGAACCCTGCATCTTTGTAAAAATAATATCTTTAGCTGTATCTACACCCTCAAGTACAGAAGCATTAATATATTTTAAAAGATTAATTAAACTCTCTTTATAATCAGCATTATCAAAAGTATCTATAGCACTTTGCCATATATCAACATCAATTCTTGGTTCTTTTATACTCTCAAAAGGTTTTATATATGTAGGTAATACATGTTCCATTCTTTTTAATTATCCTTTATTTTGAAATTTTTTTCCTAAATAAGTTTATTTAAAACTTACAAATAAAATATAATTATTATATCTAAACTACTTAGGTAAAAATGGTAAATATTCAGTAAATTTTCTCCAAACTATTATTGCGCTAATCCCATTCCAAGCATCTGCAACATTTCTGAACGATTCTCATCATTGACCATTAATGTTCTAGGAGTATATTTTGCATCAAAATTATATGAACTATTATTGTCTTTAACAATGCCAAACATTGCCCCCATTTGAAGTTGTGCATCCAACTCTTTTTTTAATGTATCTGATAGGTTAGCAATATACGCTTTACTCAATTCTACATTAAGGTCAATCGCCAATAAATCCAAAAATTCTTTGCTAAACTTTTCTTCTAAGGCTTTAGCTGTTATACCAATTAGCTCATCACCCACATAAGCAACGCTCATATTTAAAGAACTCTCTTTTTCTTCTTTATCTAAAAGCTTCATATTTACCAATAAATTGGTCTTATCTTTTGTTAACAACCCTGCTCCCAATACAATCATCTCTTCTTGTGCTTCCACCTGAAGTTTTTCAAGTTCAGCAAATACTTCTTCATTTAAACTCCCATCATTTGATGCAAAAAGTTGCGCCAATAACGCTTGTTGTTTTGCCTGTAAACGCTGGGTAAAATCTTGAAAAGCAAGAATACCTTTTAATTTTGTACCATTTAAGGCATAGGATAATTTAAACTTTTTAAGTGAGGCATAATCTTCAGGAAGTTTAGACTTACCTGCTTCAACATCAACGTTAAATTGCATATCAATCATATCATCCTTATCCCCATCTATCTTCATGATGAAGGCCACTTTTGCTTCTTCCAAATTAAGAGGCAATACTGTACCCTGACTGGTTAAAGAACTCACATCAAAAAGAACATCACCTAAATAGAATCCATTTTCATATACTTTTTTAATATCAGCATCAATCAAAATATTTTTAGCTGTTAAAATATCTTCACCTTGTCTTACGAACATAGAATCAATTAAGAGCTTAGCTTCTCCTTGAAGTGTAACTATATCTACTTCACCTTCCATATGTAAAGGCGAAAGTTCCATCTTAGTATTTTCTTCAAGGTGAGCTACTATTTTATTTGTTGTAGCTACAAAAGAAGCATTATTGTTAAAGCCGATATTACTTTGAGAACTAATCACAATATCCTCTTTAAATATTTTTTTAAATGCCTCTTTATCCACAACATATTGACTAAGTTCTATATGCTGATTAATACGACTAGCACCCATACCCACACCATTGTTAAAAAAAACAGGTCCATTTTCAATATGATAATTTATCTCCAAAGGTAAACGCACTGTTTGAGCAATCATTTCTTTTATATCAGGTTCACTAAAATCAAGTTTTAGCTTTGCTTCCGAAGCCATAAAGCCTTTCTTAAAAGAGTCAACTGAAAGTTGTACACCATACTGTGCATAAAGTTTATTGGTTTTCTCAACATAATTTTTCAAATAAGATTCCGTACTTGAACCAATATACGCTGTTGTACCCAACCACAATGCTGTCACACCCAATAGTGACCCTATTATTTTTTTTGACATTTTTATTCCTTAAGTTAAATTATTCTTCTATCTCTACTATTGTATTTTTATCAATCATTTTTAAAACCATATCCATACCATGATTGGTTAAAGCAATGCAACCATTGGTCCAATCATTTGACAAGGTATAATCATCACTACTTCCATTCCAATTCCAAGGAACCTGAGCATGAAAAGTAATACCTCCTCCAGGATTAAAACCTAAAGCCTTTGAACGTTGTCTATCCTCTTTGTTAGGATAATTAATGAGTATCTCCTTATAATATTTTTTATCTTTACGAATGTCTCGAATACCATATCTACCTTCTGGTGTTTTTTTATCACCCATTTTCAATTTCCTACCCACAGGGTTCTCACCCAAAGAAATACGATGTCGACTCAACACTTCAGCCTCTTTATCAAAAAGTACCAAAACACGTTTTCCTTTAACCACCACCATTTTAACAGCCTTTCCAGCTTTAATTAATTCATCATTTTGTTGCCAATCATACACTGTTAACGCTGGAATTACTTCTTCTTCCACTGCAACTTCAACAGTTTCATTCACTTCAACCACAACCTCTTCTTTAACTGGCTCAGGCTTTTTCCCACAAGCTGTAAACAGTAAAACCATCAAACTTATCCATACCAAATATTTTTTCATCACTATTTCCCTTAGTTTTCAAACTATTTTAGTATAAAAAATATTACTTTTGCTTTTTAAACTTCAACTTCTTCTAAATTAAGCACAATTTTTTGTAAATTATGAGTATAAGTAAATTTATCTTCTCCTCCATAATAAACAGCCTCACCCACATTAACATCCATAATAAAAGGCACAAACAAAGCCTCACCACGTGGCAATGCTCTCCCTGCTCCGTAAATACTCAAAGGAATCACAGGCACAGTCGGATAGTCTTTAGCAATATGTGCAATCCCTGTCTTAAAAGGTTTCATCACCTCAGGGTCTCCCCTACTTCCTTCTGGAAATAAAAGTACAATCTCTCCATTATCTAAAGCTTTATATATCTCCCCAAAAGGATGTCCATCAGCTTTGCTAGGTCGTCGTTTCAAAGCGATTAAATCAATCAAGTTTTTAGAGAGCCATTTTTTATAAGGTTTATTACAAAAATAATCCTCAGCCCCAATGGGTCGTACTTTTTCCAAAGTTTTCAACGAAAAAAGACTCATAATCACCATCGTGTCCAAGTGAGAGTTATGGTTAGCAATTAAAACAGCTGGACCTTTAGTCGGTAAATTCTCTTTCCCCACCAAAGAAACCCCTGAGATTATCAACACCAAAGGACGTACTAAAAAGATGAAGAAGGCTTTTTTAATCCACATTTAAAACCTCAATACATATCGGGTATTACGTCCAGCAGAACCTTCTACTTGTTCAATGAGTCCATAGTCAATAAGCCCAGTAATGTCCCTCTTTGCAGTAGGAATAGAAGTACTCACCATATTGGCATATTTTTTCGTACTTAAGCCACCTTCAAAGTTTTCAACCCCTTTGTCGAGTAGTTTATTAAGTACTTTTAGTTGTCTTTCATTTAAAGGATGCTCTCTTGCCTTATCCCAAAATTTTGTTTTTTGAATAGTGATTTTTATCTGTTCAAGCGAACTTTCAATGGCAAGATTTATCATAGTAGTATGCCATTCTATCCATTTCGTAAAATCAAAATTTCGATTATAAAAAAGATTTTGTGATTTCTCTAAAACATCATAATAAGCTTTTCTCTCTTTCCGAATGGCTGTTGAAAGTGAATAATATTTATGGTCAAGTCCAAGTTCTCGAGAGAGAACATAATTGGTAATGGTTCTGGCAATTCTTCCATTTTCATCGTCATAAGGGTGGATAGACACAAACCAAATATGAGCAATAGCACTTTTTACAAAAGGATTTTCTTGACTGCTATTAACATAGTCCAAAAACTTATTCATCTCTTCTCTAAGTTGCTCATGTGGAGGGGCAAGGTAATGTACGGTTTCTCTATAGCCTTTATTAGAAACCACACTCATTTCATCAGAACGATAAGTAGCAACATCAATCTTATGTCCATCACTGTACCCTGTGGGAAACAATATACTGTGCCAAGCATGTAAACGCTCTTCGGTCAGAAGAGTATCATTCTGCCTACTATCAAGCAGTAATGACACAAGCCCATCGGTATGTCTAGTTGAACTATCATTCCCATAATCAAAGTTTTCATCTAACTTCTTTCTCACCGATGACCGAACACTGTCACGACTCAAAACTTCTCCCTCAATTTCTGAAGACTCTAAAATCTCATTAATGGAAGCATCTATTATAAGTGAGTTAATATGTTTATCATTAAGCCCATAAATAGCACCTTCTAACCTACCTGTATTACGCGAAGCTTTTGAAAGTAAAGGATTGAGCGTAGATTGAACATAGTTAAAGTTTGGGTACTCTTCATGTTGCCAAAGCCATTTTTTGATGGTTTCCATACTTTACCTTTGAGAGAATTTATGTAGATGAGCTGATTAATTCAATAATCCTATCATTTTTTGAGCTGATTGTCAATAAACTAAGACTCTTCCAAATATAATTATTTATTCTAAGTACATTCTTTTATATTCTCTATCCAAATACTCATCAACAGCATCAGCATCAATATGACCTTCATTTCACCAAGCATTAAGCTCTTTTAATCCAAGTTGACCAAATCTAACCCATGCTAATAAATTTGTTCTTGATAAAAATGTAACCATTTCACCACCTAAACGGATGTAAGCATCAACTCCATCAATCAAACAAAGTGTTCCATGACCAACTAATAACATTCTTCTTAATTCTGGAATATTTGCATTAGGAATAGAGTTTTACCAATCTTTATTTTACAATTTGGACAAATATTTATCATTTCCATAAGATTCATTACATCACTTTTAAGTTTCAATACTTTACTATATCAACATTGTGGGCATTTGTATTTAAATGGATTAGGCTGTATCATTATTTTTCCTCATTCAATATATACCTATTAAAAGTATTGTTAATTTTATATACTAGCATCGTTTTAAAATATTAGATAAATTTTCATGATATACAGTATGTCCACTTATAATATGTGATACATCTATATTTGTTACTTTATCAATATTGATATAATTTCTACCTATTGGATCATCAAATTCAAGTTTTGAACTTTCTGCTATTTTGTATAATATCTGTAATACTTTATCATTTTTACTTAAAAAATTATAAATATTTTTATTAACTATAGTAGCCCCATTATACCAAGCAGTACGATTTTTATTTACTGCACCACCTAATAAATACACTTCTTGTATTGTACATTTATCCGTAACTGATAAGTTATTTAAACAGGTATTAATTACCCTACTGCCAAGAGAATGCCCAAATAGTATAAAATCTTTATTTTGATTATGAAGTAATCCTGCAAGGCTTTTCCCTGCCATTTCTGCATTTGTAGTTGCCGTTGACCATACTTTTATAATATCTCGAATAGCTATAGGAGCTAATACTTTGAAAAGTAATTTTTCTAAACGAGGGGAAAATAACTCTTTTGCCATATCTAAAAAACTTTGCGATTCCCATTTTACATAATAAATAGAATATTGCATAAATTCTTTTGGCATATTTTCTAACCACCTTTCCCCATTTTCATTTTTACTTAAAAAACCATCTATACAAATAATTGATGGTTCTATTCCCTTATTTAACAACACTAATTCAATGTTTTCAAAAGCAAACATTTTTTCAAACTCTAAATCTAAATTAATATCATTTCTTTTAGCATAGTTCTCTACTTCATTTAGGTAATCATTCCAAGAAATGTCTTTTTCAAAATTAACTTTATCTAATTCTTGAACGACTGTTAAGTTTTCAGAATCAATTGTTACTTCTAATTGTTTCTCAATATTTAAAATATCATCTTGACAAGGTGTATGTATAGCATTATTACCAGAAGATAATAGTGCTTCCATATCTGATAACATATTATCTAATAAGAGGTCATCTGCTTCTTGTTTTGATTGTATATTTGATAAGATACTGTTTATTTCTGTTAATTTATTTTCAGATTTATTTAATTGATGTTTTTGTGCTATAACAACTTTAGCTTCATCTTTTAAATAATCTTTTTTCATCCAAATATACCTTTTTTGATACTATTAAATCCTTCCGTAGCTTTTGACTTTAAAATATTATCCATATCAAAATAACCTAAGGCTTTAAAGATTTTTGCCATTTTGTCTAATACTTCTGTTTTTATATCTTCTTTTAAAACAAGCTTTTCAACTTTTGTATTGTCAATTTTAATCATTTGTAATTCATAGTTTACAATTACAAAATCATATAATGGTTTTTTAGTTGGCTCTTCCGTTAGTAATTTAAATCTTTCATCATCTAAGACCTTAGGGCTTTGAAGCCTATTAGCTGAGTTTTGATATACATTTGATTTGTTATCAACACTTTTTAATGCTTCTTGAAATTGAGCCATCATATATGTTAATTTTTTTATTTTTTCTGTTTGGTCACTATGATTTAAAATTGTATTATTAAGCTTTTGAACTATGTAATTTACATCATCAATAATTAATGAAATTGTTTTTTGAGTTTGTTTTATTACATCATGAAGCATTAATTCTCTAGTTTTATATTTGTCTAGTTCATTTGCTCCTGTTAAATGCTTTACACCTTTGTATGATAAAACACCAATAATACCAATGACAGCTAATCCACCTGTCATTCCCATACCCATACCAAGAGTTGCAAGTCCCGATGTAATTCCTGCTGCTGACATTCCTATTACTGACCCTGAAATATAAACAGCTGCCAGTGGTGCACCTGCTGCTGCTGCTTTTGAAGCTAATTCTTTTGCATTTTTCTTTATTGCGTCATCATCTAAGTCTTCTTTCAATAACTTATAATCATTTTCAACAGTATCATAAGCCAAATCAATTTCTTCATTTGACAACTCAAATAAACTTTGATTATCATCTAAAAATTTAAAATCTCTATGTGTAGTATCTTTTGTACTAAAATAAACATTTATTAAATCTTTAGCTAATGAAATCATTAATGACTGATAATGACTAGCTTCTGAATTATTTTTTATTATTTCTAATAAACTTTCAATAGATTGTATATTCTCTCTTGATATTTCTGTAATATATGCTCTAACGGTAAACCTTGATTCTTTATTTAGTTCAAGTCTAGTCATAAGTAGAAATAGTTCTGCCAACTCTTTTTCATCAATTTCTTCATCATCAATAAATGTCATGTTTATGATTATTTTCAAATATGCTATTTTTAATTCATCTGACATTTCAGATATTGTTTTAAGTTGGTCTTCCTCTTCATAGTCTTCAAATTCTGTAATTATTTTGTTTAAAAATTCTGTGAATCTTTCTTCATTAATTCCAACAAGATATTCAAATTTATATTTTTTATTATTTTTTGATATATCAACATATTTCTTTATTTTCTCTTTACCCTTATCATCAACTTTTACATCTTCAATATATTCAACTGATTCAATTTCTGAATAAATAAATTCACCATGCTTATGATGAATCATTTTTTCACCAGTAAATACAAATCCTTCTTTGGAACTTCCAAATAGTGTACCATCTTGAATAGCCAAAATAGATTCATAAAAACTTTCACATTTAAAAGCTTTAATTGCATTATTTAGTTTCTTTTCTGGGATTTCAGGTGTCACATACACACTACTACCTATATCTTTAACATTTTCTTTAATAAACAAGTTTATATTTTTCATTTTATTTCTCCTAAATCTAGACAATTGTATACAAATAAACTTTGTCCCCATTTTATTAATCAAAAATATCTTATTGAACTATATTATTATGCAAAAAAGTTTAATATAAAGTAAAGATTAGCACATAGGGAAACATTAATTAATAGAACTTTTAAATTGAAAACTGGCTAAAGCCAATCTTAAAACACCCTAATAATACAAATAATAAACAAAATGAAAAAATAAAGGTGCAGTATAAGTCAACGAATCCACTCTATCTAAAACCCCTCCATGCCCAGGAATAAGATTACCTGAGTCTTTTACACCAATGTCACGTTTTATCATGGAGATTACCACATCACCCACAAAACCAAAGGCTGAGATAATGGCTCCAGCCAATAATGCTTCATACCATGTAAAGGGTGTTAAAAATGAAAATACCCATGCCAAAAACATTATGCTAAAAAATGCGCCCACAAAACCTTCTACTGTCTTGTTTGGGCTAACTTTTGGAATAATTTTTCGTTTACCCAAACCTTTACCCCAAAGGTATTGCAAGACATCATTAAACGCTGTGAGCAACACTAAAAAAAGAACCAACTCTTTTCCAGAAGCGCCATTGACTTCATCTAAAGTTAGCATGTAGGCTAAGTGGCTAAGTCCAAAGACAAACATCATCAGTCCCCATTGCACCCTTGCTGTATTTTCCAAAAAGCCTTTGGTTTCACCTATGAGTACTTGCCTAAACGGTAAGAGTAAAAAAAGATAAACAGGAATCCAAATAATAAACATACCATACCAAGCGATGCCAGCAAAATAGTACTGAAAAGGAATGGCTAAATAAGCATAAAACATTATGCGTCGGTCAGTTTGGCGTGAAGGGATGAGCGTAAAATACTCTTTAAGTGCTAAGAAAGACAAAAAGCCAAAAAAGAACATAGCTAAAGTGAGGTTTAGCATAATGCCTACGGTAAAAAAGCCTAAGATATACCACCAAGAGTTGACTCTCTCTTTTAGCTCTTTAGTAGGAAATTTAAAATAGATGAGCAAGGTTGCTAAAGCCAAAATAGCCGTAGCAATTAACAGTGTCAAGTTTGCTTTCGAGGCAAGAAATGCTTCCATTATCTTGAACCTCGCATAGCACGGTTATAGGTTGAAACTACAGCCAATAACGTAGCCACGATAAACAATCCATCTACCCATAATCCAGCTTCCACACCCAATCCAAGTAAAAGAGAAATAAACCCAAGCACAAACACACGATCACTTTTTCCCATAGGCCCATCGTAACGGCGTTCACCATTAAGGGTTTGCGCTACCACACCTGCCATCTCATTAAAGACCCCTACTACGGTAAAGAGAACCACATAAATAGGGTTAATGCCTACTATCAAAGCAAAGGGTAAAAACAGAGCTACGTCAGAAATGACATCAGACATCTCATTGAACATTGCACCTCGTTTGGTTTTCAGGTCATGCTCTTTGGCAAGTAGTCCATCGATGGCATTGAGTGCCATGCGTAAAAACATAAACAGAGGCACAAAAAGTAAAATCCACTTTGCCCCTTGGGTAAAGGCAATGATGAGTCCCACGACAAGGGAAAGAAGCATGGCAAACATAGTTACTTGATTTGGGGTTATGTTTTTGTTGGCTAAAAACTTTACTGTTGGTCTTAATAGAGCTTGAAATCTTGGTTTTAAATCATATATGGTCATTTATTTCCTTGTATACTTAAAAGAGAGGGTTAATAATTTAAGCCCTAAAATTTATAAAAAGTATATCCAAAATTGCTAATTAAGATGAAATATAATTTAAAGAGTAAGGGTAACTTTAAAAGAAAGCTAACCTTATTTTTCACCCTTATTGTACATTAATATTGATACTTGCTGACCTTGTGGTATTTCCATTACGGTGTGTCGCAATGGTTATAAGATTTTGTTTTAACTCATATACCTACAAAGCCAGATCTGTTACTATCAACCGTAACAGTCGCAATCCCTGCAATTTCCACATGAGCAATTTCAAAGTTTGTTGTAAATCTTTCCATGGAGATATAAAATCTTCTTGATGTTAAGGGTCTCCAATCTGCTAAAAAGATTTATACGGTTTCTCGTGGAACAAAAGATAAGTTGCTTTTTAAAGTAAGTTCATTTTATTTTTATAACAAATAACGTTAGCTTAAGTCTTAAATGATAGATTGTGTTTAATCACATCCCAATTTAATATGAAAACTAAACTTTATGAAACACCTTATTACCTTTATTTACTTACTCTTTTCACCCCTTTCGCTTCACGCCTTAAACATTGACGAAAACAGTTCTAATCTTTCTATCTTAGAGCATTCTCTTATTTATATTGATACCAATAATTCCATTAATTCAAAAAATATTAATCATCAAGAATTTATTAGTTCCCCCTCAGATGTTATCTCTTTAGGCTACGTAAAAAATACGGCTCTTTGGATAAAAGTCACACTTAAAAATACAAGTTCAAAATCCATTAGTAAAATTTTAGAATATGATAATCCAACGGTAGAAAAACTGTACTTTTATGATAAAAACAAAACCGTTAAGACAGGGCTATTACATTTAAATGCGAATAAAAATGCTGTTAATCCTATCATCCCACTATCTTTTAAAGCTTATGAAACGCAAACTTACTATCTGAAAAGTTATTCTCGAATTAAACCAACTAAAGTAAAACTAATACTTTGGAATGAATTGGACTTTATTAAAAAAGAATCCAAATCTACCATGTTTTATTTCGTTTTTGTGGGAATTATGTTAACACTTTTTATTTATAATTTTATGCTTTTTTTATTCACGAAAGATAGGGCTTACTTTTTTTATATTTTTTATATCTTTTCCATAATGTTTTACAATGCTTTTTACTCAGGTAGATTTTCCCAATACTTTACAACCCAAGAGCTAACAAATTATTTATTAAAGGCAAATGGAAGTTTTACCATTATGATTGTCTTTAGTTCACTTCTTTTTACACAAAGTTTTTTAGAAACTAAAAAATTTAATAAACTGCATAAAGCACTCAATCACATGTATTGGATATTACCTTTTTTAGTTATTTTGAGCTACGATGCATGGATAATCAATGCATCTTCACACTATGTTGTGTTATTGATTGGTCTTTTTATCATTTATGTTGCTTTTTATTCTCTTTTCAAAGGTGTAAAACAAGCAAAATTTTATGTCTTAGGTTGGAGTATAATCGTCGTATCTTTTATGCTCATAGCATTTCAATGGGTTTTACATTATGATTTAAAAGATTATAATCTAACGTACGTTTCAGAGGTAGCTTTCATTTTAGAAGCCTTACTTTTCTCCATTGCCTTAGCCCATCGAATCAAACTAAGTAATAAACAACTAATTTTATTTAAAAATGAAGAACAAGTCAGACTGGAAGCCATTGTTACACAAAAAACCAAAGCCTTAAAGACCTCTTTAGAAGAAAAAGACATCCTTTATAAAGAGTTAAATCATCGTATTAAAAATAATCTCATGATGATTCTATCTTTACTTAAACTACAAATAAAAAGAACAGAAAACAAAGAAACCATTGGCTCTTTAGTGGTTACAAAAAATAGAATCACATCCATTTCAAATCTCTATGAAATGTTACTACTGAATAATACCTCATTAAATGTTGACACTTATCCTTATGTAAAAGGTATTTGTCAAAACATTGCTTTAAACTTCTCAAACAAAGTCAACATACACTATGAGATTAATTACAACCTAAAAATAGACAACTTAATTTATCTTGGTCTTATTGTCAATGAACTGGTCACCAATAGCTTTAAATATGCTTTTGATGATGATAAAGGTAAAATCTTTATTACGATTAAAAAAGACAACTCATTGGTTTTTGTTTCCATTATCGACACAGGTAAAGGCTTTCAAGAAAGAAGAAAAAATGCTTTAGGCTTAAGCATTGTAAGTATTTTAGTAGAAGGGCAACTTGAAGGAAAGCTAACTATTGATTCTAAAAATTCCACTAAAGTATTTATAGAATGGAATGATGAAAACTTATAGATAAGCATGTTTACAAGGAGTGAAGTCATTTTCATCCACAACAAAAGATTGAAAAAGCTTTAAGGCACTTTCTATTTTTTCAGTATTTTCTTTTGACTTTTCATCACAAAAGCATACTCTAAAAAATTAAAACTAATTACTTTTTAGAAGGGTTACCTTTAGGTCGCATCATAATAATCACCCCATGTTTATCGCTATAAGAAGTTTGTTTGGCATTTTTAAGCTCTTTTATTTCAGGGTAAGAGAGGAGAAGATCACGAATTCTTTTGAATACCTCTGAAAATTCTCCTTGAATGTCTAAGTCATATTGCATAACAAACGCTCCTTTATTTTTTCATCATTTCATTTAACAAAATCTCACCCATTGGCTTGTCATCTTTTGGTAATTTAAAACTCTCTTTAAACTCATGATAAAACGATTTATTATATATCATGTGGATTATCATGACGATGAGTAGTGTTCCTAAAGAACCAATAATCGCTAAAAGCATGTCTTTTTGAGCATCCCAAATGTCACCTTGTGAACCTAAAAAAGCTATACCAGCTTCAGGATCAACCACAGCTGCTGCTCCCCATTCTATGATTTCGTAAAAACCTGCAAAAGAGGAAACTATCATAAAAGGCATAAAGTATCCCCAGAAACCTTTGGTCTTCGTAATGCGTACAGACATTTCACGAACGGGATAAACAAAAAGAACCCCAAAAAGTAAATGAACTAACCTGTCATACATATTGCGTTCCGTTCCTAACCATTCGCCAAGTGTGTAGCCCCAAGGAACTTCTGCGTAAGTATAATGTGACCCTATAATATGAAGTATCATAAAAATGGTCATAAGTACATAAGATAAAATAGAAAATTCAAATACTTTAGCTGTAAAAAGTATGAGAATAATAAACAATACAACCAATACATTTTCTAAAACCCAATCAGCATAATGTAAAGGTTCAATGGCTGCCCAAATCCATGTAATGGTAAAGGAAATGGCTAAAATAAAATAAATAATTCTTTTTTTCACTTCTAAGTCCTTATAATTAAATTAATTCTTAATGCTTCATTATATCAATTTTTTTTACTATAATTTCACTTATTAAATCTCTTATCTGGAGTCTAGCCATATTATTAAGTATTATTTTTTTCTTAAGTGTTATTTGTATTATTTTAATCAGTTATCTCTACTTTAAAATGCCTAAAAAGCCCCCTTCCATCAATCTAAAAGCTTATGCTTTTCTTCAAAACCAACAAATTAAAACTTTTACTTTGCTCAAAGAACAAGGACATTGTAATATTAATTATTTTTTACAAACAGAAAAAGAAAACTATGTGGTCAGAAAATTCAAACATATAAGCGATAGAAAGGCTGAATTTCATATTCAGAACTTAGCTCATAAACACAATATTGCTGGAAAAGCTTTGCTCTTGGATGAAAAACAACAGCTCATGGTTTGTACCTTTGTAGAAGGAGAACATCATGCTAAGCTAAATCAACAAAGACTCAAAAAACTGGCATTTACGTTAAAGAAACTGCATAAATTAAAAATTCAACAACGCCCTCACACTTTTAAGAACTCTTTTAAATACAAAGACAAGAAAGTTTATGAAGCCTTTAAAGTACTGAAACAATTTAAACCTGAATATGTTTTAGCCCATAATGACCTTCACAGTAAAAATATTTTATTTGGTCAAAAAATACAATTTATTGATTGGGAATATGCAGGAGTCAGTGATCGATATTTTGACTTAGCAGCCATTATTATAGAGTTTAAACTCAATAACAAAGATGAAAAAACTTTTTTACGTACTTACTTCATCAATAGAAGACAAGTAAACCATAAAAAACTAACTGCTTACAAAGTAATTTATACAACACTCTGGAGCGTTTGGTTTGGACAACTTGAACGGGGTCAACTTGACAAAATAAACCATTAACACTTTTGAAAAACCACAATATTATTATTAAAAATTTTCAATACTTTTAAGCTTAATTTTTCAGCCATAATCTCAAAACTTTCAGGCGTAAAAAAACTAATATGTGTAGGGTCTCTTCGATACCACCAATTTATAAACGCTTTGTCATCTTTTGGTGGAAACTTAGTCATTAAAATAATGTAGCCATTCATATTGGTATGCTTAACTAACAGTGCTAAAACTTCCAACGGTTCTGCTAAATGCTCAAAAACCTCTGTAGCAGTAATTAAATCATACTTTTTAGAAGCATACACTTCAATGGGAGCATAGTATAAATCATAAATATCAACCTCTAGCCCTCTATGCTCTAAAAGTTTTGAAAGTACTGGACCGGGACCTGAACCAAACTCTAAAACGGTTTTAATATTAAGTAAATAGGGGTCAACTGCCAGATTAATAAAATCTTCAAACATTTGAACATAACCTTCATTTTCAAAACCATTATGATGTAAATCATATTGCTGTTTTTCTTGAACTTTATCAATGATATGAAGATCATCTAAAAAGACAAAAGCACATGAAGTGCAACGATAGTAAAGTAACTCTTTTTTAAGATCTTTAATCAAGCTGGTTTTGTCTTGACAAATTTTACATAACTGCATTATAAATAACCTAATTTAGATTTATTGAAAAAATATTTCGTAATTAGTATTATAACTAACTCTTAAATATAAGCTTAGATGATTAACATTATAAATTATATTAAATAACTATATGTTATTTAAGCTAAAAGGTGTTAAAGTATCAAACACTAAAAAAAGGATGTATAAATGAAATTACTATTAAGCTTAATGATCACAGGAACAATGCTATTTGCTGGAGGCGATATTTTACCAGTTAAAATCTATGAGAAATCAGCACCAACTAAATGTTACAAACCAAACATTCAAAAATGTCCAGGTTGTGTTGATGTTGCAGAAATTTGTCCAGATAATCCAAACTTACCAATGGCAGAAACAGAACCTTGTACAGTAACACCAAATAGATAATACACACTTCACTTGTCACTCTAGGGTGACAAGACTTTATATAAATCAACCCTTTTTTCCCACTTATACCCTCTATCTTCCTCTATATTCCCAAAATATAGATTACCAGAGTTTCGCCAAGCATCCAATACAATACTACGCTCAATACCCTCACCTTTAGCAGAAATAGCCAAAGCATTATGTTCATTGAGGTAACCAATGTTTGCACCTATATTATGAAAACTTATAGTTCTATATGGATATTTAAGTAAATAAGTCAATAAATCTTCACTCCATTCATAACATAAGCCTCGTTTTTTAATACCCACATTAACCAAAAAATTCTGTACCCAAGGATAGGAAATAACCTCATATTTTTTCGCAAGTTTTAAACTATAATCTATACTACTTTTAGCCAAAATTTTTGCCTCTTTTTGACTAATTTTAGCACTAAGTTGAGCAATAACTTTTTCTAATACATTAGTTTTTTGATTTACTTCTTCTATCTTAGGTTGTTTTACTGAACAAGCAAGGAATAAAAAAGCAATAAAAGTCAGACTAAATAGTTGCATAATAAAGCATTGTTAAATATTTTTCACTAGCTATGAGTAGAATAAGTGAAAAGACAATATAAATAACAATATATTTAGGATTTTTTGCAATAATAAAGCCCCCTACCATACCAGCAATCAGTCCACCAACATGTGCTGAAATTGAAATTGAAGGAAATGCAAAACCAATAACCAAGTTAAGTACTAAAATCAGACCAAAATTTTTCATAAATGCTATAAATTGACTTCTCATGGTATTTCTATGAACAAAAGCAAAACCAGCTAAAGCACCAAAGAGTCCAAAAATTGCCCCACTAGCACCCACAGCATGAACACCTAAGTCCATATAAATTGCAGTAAAAGATCCAAAGAATGCTGCTAGAAAATAAATACTTAAATAAGCTGCTTTCGTAAATAACCCTTCAACCACTCGACCCACAATCAATAAAGAAAGCATATTCATTAAAAGATGAATCATATCACTGTGTAAAAAAGTAGAATTCACAAGCCTTAAAAATTCACCTTTCATAATAACTGAATAACCATGCAATACCCCATTGGTATAAAAGTACTGATCTAAGGAAGTAGATAATGATCCTAAAAGAAAGACAACAAGCGAAATAAACATTAAAGTATAAGTAAGAGGGTGTTCTTTATATTTTTCTAAATAATTCATAAAACATCATACCAAAAAGCCGATAAATAGCCAAATAGTAAAACACAAAGCCAAACAAAATAAAAGATAAAAAACCTTTTTAGAAAAGACTGCTAACAAGGAAAGTAGCAAATAAAGCATCCCTTGCCACATACTTACAAACAAAAGCTCTTCATTCACCTTAAGGGTAAAAAGTTTTAGCAATACCGTATCAAATAAATCACCCCATCCTACTAAATGTAAGCCCATAGAGATAGGATAAAAAACGCTAAACATCAATGATAAAAAAGGGGAGCTTAGTTGTAAAGGGTTCACAATAGGAAAAACCATATGGACTATGGGTAACATCAAAACAAAAATACCAAAACTAATCACTAACGTTATGACAAAATTATGAAGTTTAGCAACATGTTTCAATAGTAAAAAAATATAAAACACCCCTGCAACTGAAAACCAAAATGCTAAAGAGAGTAACATTTTAGGAAATAACAACAATAAAAGTAGTACGGTTGTTGCTAAAAAAGTAAACGAAAGTAATTCCATACCCAATACCAAAAGAAGCCATCCCACTGTCATCATGGCATAAGAACGTAATAAAGAAGGAGGAGCATCAACAAACCAAACATACCAAGCTAAAATAATTAATACTAACAAACCCACATCTTGTAAGTCAAACCTATAAGGAAAGTATCGTTGTTGTAAGACTCGATAAAGAGGGCGTAAAAAAAAGAAAAGAAGCGTTGAAAGAATGGCAAGATGAAAACCACTTAACGCAATAAGATGACTAATCCCTAAAGATGAAACTTGTGTTCGTAAACTTTTATCTAAAGGAGTTGCAAAATAAATCGCCTTATAAAAGGATGCCATCATGCTGTTTGTATGTTGTGCTTCTAAAAACAACAAAACATCCTTTTTAGGCGTTTCTTTTTCATCATAAACTTCATTAACATTAGAAAACATAAAAGAGGTTCCCAAATAATCAAAAAAAGTCATCTTCTCATTGGGAAAAATTTTTAAACGTAACGAAGAACTTAGATGAGCAACAGGTATTTTAGTTCTTGAAAAAAAATGAATATTTAACTCAGGTACGTAAAGCTTTAAAATCGTATGATTCCTATCATCACTCCATTTTTCATAAGCTTGAATTACTTGAACATCTGTGTAATAAAAAGGTTTTGCTTTAAATGCTTTATAGTCTATATGTAAGAAAAAAAGACGCATCAAAAGCAACAACAATAGTACCGATACTAGCACCCAAAACTCTTTTAAAGTCAAAAAAAGTTTTGGTTTTTCTAACACTCTCTAAACCTTTAAATCATAGGTAATTCTATGTTTCCCATATCACGTGTGTCCATATTCCCATCTTCCTCATAAATAACTTCAAAAGGAACATCTCCTCCAATTTGAGCATCCACAAAACGGGTAAAACGTTTTTGAAACAAAAGCTTAACTGTTCCTGTCGGTCCATTTCTATGTTTACCAAGAATTAACTCCGTATCTTCTTCCAATTTATTTTGAAATTTATTTTCATACTCTTTACCTTCAGCTTTCGCTTTCATCTCACGCTCTTTTTCAGCAGCCTCACGGTAAACATCATCACGGTAAACAAACATTACAATATCAGCATCTTGCTCAATTGATCCAGACTCTCTAAGATCTGAAAGCATTGGACGTTTATTATCACGGCTTTCAACCCCACGATTTAACTGAGAAAGTGCCAAGATAGGAATCTCTAACTCCCTAGCCAACTGTTTAAGCCCTCGTGAAATCTCAGAAATAACCTGCTGACGACCCTCTGAACTATCCCCTGACATTAATTGTAAATAATCAATAACAGCCATGGTAATCTCAGGGTGTTTTGCTTTTAATTTTCTAAGTTTTGAACGTACATGATGAATGGTAGCCATACCTCCATCATCCACAAAGAGTTTACGACTTGCCATCCTATCAGAAGCTTTTGAAAGATTTGACCATTCATCATCAGTTAAGTCACCTACTCTTAATTTCTGTAAAGGAATCGAAGTTTCTGTCGAAAGCAAACGAAGCATCAACTGCTCTGCTGGCATTTCTAGTGAGAAAAAGGCAACACCTTCACCTCTTTCAATGGCTTTTTGGGTCATGTTTAGAACTAACGAAGTATTATGGGTTACAGTCATGTCTTCGAGTAAAAAAAGCTTATTCCCATCTATTTCAAAGCCATAATAATGATCTACTTTATCAAACTCAACTTTTATGCCTGTATGTTGATGATTACGATTAGAAAAAGATACACGAGCTTGCTTTCTAGCTATTTTGGTAGGAATTTCATCTAAGTTTCCAACGATTCGAACTCTATAGACTTCACACTCATAACCTATCTCTTTAATACGAGCCATCTTAGATTTAAAAGAGCATTTAAAACCTAAACTATCTGCTAAAAATTTAATTTGTTCAGATAACTTTTTTGATTTTTGTGTAATTTCCATCACATGAAACTTATCATCATAGTAACCATCACTATCAATCAGTCCTGCTAAAAGCTCCAAACGTTTTTGTCTACTATTAATCAAATAAGCTTCGGGTATATGCTTATTATCTAAAAGGTTTTCATCTCTTAACTTTTTTTGTAACGAGATATCTTTTTTTACATCTCCACCTGTATAACCTTTTCCAATTCTATACATAGGACATTTATTATCTACAAAATATGAATTTAACAATAACGATAGTCTGTCAGCATACTTCGCCAAATAAGAAACAACCTCTTTATCTTCTGTTGCTATTGCAACATTTGAACTTGTTCCATCTCCAAGCCATAAGCCTAAAAAGTAAGGCTCAATTCTTGTTTGTTTTTCAGAAAAATCTACAGCTACGCTATACCCTTTATAGTTACTTTTAAACTTATTTGACTTCTCAATATAATCCGATACTTCTATATTTAAAACATCACCATGCTTATGTTTACCTTCATTTCGAGAACGTTTCAGCGATAAAATATGAGATTTATTCACACGATAATCTATGCCCTTATTTTGTCTTATCCAATACATCTCTTCTCTACCACGAGCTAAAGAAAGAACCTTTCTAGGCGTAGAATCATCACCCATCAAAAGTTCGCCAACCTTTACCTCTTCAACAGCTTTTAATGTACCATCAAACATAAGTACATTGGTTCCCTTCCCAAGACATTTCCCCATCGCAGGTCTCGCAGCAATAATGACCAAATCCCCTTTACCAAAACCTTGCGTCTTATCATTTAAATTATGAAAACCTGTGTCAATTCCAAGAAGTTTTGAGTTACCCAATGCCTTTAAACGATTAATCTCTTCAATCATTGAGAGCGTAATCTCTTTGGATTCTCTAAAGTCTTCTGAGGTACTGTTTTGCGTAATTTCATAAAGCTTTTTTTCTACCATGTTCATAACTTCATCAGTAGGTAAATCATCTTCAATGGTTACTTTTTTAATGGTTGTAGCAAGAGTAGCTAAGGCACGTTTAGTTGAACGTGACTTTATTTCTCCAAGGTAAGCATCTGTATTTGAAATAGGGTTAGAAGCTAAAATGTCAAGTAATGCAACCTCATCATAGTTACCTGTTGCACTTAACTTAGACTTTAAAAACTCTTCATCTATGGGTTTATCTTCTCTAACTAAATCTTCCATACCAGCAAAAACATGTTGATGAAAAGGCAAATAAAAATCATGTGCTTTTAACTTGGCTGCTAATTCCTCAAATATTTGAGGATCAAATATAATGGCTGAAAGTACAGCTCTTTCAATATTTAAGTTATACATATTTTCACTCATTAAAACTCCTTAGCCATCAAATATATTAATCTACAATACTTACTAGTTTTGCTTCGCAGCAAAATTTTCAACTTCTTCTACAAACCTATCCACCAGTTCATTTTCAGGAAGTCTAGCAACAACTTCACCTTTTAACATCACAAGTCCTGCCTCTTTACCATAAGCAATGGCAACATCAGCATGTTTGGCTTCACCAATGGCATTCACCACACAACCCATCACCGAAACATCCATAGGTGTTTTAATATGTGCTGTTCTTTTTTCTACTTCTGCTACGGCTGAAACCAAATCAGCCTCAATTCGTCCACAAGTAGGACAAGAGATAATATTTAACCCCTCTTTTACTCTACCTGAATCTTTTAAAATGGCTTTTCCCACTTTAATCTCTTCTTCAAGCTCACCTGTAATCGAGATACGCATTGTATCCCCAATACCATCAAGCAGTAAAGCACCTAATCCAATCGAAGATTTAATGGTCGCATGAAAGATGGTTCCAGCTTCCGTTACCCCTAAATGGAAAGGGTAATTATTTTTAGGTCTTAGCATTCTATAAGCATCTACTGTTCTATCAACATCTGACGCTTTTAAAGAAACTTTCATATCTGTAAAACCTAAGTCTTCTAAAAACTTAATGTTGTAGTCAGCAGAAGCTACCATACCCTCTGCTGTTGCCCCATATCGATTGTCAAACTCTTCTTCAAGTGAACCAGCATTCACCCCTATACGAATAGGAAGGTTACGATCTTGACATGCTTTAACAATCTCTTTAATTTTATTTTTATCATTAATATTACCTGGATTAAAACGAATACAATCCACCCATTTTGCAGCTTCTAGTGCCAACTTATAATGATAATGTATGTCAGCAACAATGGGTAAAGAAACCTGTTCTTTAATCGCTTTTAATGCCAAAGCATCTTCCATCTTTGGTGCAGCCACACGGACAATATCTGCACCAGCAAAGTGTAAACGATTAATCTGCTCTACTGTCTCAGCTACATTATGTGTGTCTGAGTAAGTCATTGACTGTACAGAAATAGGCGCATCTCCACCGACTGGAACATCACCTACATATATCTTTTTAGTTGGGTATCTTTCTTTCATATTAACTTCTTTTATAATTTATTTTTATTTATGTTAGTTATATGAAATTTTATCAAAATTCTTAACATACTATGTTAAAAGTATCAAGAAAATTCAACTGGATCCATATCAATCTCTATAAGAGGATTCTTAACTTGATGTAATGCCTTTAACATGGTACTTCGCTTTGATGCACGTAATAAAATATTGAAACGAAACTTATTTGCAATACGTTCAATCGGTGCTTTTCCCTGCCCAACTATCTCAATATCTTTAAACATTTTTAGCTTTGTCACAGTATCTAAAGTTATTTTTCCAGCCTTTTCCTCTTTGACATGAGAAATCAAAATACGTGCTAAGGAAACAAAAGGTGGATACATATCTTCCACAAAAAGCATTTCATCTTTTAAAAAAGCTTCATAATCATTTAAATACATCGAAAAGAAATCTGCATTTTGTGATTGTACAATCACTTCGGCACTCTTTGCCCTACCTGAACGCCCAGCAACTTGAATAAGCAGTGACATGGCTCGTTCTCGGGCTCGATAATCACCTAAGCCTAAAATATAATCCATGCCCAAGATAACCGAAAGTGTAATGTTCGCATAATCATGCCCTTTAGAAAGCATTTGTGTACCCAAAAGTAAATGGCTCTCTTTGTTTTCAAAACGCTTTAACGCTTTTTTTAACTTTCCTGCTGTAGTAATACTGTCACGGTCAAATTGTTCAACTACCAATTCTGGTATGCCCTGCTCTACCATCTCTTTAGCTTCACTTGTACCCATACGTTCCGAAGTTAAAGGTACGTGTCCACAGGCAGAACAAACTTCACGAATGGCTTCAGTATAGTTACAATAATGACACTTTAAATGCCGAACATTTCGATGCAATGCCATTCCAACAGAACAATAAGGACAAAGATGCGTCTCACCACATTTTTGACAATACAAATACTTAAAATTTCCACGTGTTGGCACAAACAGTAGTGATTGTTGCTCCTCTTCAAAATTGGCTTTTATCTTTTTAATCATTTGGTTGGTAAGGGTAGTACCTTCTACAAAATAATAATTTTTTTTCGTCTCTATAAAAGGTTTTTTGAGTCGTATCACATCATATTTATGATAGGAAGCCAAAGAAGGAGTGGCTGAAGCCATGACTACTTTTGCACCTAACTTAGCTCCCATATACACAGCCATATCTCGTGCATGATAACGTGGTTTCATCATGGATTTGTAAGAGTCATCATGTTCTTCATCTACAATAATTAAACCCACATCTTCTAAAGGCGTAAACAGTGCCGACCTCGCTCCAGCAACAATATCTACTTCATTATTATAAATCTTTTCAAGTATCTCTTCTTTTTTCTTTTTGGTTAATTTTGAATGCCACATAACCAAACGTTCACCAAAATATTTTTTGAGTCGTTTCTCCATTTGAGGGGTTAAAGAAATCTCAGGCATAAGAAAAATACAACGTTCTTTCTCGCTAATAGTTTTCGCCATCAAGCTTATAAAAACTTCTGTTTTCCCTGAACCTGTTACACCAAAAAGTAAGGCTTTATCTTTTGTTAAAAGTTCTTCATAAGCTTTTTGTTGGTCATTAGATAAAGTTGGAAGCTCATAGGTTCGATTTAATCGAACATTTTCATCAGCTTCAATTTTATTTTTATGTTCGATTAAATCGAACCTACATGGCACAAACAAAGCCAATGCTTCACCCAAAGAAGAAAAATAATAAGAAGCAATGAATTTAGCAATCTCAATTTGTGGGGAAGAGTAATAAGTATCTAAAACATTTGAAATCTCTAAAGTTTCAAATTCCTCAGGCTTTTGAACCTCTTCTAAAATCATGGCTAATTTAATTTTTGAATGGACAGGAATATCTACTAGTTGTCCTATCTCTAAAGATTTTTTCAAATGATAAGTAAGAAGAGGAGCTGAAGAACGAAGAAGAGCAACTTGATAATAGTGAATAATAATCTCCTCAATAAATATTGAGGAGATTATAGCATAATGACTATTGTGTCAATAGTTTACAATTGTCAGAGTTTTGGTTAACACATTCAAATCTATTATTATTTAATTGAAAAATTTCAGAACCACCTGTTGGTAAATTATAGGTATATCTTGAATTATTCGGATTTACCAAAGTACCTGTTACTGTTTCTCGCCAACAATCCTGATCAGCTGCTGTTGTACAAGAAAAGGGTGGATTTTCTAAAATTCTTTCTGTTGTATTACCATCAAATCCATCAAAAATTCTATTTCCCAAAGTAGCTGAACTTGCTAACTTAAAAATCGGATCAAAATTACCACGTAAAATTCTTTTTTGGCGTTCCATATTCACAGCATTTCTAATCGAAGCTATTAATACTCTTGTATTTGTAATCTCAGCATCATCACGTGTTGCTGCCAATCGAGGAATGGCTACCGATGCTAAAATTCCAATAATAACAATTACAAATATTAATTCTGTCATGGTAAATGCTGACTTTGATTGTATAGGTTTCATAATTTATTCTTCTCTTTTATATTTTTAAATTCAAAAAATGAACTTAAGAATATAAAAATCCATCTCATGAAGAGATGGATTGAAGATTAAAATCTTACTCTACTTCCACCATTAACATATGTTCTCGCTAAATCTGTAAATGCATCTGTATTTTGAATACCTGCACAAACATTTCCATTTCCTGCTCCTGCTGCAACTAGTAATGTACCATTGGCATCTGTTGGAGTAAAGTTAGTACAAACTTCCAAACCACCATTTCCAGAATCAGTACAATAACTGTAAGTAGTACCTGATATAATTTGTGTAGCTTCTACAATACAAGCATTACCAGTAAAAAGATCTGTATTTGTCAAAGTATTAATTGCAGCTGCACCAGTTGTATATGAACCATTAGCTGTATAAAAAGTACTCATTTCATTAACCACATTTGTAATCTCTGCTAATGATGTTGCTACTCTCGCATCATCACGAGTCGCTGCCAATCTAGGGATAGCAACTGCTGCTAAAATACCAATAATTACGATTACAAAGATCAATTCGATCATTGTAAAACCTTTTTTTGTTTGAACATTGTTTGTATTTGTCATAAATACTCCTTAAAAATATTGTATAGTTCTTTTTCTTTGTTATATTGAACTGGGAGTATTATAAACTAAAAATTAATATAGTTAACTTAATTAAATATTAAATTTAATATTATTTTAATATTTAAAAATCAATAACTGCTTTATTCTTTTAATTGGTTCAATAATATTTTAATTCGTTCTTCTGAGGAAAATTCTTTGTGCATACTTTTTAAATAAAGTTGTAGTAATTGACTAATATCATGATCTCTGTCAAGTGTTACTTTATTTTTCAGTAAATCATTAGAGACATATTGAGCAAAATCATCTTCTAAGTCAACTTCTAATCGCCTACTAGCAATAGTAAAAACAATCTTTTTCATATAAACCTCCCTTTTTTGTGTTATGATTATAATAACATTAAATAGCTAAAGGATTAATCATTACTTCATTAGACAAATTAATACAACCTATTGAGAAACATATAGATGCCAAGCTTTACCGTTAACGCTACATACCAACCAGCAGGTGATCAACCCACAGCCATTCAAACACTTAGTAAATCCATTAATAAGGGAAACCAATACCAAACACTTCTAGGTGTAACAGGTTCAGGAAAAACGTATACCATGGCTAAAGTTATAGAAGAAACTAAAAAGCCAACACTCATTATGACCCATAACAAAACCTTGGCTGCCCAACTCTATTCTGAATTTAAAAGTTTCTTTCCTAACAATCATGTAGAGTATTTTATTTCTTACTATGACTACTACCAACCTGAAGCTTATATTCCTCGTCAAGATTTATTCATAGAAAAAGATTCCTCTATCAATGAAGAGTTAGAACGTTTGCGTCTCTCTACAACAGCCTCACTTCTTTCACATGAAGATGTTATTGTCATTGCTTCTGTTTCAGCTAACTATGGATTAGGTTCACCAGAAGATTATAAAACCATTGTTCAAAAGTTAGTTGTGGGTGATGAATATGCTCAAAAAGCACTTTTACTTAAACTTGTAGAAATGGGCTATAAAAGAAACGATGAATTCTTTGACCGTGGAGACTTTAGGGTCAATGGTGAAGTCATAGATATCTACCCAGCTTACAATGAAGAGTTTGCTTACCGTGTAGAATTCTTTGGTGATGAAATAGAAGACATCTATACCTTTAATACCTTAACAGGCGAAAAAATAGAAAAGTACAAAGAAGCTACCATCTACGCAGCGAATCAATTCATTGTCTCTCAAGAAAAACTAGCCCTTGCCGTAAAAAGTATAGAAGAAGAGCTGGGTGAACGTTTGGCTTTTTATCAAAAAGAAGACCGAATGTTAGAATACAATCGTCTTAAACAGAGAGTTGAATTTGACTTAGAGATGATAGAAGCCACAGGAATGTGTAAAGGAATTGAGAACTATTCACGCCACCTTACAGGAAAAGCAGAAGGTGAAACACCTTTTTCCATGATGGACTATTTTGAAGCCATGCATGGTCACGATTTTTTATGTATCGTCGATGAGTCCCATGTGTCCCTTTCACAATTTAGAGGAATGTACGCTGGTGACAGAAGTCGTAAAGAAGTTTTAGTAGAACATGGGTTTAGACTCCCTTCTGCTTTAGACAACCGACCATTAATGTTTGACGAATACATTAACAAAGCACCCTACTTTCTTTTTGTCTCTGCAACCCCAAATGAATTAGAAATAAACCTTTCATCAACAGTTGCTGAACAAGTTGTTCGACCAACAGGATTACTTGACCCTCCTATTGAAGTAATATCCAGTACTTACCAAGTCGAAAACTTACATGACCGAATGAAGCCTATCATTGAAAAAGGTGAACGTATTTTAGTAACTGTACTCACTAAAAAAATGGCTGAAGAATTAACGACTTACTATAATGACTTAGGACTTAGAGTACGTTACATGCACTCAGACCTTGATGCCATTGAACGAAACCAAGTCATACGTTCTTTACGCTTGGGTGAATTTGATGTTTTAGTAGGAATTAATCTTCTTAGAGAAGGGTTAGACTTACCAGAGGTATCTTTGGTTGCCATTTTAGATGCTGATAAAGAAGGATTCTTACGTTCAAGAACTTCACTTATCCAAACCTCGGGAAGAGCTGCTAGAAATTCTAATGGACAAGTACTGATGTATGCCAATAAAATGACAAACTCCATGAAAGAGACCATAGAGATTACCTCTAAACGCCGTGAAAAACAAATAGCCTATAATGAAAAGTATGGTATTACCCCTAAAACTACCCTACGTGAACTCGATACGGATTTAAAAGTAGAAGATGCTGGCGAACTTTATAATAAACAATCTAAAATGGATAAAATGCCAAAAGCTGAACGTCAAAAAATGCTCAAAGAGTTAAAAGCCAAAATGCTTGTTGCTGCCAAAAACTTAGAATTTGAAGAGGCTGCCCGTATTCGTGACCAAATAGCCAAAATTAAGAAACTGTGAAGAATATGCTATAATATTGCTATAGTATACATTTCCCCCTAAATTATAAATCTTATGAAAGAGCAAGGATTTCAATGAGCATAGACTTAACATCACCAGACCTTTATTTCAACCGTGAGCTATCATGGTTAAAGTTTAACTCACGCGTACTTGCACAAGCAAAAAATAAATCTCTACCTCCTTTAGAACGTTTAAAATTTCTTGCTATTTATGGTACGAACTTAGATGAGTTTTACATGATTCGTGTAGCAGGTTTAAAAGCTCTTTTTAAAGCAAGGGTTCAAGAAACAGGCATTGACAAACTAACACCCACAGAACAACTCAATGCCATTCATAAAACCATTCATAAAGAGCAAAAAACTGTTGAGTCCACCTTTAGCAATATTATGCAAGATTTAAAAGAACATAATATTACAATTAAAAGTTTTAATGAACTTAGTGCTAAACATCAAAGTAGTATCGAAGATGAATTTTTTGAACAACTCTATCCTGTAATTATGCCCATTGCCATTGATGCCACACACCCTTTCCCTCATCTGAACAATCTTAGTTTTGCATTGGCACTCAAACTTGAAGATAAGAAAGGCAATATCAAACATGGACTTATTCGACTGCCTAGAATCTTACCCCGTTTTCTTAAAGTAGATCACTGTTATGTCCCCATTGAAAGTGTGGTAGATCATTTCTCAGGAGAACTTTTCAGTGGTTTTAAAAAAATAGCCTCTACACCTTTTAGGGTTACAAGAAACGCTGATTTAGAAATTGAAGAAGAAGAGGCTGATGACTTCATCGAAATTATGGAAGAAGGCTTACGTACAAGAAATAGAGGTATGCTAGTTCGTTTAGAATTAATGGAGGGAGTTGACAGTGACTTACTTAAGTTTTTAACAACCCACCTAGAACTTGACCCTCATGATATTTATCAATATAATATCCCTCTTAACCTTGGTACACTTTGGAGTATTGTGGGAGAAGCTACCCTTTCTCACTTAACCCTACCGACTTACAGTCCTAAAAATCTTCCTCCTTTTGCCGAAAATAAAAATATTTTTAAAGCCATTGAAAAACAAGATGTATTACTTTATCATCCTTTTGAAAGCTTTGATCCTGTAGTGCGTTTTATTAAAGAAGCTGCTGGTGATCCACAAACCCTTTCCATTCGCATAACACTTTATCGTGTGGGAAAAAATTCACCCATTGTTAAAGCACTTATTAAAGCAGCAAAAGCTGGAAAACAGGTTACCGTATTACTAGAACTTAAAGCACGATTTGATGAAGAAAATAATTTACATTGGGCAAAAGCCTTAGAAGAAGCAGGTGCGCATGTAATTTATGGAATAAAAGGACTTAAAGTTCATGCTAAAGTAGCACAAGTTACGAAAAGAAAAGAAAACAAACTACAAGCCTATGTTCATCTAGGAACAGGTAATTACAACCCTATTACCTCACGTATTTATACCGATGTTTCTTACTTTACTTCTAAAGCAGAATTTAACAAAGATGTCACAAAATTTTTTCATTTTATTACAGGGTTCTCAAACCATAGTAAACTGAAAACATTAACCCTTGCTCCTGAACATATTAAACCCAAACTAATCTCAATGATTGAACATGAAGCCAGTTACAAAAAAAATGGTCATATCGTATTAAAAGCAAATTCATTGGTTGACCCAGATATCATTCAAGCACTCTATAATGCTTCTATTGTTGGGGTTAAAATTCAACTTATTATTCGTGGCGTATGTACCTTAAGACCTGGTATTAAAAATGTAAGTGAAAATATTAGTGTGCATTCAATTATTGGAAAATATCTTGAACATCCACGCATTTATGTTTTTAAACATGATGAAAATGAATGTTATATCTCTTCAGCTGATTTAATGCCACGAAATCTCATTCGCCGTATTGAAATTTTAACACCCATTAAAGAATCCTCACTTAAGCAAAAAATTAAACAACTACTCTCTGTGCAATTACAAGACAACCAACTCTCTTGGCGTCTTAAAAGTTCAGGTGAATACAAACAGGTCAAACAACATGATAACAAAGCCATTAATAATCATGAAATTTTAGAAGACTACATGACAACCATTCACAACAGAAATCAAAAAGAAACCCCCGAATATGTGACCAAATTAGCACAAAAAGTATTAAAGGATTAAGCATGTTAATTAACTATAAAAACTGGACACCAGAACTTAAAAAGGGTGCATGGATAGCCGAAGGTTCTACTGTCATTGGACGTACTATTATGGGTGAAGACTCAGCTGTGTGGTTTGGTTGTGTGGTTCGTGGAGATGTTCATCATATTAGTATTGGTGACCGTTCAAATATACAAGACCTCTCCATGGTTCATGTTACGCATCATAAAAGAGAAGATATGACTGATGGGAACCCTACTGTTATTGGTAATGATGTAACAGTCGGTCATAGAGTAATGCTTCATGGTTGTACCATTGAAGATGCCTGTCTTATTGGAATGTCAGCTACCATTTTAGATGGAGCTGTTATTGGAAAAGAATCCATTGTAGGTGCCAGTTCACTGGTCACTAAAAATAAAATATTTCCTCCAAAAAGCCTTATAATGGGCAGTCCTGCTAAACGTATTCGAGAACTAACAGATGCTGAAGTTGCAGAACTTTATGATTCAGCAGCACGTTATGTTGAATTTAAAAACAATTACATTGACTAAATAAAGAGGCTCAATGACGATTTCACTATTTCATTATTTTTCTCTTCTTAATATTTTGTACCATATTTTAGCTAAGAAACAGAGATAAGGAACAAGAAAACACATTTTTATGTTAAAATTAAATAAAAAGGATTTTAATTATGTATAAAATAAAAAAATTAAGTCTATTAGCACTTATTTTACTACTGGCTACTGGTTGTATTCAAAGACAAGCAGCCCATACTGTCCAAAACCCTAATAACCTACCTATTTCACCTACTTACTCTATTCCTAACACTCCAAGTATTTATCAACCAAACCCAATATATACTGAACCCATTCAAGCTATTGAGCCTGAATATATTCCACAAAAAACTCCTTATTTACAAGGTGCTTATGGTACAAACTATCAATTAAAACAATTTATTAATACCATATCTAAAAAACATAAGTATGACAGATATGAACTCAATGCAATATTTTCAACAGTTAACCGAGATACCGAAGCACTCAAAAAATACAATGTATTTAAAACAGCAAAGCCCACCCATTCAAAAACAACACAAATTGGTTCATGGGATAAATATCGTGGAAACTTTTTAACCACAACTCGGATTAATGAAGGGGTCAGTTTTTGGCATGAAAATGCCCATTACTTAAATAAAGCAGCCCAAAAATATGGAGTACCACCAGAATACATTGTAGGTATTATTGGGGTAGAAACAAACTTTGGTAGCTACACAGGTAAACACTCTGTACTCAATGCCTTAACAACGCTATCACTGGAATATAAAAAACGTTCAAAATTCTTTACTTCTGAATTAGAAAACTACTTACTTATGTTAAGAGATGAAAAAGTACACCCCCAAAAAATTAAAGGTTCCTATGCAGGTGCTTTTGGTTTAGCTCAATTTATGCCCAGTTCTTTTAGAGATTATGCTGTGGATTTTGATGGAGATGGAAAAATTAACCTTTTTAATAAGGCAGATGCCATTGGAAGTATTGCCAACTATTTTATAGGTAAAGGAAAATGGCAACCACGTATGCCTGTTACCCTCATGACTTATTATAATAAAAGTAGGTTTTATGGTTTGCCTACAGGTCATAAAACAATGTACACACAACGCCACCTCTACCAATTGGGAATGCGTCCTAGTTCAAACTTCTTTGGATATAAAGGCGATGTATCTTTAATTAAACTCAGTAAATATAATAGAGATGAGTTATGGTGGGGAACACCAAATTTTCGTGCGATAACACGTTATAATCCCAAAGACCATTATGCAATGGCTGTTCACCAATTATCATTAGCCATTAGAAAAGCTAAGTATGGTCGATAACTTATAAAGTACGGAAACAATTATTCACAGGTTCAATTTAATTGAACCTAAACACTCTCTAATAGTCTTTCCAAAGTATATTTCAAATCTTCATCTAACTCCAAAGATTTTAACATCCATTTAATATAACGTACATCAGAATGTGCAATATCTTGAATTTCTTCACCTTTATACTTTCCAAACTTAAAAGTTTTCATCATAACAGGGGTATTGGTCAACTCTTCAAGTTTCACCATAGGATTTACATCAGGATACTTCTTTTTCACTCTTGCTACCAACTCAGACAAAAAGAGTTTCATTACCAATACATCACCAATGGCATCATGTGCTTTAATCGTAATATTATATTTAGTAGCTTCAGCTTGTTCTTTTTTATAAAGTTCTAATGCGTATCGTAAATATTGTAAACGATGATAATTTGCATCAGGAAAAAGATGTTTAGCACAACGAAGGGTATCGATTAATTTCATAGAATTTTGAAAACCCTCTTTTTTGAGCATTCCTAAATCAAATGAAATATTATGGGCAATTAAATAGTTATTTTCATTATTTAATCCAGCCAAATCATTCCAAAATCTCGTAGCTAAAAAAGGTGTTTTTCCTTCTATCATATTAGGTGTAATATTATGAACTTCCATGGCTTCAGTTTTTATGGCTACTTCAGAAGAACACAGTTCATCATATACTTGTACTTCTCCTTTTGTTCCAATAACCATAGCACCCACTTGAATAATTCTATCATCAGCTTGATTACCTGTTGTCTCAGTATCAAATAATACATATTTCGTCATTTTAATTCTCTTTTTTATTAGATTTTTTCATATTTTTTTTAAAATTTTTCATATAAGTATAAAAAGCTTTTAACTCCTTCAAAAATGAACTCTCTTGGGCAAAATATTTTGCTTTAAAAGCTCTCCACTTTGCTTTGATTGCAACTTTTAACTCAGCCATATACGCCATCATACGTTTATAACTTTCTCGCTCTTTTAACCAATCAATACCACTCATCAATTTGAGATATGCCCAATTAAACCAATTAAAACTCAGTAACTTATCTTTTCCTACCTTAAATAACCAAAAAACAAAAGCTGCTATGGGTATTTTAGCAATGTATAAGAACAAACCTAAAATAACTTGCCCCTGAACAAAAAAGACACCAGCCAAAAGACCAGCAGCTTCAACAGCCAAAAGTAAGATAGTAAAAACGGTTAAAACAACATAACGATGAGTATCTTGCACTTTGACTTCAAGTCGTTGCGTAATTTGTAAAGATTCAATCTTATTGTAAATGGGCTTTGCTATGCCTTCCCAAATTATCTCTTCAAAAAGTATAAAAAGAAAAACAAGTATAAATTGAAATACAAGCAGTACCCGACCAAAAATTTTATTAAAAAATCCCACAAAAAATCCTTATGAATTAGTAATGAAATTATAACAAATAATAGTAAAGGTTATAATAAAAAGTCTTAGAGTAAAAATGGGAATAATGGAAGGTTTTAAAATGAGAGAGAAGAACCTCTCATCAGGAGTCTGAGAAATAAACTCCAAATAAATAAATTTAAAAGTCGAAGACTACTTTCTTCTAAGCTCTTTAATTCTTGCTTTTTTACCTTTAAGCGCTCTAAGATAGAAAAGTTTCGCACGTCTAACTCTACCACGTCTAAGTACTTCTATTTTTTCAATTGAATCAGAATATACAGGGAAAACTCTTTCTACACCAACAGAGTTCGCACCAATTTTTCTAACATTCATTGTTCTACCTGTTCCTTGACCTCTAACAGCAATACAAACACCTTCAAAAGCCTGAACTCTAGTTTTTTCACCCTCTTTAATAGTTACATGAACTCTTAAAGTATCACCTGCTCTAAATTCTGGAACAGATTTGTTTTCTAATTGTGCTTGTTCAAAGCTTTCAATATATTTATTTCTCATGGTTTCACCTTATAAATTCATTGCTCATTTGAGCTTCTAGCGCATATCTGGTCTAAAGTATTTTGTTTTACATTTAGCCATAGCACTTTTTAAGTCCGAAATTTTACCGTGATTTCCCTTTAAAAATTCTTGGGGAACTCCAATTTCATTATAGACCTTTGGCTTAGAAAAAGAAGGGGCTTCAAGCTTAGAGAGTTCAAAACTCTCAATACTTAATGAGTCAGCATTTCCCAACACACCTTCAACATTTCTAGCAATCGCATCACACATCATCAGAGAAGGCAATTCGCCTCCTGTTAAAATGAAATCTCCTACAGAAAATAGTTCATCTGCTTCTTCAATAAAACGTTCATCCATACCTTCATAGCGTCCTGAAACAAAAACAACGTGCTCTTTAGAAGCTAAACGTTTTGCATCATTTTGCGTAAAAGGTTTTCCAACAGGTGTTGCCACAATAACGTAAGCCTTTGGAGATTTCTCTCTTATGGCTCTAACTGTGTCAAAAAGAGGTTGAGGTGTCATTAACATCCCAGCTCCCCCACCTATCATGGGTTCATCAACTTTCATATGTTTGTTTTTTGTATAATTACGAGGATTCATAAAATCAACAAACATCAATTGTTTCTCTATGGCTCTAGCTAAAATAGAGTCAGAGAAGTATCCCTCAACAATCTGAGGAAAAAGTGTCATAAAAGTAAACTTCAAAATACAACTTTTTCTTTAACTAGCTTCAAGTATCTCTTTAGCATCTTTAGTAGTCACAATCTGTTTCTCAACATCTGTTTCCAACACATATCTTTCAATATACGGCACTAAAAATGTTGTAGAAAAACCCTCTTTAACCAAAGCTTCATCAGTTTCAATAAACATATAGTTTACCTCAGCCAAACGTTGCATTTCAGCAATTTTTCCTAGCTTAACACCATCTTCTTCAACTTCACACTTTTCAATCTCAAACCAAAAGTGTTCACCCTCTTCTAGTTCACAACGCTCTCTAGTCTCTTCTAGTGAAGCATAGATTTTAGCATTGGTAAGTTTTTTAGCATAGTCAACACCTTCATAGCCTTTAAAACAAATTATTCCACGGTCAAGATTTATTTTTAAAATCTCAAGTGGACCAGAAGAAGTTTGAAAGGTGTATCCTACCTTAAACTGTTCTGGAAAATCTGTATGGATATGAAG
>CACVAU010000018.1 GCA_902727915.1 uncultured Sulfurovum sp.
AGGTTTGTTTGTAACCCATAACGGCTGAAGCCATACATAGCGTCGTGTTTCCATCGTAGTTGTTGGTTTCAAGCCCAAGTTGTACAAACTTACCAAGGGTGTAAAAGTCTTCGGTTAAAAACTGTCCAGTAGAGATACAGGCAACAGCTCCTTTTCCATGCTTTTCTTGAATGGCTTTAAACTGGTTGGCTGTGTGTTCGAAAGCTTCATCCCATTCTACGGCTTGAAGTTCACCTTCTTTACGAATGAGAGGTTCAGGAATACGGTTAGAGGAGTTGACCATCTCATGTTCCATAATTCCTTTGGGACAAAGTGTTCCTTTACTCACAGGGTGAGTAGGGTCACCTTTGGTATAAACAGGTCGTCCATCTTTCACACCAATGTACAGACCACAACCCACACCACAGTAACCACAAGTACTTCGTACCCACTCATCTGGGGTTTTGAAGTTGGAGATTTTACCAAACATGGTATTGTCTACTTTTTTGTATTTGTCTGTTTTGATATCTACACCGAGAAAGTTTTTAATTTTATTGAACATCTTGTCCTCTCATGACTATTATTGGCTCCATTATAGTAAGAATTTAGGATTATTATGGGCTTTGGTTGTATGATTTTTGGGCAGATTTGGCATTAGTTATGTTAGAATTTTTCTCTTAAAAAGAATTGTGTTTTGAAGGAGCATTAGAAATGAAAACAACGTTGAGTAAGCGAAGTTATTTTAGAGAATCCGTCAGTATTTTAGCCATCTTTGTCTTTTGGGGTGCCGTTTTACCTTTTACGCTTATTGATGTTGTTGCTGATATTAATGCTTTTAGTTTAGGGGAACGTCAAATAATATGGCTAATTACGGGTACAGCATTGACAGCTATTTACGTGCTGTACAGACGGAAAAAGTATTTTGAAAAAGAGGTTTGGAGTTTAAATAAGGGGGTACTTAGTAGAGGTGAACCTGTGAACACAAGGTTTGAATTAAGTAGCATTGAGTCCATTGTTTTTGGGGTTCCTAAATTAAAATTTGTCTTGTTTTTACAAGGACTTTTTTCACGTTCCCCTGAAACCCTTACGTATGGCAATGTTTTAACCCTTAAGTTTAATGATGGTCGATACTTAGTGCTTGATATCTTACAACACGATGGTGGTTCTGAGATTTTAAGTCAAATACTCGAAACGCAGAAAGATAAAATAAAAGATGATTATATTTTTACAGAAGAAGAGAAGAGGGTGTTGAAGCTTAGGTCTGCTAATGGGGTTTTGAGGGTTTGAGATAAGTCTAGTAGATAACTTATTTGACAACTGAGTGATATTGTGTTACTATAAATACATAAAAATTTATACATAAAGGATTTTACCTATGGAACTAACTGTAAGAAAAAATTTTGTATTTGATAAAAATATTGCTCTATATCTTGAAGAGTTAGCTAAAGAGACTAAACAATCTATGACTTCATTGGTTCAAGAGATGATAGAAGAGCGATATAAAGAGATAAAAGTGAAAAAACGTATGGAAGCTTTTAATGCAATTGATGGTTCAGCGACAGGCTTATTGACAGATTTTTCAATTCAATCTATTAAGGCGAATCGTGAATTATAAAAGAGTTTTTTTAGATGCAAATATTGTGGCTGATATTTATGATAAAAATAGACCTTTTTATGCTGAAAGTAGAGAAGCTATTAAGATACTTTTAGCGAATAAAAATGTTACACTTTTTACCTCTTGTGATATTATAACTACGCTCTATTACATTTTGTCAAAATCGGGTAAAAGTGAAGCACTAGATGCAATTATACACGTTAACGAACTTTGTTCTGTTGTTGAGTTTGGAAACGAAGAGGTAGCAGAGAGTTGTACCTTAATGAAAAAGAATAAAAACTTTATAGATTTAGAAGATACGATTCTGTATGTTATGGCAAAAAAAGTTGGTTGTGATTTAATTTTGTCGAATGATAAGGGGTTTGTTTCTGAGGAGATTTTGTTGATGAGGTCTGGGGAGTTTTTAGAAAAAAGCTAATTTGTAGCACAAAAAGGCTACAATGAATAAAAAAGGTTTTTTATGACATTAGATGCAACAGTAAGAGCAAGGGTAGATGGTCAGTTAAAAGAAGAGGTCGAAGAGATTTTAAGTCATATTGGGCTTAGTACTTCACAGGCTATTACGCTTTTTTTAAAGCGTGTAAAATATGAGAAAGGAATTCCTTTTGAATTGAAAGTTCCGAATGCTATAACCTTACAAGCAATGGAAGAAGCAAAAAATAATGATGGTGAGACCATTAGTTTAGATGAGTTTTTGGAAGAAAGCAAAGTAAATGCTAAAACTCTTTAGAGCTAAGACTTTTTTAAAAGACTATCGTAAAATTAAATTTACTGATAAAACCTATTTGAAATATGTCGTTTTTATAACTGCTTTATTAAAAGAAGAAGCTTTACCAAAAGAGGCACGAGATCATGTATTAAAAGGTAGTTTTAGTAATTATCGTGAATTCCATGTTAGTGGTGATTTACTGGTTATTTATTATGTTGAAGATGAGACATTGAAGCTTGTTCGTATTGGGTCTCATTCTGAGTTGTTTGATTAGAAACTTTTGCTAACATTAGATAAAAAGGCTTAAAGTGCAATATTTTATTAAACTTTATACAGTAATGGTGATTTTAACAATTACTGTATATGGAGAAAACCCAATAGAAATTATTATTAAAAATGAAGCTACAAACTGGATACCTATTATTACTCTATCAATAGTTTTTCTTGGTTTTATTGGTACTATATATGCAACTTCATCAAATAAGAAAATTGAAGTTCTTTCTAAAAATCGACAAGAGTGGATTAATACTTTAAGAAATGAATTATCAAATTATATAGGCAAGTTGAATGAGTATAGACATGTACAAGAATTAGATGACATAGCTGAAATACCTATAAGAAATCTATTGATAATACAAGAGGTGACTACTATGAGTACAAAGATTGAACTTTTATTAAATCCTAAAAAACAAATTCATCAAGATTTGATTGAGTTAATTAAAAAAATTAATGAAGATATTCAAATTACAGGTAAAATTTCAAGTAGAGAAAAATTTATAGAATATTCTCAAAAAATCCTGAAAGAAGAATGGGAAAGGGTAAAAGAAGGAAAATAATAACTTATTTTTCAGCAGTACTGACAGAGTTTTCAACTTTCTTAGAATGTATACTTTAAGTGAATATACTCTGCATACATATAAAAATAATTTAGAGTTTTTTGAGACTAAAAGATTATTCTTCCTTATAATTCCCTACCTCTGATTCCCAGCAAAAAAATTCCCAGCCAATCCTAAAGGAACAACCGTCCTATAAAACAAATATCGTCCTGCTAACTCCGAACCTAGAGCAATAACAATGGCTAAAACCAAAGAGCTAATGGCAAGACCTATTAAGCCACTGGCTGTAAATAAAATGGCTAACATTGGTAAAGCTAAGGCTGAAAGTAGTAGTGAGTAGACCCTTAGTTTTTTGATTTTTCCAAAATGTTCTGTCAATAAAATACGTGTTCGGTTTAGTTGATAATATAGTGCATCTTCTTTGTTAAGGTGACGGTAGAAGAGTATTTCTTCATAGATGACAAGGACTTGACCCATTCCTGCTAAGAGTGAAACAGCTAAAAGTACCATGGCTCCTGAGCTTCCAGCGTTTATAAGTAGGAGTAAGCAGATGAGTAAGAAACCAATGTAGGCTGAACCAAAAAATCTTTTAGTGGTTGAGAGTCGGTTCCATGCTGGTCTGGCTCTTACACGGTATATCATGGATTGTGCGTAAATACCAAAGAGACCTAAGGCAAGGGTAATGGCTTCTACAAAGAGCAGGGCAAACCCTTTGATGTCTAAATAGTACATGAGTGCAACAACAGAAGCCAATGCTGTAAAAGCTCCTAAGGCTATGGCTTCACGTGAAAGCCAAGAGTTACGCCAGTTTTTCATGGCTGTCATGGCAAGTATGGGGCGACCTAAGTGTAATGCAGAAAGAGGCAGTCCAATGGCTGAAGGAATCAGTGCGACCATTGCCATGGCTAAGGTGGGTTCGGGTAAATTGAAGCCCAATGAAAAGAGAAGTTGTCCTAAAAAGAGGGCAAAAAATGCACCCAAAGAGACTTGGGTTAAAACGGTCATAAAAACCAAAGGCAATTCAGCATGGGCTGGTTTGAGTATATGTTCATCGGCTGGTTTAAAGTCAGGCATGTTTTCAGGCAAGGTATAACGGGTAGTTGGTTTACAAATGTCTACATCAGGTAAAAGAGGGGCTACTCCTTCTTTTTCCATGTCATTTTTTATCCACTCTTCTTTATGTACAGCTTCTATCTCAATGGCTCCTGCTGGACAGGCTTGTACACAAGCAGGGGTTTCACCAACGTCAAGCTTGTCATGACACATATCACACTTGGTGACAATGCCTCGGTCAGGGTTAAAAATGGGTACTTCATAAGGACAGTTCCATGTACAGTAATGACAACCAATACAAGAGTCATCATCATGCCAAACAATACCACTCTCTTCAAACTTGATGTAAGACTCGGTAGGACAACCCGTAAGACATTCAGGCTCGATACAGTGGTTACAGGACATGGAGTTAAACAGTTGAGACACATCTGGAAACATGCCCCCTTCCATTTCCCCCACACGTCGCCACTTGATGTCGGCTGGGTTGTTTTGCAGTTCATTACAGGCTGTTTCACAACAGTGACAACCCACACAAACGGTAGCATCAAAATGAAAACGAAACTGTTCACCCTCTTTTAGCTCTGGCACATCGATGCTGTAGTTACCACATTGCATTCCTGTGTCTGCTTTGTGGTTTAGAAATGAGTCTAAAGGAGTTGGTTTCATGGCTATGAGTTCCTCATAATTATCTTGTCTATTATAGTCAAAAACATCCGATGTTGGTGAATTGGGTTGTATGCTTTTTAGGCAAGTGAGTTTTTAACTTAATTAGTATTAACTTTCAAAAGATTGAATACGCATAGATAGCTACTTTTATTTTTTGGATAGTATTTATCCAAGCTTTATTTTTTATGTCTTGTAAAGTGTGTATAAAAATGAATCCCTTTTATTACAATTTAATTTGTTCCTAAACGTCAGTTTAAATTTCTTATTTCTCCACCACAATATTAGCCTTAGATATATCCAAAAGCTTTTTAAAGCCTTTATCAAAAGTAGTTAATTCGGCATTGTAGTATTCAGCAAAAGCCAAATGATAAATATCAAATGAGCTAATATAAAGACTCGTTTCTTTTAGTATTTCTAACATTCTTTGATGAATAGAATAATCAGATAATTTTAAATAGCTTGATAAAAACTCTAAATTATCATCAATTTCATTTTTGTCTTCATTGAGTTTGTGCGATATAAAAGCAAATTCAGAAAGTATTAATTCTGAGACTATTAAAGTATTGCTCTCTATAGCTTCTTCTAGCAATTTTATAGAAAGAGCTTTTTGTTTTTCATTATCTACATTCTTTGAAAATGCATAGATGAGTACATTAGTATCAAAATAAACCATCATTTGTCATCTCACTCGTATCTGTTGCTATCTGCATAGTTAGTTTTGTTTGATTGTTTGACTTGTTAATCAAAGAATGAAATTTTTTTAATTGTGACTCTTTGGGTTCTGTAGTTGTCTGCTCACTAGAAATATGTACAAGGTTTTTAGGTAAATTCTCTAAGAAGAACATAACTTTATCAAAAACATCATTGCTAATATCTAACTGTATTCGTTGTGTTGTCATGATGGGTTTCCTTATGCTTAATTGGTTTTAATTATAACATAAGAGGACTTTATCACCTATAACCCTTTCAAAGCCAACAACAACTCAGAAAAGACAGCAGCTCTCGTTTTTTTATCATTATCAGTCATCATATAAATCACTTCACTAAGCTTTTTAGGAACGTTGGGATTTAATCTTGTAACTTCATCACGGGTAATTTTGCGTGCTTGGACTAGAACAGGTTCAAAGTCTTCAACAGCTACATAACGTTTTTCATCGGTAAGCAATTTAAAAAGTTTAAGCCCAAAATCAAAGATTTCCAAATTCTCTTTTTTATAAGTCTTAGGTTCTTCTTCCAGTTTAAAGTGAATGTCTAAGTCTAGCTTGTCATTTAAAATATAGTTTATTTTTGTAAAAAAGCTTAGGGCTTGGTAGGAGTAGTTAGCAGCGAAGTATCGGCTTTCAAAAGTCTCAAATGTTTCTCTTCGCTCTTTAAACTCAGCATATACTTCTAAGAGGTATTTAATATGATACTTGGCTTCAGTAATGGGTAGGGTTTTATGTAGTAGCTTTGCTTCTGTGGCTGTTCGCGTAATTTTTCCACCCATGAAGATGTGAACACCATCTACTTTGTTTCCTTCTTCATCTTTGGCTTTACAACCCTCTAGCCCAATGTCAGCTATGCCATGAACACCACAACCTTTTGGACAGGCTGACCAGTTCATACGTACCACACCACTTTCTATGGCAACTTCAGATTTTAAAAAGTTTGCCATTGCTATGGCATCAGGTTTGTTGGGGATGACACCAAATGAACAGGTTTTTGTTCCTGCACAAGCAATCATATCATTGAAGTAGATGTTGTTGTATTGGGCATATTTTTTGTAAATGTTACTTGACTCAAAATTTTCTAGGGCTGATTTGTCAATGTTAACAACATAAATATTTTGATCATAAGTTAAGCGTAAATCACCTGAACCAAAACTTTTGGCACTTTTTGCGAGTTCAATAAGGTCAGTTCCTGAAAAGATTCCTGAAGGAATAATGACTTTATGGGCATATTGTCCATTACGTTGTAGTACTTTGTTGGCTCCAAGAGCGATGTTCTGTGATTGAACTAAAGTCTGGCCTGCTGTGCTAAACTCTTGGTTGGCACGTTTTTTAACTTCGTCTACGAGTGCTGTTATACCAACATCTTTCAGTAAGAAGTAGAGACGGTTCTTGTTACGGTTGTCACGGTAACCGAAGGTTTTAAAGGTTTCTAAAAGGGCTAAGTAGAAGCTTGGAACTTCTTCCACACTTACAAAAACATTGGCATCTTGTGCTTGTATACCAACTCTTGCACCTAAGTAGACATTAAATCCAAATTCTCCCTCTTTATTGGCTAAGACAAAACAGCAGTCGTGTCCAAAGATATTACAAGAATTTGACATGGAACCTAAAATTCCTGTGTTGAATTTACGAGGTAAAACAGAAATCCATTCAGGGTTTTCTATGACCAGACTTTGCAGTTCTGAAACAATGGGACTGACATCAATAATATTGTCAAAAGCTAACCCTTCTAGTGGGTCTGCAACGGTGTTTCTAGGGTTGTCAACACCTGTTTGAAAAGTAGAAAGACCAACTTCTTGAAGTTCTGCCAATACTTTAGCAATGTCTTCAATTTGTAGATAACGTAGCTCTATTTGCATACGCGTGGTAAGGTCGATGTAGTCATCTCCATATTTTTTGGCTACTTCTCCTATCCGTATGGCTTGTTCATTGTTCAGTTGACCAATGGGAATACGAACTCGAAGCATAAAGTCTTCTTTTTTGTCAAAAAGTCCAAAACATTTTAGAAAGTAAGCAGAATCTTCTTTGGCTAAACCTTCATAGCCTGCAGCTGAAATTTCTTGAAGTTTTGAATGTACATCCATCGGTAACTTAAGGGTTTTGGTAGCTTCTACTTTGTTTTGTTTCTTGTTTCGCTTATTAAATGCTGTTTCTAAAATGCTCATTAAGAGACCTTTAATAGATGAATTTTGTTTATGGATTATTATAATGGAATATGCGTAATATATGTTTATAAAATATGTACAATAATTAAACATTCTTCTCTATATATGATTTAATTATATTTAAATATAAGGAGTTTTTTGATTAAAAAATAAACAATAAAAAGAGTGGTAGGTGTTTAATAAATGTTATTATTC
>CACVAU010000019.1 GCA_902727915.1 uncultured Sulfurovum sp.
TAAAATATAAATGCAATTTATTTGCATTAATTTGATTGAAGATTCCCCTAAAACATAAATGATTTTTATTTATTTTATGATTCAATTTAATTGACCTATAATATCTCCTATGATATAAATTAACTCATATTAACAGATAAAGGAATAGATTATGAGTGAAAATAAATGTACAATACACGAAAATCATGAGCATGAACATGGTGAAAACTGTGGTCATGTAAAGGTAAAACATGGTGACCATTATGACTACTTGCATGATGGACATCTACATCATAAGCATGAGAATCATTACGATGAGCATGTTTTAGATGTGAATGAAACAAATCCTGATAGCTGTAATCCTGTGGCTGATGATACTTGTGGTGAGCATGTACATGGTCCAGATTGTGGGCATGAAGCTGTGCCTCATGGAGATCATGTTGATTATATTGTCAATGGACGTTTGCATCATCCACATGGTGACCATTGTGATGATCATGGCCCTGTGGAAATCATAAAAAATTAAGCTTAGCAAGTTTTTTAACTTGCTACAAGAAGTAACAGGTCTAAGCTAAAAATAAAGACCAAACCTTCCTAGCGTTAACTTCTACTCATATATCGCTCACCAATCTCTAAAAACTGTATTTTCTCATCTCTAACATATTTCATCAACGCTTTAGGTGCTTCGCCCATAGGTTCATCGGTTAAGTCAAACGTTCCATAGTGCATTGGTATCATCTCTCTAGCTCCTAAATCATTAAAAGCTTGAAGTGCTTCTTCTGGATTCATGTGCATTTCTTTCATAATTTCTCTTGGTTCATACGCACCTATAGGTAAGATTGCCTTATCTATATCAAAAAGTTCAGCTATATCTTTAAAATGAGAAGAGTACGCTGTATCTCCAGCAAAATAAATGGTCTCTTTTTGTGTTTTAATGACAAAACTCCCCCATAAAACTTCGTTCGTATCAGATAAAGTACGTCTATGCCAATGATGAGATGGTAAAAAATAGACTTCAAAATCTTCATCTACCTCATACTTTTGAAACCATCCAGCCTCTTGCGTTCTGATTGTTTGGTTGTACCCTTTTATTGTCTCACTCATATTTAGAGGTATTAATGCTTTTGCATCATTAAAATGCTTAACCGTATCTGCATCTAGGTGATCAAAATGTCCATGACTTACCAGTATATAATGAGGCTTTAACTCCTCCATAGAAATAGGAAGTTTAGTATGTCTTGTTATAAAAGGAGGTGCTGTCAAGCAAGGGTCTGTAATCATCCGTTTACCATTCACTTGAATGAGAAATGTTGCATGACCTAGCCAACAAATGAAGTCCTCTTTTGTGTTTAAAAGCTTTTTGTCTTCTATGACTTTCATCTTAAAAGTATCATTCTTTTTTTCTGCTTGATAAGGATTGTCTCTAAATAATTTTGAGTGTAATACCTCCATTAAGCTTCTTGGTTTTTTATCTCTAGGATAAAGGTTTTCAAACAAACCATTTTGCATAATGTTTCCAGAAAAATCAGCTTTAATAGTTTGTAAGTAATTATTTTTAATTCGTTTTAAATTTTTAGCCTGAACAAAATTTGTAGAGAAAAGTTTTGTTAACATTAAAAACTTCATAAAACCTCTTCTCGTGAGCATATTAAAAAGTATACCCTACATGTAGCGCCCCAAAAGGAATCAGGTTTGGTACATCATAGGTAGTTTGATTGACAACATTGGAACCAGATACTTTGTTACTGTAACCAACGCCACCCCAAAGTTTTGCATAAGTATGCTCACCTAATAAAAACTTATAACCACCATACCCCATTAACATCATAGAGTCATACTTTTCTTTTGAACCATTGAGTGTCAACTCATATTCTTGTAGTGCTAACTGACCCCCTATAAACCAACCTGACAAATCAGCTTGTTGATAGCTGTCGACAAACAGACCTATTCCTTGGTTAAGCCTAACATCCCAACCTTTGTCTTTGTTTTTAGAGTGCATATCAACAAAAGCATCTGGAAAGTCCATCGCATAAACGCCTATACCAAACTCCATATGAGGAACTTCTTCAAAACTCTTTTTTAAATGAAGCGCATAGCCATCAAAAGCAAAGGTAGCTGGATCAGTTTCAATAGAAAAGCTCTCTTTTGCTTGTAGTGTTATCGTACTTAAAGAGAGTAGAAGTGTTGTAAGAAAGATTTTTGTTTTCAAGGTTAATCCTTTAATTTTTGACCATTATAAAAGGATTAAAACTCTAAAAGTATCGGAAAAGTACTAAGTTGTATCAGTTTTGTAGACGGTACGCTTTTGGGGTCATGCCATACATCTTTTTAAACTGTGCACCAAACCAAGAAGAGGTACTGTAACCACAGGTTGTAGCAATAGAGACAATCGAGTTATTAGAATTTCGTAACAATATTGCAGCCTGTTCAAGTCGTTTAGAGTTTAACCACTCTTTGGGTTGCATCCCAAAATGGTTTAGCATAAAAAGACGAAGTTCATTTTTTGTCACTCTAGCGATTTTACACATGTCATCAATATTTTGGATTAAATCAAGATTGGCTTCTAAAATGTATTTTATTCTATTTTTACTAGAGGATTCAATGGCATTTAAGTAAGCAAGAAATTTTTCGGCATCTTGCTCTAAAACATGTAAAAATATCTCCTCAATTTTTAACTTAATAATCTCATTTTTTCGTGTAAGCTCTTGGTTCATATAGAGTTGACATGAGTCTATGAGAGACTTTAAAAACTTGTTAGAGCGAAAAGTGACAATATTGAGCCTATGATTAGGTTGAGGCTCAATTGAATACTTTTGAATAAAGCTCAGCATAAAAGCATCGTCAAAATAGACCATAATGGCTTCAAAGTTTCCATCGTCACTGACTACTTCACTCATAAGGTAGTTACCTTGTGTTAAAAAAAAGAGTTCATTTTCTCGAAGTACTATCTCCTTCTCTTGTGTCTTTAGTACCTTTGTCCCCTTAAGCAAAAATATCATTACATGTGTTGTATTTCGTACAGCCACACACTCCTGATTTCGTCGGCTTGAGTATGCAAGTGTAAATACTGAGTCCGAACTAATAACATTATGAGGTTTATCTTCTAAAAAGTAGTTGGGCACTATATAAGTCATAAGTGCCATTGTAACGAATTATTTTTAAGTGTTTAAGCGTTCTAATCTTATCTATAGTTTATGGGGCTTAGCCTAGTTTAGGCTGCCACAAGGAGTAAGACCCCTAAGCCAAAAATAAATACTAAGCTTCCATAGTCTAAAATCTTACGTAGTCGGTCACTTCCCATAGAAGTTTTTCGCATTTTTAAAGAGAGATAAGCAGCAATAAAAATAATAAGACTCATCCCAATACTCATAAAGATAGCAGAAAGTAACCCCACCCAATAAACCCCTAAACTAAGGGTAAAAATGAAAATGGTAATGGTTCCTGGACAAGGAACAATTCCAGCAGAGAGAATGACCCCAATGTCCGTTGATTCACTTTGACAAGCACCACAACCACAACTGTGTTCATGAGGCTCTTCCTTTTTACTTTGCGACCATGCAAAAGTTTGAGGAGCTGTTTTGGGTGTGTTTTGTGACCAAGTAGCAACAGTTGGTTTTGATTTTGCTCGTTTAGGAATACGTTTATAGAGTAAATAGAGGGCAATTAAGATAATAATAACAGCACTTATTTGGGTGGTTATGGTTTCAATGTTGCTAAAGTGTATGTCCATATAGGTATTTAAAACATAATAAATAGTAAAAGTTAAAAAAAATGCTGAAAAAGTATGTACTATCCCAATGAGTGAAGCGACAGAAAAGGCTTTAGTGACAGAGCGATTGTTTCCTAAAAAGTACGCAGCCACCAAACTTTTTCCATGTCCCGGTCCTATGGCATGGATAATTCCATAAAGCAGTGAAAAGAATAACAACCAGAAATAGGCTTTAGGACTTTGGTTTTCTTTAATGTCTTCTAAAAGCGTAACGAGTTTTTCTTTTGTCTGCGTAAGTTGTTGACTTAACCAGCCTAAAATACCATTTAATTGCGTTGTATTTTGAGTTTGAGGAAGGACAGATTCTAATGAAGTTAGAGGAGCTTGTTCATTGGGTGTGATTTGAAAAGAGGCACTGTTGTCTAAAAGAACGGTGCTATTTTTATCTTCTGCTAAGATAGCTTGTGTGATGTGAGCAATTTTAAAAGAGAAAAAAGAGCCTTTGTCGAAAAAAGTTAAGTAAAGGAGATGGTCTTTTTTTGGGTTTAAATTGATATTTAGTGTGTAGGAAAATCGTAAAATATTGTTATGAAAAGAGGTTTGTTCATTACTTGGTGTATGTGTTAAGTAGGCTAACTCTGAATAGTCTTGTGTGGCAGGAACATATTTTATATGGCTTAAATATTGTTCTGTTTCAAGATACTCCATAATCATTTCATGGATATTAGCTATTTCGTTGTGGTCTAAATGTTTATTGCCGTTTTCATCATATTCTAGTAGAGTTTCAGCACTAAATTTTTTGCTAAAGTCCCAATGAATATCCAGTGTCATTGTCTCATTAGTATGTGACTCATTGACAGAAACTTTGATAAATTGTGTTGAGTCTCCACAGAGAGTACAGGCATGGAGTGAATTGAAATGGGTGATAATTAGTAGTAAAATGATGCTTAGTTGTTTCATGCTTCTAGGTTCTGCCTTTTGTAAAATTAGATTATATACCTTTACTGATGTATTTTTCCCAAAAAATTAAAAAATATACATACGTAACTTTATAGAGAGTTCTGATATATTGTTTTTTATGATAAATATACAAAATATATTCAAAGAAATTATAAAACATAAAAAACATCTGCTTTTGGCAAACAGTGTGGCTATTGTTTCTACTTTAATTGTCCTTCCTGTTGCATTATTACTTCCTTTACTGATTGATGAATTGATTTTGGGTCAAGGGGGTTCAATAATGAATACCATTGATGCTTTCATAAATGTTTCGGAGCCGATGTATTATATTCTTATTGTTTTGTTAGTGACAATCGGACTTAAAGCCTTGGGTTTACTGCTTTCACTTTTACACATACGAATTTTTACCAAAATTTCTAAAGAAGTCACCTATACCATTCGGAAAAGACTACTCAATCATCTACAAGTGGTTTCTATGAGAGAGTATGACTTATTAGGTTCGGGTGCCGTCTCATCTAAGATTATTACCGATGTGGAAACAGTGGATAAGTTTATTGCCTCCTCTGTTGGAGAAGTAGTGGTTGAGTTATTGACTTTAATTAGTGTTGCCATTGTCTTAATGTTTTTAAATTGGCAGTTGGCGTTGGTAATTTTATTTTTAAACCCTCTTACAATTTTTATCTTTTTACGCTCGTTTAGAAATGTGGCAAAGATGAAAAAGCGCGAAAATGAATCCATTGAGACTTTTCAAAATACCTTAACTGAGAGTTTAGAACTTTATAATCAAATACGGGTACAAAATAGGGAAAAATATTTTTTAGAAACGGTAGACAATCAAGCCAAAGAGATACGTGATAAGTCTTATCTTTTTGGATTAAAAAGTGAGGTAACCTTAGAGTTTTCAAGATTGTTGACGTTTTATTCTCATGATATTTTTAAAGCCTTAGGCATTTTTATGGTTTTAATTGGTTCTTTAACCATTGGAACGATGTTGGCTATTTTTTCGTATGCTTGGATATTAATGCGTCCTGTTGACAAGTTACTTAATTTTATTCATCTTTATTTCAATGCCCAAAGTGCCATTGAGCGTTTGAATCAAATTTTGCTTTTAGAAAAAGAACCTTATTATGAAGCAAAAATTGACCCTTTTATGGATAAAGCATCGGCTTCCATTCGTTTAGAAGATCTTTCTTTTACTTATGATGGGGTAACAGAAGTTTTAAATAAGATTAATTTGGAGATAAAAGAGGGTGAAAAAGTTGCCATTATTGGTAAAACAGGCTCAGGTAAAAGTACTCTTGCTCAGATTTTAATAGGATTATATCCCATTAGTTCAGGAAAGATTTTTTATAATAATCATGAAGTCAAAGAGATAGGCTATGAAGCGATACGGAAGCATGTAGGCTTTGTATTACAAGCCCCTTTAATGTTCAATAATACCTTACGTTTTAATTTGACATTGGGTAAAACGTATAAAGATGAAGCCATTTATGAAGCCTTAAAAATAGCACAACTTTACGAATTTGTTTATGCCTTAGACGATAGGCTTGAAACCATTGTTGGAAAGAATGGAACAAAACTCTCTGGAGGACAACGACAACGTTTATCCATAGCCAGAGTATTACTAGACAATCCCAAAGTGATAATCTTTGACGAATCTACCTCCTCACTGGATAGTGAAACAGAAGATAAATTGTTAAAAGCTTTGGATATTTATGTTAAAGATAAAACAGTCATTACCATTGCCCATCGAAAAAGTAGCATTGAGAGGGCAGATAGAATTATTGATTTGAATAGCTAAAAGCTCTCAAACAATGTAATAATCCTATCTTTAATTTAAAAAATCTTAGGATATTTAAAACTTCTATCTTTTTCAAAGTCATATCCTAAAAATTGAACGATTCCTTTTCCAGTTGAACTATTAGATAAGTAGTGAGGTTTATTGTTAGTATATATTTTATTTATTTTTTGATGTATTTCTTTTCTAATTTTTTGGTAAAACTCATTATTCAAATTCTTATTTCTTTCAAATGTTTTGTCTGCTTGAAATGATAGTATTGTAATTTCACTCCTTCTAATATGGTTAGGATGATTAGGAGTTATTAAAACTGGATACCATAATTCTCCATTAAAACTAAATTTAAAATCTTTATGGTTTAAATTTTTAGTAGCATTTTTGACCCATTCTTTTTTATCTTTTTTATGTAAACTTTTAATTATTTTGTACCATAACTCATCAAATAGTAAAGTTTTTGTATCTATATCAAAAATCGCAATAAATGTTGAGAATTTTTTCTCGTTATCAGAAATGTCATCTAATAAAAAATTAGACATTTCGCTTAAATCATTAGCTAAATGAGTGATTGAGTCTTCACTTATATCTTTGTATAGACCAGTATACATATAGTTTTTATTAAATGATATTTTTCCATAAATACAAGGAAAATTTTTGTTGTTAAATGTATTGAAAATTTTTTGATATATTTTAGGGTTTTGTTTTTTAATCTTATTAATACTAATCATTAGAATATATCTAATAAATTTTCATTTTTTTCCATTAACTCAAGATATATTTCAAGAGAAATTTTAAAATCATTTTTAAAGCTATTACACTTTATTGTAGCTTTATTTTTATCTAGTTTACCATTTGTAATAAATGAAGCATAGCACATTTCACAGTAATTATATGCAACACATTGATTACAGTCATTAGATTTAAAGTTTTCATATTCTTTAAGAAAGTTATTACTAGTTTTTAAAATTTCTTCATTATTAAGTTTAGTAATTCCCATATTCTCAATTCTTTCACAAAATTGGACATTACCATCTGTTCTAACATAAGTCCTATTACTAAAGGGAATACATTTTACTTTTCTATCATGAGCTTTATCACCAATAAGTCTATATTTTATTTTAGATATTAAATCTCCAAAATATTTATATTGAATAGGATTGTTTAAAATATCTTTTGTATATATTAAGTTTAATATATAGTCTTTTGTAAATTCATTTTTTCTAAAATTTGATAAAGTTTTAAATTTTTGTATTTGGTCAGAAAATCTAACATTTGTATTTTTAATTAATTTATTTTGAGAAAAAAACTTATTTATAGGTTCAATCTCAGCTGTATCATTAACCACACAAGTTGTTTGTATATACTTATTATAATAAGTATGATTAGAAGAGTTAATAAGTTCAAGATTCTTCATAATTGTGTCATGTGTTTTCTTTTTATTGTTATCTAATCTATATTTATCATGTGTTGTTTTATCTCCATCTAGACTTACCGTAATTAAAAAGTTATTTTCAATTAGAAAGTCTATTTTATCTTTTGTGAGTAAGACACCATTCGTTGTAAAAGAAAATTTAATATTTTTATTGAATAGTGTTTTCGCATAGTTTGTAACTTCAATAATAAATTTAAAATTTAAAAGAGGTTCCCCTCCATAGAATACAATAAAAGCTTCGTTATCACTTACTCTACTTCTAAAATTATCTATGGCTTTAAATGCTGTATCTACTTCCATCTTTAAAGTTCCATGACTTCTTTCATTTTCATAATCTTCATCAAATACACAATAAGAGCATCTAAGATTACATTGTTCTGTTATCTCTAATACTAATGTTTTTGCTTCATTTATTACTTTTTTATTATGTTGTAATGGTATTAAAGATTGTTTTTCTGTATTAGTTTCAATATCTTGGATAGTGATATTATCTAAGTCTGATTGACTACTTATCTCATAGATTTCATTTGAAAAGCCATCAAACAAATAGTATTTCTGATTAAAAGTGATTATTTTTAAGATATTCATAGTATGTTCATCTTTTATGTGAGAGAGGGGTGATATACTCGATTAACGAGCATATCCACCTTGTAAAGTACAAGCCATAGAAACAGTTCCTGTTTTAGGTTTGAAAACCTTTTTAATAACAATCTTTTTCATAGTATCATTCCTTTTATAAGTTTTAAGATTAAGTATTATAGTTTATTAAATATTAAATATATATTAATTTTAAAATTTACTTTCATTCTATTCCCATAAAATAGGACTTTTATATAGTTAATACTATATTTAAAATATTTAAAAGCCTAGAATATAGGCTTCTGAATATTTATGAATAATTAAAATTTACTTTCTTTGAATAGATTAGTTAAAAGAAGCTTTAAAGCACTTTGTTTGCTAAATAAAAGTTTCATTTAAATTTTTCATCGAAAAAGTAGCATTGAAAGGGCAGATAGAATTATTGATTTGAATAGCTAAAACCTCTCAAACAACCCAATAATCCTATCTTTAATTTCTTCTACCATTGGAGCTTTTTTAGAGGTGTTATCATAGCCATGTTTGTCAAAAAGTTTTTTAGGTTCAACCATTGTAGAGATACTTCTATTTTTAAACGTATAATAAAACCGTTTTGCTTTAAAATCTATGTCTATCAAGGTATCACAATCTTTTTCCAACATCAAACTTTTACCCAACAATTGATGATATTTTGATTCTTTAATGGGCGTAATATAGAAGTTTTTCCACTTTTTAGCCATGGCTGAATAGATGGCTTCTTTTTGTTCTAAGGTGCTTCTATTTTTGAGCTTTTCACTCCAATGATTTAAATTATTTTTACTGTAGCGAATGTTATTTTTATTACAATATTCAAGCCAACTTTTTAAGAGTACGGGTTCATTGTTAACTGTTGGGGTCTTCTCTTTTTTTGTTTTTGCATTCTCTTTTTTTAATATTTTTGGCGTTGTTAAATTTGTCACTATTTTCCCAAGAAGTTCGCCTACTTTCTTCTTGGTGTAGATAAAAGGCAGTTGAATATATGAGTAATAACCTTTTTGAAGCACAGCGACAAATCCCATCTCTTTTAAAAGCCTTTTGGTTTTTTTGACTCGGTCAATTGCCCAATTCATCCCTTTTCTGGTGAATTCATCGGTACATAAAGGTTGATTGGTTTTTTGCAGTTTGGCTTGATAGGAATAGAAAGTATATAAGGCTAAAAGGTTCGCAAACTCTTTACCTTGACGCATAAATTTCTGCAAAGTATGAGGGTGAATTACAAGTAGATCTTCGAGGGGTTGTTCTGCTTCCATTTTTTGCCTTTAGTTGGTTTGTATTTGGAAGTATAACAAGAAATAGATTTTTATATCTTAAAATATATTTTATTTATACTTATTTTTCTATAAAAGTTCTTAAAATAGATTTAAAGTCATCTGCTTCATCTACTTTTTTCTTTAAGCTAATTGTTTCAAGATAAAGTTCAATAGCTTTTTTAAGTTGAAGACTAAGTTTATTTGTAGAGACAGATTGTCGTAAATTACTTTCGCTATAACCTATCTTCTCAGCTAACTCTTTATAGGTAATTCCCAACTCTTTAGAAACTTGTTTCACCAAATGCATCTCTTTCTCTTCCAAAACCAGCACTCCTTTTTTAAAAGATTATAGCAAAACTCCTCCTTTTCTGAATAGAGTTTTTAAGTATATTCTTTTCACAAGGTGAGATTTTAAGTATGTGGGGTGCTTTTAGGGTGGGGTGGTTTTTGGGGTGGGGTGGTTTTTGGGGTTTTTCTCAAAGTAGTCAATAAAGTAGCCTTATATACCACAAGTTGTTGAAGATGACTTAAGTTTTAAAAAATATCAGTGACATTAAAAGGCTGAAGAGAATCAAAAAATTAAATATTGATAATGGAGAAGTTGAATACGATTGCCCATAGAAAAAACAGCATTAAAAGAGCAAATTGGGTCATTGATACGAATATGCTATAAACGTATGCTAGAATTGGTTCTTAAATATTAAAAATATTATAAAGGAAATATAGATGAATAATGATGTCTATGAAGTAATGATTGTTGGAGGTGGTATCTCTGGGTCGGCACTATTTTATGAGCTGAGTCACTATACTGATTTAAGTAAAATTGGATTACTTGAAAAATATGAAGAGGTTGCGACCTTAAATTCTAATGCACGTGCTAACTCCCAAACAATACATTGTGGAGACATCGAAACAAATTACACCTTGGAAAAAGCCAAAAAAGTAAAACGTACAGCCAAGATGGTAGAGAAGTATTGTTTACAATATGGCTATGAAGATGAAATTATGTTTAAACATCAAAAAATGGCCATTGGTATTGGTTACAGTGAATGTCGTTTTATCATCAACCGTTATAAGGAGTTTAAGTCGCTTTATCCTTATCTTGAATTTTATGATAAAGCAACACTCGAAGAGATAGAACCTAAGCTAATTATGGATAGTAAAGGGAATGGGCGTGATGAAGAGATTGTGGGGATGGGTGCAAAAGATGAATACACCACCGTAAACTTTAAAGCTTTAAGTCAGACCTTTCTTGAAAATGCTAAAAAGAATAAAAGTATTCAAGCTGATATCTTTTTTAATTCTCATGTGGAGAAAATTGAAAAGATAGAGGGCGTTTTTCATATAAATACTAAAGACAAGAAGACTTATAAGGCAAAAATGGTTATTGTAGATGCTGGAGCGCATAGTTTGTTCTTAGCACATAAAATGGGTTATGGTTTACATTATGGGCAATTACCAATGGCTGGAAGTTTTTATAAAACAGACAGAGCCATACTAAAAGGAAAAGTCTATATGGTGCAAAACCCTAAACTTCCTTTTGCTGCCTTACATGGTGACCCAGATGTGACATTGGATGGGGCAACACGTTTTGGACCGACAGCCTTAGTTTTACCAAAACTAGAACGGTTTAAGCCTGGTACTTACATGGACTTCTTTAAAACTTTAAAGTTAGATATGAATGTATTTAAAATATTTTATGACCTGTTAAAAGACGGTGATATTCGTAGTTATATTTTGCGTAACTTCCTGTTTGAAGTTCCTTATTTTGGAAAGAGAGCTTTCTTAAAAGATGCGCAAAAGATTATCCCTTCCTTAACGGTTAATGATATAGAGTATGCTAAAGGTTTTGGTGGAGTTCGTGGACAGATTTTAGATAAAGAGAACCAAAAATTAATGTTAGGAGAAGCTTCCATAGATACAGGGGATGGAATTATTTTTAACATGACTCCTTCTCCTGGTGCAACATCTTGTTTGGGAAATGCTCAAAGGGATGTGCAATTAATTTGTGCTTATTTAGATAAAAATTTTGATGAAGAGGCTTTTAATAGAGATTTAGTAGAAAAGGATAATAACAATGAATAAGATGCTTTTGATTACAGACCAAGAAGAGTACAGTGAAAATGGTACAGTAACCACACTTTTTGACGGATACCTTAAACAATATTGGGAGATTGATATTGTTTATATTACGCCTTATAAACATAGTTTTCAACGTAAAGGTAACCATCTAATTGTTCCTAAGAAGTATCAATATGAAATTATGGATTATCTTAGCACAGGGAATGATTTACGACAGTATGATTTTGTCATTGTACGGAATAAGAAAAAAGTACTTGAAAATGTATTAAAACATAAGGATACCTATAATTATAAAGTAGGATATAGAATTTCTTATCCAAAACAATACCATAAATTAGAGTTGAATCAATCATTAACACCAAAAGGTATTTATAATCGTTTTAAATATAGCATGAAGATAAAAAAACGGGATAAACTTGCCAATTCATGTGACTTATTTTTACCAGCTTCACATGAAGCGCATCGAGCATTTTATCCTGATATTAATGTTAAAAGTTTTCCTCTTTTTATTGGGTTGGATGAAGATAAATTACGAGAGCATCGTGTTACAGAGGGTGAGGTAGTACGCTTTATTAATATTGGAACAATGGATGCATTAAGAGAGTTTGATGTGGTGTTAGATGCGTTTGAAAAACTAAATTTCACAAACTGGCATTTGGACATTGTCGTTTCTAACAAAACGTTTATTCGTAGCCTATTGGCACTTTACCCAAAACTCAAAGATAAAATTACCTTACATGAAGGGGTTCATACTTTAGAAGAGTTAAAAGATGTGATTAGTCAAAATGATGTAGGTATTGCACTTTTACCTCAAAATGATTTTCATAATACCGTAATTGCGAATAAAGTAATTCGTTATTCAGGTTGTGGTGTACCTTCTTTTATGATTAATAATGACAAAAATCATTCAGTTTTCTCTGAAAAAGAGGCTTACTTTTCTGATTTTGATGTAGAAAATATCAGTTTAAATCTTGCCATTATTATGAAAACTCCTAAAGAGAAACTGTTAGAAAAGGGTAAATATGCTCAAGGAAAACTTTTAAAAGTAGCTAGAAATTATAAAATATTAGCAAAAGAATTGGCTGAGGAAATGGATAGAATTGTCGAAGTTTAAACCCCAGTGCCTTTTTGATTTTTTGAGATAAAAGTAAACTTTCTAAAGTTATTAGTGTATAATCGCTTTTATGAAAACTGGCATGATTTATGGTGCTAGTTGTCAAAGAAAAAGTGAAATACTTGTCACTTTTTGAGGCTAAATCGAGGACTTAAAAATAATGAATAGAAAACAGATATATAACCCCGAATCAAAAGAGAAAACTTCTGAGCGTAAGATTTTTGGAGGAAACCCCACAGGAATTTTTGAATTAAATGATATTAAGTATCAATGGGCTTACAACCTTTGGGAAGTAATGTTAAACAACACTTGGTTTCCTAAAGAGGTTGACATGACACAAGATGTGGGTGACTATAAACGCTTGACAGATGCCGAAAAAAAGGCTTATGATAAGGTTTTAGCACAGTTGATTTTTATGGACTCTCTACAGACAAATAATTTAATTGACAACATCAATCCTTTTATTACCTCTCCCGAAGTTAACCTAATTTTAGTTAGACAATCATTTGAAGAAGCTTTACATGCTCAGTCCTATGCTGTAATGGTTGATACTATTTCACAAAACTCTGATGAGATTTATGGACTTTGGCGTAATGATATGATGTTAAAAACAAAAAATGATGCCATTGCAAAAGTTTATCAAGAACTTTCTGACAATCCAACTGACAAAAACATTGTCAAAGCAATGTTTGCCAATCAAATTTTAGAAGGTATTTATTTTTATTCTGGATTTACTTATTTGTATACCTTGGCACGTTCAGGAAAAATGTTGGGTTCAGCCCAAATGATTCGTTTTATTCAACGTGATGAAGTAACACACTTAGCCTTATTTCAAAATATGATTCGTACGGTTAAAAGAGAGAGCCCAGAGTTTTTTACCAAAGAGTTTAATGATGAGATTTATGCCATGTTTAGAGAAGCTGTTGAACTTGAAGTAAACTGGGGTAAGTATATTACTCAAGGACAGATTTTAGGATTAACGGATAACATTATTGAACAATATATTCAGTACTTGGCAGATGATAGGCTTAAAGCCATTGGTATGGAAAAGATTTATAATGTTGACCATCCAATTAAATGGGTAGATGGATTCTCTAAGTTCAATGACCAAAAAACAAACTTTTTTGAGGGTAATGTAACGAATTACTCAAAAGGTAGTTTAGACCTAGACGATTTTTAAGCCTTATGGCGAAACATACTTCTAAAAATGGTAACTTTACAGTTGCCACCCTTCAACCCAAAACACGTGCTACTTATGAGGAAAATGTTGATTACTTACTTGACTATGTTGAAAACTCTGATGCTGACTTAATTCTTGCTCCTGAACTTTGTTTAACCAATTTTGATTATGAGAATTTTGAAGAGGCTGCTGCTTTTTATAAGCAGGGGTTAATGGAACTTCTCGTGATGGTTGATTCACAAATTTTGGTTTTAACCATGACCGTTCAAGAAAATGAACATTTTTATAATAGAGCATTGGTATTGCATAATCATCAAGTATTTCACGAACAAGATAAATCTAAACTTTTTAAATTGGGTAATGAAGATGGATTTTTTGAGGCTGGTGATAAAAATAAGATTGTTCCGTTTACAATTAATAAAGTGAAATATGCCATTTTAATTTGTTTTGAACTTCGCTTTAAAGAACTTTGGAAACAAATAGAAGGGGCAGATATTGTTTTAATTCCTGCACGTTGGGGACGAAGTAGAACAGAGCATTTAGAAACACTTTCTCGTGCATTAGCAATTATGAATCAGACTTTTGTTGTGCTTAGTAATTCGGCTGATGATGACATGGCATTGGCATCAGCCATTATTTCACCTTGGGGAGGTGTTTATGCTGATGATAATGTAGAAGTTCTTGAGAGAAGCATAGAACTAAAAGATGTTAGGCGTGTACGCCGTTTAATTTCTATGACTTAGCATAGCCTTGAAAAAGGCTACTAGTTAAAATCTGGTTTTGGTGTGCTTAAAGTACTCTCTGGAAGTTGAGGATATGTAATGGTTGGTTTTCTACCTTTAAGTGTTTTTAGAAAAGTGACAATTTTATTGGCTTCTTCATTACTCAGTGCTACGCCCAATTGTGTGCTTCCCATCTCTTTAACTGAGTCGGCTAAACTCCAAATAGCACCATTGTGAAAATAAGGTGCTGTTTCTGTAATGTTTCTTAGTGTTGGTACTTTAACCATACCATTTTTATTACCTTTAAAGTCTCCAAGGTTTGCAAATTTATAGGGTTTTACCATTGGGAATGGCATCATTTTTCCACCCAGTGCTATGCCATTATGACAAGTTGCACACCCTTTGTCCATAAAAATGTTTAAGCCTTCTTTTTGGGCATCATTTAAGGCTTTCGTCTCACCATTGAGATAGTCATCAAATTTTGAAGGGGTTACGAGTGTTCTTTCAAACAAACCAATGGTTGCTGTGATGGTTTTAAAGTCAATGCTTACATTGGTATCATAGGCATTTCTAAAAGAATTTACATACTCAGGGATAGAGTTGACTCGTTTAATAACAAGCTCTTTGGGGGAAGCCATTTCAGGTTCAGCTTGCATTGGTCCTTGTGCTTGATCTTCTAAGTTATGGCTTCTACCATCCCAAAATTGTGCATCATAAAAAACAGCGTTGTAGACCGTTGGTGAGTTCAGATGATGTGGGTTGGCTGTCCATTTATGTCCTACAGCTGCTGCTACACCATCAGCTCCTCCTTGTCCAAGATTATGGCAAGTATTACAAGAGATAATACCACTTTTAGAGAGTCTTGGTTCAAAATAAAGTTGTTTACCCAATTCAATTTTAGCATCGGTAAGAAGATTATTAGGATCAATAAGCTTTTTAAGGGCTAAGGGATCTTGAGGAATACTTTTAATACCTGATTTATTAATTTTTGAGAGTAAGAGTTCATCCGTAACGGGGGTAGCTGGTGTACTGGCATTTAGGAGTGAAGATAGTAATAGAGATAGTGCAATAATGTTGGATGTTTTGAAAATAATAGAGCCTTTTATTTGATAATTTTTACCCAGAAGTATATAGCGATATAACTTATGGTTTTATTAACGATTAGTTAAATTATGTTTATTATTATTTTATAGAAAAAAAGATTAATTTAGCTATAAAATTGAAGGACTTAGTGACCTTTATCTTCGAGAACATGAATGTCTTTGAGGTTTATTTTTTCTTCTTTGATGATATGAGAAGCATAACTTCTGGCTTGTTCATACTCTTGGGTTGCAAAATAGAGTTGTGCAATGTGTTTGTAGTTGTTTTGGGTAATGTCATGCTCTTCCCCAAAGATTCTTTTATTGATTTTTAGGGCTTTCTTATGATTTGAAATTGCTTGTTGGTTCTTACCTTGTATTTCATCTAAAACAGCGAGATTGGTATAAGAGATTGCCATATCAGCTTGTTCTCTTTGAATAATGTTTTGTTTAATTTTTATGGTTTGACCAGTTAAAGCTACGGCTTTGTTGAGTTCACCCATCGTGGCATGTAAGGTACCTAAGTTATTATAACTCTCTGCTGTACTGCTATTATTTTTACCTAAGGTTCTTTCTCTAATATGTAAAGCTTTTGTGAGATAGGCTAGAGCTTTTTGATATTCACGTGTTTGTTTGTAAATAAGCCCTAAGTTATTATAGGAGGTTGCTGTATTTAAATCTTCTGTACCTAAAACAGATTCTTTAATGGTAATGGATTGCTGATAGTAACTAATGGCTAAACGATAATTTTTTTGACGATAAGCATCTACACCTTTGTTATTGAGTATATTGGCTTTACGTAAGGATTTTTGTTTTGTTGAAAAATTTGTATTGGGATTAACATTGTTTTTCAATGGGGAACAAGCTGTAAAAAATAGACAGGTAAGTAGTAGGGTACTTAGATTTTTCATGACAATATCCTAGGGTATTTGATGGGTGAGATTATACAATAGGAGTTTGAAAGTAAATTGTTTATAATTGAAGTTTTATTTCATTTTGAGCTTTTGCATAATCATCAGGAATACCAATATCGATAAAGTAATCTTCAAATATTTTGACGGATATTCCCAGTTTTTTAAAATTTTCTTGCATAAATGCTTCAAATGAAAATTTACTTTCTAAGTCAAAATCGTTAAATATATTTTTATTGACTAAGTAAACACCTCCATTGATATTGCCTTCTGTTCGATACACCTTTTCAGTAAATGAACTGACTTTTTGTTGTGTATTATTTTCCACACATCCATATCTATCAAAGTGGTGCATTTTTTTTAACGATAAAATAATTTTACTATTTGAAGGCAGTGTTAATGTTTGTAAATCTACATTAAAAAAAGTATCTCCATTGAGAATAAAGCATTGTTGATTATTGATTTTTTCAAGGGCTTTTTTAATGGCACCACCTGTTCCTAGAGGTTCATTTTCTATACTGTAGATAAGTTCTATTTCCCTAAAGTTATTGCCAAAATAGGATTTGATGCTTTGCCATTGATAACCCACAGATAAAATAACACGTGTTATTTTATTTTTGAGTAAATAGTGTAAGATATATTCTAAAAAGGGCTTCTCTTCTATGGGTGCCATGGGCTTAGGTAAATCTGATACAACTGACTTTAATCTTGTGCCTAGACCTCCTGCTAAAATAATTGCTTCCATTAGACTCTCCAACCTTTTGTACCATGTTGAACAAAATGAAAATTCATGACTTGACCTTGTTCTTGATTAAGCGCGTTAATAAGTTGCAGTTTTTTGGTTGGTTCTACCATGAAAAACATAAATCCACCACCACCAGCACCACTTATTTTACCACTGTAAGCAGCATTTTGGATGGCAATATCATAAATTTTGTCTATCTCTTTGTTGGAGATGGCTGTTGAAACTTGTTTTTTTGATGCCCATGATTTACCTAAAATTTGAGCAAACTTTTTGATATCCCCTTTTAGTAAATATTCTTTCATCAAAGTAGCATCTTTTTTCACGGAATGCATGGCATTTAATGATGCTTTATCATTAAGTAAACTTTTTTTCTCTTTTTCTATTTGACTGGCTTCTCTTTGAATGTTTGTAAAATATAAAACCATAGAGGCTTCAAGCTCATCTATTATCCAGTTTTTGATTCTTAGTGGATTAACAATCACCCTTCTGTCTTGATAAAATTCCATAAAGTTAAAGCCTCCAAACGTAGCAGCATATTGATCTTGCGCTCCACCAATAATATTGATGTCTTCTCTTTCAATTTCAAAAGCCAGTTTTGCTATATCATATTCACCTAAAGGCAAATTCAGCCATTCTGTAAATACTTTAATAATGGCAACTACTAAAGTAGAACTTCCTCCTAGACCACTGCCACTGGGTACATCGGAATAGGTTTTGAGTGTAAAACTTAGGGCTTCAAGTTTAAAATCTTTGATGATTCGGTTATAAATACCTTTGTATAAATCCATTTCTCCATTAAGAACTAATTTTTTACTGCTTTTGAGTGTTAGTTTTTCTTTTAAGTCTATGGCTTCAAAACCAATGTTTTGTTCTTCATGTACTTCAAGCGTACAATGTATAAAAAGTGAGATAGAACTGTTTAGTACATAGCCTCCAAATTCATTACAGTAGGTATCTAAGTCAGTGCCTCCCCCTGCTAAGCCAATTCGTAAAGGTGCTTTTGATCTGTATATCATTTTCATATCTTTATTATTTAAAAATAAATTTAGTAGCCATTCCCATAATATCATCAATTGTTGAACCATCATTATCTTGGTCAATAAGTCGACTAAGTAAGTCAGTCATTCCTGAGCTTTCATTTGATGGTTGAGGGTTGATATTGGGTGCAGACTTTTTAGTTAAAGCACCAATAATCATAGGTGCTAACATGGGCAGAACACTTTTAATAATATTTGAACTCATGCCTGTTTCTTGTTCAACATGACGTGCGACTTCTCTTGAATTTTCTTTAGAGCCTGTTAATTCAGCCAAAATATCATTACCCATACTTTTAAAATCACCATTATTGACATGGGCTTCAGGTTTATCAAAAATATCGGCATAATTGGTTTGTTCAATATGTTTTACTAGCGTACCTGAATCTTTTTCACTGTTCAAATTACTTTTAGCACCACCCATTAAAATAGGTGCGAGTTGTCCAATAATTGAACCAGCATCTCCTACATCTATGCCTACTTGTTTAGCAATACTTTTAGTAATTGCAGGGTTGTTAATAATCATCTCAATTAATCCAGCCATTCCTGTTCCTTTTTATTAAAATATAATAGATTATACCGAATAATAGTTGTTTAGTAGTTGTTTTTTATGTTACGAAAAGTTTAGAAAGTTAATTTTATGGATAAGATTTTTTAATCACATTTTAGGTAAAATATTTGGAGAATATAAGGTATGTGGTGATGAGAAATTGACAACAAACATGAAGCAAGTGTTAATGGTAGAAGAGATAGAAACAAAGTTTACACTTTATCGTCATGTGAAAGAGGCATTTTTAGAGGTAAATCGTGAAATTTTTGTGCCTAAAGGTTTTGGTCAAAGAGCTTTTAAACTAGATGCTTTGCCCATGCAACAAAATCAGTGGATTTCTTCTCCGTTGACTGTTGCCAAAATGACACAATATCTTGAATTAAAAGGGGTAGATTCAATTTTAGAAGTGGGCTGTGGAAGTGGTTATCAGGCTGCTATTCTTTCTAAACTCTGTCGTCGTGTTTTTACCATTGAACGTATAGATTCCTTGCTTAAAGAGGCAAAAGAGCGCTTTCGTAGTGAAAGTATTACGAATGTTTTTACTCGTTTTGATGATGGGCAAAGAGGGTGGAAAGTTTATGCTCCTTTTGAACGAATACTTTTTTCTGCCACAGCAAAAAAGGTTCCTCCTATTCTTTTTGAACAGTTAGCTGAGGGAGGAATTTTACTGGCTCCCATAGAAGAAGATGGACTGCAAATTATTACCCGTTATTCTAAAAAAAATGGAAAAATTAGCTCAGAAGTGATTGAACCTTGTTTCTTTGTTCCCATTGTTGATGGTAGAGTGAAATAGCATTGAGGGATGATGGTATTTTAAGCCTTTTTAAAACTCAATACTATTAAAAATTATTTGTAAATATTAAAATTTAGAAGAAATAAGTAATTATGAGTTTTTTTCTTAAGTATGTTGTAACATTTTTAATAACCTTATTATTAGTTTGAGTAGAATCTATATACAATTTATTGTATATTTTTCATGTAGTTAATACTTATCAATTTACACCATAACCATACCCATACCCATATCCATAAGAATTATTTTTTGATTTACTTCTATTGAGAACTAGGGCTACATTTTGTATTTTATTTTTCTTAATGATATTATCAAGACTGGCTAAAAAAGAGACTTTGGAATGATTCTCGCGTATTACCAGTAGATTTTGATCAGCTATTTTCATAAGAGGAACGGTATCACTTACCAATCCAATGGGTGCTGAGTCAATAAAAATATAGTCATAACGTGTTTTTAAAATTTCTAAAAGCTCGGTAAGTCGATTAGATAAAATGAGTTCAGAAGGGTTTTTAGGAATTGGTCCTGAACTAATAACATGTAAATTGGTATGTTTAGTAGCAAAAATAATGTCTTGTATACTGTCTTTACCCATGAGGTAAGTACTCATGCCTTTGTCATTATGAAGCTCAAAATGATGATGTAAGTTAGGGTTACGTAGATCAAGACTTAAGATAATTGTTTTGTGTCCAGCCATTTGGAAAATAGAGGCAAGGTTAGAGGTGATGGTTGTTTTTCCTTCATTGGCAATGGTTGAGGTTAAAAGAATTATTTTTGCCTCTTCATGCGCTTCTTTATTGGGTAGATTAGCTCTTAGACTACGATAAGCTTCTGTAAATCTTGATTGTGGATTTTCATAAATACTTAAGGGTGCTCTTTTAGTAGAAACTTCAGGAATAATACCGAAAATTTCAAATTTACTGAGTGATTGTAAGGTCTCATAGGAAAATATTTTTTTATTAAGTCCCTGTAGAATGGTAGCGATAATGGTTGCAAATAAAAAACCAATGAGAGGGGCAACAATCATTAAAAGCATTTTTTTGGGCTTAATAGGTTTGGTATTACTATAAGCTTTATCAATGATTTTATAATCAGAAAGTGTAGAGACAATAAGTAGTTCACTCTCTGTTTTCTTTTTCAAAAGATAGTTATACATGTTTGAGCTAACTTCATAGTTTCTATTGATATTAATAAGTTGTTTTTGCTCTTTAGGTAAAGTTTTAATTTTTGCTTCATAAGAAATTTTTTCACTCTTTATTGAACGACTTTTTTGTAATACTAAAGCTTTAAGATTTTTTAGATTATAGAAAATTTTATTACGTATATTGTATATTTGTTCACGTACGGTAATGAGTTCAGGATGCTCATTGGTGAGTTCGGTTTGTAAATCACTCTCTTTTAATTGTAGTTCTTGTAAGATGGTTATAAGTTGTAAAGTAGGTCTATCATTGAGTTCCATTAGTGAGGGTGCAATGGCATCTAAATTATTATTTTTTATGGCAAAACTTAAGAGGTTTCCGATGAGTTTTTGTTTGAGTACGTTTTCTGAAAATTTAATTTCTAATTCACTTAATTTTTGAATGTATTTTTTAGCTTGGGTTGATGGTTCAATAATTTTATTTTTACTTTTATATTTTTCCAGCTGACGTTCGGAAGCTTGTAGGGTTATTTTTATTTTTTCTAGTTGTTCATTAATAAAGCTTAAGACTTTAGAGTTTTGTTCATTTTTAAAGTTGATACTCATTTCAATAAAGCTTTGAGAGAGTGCATTAACATAGTCATCTGCACGTTGAGGGATGTTGTCCTCAAAGGAAACTTCAATTAAAGGAGCATTGGGGTTGAGTTGTTGTACGCTTAAGCTTTCTTGAATAATATCATTGTAGATGTCTCGTTTTGTTCCTGACAATATAAAGGTAATGGGTTCGTTAAAATTTTCTGTTTTTTTGATTGTGAATTGTGCAAAATCATTTTGAATGACTTTATCATAGTTATGTTTTTTACTGCTATCAAATTCAATATAGGATGGGATGCTAAAAAGTGAAAGAATCCAATCTTTAATAGAATTATTTACAGAAAGTGTAAAATGGTTTTTATGAGGGTGTAGGGTGATTTTTTTACCAATAAGTTTATTATTAAAGATAGATATTTTTGTGAGTTCAATGGGAGATGTTTTATACATTTCTATATTTTTATAATTTTCTTTTTTAAAGTATTTAACGGAAAAGTTTATTTTCTCTAAGGCGTTATTTGTAATTGAAAAAGTTTGAAGAATTTCTATTTCTTTTTCTACTTTTCCAGTTCCCCCAAAGGACAAAGCACCTAATAAAATGTCATTAGGGATTTTGGGTTTTGATTTGGATTTTATCTCCATAATACTGCTTGATAAATAAACAGAGGGTTGAAAATAAAGTGTTAAGAACATCAAGAGCGTAGAGAGTAACATAATGGTTAAAATAAACCATTTATATCTTCCTAGTGTAACATAAAGTTTTTCAAAGTTGAGTTCACTGTTATTAATTTTCGTGTTCATGAATAGGATTTCCTCAAAGTGTTAAAGTTTCCAATTAAGTCATTATAAAGATTATTATATCATAATTTATAACATTTTTAAGTGCAAAAATTTATAATACTTTCAAATAATAATTAATTTATATAGGTTTTATTTTAATATATAATATGTTAAAATGTTATTTTATATTAAAATTAAAAAATGGAGAATTTGAATGAAGGAGATATTAAAGGGCTCATTGATTATTTTTATATTTAAACTCTTTGGTGCTTTTTCTCTTTTTTTAACGTATATTTTAATTCCTAGATATTATGGAGTAGATGCTTTTGGCACATTTAATATCATTTTTGGACTTTTAATAATGAGTACGATGATTGCACGCATTGGCTTAGATACCTATGTGTTGAGAATGCTACCGTCATTTGAAATGAATACAGAAAAGATTTCTCTTTTTTTAAAAGAAGTTATCAAAATTTTATTATTTTCAAGTTTGCTTGTAAGTCTCATACTTATCATTTTTATGGAAGCCATTAATACCTATCTATTGAAGTCTGTTGATGCTACGGTTTATCTTTATGGTTTAGCTTTTATGGTACTTCCTTATACTTTTTTTAATGTTTTCCCAGAAGTGTTTAGAGGTTTTGAGGATATTAAAATTTACGCTTTCTTTCGAAATTTTTTACAAAATTTTATCTTACTTTTATTGCTTGTAATTAGTATTTATTTTTCGTTAACATACACAGTGATTGATCTTTTATATATGACTGTTATTATTATTTTTACATCAATTTCACTGCTTGTTTATTTTTTTTTAAAAAAAAGAAATATTAGTATTATGCTGGTGGGGAGATATGAAGAAAAAATTATAAAGAATTCCTATCCTATGTTTTTAGTTGCTTCTGTTTTGTTGATTATGAGTTATATAGATAATTTTATGATTGCTTACTATCTGGATGAATATCAAGTTGGACTTTACAGTGCCTGTATTAATCTTTCAATGATTATTACTTTTATTCCCATGGCGATTGGAGGATATATTTCTCCTAAAGTTGCTAAGTCATATTCAAATAATGACAAAATAGAAGTAAAAAATATATTTAAAAATTCATTAATAATAATTGTTTTATGCACATTACCAATATTTGTATGCATGTACTTATATGCTGAAGTGTTATTATCGTTATTTGGTACAGCTTTTACGGTAGCAACGACTACTCTACTCATTGTCAATATAGCCTTTTTATCACAAGCCCTTTGTGGTCCAGTTGGTTTTGTCATGAATATGACGGATAACCAACATATATTCATGCGAATCTTAATGATTGCTTTAGTTATTAATATTTGTTTTAATGGTTTATTAATTCCTATGTATGGCATTAATGGAGCAGGAATAGCGATGCTGTTATCCATGTCCTTTTGGACAATTGGCAGTTTGATTTTTTTAAAGAAAAAAGACATTATATGAGTCTTAATGTAATCCTTTTTTACATCATTGCTTTTCTTGTTTTATATTCAGAACCCATTTCTATTGCTGGTGTAAGTTTTGGGATACTTTGGAAAATAGTGGCAATCTTTTTACTTTCTTTACCGATTTTATATGAAGCTCTTAAACGAAAAAGAATGGAACTCTTTGCCGTTTTATACTTTCTCTTTGCCTTTAAAACACTCTTTTCTTATAGTTCTATGGAGTATCCAATCGAGACGATTACCATGGCTGTTAAGGTGACGATGTTTCCTCTTTTATACCTTTATTTTTTGAAGATAAGAAAGGAGATTTTATTATTTTGGACAAAACATTATGCTTTTGCCATTATTTTGATTTGTATTCCTTATATTTTTGGTTTTATTGAACCATTAGGAGAAGGATATAATCTTGAAATTTATGGTTTAGATGGTCAATTTGGACTTGTTGGCCCTTTTTTATCTCCTCACGCAGCTTCTATTTCTTTAGCATTTGCCATGATTGTCATTACTTTATTAATTAACAGTAAGAACAGTAAAAGTATGAATATTTTTTATATTTTAATACTTTTTTTAGGCTTTTATGAATTGTTATTGACCTATGTGAGAACAGGTCTTGTCATCTATTTGATGTCCTTAGCTTATGTTTATTTACAAAACTTCAATATGAAAAAGGCTTTTCTTATCCTCCTCAGTATTATTGTTTTGGTAGTGGGTGCCAATTATATTCTTGAGACCAATAAAGCTGCAAAAATGCGTTTTGAAGACCGAAATAAGTATGTGAAACAAGATGGTATTGGCTCTGGTCGATTACTCTATTGGAAAGCTTCTGTAGAGAATTGGTTAGATGATGAAAGTATTGTTATTTTGATTGGTTTGGGTGAAACATATGCAAAAGAGAAGATGGAGCGCTCAGTAGGACTTTATATTTTTGCACATAATGAGTTTTTTCAAATGTTACAACAAGAAGGGCTGATTGGCTTTATTTTATTTATGAGTTCCTTAATAGCAGTATATCAATATATGAAAAATTATAAATCTTCACAATATTATCAAAGCTCGATGGCTATTTTTATTGGAATGATTAGCATGATGATGTTTCAAGGTGGTTTTTATTTTAACATGGCTGTTTTTTTAGCACTTTATTTAGCCTTACAAAAAAAAGATTTAGAAGAAAAATATTTAGTAGAAAATAATGCTGAGTAACCAATATGAAAGATAATAATGAAAAATAATATACAAAAAATACTTATTCCCATTCCTAATAAAATACATAAAGGGGGTATTTGCTCCTATTGGTCAGCAATGATTCATTCTTTTGAAAAATTTTCTGATATTCAATTCAAAGTGATAAAAGTTGGGAATAGAGGAAAGAATATATTTGGACCACCTTTAGATCAATGGAAGTTTCATAAAGCTTCTACAGCTGATATTGATATGGTTGTTCTCAATCCTACCATAGAAAATAAAGCTTTTTTTAGAGAAGCATTTTTTGCAAAACAGTTGATTAAAAAAGAGATACCTTTTATTGCTTTTTTTCATGCTTGGAATTTTGATTTTGAAAAAAAGGTTAGTAGTCAATATGCAAAATTTTTTTTAAATTCTTATGGACATGCCCTTAAAATTATTACGCTTTCTCAAAGAGCAAAAGAGAAAATAATAGAGTGGGGGTATAAAGGTGAAGTATTTGTTGAAACAACCATGGTAGATTCAAGATTAATTCAAAATTTTTCTTTTGAAGAAAAAATAACAAATCAAAATTTTAATAAAAAAATACAAATTTTATTTTTGGCACGTATGGAAAAAGAGAAAGGTATCTTTGAGTTGATTGATGCTTTCCAAAAGTTATATGCTGATTTTAATACAATTGAGTTAGTCCTTGCTGGTAATGGTACAGCCTATAAAGAGGTTAAAAGCTATGTTTCAACCTTAAAGGGTATTCGTCTAGTGGGTTATGTAGAAGGACTAGAGAAAGAGAAGCTTTTTAAAGAGAGCGATGTTTATTGTTTACCAAGTTATGGAGAAGGTTTACCTGTTTCTGTTTTGGAGGCTATGGCATTTGGTCTTCCCATTATCACAACAAGTGTGGGTGGGTTAAAAGATTTTTTTATTGAAAAAAGCATGGGATATACCTCGAAAGTTGAAGATACTAAAGATTTAGAAAAAGTATTAAGAGCCTTATTAACAAATCATAAGGATATGCGTTCTATTAGTCAATTTAATTTTGAGTATGCTGAAGAATTTTTAATGAGTGATTCAATTTCAAAAGAATTTAATAAATATTTTATAAAGAGTAGTATTGAATGAAGAAAATAAAGTTTTTAGGTTTAGAGTTTAACACTTTAACAAAAAGAGATGTATTAAAAGAAGAGGATTTTTTCAAGTTTATTGTGCCAGTTAATGCTGAAATTATAGTCAAAGCCAATCAACACAGTGCTTTTAAACATATTATCAATCATAATTATGCTACTTTTGATGGACAAGTTCCCTATTTATTAGCACGGTTACAAAATCCTAAATTAAAATTTGAAAAATTGAGTGGTTCTGATTTGATTTATGATTTTTGCCATATGGCAAGAAATGAAAAAAGAACCGTATTTTTGTTGGGTGGCTATGAAAAAAGTAACAGAGATGCTGTAAGTATTTTAAGACAAAATTATAATATAGTCATTGATGGATTTTCACCAGTATATAAACCGTATCCATTTACAAAGCATCATAATCAAATGATTTTAGATATTCTTAGTCAGGCTAAAGCTGAAATTTTATTTGTAGGTTTTGGTGCGATGAAACAAGAATTGTGGATTAAAGAACATCAGAATCAATTAGAAAGTATGGGTATTAAGTGGGTTATAGCAAGTGGGGGGACATTTGAATTTGTTTCAGGAAGAATTAAAAGATCTCCAAAACTTTTACAAAAAGTTGGTTTAGAAGGTCTATTTAGATTTTTGATGGAGCCGAGTAAACAACGCTTTCAAAGATTAGTAACCAGTTTTAGGATGTTTAAATATTTGTAGATTTTTCTCCTTATCTAGGAGAAAAATCAATGGAATACTTATTTACATTCCTCTGCGTTGTAGAATCACTTTAATGGTTCTCCATACTACTTTGAATTCAAGTAATAGAGACCATGAGTCTATATAAAGTCTATCATATTTTAGTTTGTTCTTTGCATCTTTAATATTTCGCCCATAAGGGTATTGTACTTGTGCCAGTCCTGTGATACCTGGTGCAACGAGATGTCTATCATGGTAATCTGGAATAATGTCTTCATATTCTTTAACTAGTATATCCCATTCAGCACGTGGGCCTATAAGGTGCATTTCTCCTTTGAGTATATTAACAAGTTGAGGTAATTCATCAATACGCATCTGTCGCATTGTGTTTCCAAATGGAAAAATACGAGAATCATTTTCTTGAGTATAGGGGTTAAATTTACTGTTAACATGCATACTTCTAAATTTATAACAAGTAAAGGTTTTACCATTTAACCCAATACGTTTTTGTTTAAAAAATATTGGTCCTTTGGACTCTTTTTTAATTCTGTATACCGTGTAAAAAATTACAGGCATAGAGATAATGAGTAAAATTCCTCCAAGTAAAAAATCAATAGCACGTTTTTGTAAATATTGTAGCTTGGTATAGGTCTTATAACTTTTTTTATTAATAAGTGTATTACTTGGGCTTATGCTATTTGTTATGGCTGTATTTTTTTGGTATAGAGATATGTTTTTATTTTTATGTTTTGGGATTGAATAAGTCATTTTTTTCCTTATAATTCTATAAAATATCTTACATTCTAATATATCATAATTTGATTTAAACTATATTAAACACTATAGAATATAATTCAACACTATAGAATTATTATCGTGTACTTTGTTTTTTAATATTATATCTTAATATGATGTAATTTTGTTAAAAGCTTTATTGAAATAAGGGGGATATATTAAAAATTTTAGGAAAAATATATATTTGAGATAAAAATCTCAAATATATAAGGGAGGATAAAACTTAAGCAGCCAGTGCAGCTTTTGAAGCTTCTGCTACTTTTGTAAATGATTCAGGAGCATTCATTGCCATGTCAGCTAGAATTTTTCTGTCAAGTTCAATGTTTGCAACTTTAAGACCATGCATGAATGTTGAGTAATTCATGTCATTCAATCTTGCAGCAGCATTGATTCTTACAATCCAAAGTCTTCTGAAATCTCTTTTCTTTTGTCTTCTGTCTCTATAAGCATATACTAATGAACGTTCTAATTGCTCTTTAGCTTTTCTAAAGTGTTTTCTTCTTCCAGAGTAAAATCCTCTGGCTTGTTTTAATAATTTTTTGTGACGACGGGTTCTAACCGTACCTGTTCTTACTCTCATTGTATTCCTTTACCTAAGTACTATTTTTAGTATTGGTGTCATTTATGATGATATAAAATCTAAATGAACTTGTCCTAATCTTTTAGGAGTTATTGCTTTTGATAATGACACTAAAACTAGTTAATCATTTCTTTAATATTAGCTTCATCTGCTTTACTAACGTATTTTGGACTTCTCATCGCTCTGTGTGAAGCTCCATCAACTTTAGTCAAAATGTGAGATCTGAAAGCAGTCCCTCTTTTAATTTTACCAGATTTTTTAACTTTAAAACGCTTTACAGCACCTTTAACGCTTTTCATTTTTGGCATGTTTGTTCCTTTCTATCGTATTTACTCATAGAGAATGAGGTCGCGTATTATATCGAGATTATTTTAAAGTGCTTATTTCTATATATTATAATAACATGCGTTATAAAGTTCTAGGAGTTTAGAAGTTTATGGCTAAGATAAAATTATTTATCTTAGCTATATTATTTTTCTTGAAGTATCTTAATGCTTTCAACAGCTTTTGAGACAGAAATGTTTTCACCTATTCCCAATGCTTTCATACTAGCATTAATATCTTTTTTGAGAATATTAGAACTTCTTCCCACATAAATAGGAACAGCAAAAGAACGTAATTTAGTACCATAGCCTTTATCTATTTTTGTAAGAAGACGGATATAGTATAAGCCTTCGGTTTGTGCTTTGACTTGAAGATCAATTAAAAAGTTTTGTTGGTTGGGTTTGATTTCAAAACTTAAATTGTTATCAAACTCTTTTAGGCTACTTAGTTTATTATCAATGCTAATAAGTACAGACAATGTACCATTGGGAACAGCTGTGGTTAAACTAATGTTGACATCAGAGCTTTCATTGATATCAACTTTTTCAGTACTGTAATTCATGTCTATCGCTGCACCTGGTTTAGAATACTGTTGTAATGTTGAACCTGAAGATATCTCTTGGGCATGTAGTCCTAAAATAAATAATAATGGGCTGAGTAATAGCGTTATTGTTTTCATTGTTTTTCCTTTTATTTGGACTGTGGTCTACGTTCTGGACGACGATGATTATTAAAAATAGGTTTATTTAAACTTTTAGTGACACTACCTATTTGTGGTGCTGTGTTCCCTTGATCTAAATTAATAACAAAACAACTGTTATTATAAGAATTATCATAGACTTCAAGAATATAATCTTGTGCGTTTAAGTTCATTACTAAGGCATCAGAACTTTCTCCTTCTAGTGGAGACATCCCTTTGATATCAAAGGGATAAGTTGTTTCATAAAGAACAATGTCAGGGTCTCCATAAGCTGAACCATAAGGTTTAGCAGCAAAAGTATAAATACCTTCTGTAGGAATTTTTATTTTAATATAGGTACGGTTTCCCAGTTTATTGTAAACACCATAAAGGTTATTATTACACTGTGTAATCCATTTACCAACTTCTAGGGTACGATAAAGTGGGGTTGTAAACGTACCATTGGCTGTATTACTACGATAGTCACCATAAGGGTCATGAATGGTATTGATACGTTCTGATGAGACAACTTGATCAATATTGTCACTGGATGAAGGGTTTTCAGATTTTAATGCATTAATAAAGGTAAAAATACTGGTAAATGCTTTAGCATTGCGTTCTTTTCCAACCATGGCATTAAAAATGGGTTTAAATCCTAAATTTGCTTGATCAGAGTCTTCATTATTTTGATCGTATAAATCATAAAGAATTCTTTGGATTGAGGCTTCTGAAAACCAACCAGGGTTCTCTTTAGGTGCTGTTTCAATGTTCATGAACCAACCCGAAGCTTGGTTAAACCCTGAGGTATCAAAATAAATAGGATTGTCTGTAGCAATGGCAGACATTGCATTTCCAAAACCCTCACCAAAGGCAACACGAATATCAAGGGCATCACCAGAAGAGTGTCCTCCTCCTATGCTATCAGAACGTGAAAATTTATCTTCAAAAAAGTGTGCCCATTCATGTATAATAATATGATCATCGTATTCATCTGTATCTGAATTGGCATCACCTAATATCCACATATTCCCATCATCTGAAGTATAACTTGACGTAGCAATTTGTCCTAAGGCTGTATCTCCTGCTAGAGAAACATTGTTGACAGACCAGTTGATTAACAGTTGTGGAAATTTAATGTCTGGACTGGCAAGAATAACTTTCTGCATGACCGTATTGATACTATCTAAAATAGCAAATGGAGCTGCATCTCTAGGTTGAGCATAGCTTTGTCCATCCCAGCCAGATGCTGCATGGAGATCTCTTACATTTGTATTTTCTCCACTGTTATAGAGTTCACCTTCTATGACATACATGGATTTTTGGTTGGTATTGTCTACCACTGATAAATCCCAAACATTTTCCTTGAACATTCTAGCATAGACACGAATTTTAATGGCTGTGTTTTCGGGTACTTTCAAGGTGTATTTTCCCTCATGATCACTGCTTGTTTTAGAAAGTACTTGATTGTTTTTATCTAAGGCTTTTATAAGAAGATATTTTCCTGTAGCCCTATAAGTATTGGCATAGTTAAGCTTTGCTGAACCTGTCATATCGACCTCTACAGGAACCCTATCATAGGTAATGGTTCCCATAATTTTAACCCCTTCATTTTCTTGAACAGGATCCATACCCGTACAAGCTGTTATAAACAGGAGAAGAAATAGTGCATGTATTATCTTTAACATTTCAAACCTTTCTTACTTTATAAATTGATCTCTTCAAGATAGTTTAGCATAATCTTATCGTAAAAAGATATACTTATTTTTTATTCTTTTTTGTTATTAAATTTATATAAAATAACATCACTAATTAAACAACCAATGCTTATCTTAGAGAGAGTAGGTTAAAATACTTTTTGAAGTAGGAAGGTAAAGCAAATGATATATAGACCAATTATCTTGGATGAAGAGATAAAGTTTTCAAAGAAAAAATTTGTGGTAAGTAAAACAGATGTTGAAGGTAATATTTTGTTTGTTAATCAAAATTTTTGTGATATTACTGGTTACAGACAACAAGAGCTAATAGGAGAGCCACATAATGTTCTAAGGCATCCTGATATGCCTAAAGCAATTTTTTACATGATTTGGAAATCACTCTTGGCTGGAATGGAAGTTTCGGCTATTGTTAAAAATGTTGCTAAGAGTGGAAAGTACTATTGGGTGATTGCTGATTTTTCTATGCAACGGGATAATTATGGTAAGTTAGAAACCTTTACTTCTTTTAAGCGTACGGCTCCTAAACATGTAAGTGAAAATATGACGCTTTTGTATCATGGTATGTTGTCTGCTGAGAGAAAAGGTGGATTGGAGGCTTCCTTACGTTTTTTAGAGATGTTTTTAGAAGAAAAGCAGATGAGTTATAATGAATATTTAGAAGATTTAGTTGAAGAGAAAGGTTTTTTCTCTTCATGGGTAAATCGTTTTAAGAGCAAAGACTAATTAAAAACATTATTTTGTTTTAGCTTAGTATTGAAAGCCAAATTATCATTGTTGTTAATAATGCGTCTGGCATAAAGAAACTTATTTTTATAAAATTTCTTTTTTGAGAATGAAGTGATAATCACTTTCTTTTTAGCTGAACTTGCATGAATAAACTTATTGTTTCCTATAAAAATTCCCACATGATTGACGGTACGTGTAAACTTCTTTTCTGTATCAAAGAAGACCAAATCACCTTTTTCTAAATCTTTAAATGCTATTTTTTTACCAACATTTGCTTGATGACCTGAGTAACGAGGTAAAGCAATTCCACTTTTTTTGAATACATATTTGGTAAAACCTGAACAATCAAAAGCACTCGGCCCATTGGCAGCCCAAATGTATTTAACACCCAAAAAATTTCTAGCTGTTTCTAGTATTTCATCTTCTTTGCTAAAGGCTTCCCATTCTTGAGCTAATTGAAGTGTTGGTGTTGTTAGTATTGGTTGGGTGTGTTCTACTAGAGGTTGTATTTTATGTTGCTTTTCTTCTTCATGCTCTAGAGATATTTCTCCTCCAAATATGGCTGAAGCTAAAAGCTTTTCTTTTTTTGAAAGTGTTTTGTTTGTGTCAAGTACGACAATTTCTTTTTTTGTAGGTAGTGGTTTTATGGAGGTTGTTTTCTCAGCAACACAACCCATAAAGAAGATTGGTGCTATTACTAGCAAAGCTGAGAATCCCTTTAAGTTTTTCATTTTAAATTTCCCTTTTAGTCGATGTTTAGTTTTCCCTATCTTTATCGATAAATAAAATTTATAAGAAGATTGTGGAGTAATTGTGTAATTTTTTGTCATAAATGGGAGTAAAATGGATTAATTGTGATAAAATTATCACAATAACAGGTTTATTAATGATATTTTACCATATTATATTAAAAACTATTTTTATGTTTTTACATAATTAAATAGAAGTAAGCAACTTAGTTAAAAACGCTATAATGGTTCCTAAATGTATAAAAGGTAAGTAATGAAAACTTTAAAACTCTTTGTCTTGATTTTTCCCTTACTATATATAGGGTGTGGAGAAAGTGAGCGTAAAACTTTAGAAACAAGTATCCTAGAAACTAATAGTAATGAAGAAAAAGATTTATTAAAAGAACTTGGTCTTGACCTGCAAAATGAAAAAATAAGTATCGACATAAATAAAACAACAAACTTCTTAAAAAAGATGGAAATTGAAATGCATGGTAAAGCTGATGAAATTCAACACAAGATAGAAAAAGCAGATATCAACTTTACACGAGACATGGGAATCATTTTAGAAGATGAAAAAATAGGAATTGACCTGAATAAAACAAAAAAAATGTTTCAAGAGATAAATATTCTTATGAAAGAAGTTCTACTAGATAAAAATAGTAGTAAATCTTAACCCTATTATAGTAAACTTCAAATAATATTTGCAGTAAAAGGATAATAATGCAAGCAATTGATATGAATTCAGAAGAGTTTCAAACAGAACTTGTAAAAACTGAAAAGTTTGTTGATAAAGTATACGAGAGTAAAGGATGGGTTCCTAATCCAAATGAAGATGTGAATGAAGGTGTTAGAATGGGACTTGCTAGAAACAAGCTCATTTATGGAAAACGTTTTTGTCCTTGTTTTATGGTAGAAGGTGAAACCAAAGAAGAGCAAAAAGCAGCAGATAACCGTATTTGTCCTTGTAAACCAGCTATTGAAAAAGAGATTCCAGAAGATGGTATGTGTCATTGTGGGATTTTTTGTACACCAGAATTTGCAGCAGCTCAAATGAAAAGTGATGAAGTAGAAGAAGTGGTACATGCTCATTCTCGTGGATTAACACAAGATGAAGCAGAAATGCTTGTGGTAAAAGACCAACTTGATGGTGATGAGTTAGAAGCATTGATAGAAGCTAGAGAGTTAGGTATGGTTTCTTTTACGCTTATTGATGTAAGAGAACAAATGGAATATAACCAAGCACATATTGTTGGAACAGATGCACTGGTATCTACGTCAAACTTTTATGCAGGAATTGAAGCATTTAAAGACAAACAAGCTGAACCTATTATTGTTTATTGTTTATCAGGTAGTAGATCATACCAAGTACAACAAGCGATGGGTACATTAGGATTTAAAAAAGTTTCTAACCTTGCACATGGTATTGGTAGTTTTAGAGGTAATACTCAGTCTGTGTAATTTCTTCCTTTTGGCTCTTTTTTAGAGCCAAAATTCTATTTTTCTAATTCTTTTTTACAGTGACCGTACGTGCCTCTTTAGCATAATCACTAATACGTGCATCATACATGGCTTCAGCAATGGTTGCTGGAAGCTTACAAGTCCCAAGGCTACTAGCAAATAGAGGTGTGTAGAGTACTCCTTGATTTTGTATTGTAACTTCTTTTTTCAATGTTTCATTATATGCTGTTTTCTCTGCCAAATCAATAAAGTGTAAGATACGATCATCTTGTATCTCTTTGTGTGTTAAGTTAATGTTTTCATTTGGGAAATGGGGTTCATGGTTTGGAATATTGTTGTTAATAATGCTAAGACAAGCAGGGATTTTTTGATTAACAACGACATGATTAATTTTTTGATAATTAGCAATGCTTATTTTAGAGAAAATTTTGTCTCCTTGCTTGAGTTTAGCTAAGTCTACTGTTCTACCATCAGCATTGACAAACTCTTGTTTGATACTTAACTCTTTTTGTGTTGACAAATCATTTTTGAGTGTTTTAGGAAGATGTTTAACCAATTCAACTGAATAGCTGACATTTGAGTTAGTAGGACTAAGTTTAATGGTCGAGCTTGTGACTTTGTCTACAGTTAGTAGTTTATTTTGTTTATAATTGAAATTTTTGTTGTTCACGGTGAGATTAACATCAATTTTACTCTCTTTAGGTTGACCAAGATAAGTACTAACGGCTTTAAGTGCTAAGGCTTTCTCTTGGGTTGAGTAGAGATTAGAGAATTCTTTTTGAACAATCGCTAAATCATCAGCGTCTTTGTTAAAGTATTTACTTTTGATAATGAAGTGTAGCATCATGTTTCGTACACTTGAGTCAAAGTCTTCATTTTGAATATTGTAGGATTTATGAGCATAGTCTGAGAGTTTATGTTGGTTTGATTCAAAAAGAGCTTGGGCTTTTTCAGTTTTTCCTGTGGCTTTTAAAATAGCAGCCATATAGAGTGTGGCTAAGACATCTTTCTGATAAGTTTTTTTCTCATATAACATATTGGCTGTACTTGAAGTGAGCAGTTTGTTATCAGCTAAAATATAAGCTGCATAGAGTTGATGTAAGTTACTGTATTCAGCTTGATAAGAATCATTTTCAGAAGCAACTGCATGAAGCATCTTAATGGTATTTTTTTTGAGATTTTCTTTTATGGAACCATTGGCTTTATCAATTTCGAGTAGGGTTTGGGCTGTATAGAGAGAAGCATAAGCTAGGACAGAATCTTCTCCTTCCCAGTATTCAAATTCACCATAATAGTTTTGCATATTATGAAGCTTTTTAATGCCTTGTAAAATAAAGTTTTCACTCTCTTTGATAAGTGTATCTTCTTTTAAAAATGCTTTTGCATGATGCATGGCAGAAAGTTGAGATGAGGTTTGTTCAGCACAACCATAAGGGTAAGTAATCAAGTATTTTAAGTCGTTTCTTAACGCACCCACTAGGTTGTTTGAAAGATTAACGTAGGCTTTTGCATTTTTATAGGCTTGTGGAACTTTAAAAGATTGCTTAGTTGAAGCAATACCTTTAAAAGTTTTTGTACTTAGGGGATAAGGACTGTAAATTGGTAGTTCAAGTGATTTAGAAACCTCTATGTTATCATATTTGCCAAGCAGTGAAATAGTTGCTTTGCCGATACTGTTTGCTGATAGTTGAGCCATAACAGCTTTAGAGCCATGGGCAGGAATATTAAGTTTTTTCTCTTGAAGCTTCAATGTAATATTCATAGAGTTTACAGAAGCTAGGGTAATGGTTTTATTGTTTTCGGTACTGTTAAAAATACGTATAGGTACTTCTATTTTATCCCCAACTAATCCATAAAGTGGAAAAGAAGGTTTAATCATGATGTCATCTTTGACATTGATATCTTGTGAACTAACACCAATACTGTTTTCATTCATGGCGATGACGACAATAACTGCCTTGCCATTAAACTCTGGAATATTAATGTCCAGTTTTTTAGTTTTTTCAGCATTGTCTAAGAGACCTGACCAAATCATAAAAGGTTTAATACGCTTTCCTAAGTCAGGGGCTAAATGTTTTTGTTTGAGGCTAAGCATATCTCCAGCACCAAAATCGACTAGCGTACCTTGGGCTATGTGACTTAGCAGTTGGTCATAGAGGTCGTGATAACTTAATTGTTGATTTGGTTTTTGGTTAAAGTACTTAAAAATTTCGGGCTTTTTTTGTTCAAGTAATTGTAAAATACCTTTGTCGACAACAGAAATAAGTATTTTAGAAGGTTTAGAGGTTGTAATTTTTAGGGGTAAAACAGTTTTAGATTTTGTAGTTTTACTAACATTGATATCGATTTTTATTTTATGGGCTTCACGGTTAGGCTTAACAAATTTATGACCCATAGCCCTAAAAGGGATGAGACCAGAACTTGAATGAGTAGGGCGTATGACCGTAGCATAAACACGGAGACCTCGTTGCATCTCTTCGGTAATTTTAAAAGGAACTTTAGCTACCCCTTTATTTAACGCTAAAACTTTATAATTGTCAACTTTTTCTCCAGCTAAAGTTAGAAGTAATTGTCCTTTTAAGATAGGTGATTTTATTTGTACTTCTAGGGTATCACCTTTTTTGTAAAGCTTGTCTTCAAACGTTACTTCAACTGTTTGTAAATTATTTTTAGGGGATACATTGGAATAATTAGCCCAAAAGACATCAAATTCTTGCGAAGTTGAATGTCCATTTAAACGATCATGCACTTCTATAATATAGGTACCATTTCTAGTAATACTTCTTGAAAAACTTTCGTTACTGTTAATGCTAAAACGGTCAACTATACTAGTTTCTTTTTCCCAGTTATAATTTCCATCAGCGTAGTCGTAGTGCCACTCAACATGTTTAACAATGGCATAAAGTTTACGTTTAATAACTTTAGCTGTTTTAGGGTCAATGAGTACCGTTTTACCCTTTAGTTTTTCTCCTTTTTCAAAAGAGTGATGGTTTATTGTTAACCCAACCATACTTTTGTAAGGGTAGATTTTGACTTTTTTATAGGTTGAAATAGGCTGACTGTCATCCATAATGGTTGTCCCAACCATGGCTTCTAAGATGGAAGGAACTTTTTGTGTTAAAGTATTTTTTAGAATGACGTTATACTTACCTTTATCATCTAAAATAATGTCTTCATTATGTTCTAGGTAAGTGCTGATATTTTTTTTAGCTAAAGCATCATTACTGAAGTGATAGTCTTTAAAAGCTTTATGACGGTAATTTATGGGACGTGCATTTAGGGTTACTTTTCCTTGTAGATTAGACGCAACAGCACCAAATAGGTAAGATGAATGAATGTTCACATTCATGAGTTCATCAATATGATACAGTGTCTTATCTGTTTCAATTTTATTTTCAATTTTGGGAGGCATAAAGGTTTCAACTTTCATAAGTTGAGAACCAATAAGGTTTTCACCCAAATAGACTTCCAGTTTATAATTGCCTGTCTGATCATTGGCATCAAGTTGATGGTTAAAGTCTATAAGACCATAGGCATCAGTATGGTACACTTTTTCATGCACTTTTTTGCCGTATTGTTCTTTGAAAATGACTTTAACAGGAAGTTTAGACGCTGAAATAAAATCTCTATCTTTGATGCTTAAGAGTGCATTTACTTTTGCTTTTGGACGTACAATTTTAGATTGAAAATAGACATGTGCTTTAAAGCGTTCAAGATTTTCAGAGAGTTGTTCGATGGAAGGAGAGTTTATACTGTTGTTAAGGGCTAAAAAGTTTTTGTCTGTAGCTGTTTGAACAATGATTCCTTTGGCAACTTTTTTTAACATCTCTTTGTTGATAATGGCTATGCCATCATTGTTGGTTTTAGCTTTAGCAATGAGTTCGTTGTTTTCAGCATAAATTTGAACTTCAGCATTGTTCACAGCTTTGGTTTCATCCAAAGATAAAACAGAAACAAAGGCTTGTTCTTTCGCGATAGTGGCTGTAATTCCAAGGTTGGAAAGAAAAAGAACTTTAGAGGCAGAGCGTTCTTCTTCTTTTTTATTGATAAGTTCTGAATAACGAAGTGTGATTTTATAAATACCCACAGCCAAGGCTTTTTTGTTTAAATCAGAGAGTTTAAATTTTTGTTTGAGTAAAGTGTTCTTTTTCTGATTGAGTATCAGTTCTTTAGAGAAAATCTCATGAGTATAGGCATCTATATGTTCTTGTTTAGCTTGGTTAAAGTTCATAAAATAACGTAAGTTATCATCCAAAATACGTTCTACAATAAGCGTAGCTTTGTCAATGTTAATGGAAGAAAATGCAAGTTCACCCTTATTGGAAATATAGGGTTTATCATTGTCAAAAAGAACAACTTTGGCACGGTCACCTGTTTTTAGTTTGTAGTGAACATTTTCTTTAATTTCACGGTAGTAAGAGGTAAGTCCTGCTTTTAAAATAATATTATATTCTGTGTTTTCTGTAAATTCTTTTGAAGTGATATCATGATAATAATAGGCATTTTGAATGCCATAACGCTCTCGCATTTTTTGATCAATATAGTCATACTCACTGACTTGAAAATTCTTTATACCGACAATTTCGATGCTCTCTTTGGTATGGTCAGTTAAGTCATCATTAACAAAAATACGCAGGGCAAAATCCCCGTTAGCCAGTGAGACCATTTGGGGTGCATCAGCAATGTTCATGGATGTTTTTTCAGGGTCTAGTTTGATATTTTTGTGTAAAGTATTAAAGCGTTGGGTGTATGTTTCAGGATAGGCAACATTATAAATGGTTTTTAGTTTATCATTGATATTCAGTTCAATGACATTTGAACCAACCTTTTCATTGAGTTGTAGTATTAAATTTTCTTCACTATGTTCTAAGACTTTGTATTTAAGTGAGGTTTTTGAGAGTTTATCTATCTTGATAAGTTGAAGACCTGTAGAAATACTTTTGAGGTCAAGTTTGTCATTAAAACTCAAACGCATGATATTTTCATCTTTAAAATAGTGAGCATCCATCAGCTTAAACGCCACGGTATTAAAGATGACATCTTTTCCTTCATAGTTACAACTGTATTGGGTTGATGTTTGTAGTGCTTGTTGAAGAATTACTTTTAGTTTCTGTCTGGATTCAACTTTATAGGCAGCAGAAATTTTAGGGCTACAATTTAGAAAAGGAGCATGAGTATAACCATAGTTTATGTCAAAACTTTCTTCTGTATTGTTGAGTTCAAATGTACTGTTAATGGGTATAGGGGTTTGTATGGGCGTAATATGTGCAAAAAGAAAAATGTTTAGAAGTAGAGGTGAAAGGAGAAGAAGTTTTTTCATAATAGACCCTTTTTGTTTATTTTAACGTAAATATATGAAAACAAGTAATCTATGCTCTAATTTATGATAGGGTACGCTCTAAAAAATAATATGTAAGGAAAGTCTATGACAAAACTATTAACGTTAACTGCAATGCTTGGAGGTTTACTATTTGTGGGGTGTAGCACAACGGAACCTAAAAAAATAGAAATAGCAAAAACACCTGATATATATTCGGTTGTTATTAATAAAAGCATTAAAGATTGTAAAGCATATGACATCGTGTTAGATGAGAAGCGAACGAATCAATTTATCAGAAGAAGTCCAAAAGTTACCATTGAAAAGGCAGCCAAAGAGACAGCTCAAACGCCAAAAGAACTTTGTCAGTTTTTTGCAGGTGAGACATCACTTGATAAAATAGAAAAAGTAAAAAAGTTTAGTGCAAGAGTCATTCAAAGTTGTGATGATGTTGGTATTACCTTACCTAAAGAGGGTATTTATGACAGAGTCAGTAAATTACCATTGGTTGTACTTACAAAAGCTTTAACCATGGAAAATAAAAGTACTTTAGAGGAATGTAAGTTGATGGAGAAGAAGTATAAGTAGTTTTCACTATTGTTTTAGAGGTTGAAGTGTTGTCGTAAGAAGATTACGGTAAAATTTACAAAGTAAAAAGGGATGAAATATGTTAAAAAAAGTAGAGATAACTAATTTTAAAAATTTTAATGAAACATTTACTTTTGATTTAAGTGACACTAAAAATTTTGAATTTAATCAAGAGGCTGTTAAGGATGGTATCGTTACTAAGGCTCTTGTGTATGGACAAAATGGTTGTGGAAAATCTAACTTGGGACTGGCTATATTTGATATGGTCTCACACCTTACAGATAATCAGATTTCAAAAGATAAATATCTTAACTATTTAAATGCTGATAGTGCTGAAACTAGAGCAATTTTTCGGTTTACACTTTTATTTGAAGGTATAGAAGTTATTTATGAATATGCTAAGAAGGATTATCAGATGTTAATTAGTGAAAAGTTAACAATAGATAATAAAGAAGTTATTTTTATAGATAGAGAAGAAAGCACAAAATTTAGAGTTGAGTTTGAAGGTGCTGAACATCTTAAGAGTAATGTAGGTGATTCAAATATATCAGTAATATCCTATGTAGCGAAGAATACAATTTTAAATGATAATCTTATAAATAAAGTTTTTAATGATTTTAGAGTTTTTGTAAGTAATATGTTACTATTTAAAAATTTAGATGAAAATCTTTATATTGGACAGGAACGAGGACTACAATATGTTGATGATTATATTATTAGAAAAAATAAACTATCTGACTTTGAAAATTTACTTAATAAGATAGGTATTAAATTTAAATTAAAAAGTAAAGAGATAGATGGCAGAATGGAAATTATTTCAATATTTAAGAATAAAGAAATAGTTTTTGATGAGGTTATCTCATCTGGAACATATGCTTTAGGAATATTTTATTTTTGGTATTTAAAAATGCAAGAGAAAAAAATATCATTTGTATTTATAGATGAATTTGATGCTTTTTACCATCATGACTTATCAAGATTAGTAATTGAAATGTTAAAAGAGTTAACTGACACACAAATTATATTAACGACGCATAATACATCAAATATATCAAATGATTTAC
>CACVAU010000020.1 GCA_902727915.1 uncultured Sulfurovum sp.
GTTAATTTTAAAAAATTTAGGATTAAGTGCAACACAAGCCATAAACATTTTTTATCAAAAAATAAAACCACAATGGAATACCTTTTGAGATAAAAATCCCAAATGAAGAGACTCAAAAAGTCATAGAAGAGTCAAGAAAAGGTATTCATGTTGAAGATTTCTCATTTGATGAGCTAAAGAGAAAATGAGGCACTTACAAAAGTTTCATTTGGGTAGTGATATACTAATTATTTATATTGAAAATTCAGAAGATGAAGTTATCTTAATGCGTATTGCTACACATTCTCAGATTTATTAAAAAGAAATACAAACTTTACCTCTGATACATAATAAAGTATCCTATCACCTTTAATATACACTCCCATCGAGGACGATGTGAGCGAGTCAAGGTTTAGATATTTGTAAAGTATCATCAAAAACTTATTGTTTATATTCAATGTATTAATTTCTTTTTATACATATATTTAACAAGTATTGGAAATAATAATATAAATAACATAGCTATAGTAATTAATATACTAATCATTATATTAAATACAGTAAATGCAGCCATAATCATAGAAATAACTAATACTAAATTTAAAACCATTAGTCGTATTAAATGTGAAGATAACATGTCTTGTTGAAAAGCATCCATATAATCCATAATTATTTTCCAGTCATCAATAATAAATAATAATGCCCAACTTGAAATTTGGATATATAGATTATCTACGTTATAAATAGCTGCAAAAATTAAAATATAAAGGGAAATCATATAAAAGGATAATTGTCCATAGTTTATAAAATTTTTGTTAGAAGCCTCTTGAGTCTTAGCTTTTGTATGTTTATGAATATTCTTTTGTTCTTTTTCTCTTTCAAGTTTAATTATTTTCCAAGCTAATAAAAATACTTGATATCCAAGTGTTAAAGCAGCTATTCGAATAGCTAAGAAACCACTTTCTAATTCACTTTTCCAAAATAATGTATTAGTATAGTCTTGATAATATAGATTTGTTAGTGTATATATAAGAGGAAAAATTGTGATGGCAAATATTCCATAGGAGACACTTCCTATTGTAATACCTCCAAATAACATACTAATAAAAGTTTTCATAATATTTTTTTCTTTATTTATAATGCTTCCTATGAAAAAAGCGAATACAAATAAAATTATAATACCTAAGGTGAAAACTAGAGGGTATAATAATATAGTAAATGTTAAATCTAAACCTAATTGATAATCCATATTTTTCCTTTTTAAAAAAAAATAATTTACTTAAATAGTATCAAATTAAATTTAAATTATAAACAGAACAGTTCAAAAACTATTAAAAGTTGATATGCTACTTTTATTGTAGAGAAGTTTTTAAAAATTACTTCATTCGCGTCAAATTTAGTTTTAAAGTGTTCATGAATAAAAGAGGACAGTTCCCACCTTTAAATTTCTAAATAACAGTATATTTCCCACAACTCCTCAAAGTAAAGAACCCATACTTAGTAGCTGTTTTCCTTTACTATTGTTCTTTCTTATCTAAATCAAAATGGATTAATCATCTCAATATCAAAACTATAAAAGTCCTTTTCATTACGAGTAATCAAAACAAAATCTTTAGCCAAACAAGAAGAAGCAATTAGAGAATCCATAATAGGCATTGGTTTTCCTATACTTTGAAGATGCTGATTTACTTCACCCCGTTTGAGCATCATATCTGTGTCAATATCTACAATTCGACCATCAAAGCGTTCTAATAAGTCATTGTAAAGCCAATGTAAAAGCGTCTCTTTTTTCTTTTCACTTTTGACTTTTTCAATACCAAACTTTATCTCGCCAATCGTAATAACAGAGAGAAAAACATGGCTTTCATCTAAAGAGGTAATAAATTCTAAAACTTTTTGATTGGGTTTCTTCGAGATAAACTCAGAAATGATATTCGTATCTAACAGATATTTCAAAACTCAATTCTACCTTGATATACCTCTTGATCTCTCTCTAAAGAAACAGCATCAACCAAAGGAGAGTTTTGGAAGAACTCAACCAAGCTTTTTTCTTTGTCTTGGCTCTCTTCTTTTCTCTTTTCTAATGAAAATTTGACTTTATTCTTTGGTAAATTTTCCAAGATGAACATTACTTTATCAAAAATGTCACTACTAATATCTAAGCGAATGGTTTTTATGGACATAATGCTATCTCCTTTTTTATTGATTATATCATAAAAATAGTTACTTCTTTTGATACTATTATTGTTTGATTATGGGGGATATCATAGATAATCATAAGTAATATTTTCCTACTTCCTATAAGCCGATTTCCTAGAACTAACATTCAAAACCAAAATCACTAATCTATCTTCCTCCTTTTTATAAATCACACGATAACGATGAAGCTTAAGTCTATAAAGCTCTTCACTCTCACCTTGTAGTTTTTTGATTTTACCTACTTTTAAAACTCTTGTTCATACTCAAAATCAAATGCTTCTATAAATTGGTAAAGTGATGCTTAACTTAAGAATCTAAAGCATATAAATTAAATTTAAAACACCTTATCTATCAACAATAAACTACTTCACCAACCCCTCTTTTTGCATATATTCACGTAAAAGGTTGTTAATAAGTGTTTGGTAGGCTATCTTTTTCTCACCTGCTTGTTTTTTTAAAAAAATTAAAATATCATTATCAAGTCTCATTGAAGTAGGAATTTTTTTAGGCTGATAAAAACGTGCTCTTACTCCATCCGAAAAATCATAATTATCTAACATTTCAAAATCATCATACTTTGCTCTCTCTTCAACATTTTTCATAAACTTTCCTTTCATTTGTGTTTGCTTTTCTTGCTGATATTATTCTAATAATTTCTTCTCCATCATCAGAAAAAAATAAATTGGCAACAACTAAAATTTTCTCTTTTTTAGTTGCACCAAGAGTAATCCATCGTTCTTCAAAATAATTAAATCGTTTATCTAATCTCGATATTTGTAAAGCATCATCAAAAACTTCTTGGGCTTCTTCAAATGAAACACCATGTTTTTCTTGATTAATCTTATTTTTATTCTCATCCCATTCAAATTGCATAGATAAAGTATAACCAAATGTATTTACATTGTCAATACTCTAGTTAAATACCTTCAATGTCAATATCAAAACACTTTATAGATATAATCCAATAAAAAGGACAAGCCATGAACATCAAACTAATTTTCACCCTACTCCTACTCAACCTTTTACTCATAGGCTGTAAAGATGCCTACATCAACCAATTAAACCCTATGTCTATTCATCAAGAAACCAAAGCCAGTTCAGATGTTGCTAGTATGCAACGAGGTGAAAATCCTATGAACCGACCAAGTTATGAAGAGTATCAAGAATCAATTGAGACGAAAAAATAGAGTATTCATGCCAAATATGGTACGAATAAAGTAAATATTCGATTCATTTTGACTATAATAAGTCTAATACACATTTAACTGGAAGAAATATGAAACGATGGATATGGGAACATGAGCAGTACCCAAGCTTTACTTATGACAGAAAAAAGTTAGCACAACTACTTGAAGATGTATCTAAAGAACAAGGCTATCTTATTGCTATGATGGATGTTATGAATCAAGATAGCCTTACCCAAAGACAACTGGAAACCCTTGAAAATGAAGCCATTAGTACCTCTGCTATTGAAGGACATTATTTAAGTCGAGACAGCGTAAAAGCTTCTATTAAAAAACAGTTTGGTTTTGAAAATGTTGATTATACTAAAATTGACATGGCTACGGATTATCTTGTTGAAGTTCTAATAGATGCTAACAGCAACTATAAAAATGATTTAACTTTAGAGCGTTTATTTGGTTGGCACAATGCTCTTTTTCCAAATGGTTACAGTGGATTAACAAAAATCAATGTGGCTACGTTTAGAGGTGAAGAACCCATGGAGATAGTATCAGGTTATGCAGGTAAAGAGAAAACTTTCTATGTAGCCCCTACAAGAGAGAGACTTGAAGAGGAGATGGAACAATTTCTACAATGGTTTAATGATACAGAAACAAGTCTCATTAAAGCTTCGATTGCTCATCTTTGGTTTGTTATTATTCACCCTTTTGAAGATGGTAACGGACGCATTTCACGTGCCATAACAGACCTAGTTTTATCCGATATAGAGTCTTCAAAAATTTCAAAGCTTTATTCCATGTCAAGTGCCATTAATGCTGATAGAAAAGGTTACTATAAAGCTTTGGAAGCTACTACAGGTTATGTCCATAAGACAGATAACTTTTTAGATATTACAATTTGGTGCGAATGGTTTCTTTCAACACTTTACACAGCACTCCTAGAAACAAAGAAAAAGTTGGCTTACATTCGAGAAAAAACTAAGTTTTGGGATAAATATAGAGAAAGTAATTTAAACAGTAGACAAATAAAAGTACTCAATAAAATTCTAGACATGGGCATTGAAAACTTTCAAGGTGACTTAAGTAAAAAGAAATACATTAAAATTGCAGATACAACCCCAACAACTGCTTCTAGGGACATGAAAGAACTCATTGATTTAGGTTGTATTGAACAAATAGAAGGTACAGTTGGTAAAAACACACGATACAAAATTATAATATAAGGAAAATACAATGGGAAAACAATACAAAGCACTAAAACCACAAGACATCGAATTCATACAAAAACAAAAACTCTTTTACATTGCCTCTTGTAGTGACAAAGAAGTTAATCTCTCTCCTAAAGGGTATGATACCATTAGAGTCATAGATGAAAGTAAATTAGTTTATGCCAGTTATCCAGGAAGTGGGAACCGAACCCATAGAGATGCTGTAAATGATGGTGAATTTACCTTAGTTTTTAATGCCTTTGAAGGTGGTGCGTTAATTGTTCGCATCTTTTGTAAAGCCAATGTTATTGGAAAAGAAGATAGTAAATACCAAGAATATCTAAGCCTCTTTAATATCAACGAAGCACTCATTAGAGACATCTTTGAGTTTAACATCTATGCTGTGGAGTCAAGCTGTGGTATGTCTGTTCCTGTTATGGAGTACAAACATGAAAGAAATGAGCTAAAAGACTGGGCAAAGGACATGGACAAACGTGATAAACTAGAAGCTTATAAAGCATCTAAAGTTACACCCATTGACTTGAAGAAGATTTAAGTGTGGTCTTTACCATGCTTTTCTCAACAAAATAAGATAAAATCCTCTCTCAAACAAGCTAGAAACTTTTAATGTAGGAAACACAATGTTCACACTCGAAAACATACTTCTCATAATTATTGTTGGTCTCATACTCTTCAATATACAAACCATTCTTTCAGCCATTATCTTGTTCTTTGAAAACATGCAAGAGGTCGTCGTAGAGAGCATTGAAAACGAAGAGATTCCAAGTGAAACAGAAAGCATTGTTAAGCCTTATAAAGACTTTTTAGAATCCCAAGGCTTTACCTACCTCTACGCTTACCGATACAATAATATGTTAGAGAGAAATAACACGCCTCAGCATACCCTCTATTTTTACAATGAGGAAGAACACATTCATGCTTTTTTGGATACCACACCCATAAAAGGATGCCTACAACCACTGACCATTAACTACACAACCATCTATGAGAACTTTCAAGTTGTTGCTACCTATGACTGTTTTGCACACAACCTCAAAGTAGCTGACTCTGTTACGCTCTTTGACCACTATCATGGTTCATTTGAAAAAGCTTTAATATCACACAGAGAAGACCGACGAAGTCTCAACGAACCCATACAAACAGAGGTCTTTAGCCAAGAAGGATGTCTCAACTATAGCCAATACCAGATAGATGAAACCTTTAGACTCATGATAGAAGAGAACATCATGCATCCAGTAGCCAATGACTATAAATTCAGCCTAAGCATTCCTTTCTTTAAATACGTTCAAAAGAGCATCAAAGGCTACAAACGTGCTGCCAAAGTATTGATGTTAAAGCAATACATCCAGCAAGAGACAGCTACTTCACAACCCAAGCAACAACTCTTTTACCAAAACAGTGAAATGCAAGCTCTTGCACAACAATTTGATGAAAAGCCTATAGAAAAGACCCGTGAACAAAAGATTCAAACTTTCATAATTTCAGGTTTAGGATTTGTCTTAGTCTTTGGACTCTTAGGGATTCCTTGGGCTACACTACCTCTATTAATCGTTATTCTTATTGTTCATGAACTTGGACACTATTTTGCCATGCGATACTTTGGCTACCAAGATACTAGCATCTTTTTTATCCCGTTTTTTGGGGCTGCTGCCAAAGGTGATAAAGAGCATGTAACCCCTTTCGAAGAATACATTGTTTCTTTAGCTGGTCCACTACCAGGAATTATTATTGGGGTGGGAATCTTTATGTTTGTGGGTGGAAGTACTGAACTTAAAGAGATTTCATGGATTCAACAATATGCACTCTTTTCAATTGTACTGAACTATTTAAATCTACTGCCTATCTACCCTCTTGATGGTGGAAAGATTGTTCAGTCACTGCTCTTTACCCGTTACCCTAAAGCTCAGTTTTACTTTTTTCTTTTGAGCTTTGTTGTTATTATCGTCGCAGCCATTATGTTAAGAAGTCCTCTCATTGGTCTCTTTGGGGTCTTTCTCTTTTTTGCTATTAACCATAACTACAAAACCTCTATACTCATTCAAGAGCTTATGAAAGAGGCAAGTGAAGCTCCTTTAAAAGAGCGTATTTTGGCAAAGCTAAGCAGTGGAAAAATGTATGAAGAGATGGATTTAGCCAAAAAAAGTGCCATGGCAAAACAAGCCCTAAAGATACTCCGTACACAACGACCTACTTACCTTCTTATGGTCGTCGGTATTGGTTTTTATGTTCTGCTTTTACTCTTGCCATTTATGAGTAGCTTTATCGTTTAAAAAGGAATGCACCATGATAACACTTAAAAAACTTGATAATGGATTTGAATACCTTGAAGTTCAAAATGAACATGCTGAAGCGAAAATAGCCCTACAGGGTGCGCATATTTTTCATTACCAAGCCACAGGAGAAGAGCCTCTCTTATGGCTAAGTGAAAAAGCCTATTTTCAAGAAGGCAAAGCCATCCGTGGTGGTGTACCCATCTGTTTTCCATGGTTTGGTCCACATAAATATGATGCAACACTTCCCCAACATGGATTTGCTAGAAACCAAGAGTGGTCATACATGGCAAAACATGAACTCGCTGATGGTGCTACCCATGTACAGCTCATGCTCACACCCAATGAAGAGACAAGAGCCTTGTGGGAATACAATTTTGTGCTTGTTTATGATGTTATTGTTGGTAAAGAATTGACCCTAGAACTCACCACCATAAACAGTGACACAGAACCTTTTGACGTAACACAAGCACTCCACACCTATTTAAATATTTCAGATATTGAGAATGTATCTGTTAAAGGGTTAGAAGAGACGGTTTTTTATAACAGTTTAGATGGAGGTTTAGAGAAACAACAGGGTGCTGTCACCATAAATGAAGAGGTTGATAGGGTCTATTTTGATGGCTCTTCTAAAATTATGTTGGAAGATAAGAACCGAGAAATAGTGCTTAATCAAAATGGTTCAAATTCACTTGTTGTCTGGAATCCATGGAAAGAGAAGTCTGAAACCATGGCTGACATGTCAAACGATGGTTACAAAACTATGATCTGTTTGGAAACAGCCAATGCTCATAAAGACTTTGTGCTACTCAACCCCAATGATGTACATACTTTGAAAGTGACTATTTCATAAAAAACTTTATCATATTTTTTTACTTTTTTCTACATTAAAATAGCTATAATGCTCTTTAATAAAATGGTATGAAATAGGGTTACCATATCAGGAA